>NZ_CP007770.1:732540-1465081 GCF_000816185.1 Campylobacter insulaenigrae NCTC 12927 | reverse complement strand
GCAATTTTCTTAAAAATGTAGTAATTATTATCGTTAAAATTCTATCTTAATTTTTATAAAAACTGGTTAAAATTATTCACTTAAATAAATTTCACACTATGTTGTGAAATAAAGGTGAAAAATTGAAAGTATTAGGAATTGATCCTGGTTCTAGGTATTGTGGCTATGCTATCATTGAAAGAAATAATGGTAAAAATCAACTTATAGAAGCAGGACTGATAAAAATTAAACCTAACAATTTACAATATCAAATTACAGAGCTTTGTGAAGGACTAGATTTAATATTTAAAAATCACCAATTTGATGAGGTTGCTATAGAAGATATATTTTTTGCATATAATCCAAAAACGGTTTTAAAATTAGCACAATTTCGTGGAGCTTTAAGTCTTAAAATTTTACAACTTCATGGAGATTTTGCAGAATATACTCCATTACAAGTTAAAAAAGCAGTTACAGGTAAAGCTAAAGCTACTAAAGAACAAGTTTCTTTTATGGTAAAAAGATTGCTTGGTATATCTAAAGATATAAAACCATTAGACATTACAGATGCCATTGCAGTAGCTTTAACACATCTAGCAAATTTGAGAATAAGAAATTAATTTCCTATGAAATAAATTTCTACATCTCGCAAAAGTTTTTCACATATAGCAGAGTCTGTATTTTTATCCACAACTAAATTTATATGGTTTTTTGTGTCTCTAAAACTTCCAGCTGATTTTGAATTTTTCACTTCTAATTTTTGATTATCTTTTAAATATTTAATTGTTATCACAAATTTAGTAGCTGCAGAAGCTTCTCCAAGATTAGTTTCTATGACTACATTCATATTTGCAGCTTTGGTTAAAGTTGCTTGAGTTTTATTAAGAATTTCTTTCATTCTTCTGTTAAGTTCTATAATTTTTGAAATATATTTATTATCAATACTTTCAAAAGAAACCTTTAATTTATTCATAGTTTCTTGATTTGTTAGTTTATCAGGAGCAACATACACCATATAAAATCCATTTTTAATATCAACTTTAGTGCTTTTTGTATCTCTTCCTGTAGCAAAAACTTTAACATAAACAGCATTATCAAGATACACTCTATCTATCATAGGACCATAAATTTCGTATTCTCTTTTTCTTACTATGACTTCTCTTGCTGCTACTTGAATTTTTACTGAACATTCATGAATTATTGGTTCCATTTCTTTTTTTATTTCAAGTAGTTCTTTAAGCATCAATCATCCTTGTTGAATTATTTTTTTGCGATTATAACAAAAAAATATTTAATTTTTTAGTTAGTATATTTTTTCTATATTAGGAAAGTTTAATAAAAGAGTTTTTTCTATTTTATTTTTTTCTTCAAGTAAAATCTTTTTATTTTTTTCTCTAAAATCTTCATTAGAATAAAAGATAAGATAAGAAATACTAATTGCAGCTATAATTTTTCCTTTATGTTCTATACCTATAGCCATACATTCAATTTGAGGATTCATTTCTCCACTTTCTATAGCAATTTTTTCTTTTTTAATTATTTGTAATTGCTCATATAGTTGCTCAATGCTATTTAAAGTATTTGGTGTAATTTTTGTAAGTTTTTTTTCATATATCGTTTGAAGTTCTTTTTTACTTTTTTTTTCTAATAAAGCTTTTCCTAAAGAGGTTGCATAGGCAGGATAAGTTGTTCCTATAAAAGATTTAAGTTGTATTTCATTATTTGTGTCAAATTTTTCAAGGTATAATACTTGTCCCCCTTTTAAAATTCCCATTTGACAGGTTTGACCACTTAAATCTCTTATAATTTTCATATGTTTTTTTATAAGTTCCATAACGCTATTTTCATTTTTTATACTTAAGCTTAATTCTAAAATTTTATTATCAAGACAATAAAATTTATTTTTACAAAATATATATCTATTTTCTTGTAAAGTTTTTAATATTGGCGAGAGTGTTCCTGTTGGAATATCTAAGTTTTTTGCAATTTGACTTAAAGTTAAATTTTTTTCACAAGCTAATAACTCTAAAATTTTTAATACTCTTAAAGTAGGTTGATGTTTCATTTTTACTCCTTTAATTATATTTTTTTACATTTTGTAACACTTTGTATAAAATATTTTTTTAGCTAATTGTATAAAAATTATGTGATTTATTCGTAATTAGGCTTATTTTATTGAATTTTTGCTTATTTTTAAAATTTAGAATATTTTGTTATATTTTTTGCATATAAATAATATTTTGTATATACAAAAAATATAAGTTAAAGGATTGAAAATGGGAATTTTAAAAGGAACTTTGCCGGCTTTATTGACTCCTTATCATAAAGATGGAAGTATCAATGAAAAAGAATTTATTAATTATTGTGAATTTGGAATTTCTAAAGGATTAGATGGGCTTTTTTGTAATGGTAGTGCAGGTGATTCTCAAGCTTTAAGTGTAGAAAAACAAATACAACTTATGAAATTAAGTAAAGAAGCTTCAAAAAATAATGTACCCATAATTACAGGTATTACTTCAAGTGTTTATGAAAATACAACTATTTTGGCTCAAAAAGCTTATGAAATAGGTCTTGATGCACTTTTGCTTGCTATGCCGTATTATTATAAGTTTAATGAAGAGACGCTTTTTGAATATGTTAAAGATATAGCAAGCAAGGTTAAGCTTCCTTTATATATTTATAATATACCGCTTTTTGCTCCACCGCTTCCATTAACACTTATTGAAAAACTTTCTAAAATTGATAATATAGTTGGTATTAAGGATAGCAGTGGAGATGCTCTACTTTTAAACCATATTTTAGATATTGTACCTGATGGTTTTGATGTTTTTGTAGGTAGAGAAGAATTTTATGCTGGAGCTTTATTTGCTGGAGCTAAGGGTTCTATGACAAGTGCAGGAGCTGTGTTTCCAGAACTTATGAGCGAAATTTATAAAGCTATGAATGAAAAATCTTACGAAAAAGCTTTAAAGATACAAAAAAGTTTATTAAAGGCTATAAGATTTGGTATGAGTATAACTTTTCCTATGGGCTTTGCTTTGCTTTTAAAAGCTAGAGGTTTTGATTTTGTAGACTTTAGTCCACACCCTCTTTCAAAAATAACTCAAGAAGCTTTGCACAATCGTTTTGATGAAGCTAAAAATATTATTAAAGAACTAGAAGAACAAACAGGAATTAAATTATGAAAGGCTTTGTTATAGTTAATGAAAAAGACAATGTAGCAACAGCCTTGCAAAATTTTCAAAAAGGGCAAAACATTGCAGGAGTTATTTTACAAGAAGATATACAAAGTGGTCATAAATTTGCACTTAAAGACATTAATACTAAAGAATTAGTGATTAAATATGCTGAAGCAATTGCAATTGCAAGTTGTGATATTAAAGCAGGAGCTTGGGTACATGTGCATAATACAGAGGGTATTAGAGGTAGAGGAGATGAACAATGAATAAATTAATGGGTTATAGAAGAGAAGATGGAAAATTTGGCTTAAGAAATAAAGTTATTATCATTCCAAGTGTACATTGCGCAAATAAAGTATGTGAAAATATTGCTAAAAAATGTCAAGGAGCAGTATATATCAATCATCAACATGGCTGTTCTCAGCTTGAATTTGATGCTTTGCAAACAAGAGATGTTTTAATAGGTCATGGAAGTAATGCCAATGTTTATGGAGTTTTGATTGTAGGTTTAGGTTGTGAGGTAATACAAGCAAAAGTGGTTGCAGAAAAAATTAAAGAAGCAACTCCTTATAAAAAAGTAGAGTATTTAGTTATACAAGAGTGCGGTGGTACTCAAAATACACTTCAAAAAGGTATTGAAATAGTTCAAAATATGCTTGATGAAGCTGCAAAAGTACAAAAAAGTGAAGGAAACTTTTCTGATTTGATTTTGGGTACAGAATGTGGTGGAAGTGATAGTTATAGTGGACTTAGTGCAAATCCTGCTTTAGGAAGTTTAAGTGATTTTGTTATAGATGAAGGAGGAGCAGTAATTTTAGCTGAGACAACTGAACTCATAGGCTGTGAAGCAATTTTAGCTAAGAGAGCTAAAGATGATGAAGTAGCAAAAAAGGTTTATGACAAGATTTTAGGTTTTGAAAATTTAGTCAAATCTTTTCATGCTGATATACGTGGAGCAAATCCGAGTCCAGGTAATATAGAGGGAGGTTTAAGTAGTATAGAAGAAAAATCTTTAGGTTGTGTTTATAAAGCCGGATCTAGAATATTAATGGATGTGATTGATTATGCCAAGCCTGTACTTTCTAAAGGACTTACTTTTATGAACACTCCAGGCAATGATATAGAGCAATTATCAGCAATGGTTGCAGGAGGTGCAAATATCTGTGTTTTTACTACAGGTAGAGGTACGCCTACGGGTTCTGCTATAGTGCCAACTATAAAAATGAGCTCTAATACTTTTTGCTATGAAAATATGCAAGATTGTATTGATATTAATGCAGGAAGTATTATAGATGGGACAAAAACAAAAGAAGAAGTAAGAGATGAGTTAATTGATTTGATTATGAGAGTTTCGCAAGGACAATTAGTTAAAGCAGAAATCAATGAACAAAATGATTTTTCAGTTTGGAGACTTGCTACAACTTGCTAAAATAAATTTTTAAATAAAGGAGAATAAATGGATTTACAAATTAAAAATAAGGTTTGTATTATCACAGGCGGTGCTAAAGGTATAGGATATGGCATTGCTAAGTTATGGGCAAAAGAAGGTGGTATACCAGTTGTTCTTTCAAGATCTATGCCACAAGAGCACGATGAAGAATTAAAAAAATTATGTCAAGATTATGGATTTTATGAGATTGATTTAAAAGATTATGAACAAATAGGAAAACTTATCAATGAGATTGCTACTCGATATGGTGGAATTTATGCTTTAGTTAATAATGCTGGAGCTAATGATAATCTTCATATTGAAGATACCACTACGCAAGATTTAATCAAATCCTATGAAAATAATCTTTTTCATTATTATACAGTAACAAAAGAATGCTTACCTTATATTAAAAAAGAGCAAGGTAGCATTTTAAATATAGTTAGTAAAACAGGACTTACAGGGCAAGGTAGAACCTCAGCTTATGCTTCGGCAAAAGCTGCACAAATAGGATTTACTAGAGAGTGGGCTTGCGCATTTGCTAAAGATAATGTAAGAGTTAACGCCCTAGCTCCAGCTGAAGTTATGACCCCTCTTTATGAAAAATGGCTTTCAAATTTTTCTGACCCAAAAGAACAATACAAAAAAATTGCTAAAAGTATTCCTTTAGGGCATCGTTTTACTACTATAGAGGAAATTGCAAATACATCAGTTTTTACACTAAGCCCTCTTGCTTCACATACTACAGGTCAAATTTTGTTTCCTGATGGGGGTTATGTGCATTTAGATAGAGCTTTAAATTGGGATTAAATTATAAAGGAGTAAAAAATGAACGAAAATTCAAGAAATATTAAAATAGCAATTATTCTTGTTACTTCACTTTTCTTTTTATGGGGTGTAAGTTATGGTCTTATAGATGTGATGAATAAAAATTTTCAAAATCACTTGCATATTACTCAACATGAGAGCGGTTTTTTGCAACTTGCTTATTTTGGAGCTTATTTTATTATCGCTTTACCTGCAGGTTATATAGCAAATCGTTTTTCTTATAAAATGGGTATTATTTTTGGTTTGGCTTTATATGCCATTGGTTGTTTGCTGATTATACCAGCGACAAATATAGCAAGTTTTGGCTTATTTTTATTTGCCTTTTTCATTTTAGCTTGCGGTATAGGATCATTAGAAACAAGTGCAAATCCTTATATGGTAAAACTTGGTGATGAAAAAAATGCAAGTTTTAGAATCAATGCAGCACAAAGCTTTAATGGTTTTGGACAATTTGTGGGACCAATCATTGGTGGAGCCTTGTTTTTATCCATAACAAAACAAGAAGAAGGAGCAAGCGCTGATCAAATAGAGCAAGCACTTTTAGCAAATATGAGTAATGTTCAGCTTGTTTATGTGGGTATTGCTGCTATAGTGCTTTTAATTTTAATACTTTTTGCTTTAAATAAAATTCCAGAAGGTTCTCAAGTAAGTAGTGATTATGCTAAAGAAGATACAAGTAAAGCTTTTGGAGTTTTTAAACATAGTCATTTTAATTTTGGACTTATAGCACAATTTCTTTATATAGCTAATCAAGTTGCTGCTGGAGCATTTTTTATTAATTATGCTACAGAACATTATGAAGGACTTAGTGATGAACAAGCAGCATATTATTTTTCTATAGCTTTAGTAGCTTTTATGATGGGCCGAATTCTTTCTACACCTTTAATGAAAAAAATTAAAGGAGAAAGTATTTTAGGAATTTATTCTTTAATTAATGTTATTTTATGTGTAGGGCTTTATTTTAGTAGTGGTTTGTTTAGTGTTATTTTACTAATTACATTATTTTTCTTTATGAGTATTTCTTTTCCTACTATTTTTGCTGTTTCTACAAAAAATTTACCTTTTCATCAGGTTAAATTAGCAGGTTCACTTTTAGTTATGAGTATAGTAGGAGGTGCTATCAGTCCTTTAATTATAGGGGCTATAAATGATCATTTTGGTACTAGTATGGGCTATTTAGCTATGGCACCTTTATTTTTATATGTAGCTTGGTATGGCTTTTTGGGTTCTAAAATAAGGGCTTAAAATGCAAAAAATTTTTGATGCACATCTTCATCTTTGGGATTTAGATCAAATGAGTATTCCTTGGTTGAAATTTAATGAGTGCTTAAATAAAAATTTTAATTATGAAGATGTGATAAAAAAATATCAAGATTTTGATTTAATTGGAGCTATGTATGTTGAAGCAAATAGTGATGATAAAGATAGTGAAGCTTCTTTTGCCTTAAAGCAAAAGGAGCTTTATGGTTTTAAACTTTGTTTAGCTGATATAAATTATAAAGATGAAATTTCAGCTTTTAGAGAAGTTTTACACACAAGTGTAAAGGGAGCTAGAAGGCTTTTAGAAGAGGATTTTTTACAAATTTTAAAATATTTAGAAAAAGAAAATTTAGTTTTTGAAGCTTGTATGAAAAATGAAGAGCTTGCTATGCTAGAGTTTGTTTTTAGAACTTGTCCTAAATTAAAAGTTTGTCTTAATCATTTTGGAACACCTTCTAAGGAACATTTGGATCAATATAAAAAAACTTTAGAAAAATTTTCTCATTATTCGCAATTTTTTATAAAACTTTCAGCTCCTGATAATTTTTCACAAGAAACTCCAAAAGATTTTCTTTTTGAAATTTTTGCTTTTTTAAAGGCTTGTTTTGGAGAAGAAAGACTTTTATTTGGTTCTAATTTTCCTGTGGCGAAGTTAGAGCCAAATGAGTGGGCAAAGCTCATTATACAAAGTGAAGTTTTTGAAAATTTAGATGCTATTTTTTATAAAAATGCTTTTAATTTATATGAAAGGAGTTAAAAATGCAAAGATATGGGCAGATTATTAAGATCAAACCCGAAAAAATTAAGGAATATAAAGAGCTTCATGCAAGTCCTTATAAAGGAGTTTGTGAAATGATTAAAGAGTGTCATATACAAAATTATTCTATTTATCTTTTTGGGGAATATTTGTTTGCTTATTTTGAATACGTAGGCAATGATTTTAAAAAAGATATGGAAAAAATGGCAGCAGATGTAAATACTCAAGAATGGTGGAAAGTTACCGATCCTTGCCAAATTTCTTTAGGGAATGCTGGAGAAAAATGGCTTGATATGGAAGAAGTTTTTCATTTGGATTAAACCCAAAATTAAGGAGACACAATGACAACATATTACAATTTTATTGACGGAGAATTTATCCCTCATAATGGTGAATTTATCGAAGTTATTAATCCTGCGACTAAGGAAGTGATTTCTAAAGTAGCAAGTGCATCTTTAGAGGATACACAAAGAGCCATACAAGCAGCTAAAAAAGCTCAAAAAGCTTGGGAGGCAAAACCTGCGATACAAAGAGCTAATCACTTAAGAGAACTTGCAAATTTAATACGCAAAAATGCAGATTATTTAACTGAAGTTTTGATGCAAGAGCAAGGTAAAGTTAGGTCTTTAGCTAGTGTAGAAATTCATTTTACAGCAGATTATATGGATTATACAGCCGAATGGGCTAGACGCTATGAAGGTGAAATTATACAAAGCGATAGAGCTAATGAGCATATCTATCTTTATAAAAGTGCTCTTGGAGTTGTTAGTGGAATTTTACCTTGGAATTTTCCTTTCTTTTTAATTGCTAGAAAGTTAGCTCCAGCTTTACTTACAGGTAATACTATAGTTATTAAACCAAGTAGCGAAACTCCAAATAATGCTTTTGAATTTGCTAAACTTGTTTCTCAAAGTTCTTTACCAAAAGGTGTTTTTAATCTTGTAGCAGGTAAAGGAAGTGTTGTAGGAGAAGAATTAGCAAGTAATGAAAATATTGCTATGGTAAGTCTTACAGGAAGTGTTGATGCAGGTACAAAAGTTATGCAAGCAGCAGCTAAAAATATTATTAAAGTTTCTTTAGAGCTTGGCGGAAAAGCACCTGCTATAGTTTGCAAAGATGCAGATATTGATTTAGCAGTTGAAGCGATAAAAGCAAGTAGGATTTGCAATAATGGGCAAGTTTGCAATTGTGCTGAAAGAGCTTATGTACATAAAGATGTTTATGAGGAATTTGTAGATAAATTTGTTAAAAGTATGAGTAAAGTAAGTGTTGGAAATACTTTAAAAGGTGATTTTGATATGGGACCTCTTGTGAATCAAGCAGGACTTGATAATGCTTTAGCTATGCTTGATAGAGCAGTGCAAAAAGGAGCAGTTGTAGAATGTGGCGGAAAGCTTAATGATACAAGTGGTTATTATTTTCCAGCTACTGTTTTAACGGGTGTTAAACACGAAGATGAGATCATGCAAAAAGAAATTTTTGCTCCTATTTTACCTATTACTAAATTTGATACTCTTGATGAAGCTATTGATATGGCAAATGATTGTGAGTATGGACTTACAAGTTCTATTTATACACAAAATTTAGACATAGCTATGCGCGCAAGCAGGGAGATTAAATTTGGTGAAACTTATATTAATCGTGAAAATTTTGAAGCTATGCAAGGTTTTCATGCAGGATGGAGAAAAAGTGGTATAGGTGGAGCTGATGGTAAGCATGGGCTTGAAGAATATTTGGCTACACATGTAGTTTATTTGCAATATAACAACAACAAACAATAATCTTGCTTTGAGGCTTAAACCTCAAAGTACATTTGACAAACTCTGATATAATCATTTTGCTAGCAAAATTACTTTGATACTTATCAATTTTTATAAAGGTATTTTATGAATAAACTTGCAAATTATTTTATTAATACAAATATCGATAAGTTTGTATTGCGTTTTGTGGTTATTTTAGTTTTTCTTGCTTTTGGTATTTCTAAATGGTTTGATTTTGAAGTAGAATTGTTAAAACCTTTATTTTCTAAGACTTGGTTGGCTTTTTTGCCTCATTTGTTTGGTGATGCTGGAGCTTCTTATGCTTTGGGTATTGTAGAGGGAATTATTTATATTTGTTTAATTATTGGATTTTTTAATCCTAAATTTGGTGTTATAGGTGCTTTGGGGGTATTAGCTACTTCTTTAACTACTTTAAGCTTAATGATACAACTAGGTTTTGATGGATTTTTATTTAAAGATGTATTATTTATAGGTGCTTCTTGCGTGATTTTAAAATTTGATTTAAAAAGAATCTTGGAAAAATAATGCAAAGCTAAATTCTTTAAAGATATTTAGCTTTGATAGAGGTATTTTTGCAAAATTTCTTGAGTGTTATTATGCATATTGTCAAGCTTATTTTTTAAAATTTGCTTTCTGTTTTCTATGTAATCAATTATTGCTATAAGCTTTTCTTGTTCTTGTAGTGGAGGTAGTGTGATTTGTAAGGATTTTATCCTATCTATTGATGCTCTTAATTCCCTACAAAAACCTTTATTATGTCCTGATTGCTCTAAAGCAAAGCTAAACAATTTTGTATTTATCTCATTACTTTTTACCCTTAAAAATCCACAATGGTCAGTCGGATAGAATGGCGTATTTTTTGGAATAAAACTTACCACCCAATCCCCATCAATCCCCCATAAAATACTATCTTTATTATAATCGTTTAAAATTTCTTTATTAATATATCCAAAAATCTCTTTAACATTTGCACTATATACAGGAATTTTTCCGCTTTCTTTTACTTCATCTTTAAGGACTCGTTTGCCTATTTGTATTGCAAATTTTTTGTTATCACTTAAGCGATGTTTTTCCCATGTTTCTTTTGGTGGAGTGGGGATAGAATCTAAAAGGCTTTCTAGTTGTTCTATATCAAAGGTATTATTAGAATCTGGTGCATTAATAGCTAATGCAATATCTTGTGTGCTATATAAATGCTTAGAATGTGTTGTGCTTGGCTGTGTTTTAGAATCTTTATTTTTACTTATATTTATATGGTGAGATTGCATTGTTATCTTAGAATCTAGGCTTAATTCTTGATTGTTAATTATTTGGAATAGGCTTTGCGTATCATTATTGTGAGCTTCTGTAATTATATCTGCTTTAAATAAAACTGCTTTTATAAGATTTTCATATGCTTGTATCAAATCGTTTATATTTTTAGTATAGCTTTCTACTTCCTCGCATTCTTTTACAATTTGTTTTTGAATCTCAAGTGGCGGTAGGGGGATTTTAAAACATTCAAATTTATTTGTATCAAATTGTGGATATTGAGAACCGCTTTTATATAGTTTTTGTCCATATGCTTCAAGTATATAGTAGGTATAGTCAAACAATATTTTTTCATTTTTAATGCTAATAAGTTTATTGTTGGCTGATACAAATTTGCCTTTAAATTTCTTAATATTTGCGTATCTTGCGACACCCAATGCTATTACTTCGCCCTCATTAATATAGCCTTTAGCTATATTTTCATCTGTCCACCAATCGTAATTTTTTGAACTAGGTAAAAGCTTTATGTTCCCATTATTAACTTTCATGCTTTTTAATTTTTCCGCACTTACTTGATGTTGGAACTTATTGATACTACACACTTCCCCCAACTTTACAAGCTCATATTTAGAATCTATAAAGGGATTAAGGCTTGTGCTATCTTGTGTTGTATTGAGTGTTATTGTTTTGTTAAATTCTATGGTTTTAAAGTTTAAAAGATTGCAAGTTATAACATAGCTTATGTATTGATTAAAGCTTTCATGATTATGAAAGTTACCCTTGAAACTTTGTTTAATTGCATAGGCGATCTTATCTTGTGCGTTGCGGTTTTGCTTATCGCTTAAAAGCCCCTCTGTTTCACTCAAGCCACTTTTGCTATTTTTAGATTTGCTTATCACATAGCCCAAGAATTTCTTTTGTTCATCTGTATCATCTGGGGCTTTTATAATGAGTGTTTTTTGCTTGTAGGTGAGTGCAAAAAAAGTTAGCTTCACTTTTTCTCTCTCTAGGATATAGCTAAATAGCCTATTTTGCATTTCCTTATCTTGCTCTTGCTTATCTAGGGCTTTAAAATTTTTTGAATCTTTGTATTTTTTAATATCGTTTAGATTCTCAAAAGCATTTTTGTATTCTTCAAAAAGGGGATAGTTTGGCAAAGCTTTTTGTTTTAACAAGCCTATATAATCTTGCTTTTCAAATTCTTGCATCGCTAGATAAGATTCTAATATTTCATTATCTGTAAAATTTTCTTGCATTGTATGAGCAAAAATTGCATTAATGCTATCTTGTAAAAGCTCTGTCTTCTTTGGCGGTTCATCAAAGCGACTTAAAAATAAAATGATTGTATTTGTGCCTGTTGTGCCAAAGGTTTGGCTACCAAAGGAGCAAATGGCATGAATGTTAAAATTTGATAAGATGATTTCTCTTGCTTTGATTGTAGCTTGATCTGTATTTGAAAGGATTGAGCTAGGAAGAATGATTGCTGCTAAGCCTTTTGGTTTTAAGATATGAGTTAGCCTTTCTACAAAAACATTTTCTATCATTGCACTATTTAAGCTTGTAAATTCTAATACTTCATAAGGCTTATTGCCCTCTTTGCCTTTTAGGACATTTTGGCTTAAATGCTGTTTGAAGTCTTTGACTGAATAGGGTGGATTTGCTACTAATATATCAAAAATTTGTTGCTTAGCTCCATAAAATTCTTGATCATATTCTAAGCCATCAATAAAGCGGATTTTTGCTTTATTCGCACCATTTAAAAGCATTGCAACTTGGGTTGTCCTTGCTAGGCGATCATCTTTATCTATGCCATAGAAATTTTCTGATAAGGCATTATCATCTATGCTGAGTTTATCTTTGCAATAATCACTAAACGCATTTACGCCCTCTGTCAAAAAATGCCCTGCACCACAAGCAAAGTCTATAATTTTTGGAAACTTTTTATCTTTGAGATTAATAAAATCTTCAAAAGGTAGGGCATTCCACATAAAGCGAGTAATTGGCATTGGGGTGAAATATCTACCCTCATCTTCTTTGAAGCCTTCGTTTAAAAATTGCTCAAAAAGATCTCCTAAAAATTGATACTTGCTAGAATAGGAAAAGCGGTATTTCTCAAAAAGCTGTATAACCTCTGCTAAAACTTTGCCATTTTTCTCAAAAAGCTTTTTATTGTAGCTTTGCTTGAAATTAAAAAATTGTGCAGAGTAGATTCTTGCTTTTTGTAATTCTGTTTCTAATATCTCTTGTAGTTTTTTACGATTTGCACCTGTGTAGGTTTGCAAGGTATTAGCAACAAAGTTTTCTTCTGTGTGATAAACTTCTTCTTTTAAAAAATCTTTCATGCCTTTAATAAAAAGATTTAAAAGTCTTTTATATAGGCTAAAATAATCATCTTTAAAAGGGTTGTAATAAAAGTCTAATTCTTCATCATCTTGTTTGCTTGCTTCATCTACACATTTACAAAGAAAAAGGGCTAAGAGTGAATTAAAGGCATTTTGCGGGTCGCTTATGTTGTTATGTCTTAGAATCTCTTTGAATTTTACATTTAAACCATCGCTTTTTTCAAATTCTTTTAAGTCTTTTTTATAAAGGGGTAATATACCTATATCATAAGCTTGTGATTTAAAAATGAGATTTTCATAGGACTTTTTGTTATAGGTTTCTTCTCAAACCATGAAAAAATCGCTTACACCTGATGCTTTTTGAAATGTCTGTATTGAATTATCATTTAAACTTAGATTTAAAATATTTGCATCATCTTTAAATTTAATAATCTCTTCTTTTGTTATTATTTCTGAATTTTTATAATCACTGGCATATAGGCATAGCCATTCTACGCTTCTAGCTTATGCGGCATAGCTAAAAAGTTGGTTGCCATCGCTATTATTAAATAAATCTTTTTTAGCATTATCAAATTCTTTTCCCATAGTTTTACATTCTATAATGCAATAAACATAACTTTCTTTATTATTTTCATCGCTTTTATATATTGTAATATCTGCTCTACCGCTTTTAGCACTATGCCCTAGCTTCCAAGTTTTTTCTAATACTAAGTCTTGAGCTTTGTAGCCTATTTCTAAGAGTTTATGCACACATTCAAAAACAACAAAATTTTCATTTTGTGAAAAATTGCTTGTTGTATCACTTTCAGTAGTGAGCTCTTGCGGATATATGAGCTTTTCTTTATTAAAATCTACTTGCATTGTGTAGCTATTTATAGTTTTAGAATATTTATTATCCTCTTGTTTAAAACCTAATATTGCCAATACTTCTTTAAAGTTATCCTTTGTTATCATAAAAAGCCTTTTGTTTTAAAGCTAAGCCCTATTTTATTTGCATAACTTGTGAAACTACCGCTTAAATTTCTAAGATCTAAAAAAGTTAAAAAGTCATTGAGTTTAAAAATTAAAGCATTCTTTTGTGTGATAAAAAATCTACTTTTAATTCATCTTTATATATGCTTTGCTCTAAAAGATAATCTAATAATCTTTCATCATAATTTTGTGCTAAATTTCTAATGTGATTTAGCGTTTCAAAATGATTCTCTAAATTTTGCAATAATTCATTTTGCATATATACTCCTATTTGCGATCTATGAAAGAGATTTTTGATGCGTAAATATTTATAAATTTTTATTTCCTTAGTATAATTATATCAAAGATGCTTTTTAATAAAATTGAATAAAAATATATTCTAAGATATTATAAGTCTATCTTATAACATCAAAAAGCTATTAGATTTTGTTCTTTTTATATTTAATCAATTTTAAATTTTTTAATTAAATAAATATAGCAAAAATAATTTTGTTAATTTATACCACTAAAGTTTGAATTTATCGTAGTTTGCTCAATGCTTTTTATTACCGAGATTTCTTTTATCTGATGAAAAAATATATAAAGATATGTAATACCTGATTAAGAAAATATTGTTAAGATAGCAAGAATATAGTTATTAAATCATGATAAATATTATAAAGAGTTTTTACAGGTGAGTGAATTTTAAATTATAATAATTTCATAATTAAGGAGTAAAAATGCAAATTAGTGCAAGAAATGTTTTTTCAGGAAAAGTAGTAGAATTAGTTGCAGGTGCAGTAAATGCAGAGGTGGTATTAGAGTTAAAAAATGGGATAAAAATTGTTTCAATCATAACTAAAAATTCTATAGAGAATTTAGATCTTAAAGTTGGTAAAGAAGTAAAAGCTATCATTAAATCAACATCAGTTATGATAAGTAATGAAAAAGATCTTAAAATTAGTGCAAGAAATATCTTAAAAGGTAAAATTACAAATATAAATAAAGGTGTAGTTAGTGCTGAAGTTAGTTTAGATTTAGGAGAAAATCAAATTTTAACATCATTAATCACATTAAATTCTGCTCAAGATGTTGATTTTAAAGTTGGTGATGAGGTTTGTGGAATCATAAAATCAACTTCAGTGATGATAGGTTTATAAAATCAGCAAGTCTATGCTTATTTATTTTCTTTAATTTTATAAAGATTGATTAGATTTTAAATACTCTTAAAATTATAGTAATTTAAGTTAGAAAACTACAAAATGGTGGCTCCGATTGGACTTGAACCAACGACCACCACCATGTCAAGGTGGTGCTCTACCAGCTGAGCTACGGAACCATAAGGTGAAAATTATATAAAAATTTTTTTATAATGTGCTTAAAGTAATTATGTTTGATGCTTTTTCATTTGTGTTAGCCATAAATTTAGTTGTTGTTCAAATCCTATGTTCTTGCTATGGTAAAATTTTAAATCTTTTTCTAAATATCTTTGTTTTACCCAACCTCCAAAATCATGAGGATACAGGTAAGTGTTTCTTTTAGGGTGATTATTATCAAGATGAGGAAGTGTTTTTAAGGCAGGGTTATTTTTGACATAGGTTAAAGCATCGTTTATAGCCAAATAACTTGAATTTGATTTAGGAGAGCTTGCTAAAAATACCACACATTGTGCTAAGATGATTCTAGCTTCAGGATAACCTATGTTTTTAACTGCTATAAGTGTGCTTGTAGCTAAATTTAAAGCTTGAGGGTTGGCATTAGAGATATCTTCGCTAGCAAATATAACTAATCTTCTAGCTATGAAATCAGCACTTTCTCCTCCATCGATTAATCTAGCAAGATAATATAAACTAGCATCTACATCACTTCCTCTTAAGCTTTTAATCAAGGAACTTGCGAGTTTGTAGTGCACATCTTTACTAGAAATACTATCGTTTAAAACATTAGCTCTTAACTTTTTTAAAGTTTGAAGTTGTATGTTTAAAGGATTAAGGGCTAATGCAAATTCACATAAATTTAAAAAACTTCTTGCATCATTTGCGCTTGAATTAATTAAAAAATCTTTAGCATCATCATCGATTGTACAGTTTAATTCTTTTTGTACTCTTAGGGCTAATTTTTCTAAATCTTGATAATTTAATCCTTGAAATTCAAAAAGCATACTTCTGCTTCTAATACCTGAAGTTAATGCAAAATAAGGATTTTCGGTGCTTGCACCTATAAAAATACAATTTTGATTTTCTAAAGGCACTAAAAGCATCTCTTGTTGAGTTTTTGAAAGTCTATGAACTTCATCTATAAAAATTAAAGGTTTATAAAGTGAATTTTCATATTTGTTTAATACTTTTCTTAGCTCATCAAGCCTAAAATTTCCACCATCAAATTCATAAAAATCAAGTTTAAAATCAAAAGCTACTGCTCTAGCAAAAGAGGTTTTTCCACATCCTGCGGGTCCAAAAAATATACTATGTGGCAGTTTTGAAAGAGATATAAATTTTTTAAAAATTTCTACTAAATTTTCTTGTCCTAAAACTTCGTTTAGAGTTTTAGGACGAAATTTGAGACTTAAATTATTCATTAATTAACAGACATGAAATCTGTTTGTTCGCCATTTATAATTGTCTTGATATCGGTTTTGTTTGAATCATCATAAATCAAATCAAATACATAAGATCCATTTTGATCAACAAAAAATTCGTTAAAATTTTCTAAATCACCTATGATTTGACTTGGAAGTAGTTGAGATTGGATATGAACTTGACTTTTTATTGAATTATCTTTGACTATGGTTTGACCATTTGAAACAAATTTTTTATTTTCTTTTGAAAATGAAAAATTATTTAAGAAAATTTGAGGATCAGTTTGTAAAAAATTGTTAGCTAAGAGTATTAAAGAAAATAAATTAGTATTAGAACTTTGTAATATTTTGTCATAAACTTCTTTGGAAATATTTTTAAAATCCATAGCTAAGGCTATATCATCTAAGATAAAATTATTTGGTAAAAGCTGTAAATTTGCGAGATTTACTTCTAAGATATTGTCATAATTGTTTTGTGGGTTGGTGGTTGTTTTTGTATAGATATTTAAATTTTTTAAAATTATTTCATTTAAAAAATTTATACTTTCTATAGTTGTATTTTGTTCGCTATTACGTGAAGGATTTAAAATATCTTCAAATTTTAATTGACTTGTAGGAATTTCAGAAATTTTTATATTTTTTAATTCAACCATACCATCTTCTTGAGATGGTTGCCCAAAGAGGATATAATCAGCATTTAATTGCATATTGTCTATAAAAATATCACTACCATTGATGATAAAATTCAAATTTTTTATAACTATATCTGTATCATCGTATGTGGTATTAAGATCGTTTAATTTAGCATTTACGATAATTTTCTTGTTTAGTTTTGTATTAATTAATATTTTTAAAATTTCTTCGTTAGAAAATATATTTGATAAATCTTCATTTTCATTAAGAATGGAAATTTTTATATTGTTGCTTGTTAATATAATATTAGAAAAATCAATATGAACTTTAAAACTATAAGGAATATTATTAAGAGTTACTTTAAATTCACCTTTTGAATTTAATAATCCTTTAGTATAGTTGATATCTTCTACTTTGTAATAAGATGTATCTGCATTAAGATATGAAAATACTTTTTCATTTAAAGAATTCATATAAAAACTTGAAGCAAAAAAAGCAACAAATGCAAAAACTACAATAATACCTAAGATGATTTTTTTCATTGATAACCTTTAAATTTTTTAATTTTAAGATTATATATTGATTTTGCAAACTAATGACAATATTTCACTTGCTTTAGACATTGCTTAACTTTATTTTCTTATAATTAACATTTAAAATCAAAGGGAGAAGTATGAAACTTTTTGGAACAGATGGAGTTCGTGGTAAAGCAGGGGAACTTTTAGATTCGTTTTTAGCAATGCGTTTGGCTATGGCTGCTGGAATTTATTTTAAAGATAAAGCAATTACTAATAATATTTTAGTAGGTAAAGATACTAGAAGAAGTGGATATATGATAGAAAATGCTATCGTTTCAGGACTAACCTCTATAGGTTATAATGTGATAGAAATAGGACCTATGCCAACTCCCGCAATTGCTTTTTTGACTGAAGATATGCGATGTGATGCTGGTATTATGATTTCTGCTTCGCATAATCCTTACTATGATAATGGTATTAAATTTTTTGATGCACATGGTAATAAACTTGATGAGCAAGCAGAAGCGCAAATAGAAGAAATTTATTTTAATGACAAATTAATAGAAGAAGCAAAAATAACTAAATCTCAAATTGGTCAAGCAAAAAGAATTGATGATGTTATTGGTAGATATATTGTTTCTATTAAAAATTCTTTCCCTAAAAATTTAACTCTTAAATCCTTACGCATAGTACTTGATGTGGCTCATGGAGCAGCTTATAAAGTAGCACCAACTGTATTTAAGGAGCTAGGTGCTGATGTTATTGTGATTAATGATAGTCCTAATGGTTTAAATATTAATGAAAATTGTGGAGCTTTACATCCTTTAAATTTAGCCTTGGAAGTGAAAAAATTTAGAGCCGATGTAGGTTTTGCTTTTGATGGAGATGCTGATCGTTTGGTTGTGGTTGATGAAAAAGGCAGTGTAGCTCATGGAGATAGTTTACTTGGAGTGTTAGCTTTATTCTTGAAAAAACAAGGTAAGTTAAGATCTAGTGTTATTAGTACTATTATGAGTAATGGTGCTTTAAAAGAATTTTTAAATAAGCATAAGATTAAACACGAAACTTGTAATGTTGGTGATAAATATGTATTAGAAAAACTAAAAGAATGTGAAGGAAATTTTGGTGGCGAGCAAAGTGGACATATTATTTTTAGCGACTATGCTAAAACAGGTGATGGATTAGTAGCAGCTTTACAATTTAGTGCTTTAATGCTTAGCGAAGAAAAAAATGCAAGTGAAATTTTAAATCAGGTAAAGCCTTATCCACAACTTTTACACAATCTTAAAATTTCGCAAAAAAAAGATTTATCTCAAATAGAAGGCTTGCAAGTTTTGAAACAAAATTTAGAAAAACAAGGAATTTCAAGCTTGTTTCGATATTCAGGAACTGAAAATTTAATTCGCTTACTATTAGAAGGAAAAGATGTCAAACTTTTAGAAAAACAAATGAAAGAAGTAGAAAAATTTTTTATGAAAGCACTTAATGCTTAAATTTTCATATTTAAAATTCTGTTTAATTTTTATCTTAGTTTTTGTTTTGGATCAATTAAGTAAATATATATTTTTACAAGGATTTGTATATAAGGGTGAATTTTTTGATTTGATTTTAACTTATAATACAGGTGTTGCTTTTTCTATGTTTGCCTTTTTAGGTGAGTATTTAAAGTATATACAACTTATTTTTATTATTATTTTATTTTTTTATTTGTTTTATCAGAAAGAATTTTTAAAAACCCATATAATAGCTTTTGCTATGATGCTAAGTGCAGGATGTTCTAATTTGCTTGATAGATTTATGCATATTGGAGTGGTTGATTTTGTTTTTTGGCATAAATGGTTTGAATTTGCTGTTTTTAATTTTGCTGATGTAATGATAAATATCAGCGTAGCTTTGATTTTAATAAAAGAAATTTTTAATAAAGGAAAAAAATGTTAGATTTTTTAAATGAGTGGTATTTGTGGATTAAAGTAATCCATTATTTAGCTTTTGTTTCTTGGATGGCTGGAATGTTTTATTTACCAAGACTTTTTGTTTATCATGCTGAAAATAATCATAATAAAAATTTTGTAGATGTGATAAAAATTCAAGAAAGAAAGTTATATTTTTATATACAAACTCCAGCGATGATAGCTACTGCGATAACTGGTAGTTTAATGATGATAGCTAATAAAGATGTTCTAATGGTTGGTGGATATATGCACGCAAAATTAACCTGTGCATTGCTTTTGATTATTTATCATTTTCAAAATTACTATTATTTAAGGCAACTTCAAAATGATATTTGTAAAAAAAGCGGAAAATTCTTTAGATTTTATAACGAAATACCAACTATTTTATTTATCATAATCGTTATAATGATGGTGGTAAGACCATTTTAAAGCAAAATATTTTGCTTTAAAATGATTATTTTTGTCCTATGTAAATGTAGTGTTCTACACTTCCTTCAAAGTTGTGTAAATTCATTAGTTCATAATCTCCCCAAAATAAAGGTTTAAAAGGCTTAAAATTATCTTTTAAGTCTTGTATATTTTTAATAAATCTCATGTAAGTTGAGCTATTTAGTCTTCCTGTGTGTTTAACTTCACACAAGCCATTTTCTAAAGCTTCGCTTCTTTCAAAGGCACTATAGCCTTTATTGCTCATCATGGTAGCAAAAATGATTGCCCCATCGTTGCATATGTCATAAAATTCTTGTATAGTATTTTTAAAATCTTCTAAAGGTAGATAATATAAACTTTGATTTGCAAAAATTAAGTCCATTTTTTCATTAAATAGTTTTTTTATACTAGCGTTAGGTTTAATGACATGGAAATTATTTTCATTGATATTTGCATCATTTTTCCATGTGGTGTTTAAGCTTTCTACTATATCAACACCAAAAGTTTTAAAGCCTTTTGTTTGAAAATATTTAGAATGAATTCCATTGCCACAACCAAAATCTAGTAAATTACCACTAGTTTTTTGGAGTTTGTATTTTAATATTCTTTCATAAAATCTTATTACGTGACCATCAGGATATTGTAAACCATAATTTTCTTGATCGTATTTTTGAGTGTAAGCTTCTAAAGAATTATCAATCATAAATGTACCCCTTGTGTATTTTTCATGATAATTATATATCAAGAAGCTTAAAAATTCATACTGTCAGGACTAAGGGGATCAACATTTTCATGCATGATATTAATATGTTCTTTGTTCTTGATGCGTTTATCATCTCTAAATACAGCACGCACTAAATCCATACCAGTGTAAAAATCTTTCATCAAAACCATAAATAAATAGCGTCCAAATTCACTTACCTGTAGAGTATTTTGATTTTGTATTAAGGCTTTGCTTACTTTAAGCCCTAAAAGTTCTACGAAAAGATCTTTTTTGATATTGCAATCTAAAGTTTTATTTAGTTGATCAATTTCTATTTTTCCAGCAAACATTTCTGTTAAAAAGATATATTTTATGATTTCTTTTTTGCTAAAATTTGCCTTGGCAATGTTGGCATTTTGTTTTTCTTTTATCAATTTAGAATAATCATTTAAATTAAAAGCATTGATTAAAAGTTCTCCATCTAAAAAGCTAAAAGCCCCGCTTCCAACACCTAAATATTCATGATGAGAGCTTACGTATTCATCGTTAAAACTACTTTTTTCTAGAGAAAAAGACCAAGCGTTATTTCTTTCATAATCTTTAAAATAATCTACTATTATGTTATAAAATTTAAATTCATTATCCTGAAAACTTACACCCAAAGTCTTAGCAATATTGTCTTTGGTAAGATTTGATTTCATGAGAGGATAAGTGGTAATTTGCTGAGGTTTTAAATTTTTAGCAATTTCTAGATCTTTTAATAATTGTTCTTGAGTTTGACTTGGAAAATTAAAAATTAAATCAAGACTCATAACAGGAAGTATTCCTATAGCTTTTGAAAGTTTTTCTTGAAGTTCTTTGCTTGAGCCAAATTTATTATATCTCGCTACTTTTTTTAAAATATCATCATTAAAGCTTTGTACACCACAACTTAAACGATCAATTAAACCTTTAAACATTTTTAATTTTTCAGGTTCTATGTGATTGGGATCAGTTTCGCAAGAAATTTCTTTAATATTGAAAAGTTTTTTGCAAAGCTCTAAGGTTTTTGCTAGTTCTTCTTCGTTGATCAAAGTAGTCCCTCCACCAACATACATAGAGGTAAAGTCAAAGCCTTTGAGTTTTATTTGCTTAATTTCTTCTCTTAAACTTTCAAAATATTGTTTTGCTAAGTTTTCATCATAATAGTATTTATGAAAACTACAATACGGACAAAAAGTATGACAAAAAGGTATATGTGCGTAGAGCATGTAAGATTTTTTCGGATTGTTTTTTTTCTCTTGCCCGTTTTTTAAAAGTTGTACATTAAATCCATTTTCTAAAGATTTTTGCATGGCTTTGTGTGAATAAGAAAGCGCTATTTTTTGTAAAAAATTCATATTTGTCCTAAAATTATTTGCAGTTATTTAAAAAGGATTATAATTGTATCATATTTTTAAAGGCTTAAATATGGAAAAATTACTGATTAGCTTTTTTGTTTTGATATTTGCATTAGTTGGTATTTTAAATGGCGCTGCTTTAGATGAAATTTTTCAGGATGTAAATGTATCAGGTGATGTGCGTTATCGTTTTGAGCATAATAATCCAAAAAATAAAAATAATAACAATGCACAACAAAGAGTTAAAATTCAAATGCATTAAACAACTAAGTCAAGCTTAGTTGTTGTAGAAATTAGATTTTAAATTTTCTTCCATATCTTTGATATTATCTTTTGAATTTTCCTTCGCATTAAATCCACCACCAAAAGCTTTTATAACATCTACAATAGAATTTGCTAACTCATAAGAAGAATTAATATAAGCAAGTTTTGCGTTAAGGTAGTTTCTTTGATCTTGTAAATAATCGGCTAAATTTATAACTCCATTTTCGTATCTTACATTGGATATTTCATAAATTTTACTCTGAGCTAAGAATAAATTCTCATAATTTTTTTCGTTTTCATAGTAGTTTCTGCGATTAAATAATGCAAGTTGAATTTCTCCAAAAGCTTTTTTTAGTGTATTTTCATATTGTAAAAAAGCTTCGTCTTTGCTAAGCTTTGCAATATTTACGCTATTGTAAATTTCACCCCAGTGAAAAATAGGCATCATAAAATTTCCAGCTACACCCCAAGTTCCACTACCATTTTTAACCAACAAATCTAAATCTTTACTTTCATATCCTAAAAGTCCAGTCAAAGAAAGATTTGGTAAAAATGCGCTTCTAGCAACTCCTACAAGATAATTTTTTTCTTCAAGTGTTTTTAGAGCACTTTGTATATCAGGTCTTTGAAGTAAAATTTCACTTCCTATACCTTGAGGTATATTAACATCGTATTGTCCAATTTTTGTATAATTTACACTATTATAAAGTATATCATCAATAGTGTTAGAGGTAAGTATTTTTAGAGCTTTAGTGTTAGATTCTTTTTTAATTTTAGCATTTGTAAGTAAAATTTTAGAATTATCAAGCTCTGCTTTGAATTTGCTTAACTCATATTCACCTATAGCACCTATTTTGAAATGTTCTAATTTTAAATTATAAGTCTTTTGATAACTTTGAACACTCTCTTCTAAAATTTTAACCTGCTCGCTCAAGCTTGCTATGTTAAAATAAGTCTTTGTAACATTAGAAATAAGACTTAATCTAGCACTCTCATAATCAAATTCGCTTGCTTGAAGTTTTGATTTTGAAGCACCATAGTTATCTCTGTATTTTCCCCAAAGATCAATCTCATAGCTTAAATTTAAGCCTAACTTAAAATCATTTCCAAAAGCAAAGTCCTTACTTTTATTGCTTGGAGCGTTAATGCTTGTTTTAGATCTTGCTCCACTAGCACTACCATCAAGTTTTGGTAAAAGATCGCTTCTTGATATGCCTAGAGCTTCGTAAGCTTTTTGTAAATTTATATAGGCTATTTGTAAATCATTGTTGTTTTTTAAGGCTTGTTCAACTAGATAATTTAAATTATCGTCATTAAACATTTTCCACCATTGTTTATTAATGCTAATATTTTCATCTAAACTTTTTGTGTAATTTACATCAGATATTTTTAAATTTGGTTTTAAACTACAAGCTGCTATAAAAAAACAGCTTGCGATAATCAAGATTTTACGCATGTGTTTTACCTCTTTTCATATCTAGCCATTTATTGAAGCTTTCTAAAATATAAAAGAATAAAGGCACAAAAAATATTGCAATAGTAGAAGCAACTATCATACCACCTATAACACCTGTCCCTATGGCATGTCGGCTTGCACTACCTGCTCCGTAAGCAAAAAATAAAGGCAAAATTCCACAAATAAATGCTAGTGAGGTCATAACAATAGGCCTAAATCTTAATTTTGCTGCACTAATAGAAGCTTCAAAAATACTCTTACCTTTTTTTAAGTGTTCTTCCATGGCAAATTCTACGATTAAAATTGCATTTTTGGCAGAAAGTCCTATAAGAAGCAAAAGACCTGTTTGAAAATATATGTCGTTTTCTAAACCTCTAAGCCACACAAAAAGTAATGAACCAAATACTGCAAAAGGAACAGCAGTAATAACCGCTAAAGGCATTAACCATCTTTCGTATTGTGCTGCCAAAATTAAAAATACAAATAAAAGTCCTAATACAAATGCGATTGAACCAGCCCCACTGCTTGTGACCTCTTGATAAGCTGAACCTGACCATGCTATTGAGTACTCTTCTCCTAATGTTTCTTTTGCAACTTCAGCAATAGCATCTATAGCCTGTCCTGAAGTATATCCAGGAGCAGGATCACCTTGTACTAAAGCCGAAGGAAACATGTTAAATCGTTTAACATCATCAGGTCCAATACTTCTTGATAGTGTTAAAACGCTATCAAGTGCTACCATTGATCCATTATTTGCACGAACGAAAATATTTTTTAAAGCATTTTGTGTATTTCTAAAATCACCAATAGCACTAATATTAACACGATAATTTTTTCCTAGCATAGAAAAATCGTTTACATAATAAGTTCCTATGGTTGCATTTAGAGTGCTAAATATATCGCTTAAATTTAAGCCATAAAGTTTAACCTTATCACGATCAATTTCTAATCTTAATTGAGGAAAATTTGTATTTAATGTTGTTCTTACATTGCTAAGTTCTGGTCGTTTGTTTGCTGCTTCAACCATTTTATTTACATCAATTTGAATTTCATCATAGCCTTTTCCGCTACGATTTTGCGCATACATTTCAAATCCACCGGTTAAACTTAAACCTTGTATTGGTGGTGGGTTTATAAAAAATGATTGGAAATTAGGATTTAAAAAATATTGTTTATTATACATACTTGTTATATCAAAGCTACTTGTATCTCTATCATTCCAATCTTTTAAATTGATAAACATTGCTCCTGCATTTTCTTTTAAAGAACCTGTAAAAAGATCATATCCTATAAGTCCTACTATATTGGTTATATTCTCATTTTTTCTTAATTCATCAGCCATAGCATCCATTGCTTGGGTTGTTCTATTTAAAGAAGAAGCAGCTGGTAAATTTACAACAGATAAAAAGTTACCTTGATCTTCATTTGGAACTAAAGAATGTGGAACTATTTGAAAAAGCCCAAATAAACCTATTAAAAATATAAAAAATATAAGTACAAATCTTACAACTCTTTTTAGCATATATGCTACACCTGCACCAAAAATATTGATAGACCAATCAAATAGATCATTAAATTTTTTTACAAAATAAAAAGGTTTGCTTTCATTTCTTTTTAAAAATATGGCACACAAAGATGGAGTTAGGGTAAGTGCGACAAAGCCTGATATGGTAACAGATATTGCTAAGGTTATAGCAAATTGTCTTTGAATTTCCCCCACAAAGCCTGATATAAAAGATACAGGTATAAACACAGCACAAAGTACAAGTACAATAGAAACTACAGGTGCAGCAACTTCATCCATAGCTTTAATAGCAGCATCTTTTATACTTATATTGGGATCTTCATGTATAATTCTATCTATATTTTCTACAACGATTATAGCATCATCAACAACTATACCAATAGCTAAAACTAATGCAAATAAAGTAAGTAGATTTATACTAAAACCTAAGATATAAAGTCCTGCAAAAGTTCCTAGAATAGATACAGGAACGGCAATCATTGGAATGATAGTTGAGCGAAAATTCTTTAAGAATAAATACATTACGATAACAACAAGAAGTAGTGCTTCAAAAAATGTTTTTATCACTTCTTCAATAGATGCTTTAATAAATAAAGTCGTATCATATGGTACTTTATAGGCTAAGCCTTCGGGAAAACTTTTAGAGAGTTCTTGAAATTTAGCTTGAATTAATTCTGCTGTATTAACTGCATTAGCACCTGTTTGCAAAAAAATTAATATAGGAGTAGCACTACTACCATTTAACCTGCCATTGAAAGTATATTCTTTTGAGCCAATTCCAACTTCAGCCACTTCTTTTAATCTTAAAAATGAACCATCGCTATTAGTTCTTAAAATAATATTTTCAAATTCTTTAGGATTTTTTAATCTTCCTTGCATAGTAACTGAATACACATAAGGAGATCGTTCCACTACTGGTTCTTGTCCAATTTTACCTGTGGCATATTGAGCATTTTGCTCTCTTACAGCAGTAATTACATCTGTAGCAGTGATTTGATATTTATTAAGCAAATCAGGATTTAACCAAATTCTCATAGAATAATTTCTAGATCCAATTGCAACTGCATTGCCAACACCAGGAACTCTAGCAAGATCATCTAAAATATTTAAAGCAGCATAATTATAAACTTCTATTGCATCCATAGAACCATCAGGGGAATACAAGGTCGCAACTTCTAAAATACTAGAACCTGTCTTTCTAACACTAACTCCAGTTTTTTTAACATCTTCAGGAAGCTTTGCCATAGCAGCTGAAATTCTATTATTTACATCTACTGTTGCTTGATCAGGATCAGTTCCTATATTAAAATATACACTTAAACTCATATCACCTGAAGAGCTTGAAGTTGAATCCATATAAATCATATTTTCAACACCATTAATTGCATCTTCAAGTGGAATAGCAACTGTTTGTGCAACTGTTTGTGCGTCAGCACCTGAATAGGTAGCATTGACTTTAACTACCGGAGGGGTTAAGGAAGGATATTGCTCTACGGGTAAAGAATAAAGTCCGATGATTCCAGCTAGTGAAATTATAATAGCAACAACACTAGCAAACACTGGTCTTTCTATAAAAAATTTAGAAAACATTATTTATTCTCCATTACGCTTACGCTAGCACCAGGTCTAATTTTTTTGAAATTATTGATAATCACTTTATCTCCATTATTTAAACCAGTGTTGATAATAGCTTTATCTGATGTTTGATAAATCACATTAACAATATTTTTCACTACTTTTCCATCAACTAAGGTATATACAAAAGTAGTGCTATCATCTTGTAAAAGTGCAACTTGTGGAATTTCAAAACCATCTTTTTGAATAAAACCTCCAACAATTACATTTGCAAATGATCCAGGCATTAAATTTGAAACATTATTATCAAATATAGCCTTAGCTTTTACTCCACCGCTATTTGTATCTATTACATTATCTATAAAATATAATTTTCCATTATAAAGTTCACCTCCAACTAAGGCTCTAACTTGAACATTTTCTAACTGCCAATTTCCATCTTTTATATTTTTATTCATATTAATTTTATCTACATCTGAGATATAAAAGTCTGCATAAATAGGATTGATATTTGTAATACGCACAAGCTCTGTGTTTGAAGCATTGACATAATCACCTATATCCATAAGACTATCACCTAAGATTCCATCAAATGGCGCGCTAACTATAGTGTATTTTAAGTCCAATTTTGCATTAGAAAGTCTTGCTCTAGCGCTTTCTAAAGTCGCCTTAGCAGAATTAAATTTAGCTAAACTTGCATCAAATTCTTTTTGAGAAATAGCGTTTTTTTCTATTAATATACTATCTCTTTCAAAATTTTTTTGTGCATCTTCAAAATTTGCTTTTGCAACTAATGTATCTGCATATGCAATATTTGCATTGGCTTGATATTTGTCAGGCTCAATCAAAAATAATTTATCACCTTTTTTTACAGCTTGACCGCTTTTAAAATACTTTTTCTTGATTTCACCACTGACTTTTGGTTTTATAATAACATCTAAGTCTGTATTTAATCTTGCAGGATAAGAAAATTCTAAAGGTAAATCTTGACTTTGCATTGTTATAACATTTACTGGTTGAGGTGGAAGTTGTTTTGGTTGTGTCTTTTTGTTATCTAAGCAAGCACTTAAAAGTAATGAAGCACATAAAACAATAATCTTAGTTTTCATTGAATTCCTTAGTAATGGTATTTATCTATAATTTATTAAAATGTAATTAAAATTACAAAATATCTCTATTAGAATCATAGCAATTTTAAGTTAATTAAAATTAACAATACCTTGCATAAAAAGTTTAACGACTTTGTTTGCATATTCTTTTTGTTGAGTTTTATCCATAGAAATTTTATTTGCAAAAGTGCTTTGTACAAAAAAAGTTCCTCTGAGCATGGCGCAAAATGTATGACTTAAAAATTCAGCATTACTTGCTATATTTTTATTTTCTTTAGAAAGTTTTTGTTGAAGTATAAAATCTATATTTGTTTTATTATTGCCTTTGAGCCACTTCATAAAATCTATTTTTTCATTATAGACTTCAGAGTATAAAAGTCTTGCTATGGCTATGGTTTTAGAATTATTAAAAATTTCTAAATAAGCTAATGCAAAATAATATAAAAAATCTTCTAAATTATCATCATCTTTAGCTTTCATATGATCATTAAAAATTTTTAAGAAATGATTTTGAGTAAAATCATTTAATATAGCTTCAAATAATCCTTCTTTATTTTTATAGTGTTCATATACAGAGGAAAAAGAGCCACCAGCTTCTTTGATGATATCTTTAAGACTCGTTGCCTCATAGCCATTTTTTAAAAATGACTCTGCGGCAATTTGTTTTATTTTTTCAAGTCGTACCTGTGATTTTTGGCTTATTTTTTTATCCATTTTATTTGTTATTTAGTGAAGAATTTTTAGGATAAACAAAATTACTTTCTCTAGTAACAACAATTTTATTATCATCAAGCGCATAAGCTTTGATGGTTAAAGGTATCACGGTATCTTTTCTGTCATTATCTGCAAGTTTTTTCTTAGCCTTTAAAACTACTATTTGTTTATTTTTCTCTCCCGCATTTAGTTTAAATGATTTTTTAGGTCTACTTATTTCTAAACCTTCATCTATACCTTTTAAATCCACATCAAAATAATATTCATGTGGTTTGTTGTCTGTATTTTGAAATAAAAATATATAAGCATTAGTGATTTCTATATCATCGTGTGTACGTCTTATTTGATATAATTCACTTGAGCGGTTGATATTTAAAAGCATATTTTCTTTTTTGCTTCCCATGAAAATTAGTGCAATAAATACAATACATAAAACTACCAAATATCCAATAGTTCTGAATCTAAAATATTTTACCTTTTGCTTGTTTTTTATAGCTTCAGCACTTGTCCAATTGATTAAGCTTGGACGATCAAATTTTGCTTGAATTTTAGAACATGCATCAGCGCATTCAAGACAATTAATACATTCAAGTTGCATACCTTGACGTATATCTATATGTGTTGGGCAAATTTTTACGCAAGCTTCACATCCTATACACTCTCCTTGAGGCGGTTTTTTATGAAGTTTTGTGTGTCCATCATATATTACTCCTCCTCTTTTGTCATCATATATTACTTGGATAGTATTATTATCAAACATAACAGATTGAATCCTTGCATAAGGACATACATAGATACAAAATTTTTCACCCAAATACACAATATCAAAAGTAAAAGCTAAAGAGGTGCAAAATAAAATTCCTAGAAGCAACAAATGATCTTTGGGATTTTGAATATAAACAAAAAAATCTTCAGGCGGAACAAAATACCATAAAAAAGCACTCATCATAATAAGAGAAAAAATATAAAATATTACGACGCTTAATAATTTTTTTATAAAAAATCCTTGGGCTATTTTTTGTTTGTTTTCAATACTTTTATAAATCTTAAAAATCTTAGTTTGCAAAAGATCTCTATAAATTACCCGAGCTATGGTTTGAGGACAGGTCCATGCACACCAAACTCTTCCTGCAAGAGTTGTAATAAAAAGTATAGTTAAAAACATCCCTATAATAACAAAAGGCATGAGATATAATTCCTGTGTGTCAAAAGCAATAAAAAACAAATTTAGCTTTTTATGATCAAAACTAAGAAGAAAAAAATGATTTTCATTGATTTTAACAAAAGGTAATAGAATGAAAATTATCATAGAGATAAAATAAGCTATATATCTTTTTTTTGTAAAATTTGTAATACAACCACTCATTAAATATCCTTGTGATTTATAATTTGCATAATTTTAGTCTTATAAAAATTAAAAGATTCTTTATTTTATATTGTTAATTATTTATTTTTTATTTATTTTTATTGATATTTTTTGTTTAAATATTTTTAAAATATTGTGATATAATTTCAATCCAAAATTTTTAACGAAAGGTGGTGAGGGTCGTGCCAGGAATTAAGGTGCATCCTAATGAGTCTTTTGATGAGGCGTATAGAAAATTCAAAAAACAAGTAGATAGAAATTTAGTTGTAACTGAAGTTCGTGCTAGAAGATTTTTTGAGCCTATGACTGAAATTCGTAAAAAACAAAAAATTTCAGCTCGCAAAAAAATGCTTAAAAGACTTTATATGCTTAGACGCTATGAGTCAAGACTCTAATACCCAAAAAGCCGAGAAATCGGCTTTCTTATGAAATATCGTGTTTTTTTCTATTTTAATCGTTCATTTTTTTGGGCTTTTATTGCCAGGGCCTGATTTTTTATTGGTGAGTTCTTACGCTTTAAAAAATGGTGTTAAAAGTGCTTTAAAAGCAAGCCTTGGAGTGAGTGTTGCTATGAGTATATGGATTATACTTTCTGTACTCGGTTTAAGTGTTATATTTCATCAATTTCCATTTTTACAGATAATTTTGTCAAGTTGTGGTGCTTTTTATCTTTTATATTTGGCATTTATTATTTATAAAAATGCAAAAAATGGCAAATTAAAAATGCAAAAAATTTCTATTTCTCCATTTTTTAGTGGATTTTTAACTAATTTATCAAATCCAAAAGTGATTTTTTACTTTGCTAGTGTATTTGCGACATTTAATTTTGATGCAATGCAAAGTGTTTTACTTGTTATGGTAGTAATATTGTTTTTAGAAACTTTTGTGTATTTCTCGCTCATAGGAATTTTGTTTTCAAATACTTTTATAATTAAATTTTATGAGAAAAAAATAAAGCTAATTGATTATCTTAGTGCCTTTATATTTTTAATTTTTGCATTATATGTTTTGCTAAGTAATTTATATTATTTTGCTAAATAGTGATTATTTTTTGTTAATATATTCATTAGAAATTAAATTTTTATATTTATTAGGAAATATTATGAAGCATATAAAAACTATATTAAAACTTAGTATGATAAGCGGTATAGCTGCTATTAGTGCAGGTGCTTTGAGTGCTTGTGGTAACGGATCTAATGCTGATTCAAATAATGCTTTAAATCAAGCAGCAAATACTCAAGGCGCTTTTGTTATTATTGAAGAAACTGCACCAAATCAATATAAAATAAAAGATCAATTTCCAAGCGATGAAACTAGAGTTGTGTTAAAACAATTAGATGGTACTGAAAGAGTTCTAAGCAAAGAAGAAATGGATAAGCTTATACAAGAAGAAGCTGCAAAAATTGATAATGGAACTTCAAATTTAACTAATTCAAGCAATGCTCAAATGAGTAGCGGGGGTCTTTCTTTAGGGGAAACTTTGCTTGCAAGTGCAGCTGGAGCTATACTTGGTAGTTGGATAGGTTCAAAACTTTTTAATAATCAAAATTTTACCAATCAACAAAGAGGAGCATTTTCTAATCAAAGTGCTTATCAAAGAAGCGTAAATAGTTTTAATAAAGCTGGTACAGCTACAAATTCTGCTTCTGGGGCTAAAAAGTCAGGGTTTTTTGGTGGTGGATCAAAAGCTAGTTCCCAAACTTTTGGCTCATGATTAAAGGTTAAATATGAAATTTTTAAAAGTAAATTCTCTAGAAAAATCTTATTTAGAACAAACAGGGTTTTCATGGCATACAGATAGCGATGGAAGTGATTATCTAGATTCTAATTTGGTGTGCGTTAGCGAAAATGAAGCTAATGCTTATTATGAAGCGGTAAATGAGCTTTATGATATGTTTGTAGCAGCCGCACAAGAAGTTATTGATAATAATCGTTTTGATGAGCTTGGTATTCCATTTAATTTGATAGAAGCTATAAAAATGAGTTGGGAAAATGAAGTGCATTGGCATTTGTATGGAAGATTTGACTTAGCAGGTGGTTTAGATGGAAAGCCTATAAAGCTTATAGAATTTAATGCTGATACACCCACATCTTTGTTTGAAAGTGCTATTTTGCAATGGGCTATTTTAAAACAAAATAATTTAGATGAAAGTTTGCAGTTTAATAATATTTACGAAGCTTTAAAAGATAATTTTAAAAGGTTAATTGTATTAGATGATGACGTGAGTGAATTTGAAAAACATTATGAGGGGTGGAAAATTTTATTTTCTTCTATAGCTGGCAGTGATGAAGATATGATTACAACAAAATTTTTGGCATATATTGCACAAGAAGCAGGTTTTAAAAGCGAGTTTTCTTATATTGATGAGGTGGAGTTCTCATCCGAAGGTGTTTTTAAAAATGATGTTAATTTTGAGTATTTTTTTAAATTAATACCTTGGGAAAGTATAGCTGTAGAAGAAGGTGAACTTGCAATGTTGTTAACGCAAATTATGCAAAATCAAAAAGCTATCATTTTAAATCCTGCTTATACTTTACTTTTTCAAAGTAAGGGTATAATGAAAATTTTATGGGAGCTTTATCCACACCATCCTTTATTATTGGAAACTAGCGATAAAACTTTAGTAGGAAAAAAATGTGTTAAAAAGCCAGTTTTTGGTAGAGAGGGAGCTAATGTTTCTATTATAGAAGCAAACGGTGATATTAGTTTTCAAACAGATGGAGATTATCAAAATAATCGTTTTGTGTATCAAGAATTTGCTGAATTTAATCACCACGAAAATACATACTATCAAGCGGGTGTTTTCTTTGCTTATGAAGGTTGTGGTTTGGGCTTTAGAAAAGGTGGTCTTGTGCTTGATAATTATTCTAAATTTGTAGGTCATATTGTAAAATGAAAATAGTGTGTCTTGATGCGGCTACTTTAGGAGGAGCCGATTTGTCTATATTTAAAGAATTTGGTGAGTTAGAAATTTATGATTTAACTTCAAAAGAAGATGTTGTTGCAAGAATTTCCAATGCTCAAGTAATAATGATTAATAAAATAATCATAGATAAAGAAGTAATAGATAAAACAAATTTAAAACTTATTTTGCAGCTTGGCACAGGTGTTAATAATATTGATACATCTTACGCAAAAGAAAAGGGCATAATTGTAAAAAATGCTAGTGGATATTCCACTAAAAGTGTTTTAAGTCATACATTTGCTTTAATGTTTGCTTTTTTAAATCATATTCCATATTATGACAAATGGAGTAAAGAGGGAAAATGGTGCGAGAGTCCTATTTTCACAGATTTTAGTAGAATTTTACATTCTTTGTGTGGAAAAAAACATGGTATTATAGGACTTGGAACTATAGGAAAAGAAGTTGCTCAAGCTTCTACTCTTTTTGGGTCTGAAGTATATTATTATTCCACTTCCGGTGTTAATTTTGATAAACAATATAAAAAATTGAATCTTGAAGAGCTTTTAACAATATGTGATGTGATTAGTATCCACGCACCTTTGAATGAAAAAACTAAAAATTTAATTACAAAAAAGGAATTAAAACTTCTTAAAGATGAGGCTATTTTGATTAATGTTGGTCGCGGCGGTATTATTGATGAAAATGATTTAGCTTGGGCTATAGATACAAAAAATATTAAAGTGGGGCTTGATGTATTAGAGATTGAGCCTATGATTAAAAATCATTCTTTATTGCAAGTAAAAAATAAAGAAAATTTAATTATTACACCACATGTTGCTTGGGCTAGTGTAGAATCTATTCAAAATTTGATTCAAATGGTATATGAAAATCTTAAGGAGTATGTAGAAAATGGCAAATGAACATAGTTTTGATATAAGTGGAGAGATTGATAAGCAGGAATTAAAAAATGCTTTAGAACAAGCTAAAAAAGAATTAGATAGTAGATATGACCTAAAAGGTGTTAAGAGCGATATAAAACTTAATGAAAAAGAAAGTAGCTATAAATTAATTTGTTCTAGTGAGGCTAAGATTGAAGTATTAAAAGATATTATTATTTCAAAACTCATCAAAAGAGGGATTAATCCTAGTGGTATTAAAGAATTAAATAGAGAGAGTGGGGCTAATTTTAGGTTAACTTTAAAAGTTAGCGATGCTATAGATGCAGATAGTGCCAAAAAGATTAACAAAGCCATAAAAGATAGTAAATTAAAAGTGACTTCTAGTATAAGAGGAAATGAGATTCGCGTTGTTGGAAAACAAATTGATGACTTGCAAAATGTGATGAGGATTGTAAAAGATTTGAATTTAGAATTAAACCTGAGTTTTAAAAATTTGAAATGATGAATTTGTTTAAAAAAGTATTTTTGTTTATTTTATGTGTATTTCTTAGTGCTTGTTCTACAAAAACTCAGATAAATCCTAAAAGTACATTTGTTGTTTTGAAAACTCCACAAATTAAATTTTCAGATTATGGTTTTTTGTATCGAAGAGATAAAATGACTATTTTGGAGCTTTATAATGCTTCTAAACCTATATTTGAGTTAAAAATTATGGATAAAATTTGTATCAATGGTGTATGTTATACAAAACAAAATTTTAATAAAAAATTTTTTAATTATGAGCACTATAATGATTTTGTGCAAGATCTTATTAATAAAAAGCAGATTTATCAAGGAAAAAATGCTATTTTAACTTCCTGTGGGTTTAATCAAGAGTTAATAAGCAAAAATTATAATATTTTTTATGAAGTTTGTGGTGAAAATATGAATTTTACTGATAGGCAATCAAAGATCAAATTTAGCATCACTGATATTGGTAATTAAAAAAGGAAAAAATGAAAGATTTAAAAATATTTTTAAACAATACCACAAAAAGTGATATATATAAAAATTTACAATGCAATGAAAACGAAATACTAATTTTAAAGCAATTATGCAAAAGCTATTTGCAAGCAAATGCAAGTGTTAATACATATAATTTACTTAGTGAAATTTTTGGACAAGAAGAATATCAATATCTTGATTGTTTAATTGATGTAAAAAATCTTATAGAAAAAGGTTTTATTGTTCAAATTTTTTCTGATTTCAAAATCAGCAAAAATTCAAATTTAACTTTAAATTTACTTCAAAGTGATTTGAGTTTAAGTGAGGTATTTTTACAAGTTTTAGAAAATAAGCAAATCGATGAATTTTTAAAAGACGAACCTTATGAAAACTATGCTGCATATTTAAAAGATGAATTTTTTAGAGTGGAGTTATATCAAAGATTAAGATTTCTACTTAAAAATACTGCAAATACAAAAATTAAAGAAGATATAAAAAAATTTGAAAATTATATTAAGCAACGTCTATATAAAAGCAAGATAACTAATATTTTGGCAGATATATTTAAAGAGCATAATTTAAATGATAAAGAAAGTTTGATATTTATTAGTTTATTAAAAGAAGAATATCTGTTAAATACAGAAAATTCGTATAGTAGGGATTACAATTTTTTACTTCATTTAATAAGTGATGATGAAAAAGATAAAAAGCAAAATTATCTTTTGTTAGATGAAAATTCTAAGCTTTTAAGCTCTAATTTAGTTGAGATGGATGAGTTTGTAAATTCTTTAGGGGATATATCTAAAACCTTTTATTTGAGTGATGATATTTTACAAAAAATTGTAAATTTTAAAGAGCCAAAAAAGAATAAAAAAATTCAACTGAAAAATTTAGTAAAAGAACAAGATATCTTTGAATTAATAGAGTCAAATACAGATATAAATGATGTAATCATGCCACAAAGTACTAAAAATTTATTAGAAAATATTTTAAAACAGCAAGATAAAAAAGTACTTGAAAGATTAAATAAATGGGGTATAAAAAGCAATAAAAATATAGAAGCTAAAATTATTTTTTATGGCCCTGCAGGAACTGGTAAAACAATGAGTGCATTAAGTATGGCTAAAGCTATGAAAAAATCCGTATTGAGTTTTGATTGTTCTAAAATTTTAAGCAAATATGTAGGTGAAAGCGAGCAAAATGTGCGAAAAATTTTTGATACTTATAAAGAATTGTGCCAAAATAGCAAGCAAAATCCAATATTGCTTTTAAATGAAGCAGATCAGTTTTTAAGTACTAGAATTGAAAGTAGTGGTGGGGCTGATAAAATGCATAATCAAATGCAAAATATTTTTTTAGAACAGATTGAAAATTTTAGTGGAGTGATGATAGCAACAACGAATTTTTTAGAAAGTTTAGATGTAGCTTTTTCAAGAAGATTTGAATATAAAATAGAATTTAAAAAACCTGATTTTACTCAGCGACTGATGATATGGGAAAAATCTTTACCTAAAAATGCGAAATTTGATGAACAATTTGATAAAAAAATTTTAGCAAATTATGATTTAAGCGGTGCGCAAATTGTAATGGTTATAAAAAATACAGCACTTAAGGCAGCTATTGCAGAAGATGGTACATTCAAAATGGATTATTTTATCGAAACTATAGAAAAAGAATTACAATCATCTTTTGATAAGAATAAAATAGTTGGCTTCCAACATTAACAACAAAGAGGTATAACAATATACCTCTTTAATTATTAAAACTTCTTCTTCCCTGCATCTTCTAAGATATCATGAGCTATTTGATTTACATTCTCTGATATAACTGAACTATCTTTAGCTATTTTTAAATTCTCTTGAGTTACATGATCAATTTGAGCTACAGCATCATTAATTTGAGTAATACCTGTAGTTTGTTCTTTAATACTTTCACCCATTTCATTAATAGATTGAACTAAGATATTAGTATTAGCTTCAATTTCACCTAAAGACTTTTGAGTTCTTTCAGCTAGATTTCTAACTTCATCTGCAACAACAGCAAATCCACGTCCATGTTCTCCAGCACGAGCTGCTTCTATTGCAGCATTTAATGCTAATAGATTGATTTGATCAGCAATATCTCCTATGATAGAAGTAACATTTTTAATCTCTTCACTTTGAGCTATTACTTCACTAGTTTTAGATGAAACATTTTGCATAGAAGAAGTTATTTCTTCTAAAGCTGCTGCAGTTTCTTCTAAAGAAGAAGCTTGACTAGAAGATGAATCTGTTAATTCTCTAACAGCACTTTGTAATTTACCACTTTCTGTTGCTAATAAATTAGCAAATTCAGAAGATTGTCTTAACATTTGAACAATTTCTTGTCCTAATACATTAGTAGTTACTTCTACTTCACCTTTAGCATTTTTAACTTCAGTAGTAAAGTCTAATGCTTTATAGCTATCAAATACACGATTGATTTCATTCATATTAGAACCAACTTTTGCTTCTAATACACTAAGCATTTTATTTAATACATTTTTTAATTCTATTAATTGAGGATTAGCAGGTATTGCAGTAATTCTTGCTGTTAGATTACCACTTTCTATTTCTTTAGCTGTTTCAACTGATTGTTCTACTGCTAGACCATCTTGTTCTAAAGCATTTTTAGTTTTAGTAATGTTTTCATTAATAGCTAAAGCCATAGCACCAAATTCATCATTAGTATTAACATTAATCATAGCAGAGTCTTTTGTTTTATGATTGATGAAGTCAAAGAATGAGTTTAGGCCGGTTGTAATGATAGAAATAGGTTTTAAGTTTTTTGTGATAGAAAATCTTATTAAGATTAAAGCTAATATTATAGCAATAATAGCGATAATGATTTGTTGAAATAAGACTTTATTTACAGCATCAGTATAAACAGATTCTTCTGTGATGGAGCATATGACATATTTTGGATTTAAAGCTTGGGTGCAAGTTGCAACTTGTGTTTTTCCAGCATCATCTTTAGCATAGAATAAAGTATCTTCTTTTGTTGGATTAGCTAAATCAGGGTCAACTTTTATAGCATTAGCTATGTTAATACTTAAATCATTTTTTGTAAGCATTCTATCTTTTTCTTCGTGAAATATAATATTTCCTTCTTTGTCATAAACAGCTGTATAAGCATGTTCAGAATGTCCTAATACCAAGACATCTTTGGCAAATTTATGTAGATTATAATCTCCACCAACTACGCCTATAAATTCGCCATTTCTATAAATAGGTGCTGCGTATGATATAGTAATAGAATTATCTTCTATGCTTTTGTAAGGATCAGAAGCAATAATATTTTTTTCTTTTTTAGCACCTATATACCATTCTCTTGTTCGAGCATCAAATCCAGAATCTCCAACGTTTCTTATGATTCTATTAGATTGATATAGTTTTCCATCATTTTCAAACCCTACATAAACCACATCAAAATCAGCAGCAATTTTGGCATTTTCTAAAATATTAAATATTTCATTTTTACCAATCTCAGGGTGGTTGCTTATAGAAGTTGCAACGGCTTGAACGGCATTTCTCTTACTTTGAGCATATATATCATAAGCTTTAGAAACATCAAACATTGTCTTGATTTGTAATTGCTCTAAGTAAGAGTAAGTATTTTCTTTAGAGTTATAATAGTTGATTATATTAATAGTAATCAATATAATTGCTATTAATAAACACACAATAAATGTTAACTTACTAGCTAAACTATTGAATTTAAACATTATCTTTTCCTTCTTTTGTAATTTTTAGTAAACACGGTTTTAATTTTATTTAATTTTGTATTAAAAAAATATAAAGAAAGTTGTTCTGTATTATTTTTTATAAAAATTTAAGTTTTATATTATATAATTTCAACTTTAGTTTACGCGGGAATAGCTCAGGGGTAGAGCACAACCTTGCCAAGGTTGGGGTCGCGAGTTCGAATCTCGTTTCCCGCTCCATAAATCACCCGCCCGGGTGGTGGAATTGGTAGACACAAGGGACTTAAAATCCCTCGGAATTTTTCTTCCGTGCCGGTTCAAGTCCGGCCTCGGGCACCACTTTAAAATTTTGGTAACTCAAGGCGACATAGCCAAGCGGTAAGGCATGGGCCTGCAAAGCCTTGATCTCCGGTTCGAATCCGGATGTCGCCTCCAAGTGCGAGCTTGATTAATATCTTAATATATAATATACGGGAGATGGCTGAGTGGTCGAAAGCGGCGGTCTTGAAAACCGTTGAGGGTAACACCTCCAGGGGTTCGAATCCCTTTCTCCCGGCCACTTTTATCATTATATGTTTAGCACAGCTCCTTTACTAGCATTACCAACAAGTTTTTGATACATTTTTAGCCATCTTGAATTTATTTCTTTTTGAGGTATTTTGAATTTTTCTTTTCTCGCATTAATTTGTTCACCACTTAAAATTGCTTGTATAGTGTAAGAATCAATATCGATTTCTATTTCATCTCCATCTTCTAAAAGTGCTATTAAGCCGCCTTCGGCTGCTTCAGGAGAAATATGACCTATACTAAATCCTCTTGTAGCACCGCTAAATCTTCCATCTGTAATTAATGCAACATCAGCTCCAAGGCCCATTCCTGTTAGAAGTGATGTGGGGCTAAGCATTTCTTGCATACCAGGTCCTCCTTTTGGGCCTTCATAGCGTATAACACACACATTACCTTTTTTAACTTTACCTTTAATGATACCTTTTATTGCTTCATCTTGAGAATTAAAACAAATCGCTTTTCCTCTGAATTTTCGTCCTCCTATTAATCCAGCTGTTTTTATAACACAACCTTGTTCTGCTATATTTCCAAATAATATAGCAAGGCCACCAACATCAGAATAAGCATTGTCTAATTTTCTAATTATCGCTTCATCTTGAATTTTTACATTTTGTATGCTTTCTTGTAGAGTTTGTCCTAAAATATTTATAGCATCAAGTTCTAAAATATGATTTTTTTTGCTTGCTAATTCGGCTATTACTGCACTGACTCCACCAGCTTTGTGTATATCTTCCATATAAACAGTATTTAGCGATGGAGCTATTTTAGCTATATGGGTTACATTAGCACTAATGTTATTTAATTCTTCTATATTTAAGTTTACACCTGCTTCATATGCAATAGCAAGCATGTGCAATATTGTATTTGAGCTTCCACCCATAGCCATATCAACTATAAGAGCATTTTTTATAGATTTTTTATTGATTATATTTCGAATTTTAAATCGCTCATCTAATGCTATTTCGCAAATTCTTCTTGCAGCTTTTCTTAAAAGTTCTTCTCTTTCAGCACTTAAAGCTAGTATGGTTCCATTTCCTTTTAAGGCTATGCCCATAGCTTCGCATAAAGTATTCATAGAATTTGCAGTAAACATTCCTGAGCAAGATCCTCCACTAGGACATGCTGAGCATTCTATATCTTTTAAATCATCTGCATTAATTTTTTTAGCCTCAAATGTTCCTACGGCTTCAAACACTGAACTTAAACTAATTTTTTCACCATATTTACTAACTCCAGCTTTCATAGGACCACCACTTACGAAAATAGTAGGAACATTAACTCTTAAAGCTCCCATTAGCATACCAGGGGTTATTTTGTCACAATTTGGAATGCAAATTAAAGCATCTAATTGATGAGCATTCATTACAGTTTCTACAGAATTTGCAATAAGTTCTCTACTTGGTAAAGAATATAGCATTCCCTCATGACCCATAGCTATGCCATCATCTACTCCTATGGTATTAAATTCAAAAGGAATACATCCATTTTTTAGAATTTCATCTTTGATAATTTTTGCATAATCATTTAAAAAGAAATGTCCAGGAATTATATCTATATAGCTATTTGCAACCCCGATAAAAGGTTTGTCAAAGTCATCATCATTTAAACCACATGCTCGAAGCAAAGAACGATTTGGTGCTTTTAAATGTCCTTTTTTGATAGCATCACTTCGCATTGTTAATCCTTTGTTAAAGTAAAAATTATGTTTTTATTCTACAATTTTTATTTAAATTTTTTAAACTTAAATTTTTGTTTAAATAAATTTTATTTACAATGTAAAATCTTTTTTCTTAAGGAAAAATATGCTTTTATCTAATCCTGTATTTATCGGTGTTGTATTAATGACGCTTTTGTGTTTTTTTAGGTTTAATGTATTATTAAGTGTGTTGCTAAGTGGTATTTTAGTTGGAGTTTGGTCTCAATTTATGAATGTTGAATATTTAGATATAATGAGTTTTTTTGCAAATTTACCTCAAGCTATGATGAAATCTATGCAAATTTTAATTGATGGTATGCAAGGAAATTTACAAACTGCATTGAGTTATATTTTGCTTGGCGCAGTTGCTGCTGCTATTTCTAAAACTAATCTTACAGCGTATTTGATTAAAATTGTTTCTCAATGTATATCACAAAAAAAATATTTACTTATACTTTCTTTAGCATTGATTGCTTGTTTTTCGCAGAATTTAATACCCATTCATGTGGCTTTTGTACCTTTACTAATACCACCTTTGCTGAAAATTTTTAATAGATTAAAAATTGATCGTAGAGCAATTGCTTGTGCTTTGACTTTTGGTCTTACCACTCCTTATATGGTGCTTCCTTTAGGATTTGGACTTATTTTTCAAACTTTACTTGTGGAAAATTTAAATTCCAATGGTGTTCAAATTAATTTAAATGATGTATCTCAAACTATGATTTTTGCGGTTATGTGTATGCTTGTTGGTTTATTTTTAGCAGTATTTATTTTTTATGCTAAACCTAAAGAATATAAAGAAGAACAAATTGCTAAAATGGATTTTGAAAATTTAAATATGGGTAGAAAAGAATGGGGTGTGTTAATAGGTTTAGCTCTTACTTTAATTTTACAAATTTTAACACATAATTTACCTTTGTCTGGACTCTTAGGATTTGTTTTAATGGTGATATTGGGTGGGGTTGAATATAAAAAAGTTAATTTGGTTTTTGATGATGGTCTTAAGATTATGGGCTATATTGCTTTTGTTATGTTGGTGGCTTCTGGTTATGGTGAGGTTTTAAAGCAAAGCGGAGGTATAGCAGATTTAGTTAAAGTAAGTGTACCATTTATGGAAAAAAGTCATTTAATGGCTATTGCTATTATGTTATTAATAGGACTTTTGATAACTATGGGCATAGGAAGTTCATTTGGAACTATTCCAATTATAGCGGCTCTTTTTTGTCCAATATGCCTTGAACTTGGTTTTTCTCCTGCTGCAATAATTTTTATTATAGGTGTTGCAGGTGCTTTAGGCGATGCAGGATCTCCAGCAAGTGAAACAACTCTTGGCATAAGTGTTGGGTTGAATGCAGATGGACAAAGTGATCATATAAGAGATACTTGTATACCTACATTTATATTTTTTAACGGATCTCTTTTGATTTTAGGAAGTATTATTGCTTTTTTATTGCTTTAATCTGATATTTTGTAAAAATTTACTTAAAAAATTCAATTTTTAAGTAAATTTTTTGTATTAAGAATCCATTTTTTATATTCGTCATAATAATTTAGGTTTATAAATTCATTTTCGTCGCTAAAATATATAAAATTTGCATTTACTTTGTCACAAAATAGCGCTAATTTATGATTGTTTTCTTTCAAAAATTCTGAAGATATCTTATAATTTTCCCCATGATAAAATCCGCATAAGTAGTGTTTATGGCTTTGAGTGCTAGCTAAAAGTATTTTTTGATTTTGAAGATTTTCAAAAAGACGCCACAATGTTTTTTGTGATATATTTGGTGTATCTACGCTAATAATAAACACATAGGTATCTTGGAATTTTTTTAAAATGGAATTTAAGGCAACCAAAGGAGAATGTGTTGAAGAATCATCTAATATGAGCTTAATATTTTTATTGTTAAATTTATCATTTTTAGTACTTATAAAAACATCTTTGAAAAGATGGCTTAATTTTTCATATTGATATAAAGCTAAACTTTTTCCATTAATTTCTAGTAAACTTTTGTCTTGTTTCATACGAGAAGATTTGCCACCACATAAAATTACGCAGGGATAAGGAATTTTTTTATTCATAAAACCTCACAAATTTTTATCAAAATATTTTATAATACTTGTATGAAATATACAGATTTAATACAAATAAAAGATTATTTTAATTCTTTCAAAAGATTAAATTATTTAAAACGCTTAGATGATAATTTATTAGAATTGAGTTTAGATTATCAAAGTTTTATTATTGATTTGACTCGTTCAAAGAGTGCGATTTATCAAGATAAAATTCAAGCGAAAAATTATAATGCTCCATTTGATTTTATGTTAAAAAAATATTTTTCAAATGCAAAAATTTTAGGCATCAAGGTGCTTGATGGTAATAGAATTTTGCGTTTTGAGGTATTATCAGAAAAATCTTATAAATCCTATGAAGCTAGAATTTATTTTGAATTTACAGGTAAAAATACAAATGCTATTATTACTGATGCAAATGATTTTATTATAGAAGCTTTAAGACACATAGATAAAAGCTATCGTATAGTAAAAATTGGTGAAAAATTGCAAGCTTTAAAAGCTTATGAAATTAAAGAAGAAGTTATAAAGATTGATGATTTTAATCTTTATTTTGCAAACAAGGCAAAAGAAATTCAAACGAAAAGATTGCAAGAATTAAAAAATAATAAAATTGCAAATATCGAAAAGAAAATAAAATTTTTAAATGAAAGTATTGAAAATTTAGATGAAGAAGATAAGTTATTAGATAAAGCAAGAAATTTAAGCGAAAAAGCAGATATTCTTTTTGCAAATTTAAATACTTTAAAAGATTTTCAGAGAAAATTTATTTTGAGAGATTTTGATGGAAAAGAACTTCTATTTAATTTAGAAGATAGTCCTAAAAATAGTGCCAATGATTTTTATAAATTAGCTAAAAAATTAAAGCAAAAAGCAAAAAATATCAATATAGAGCGAGAAATTTTAAATGAAAAACTAGATTTTTTAATTAATTTAAAAACTCTAGTTTGCAAGAGTATTTCTTTGTATGAGCTTGAAATTTTAATGCCTAAGAAAACAAAAAAAACTAAAAAAGAAGAACTTAATGCTAGAATTAATAGTTTTTATTTTGATGAATTTAAAATTAGCGTAGGATGTAATGAAAAAGCTAATGAATATTTGCTTAAAATAGCAAAAAAAGATGATTTGTGGTTTCATGTCAAAGATTATCCAGGTGCTCATGTCATCATAACTTCAAATAAATTAAAAATAAGCCAAATGGTGCTAGAATTTGCAGCAAAACTTTGTGTGGAATTTTCTAGACTAAGTTCTGGAGTTTATTTGGTCGATTATACGAGTAAGAAATTTGTTAAGGTTAAAGAGAAAGCTTTTGTAAATTATACAAATTACAAGACTTTAAGCATTTTAAAGGAGTGAATATGCCTATAAGTCCTTTAGGTGGTATTAATTTTGCCAATCAAAATGCACCCGTGCATTCTGCACAATTGGGTAATGAACTTGCGAAGGATTCTTTTGCTACTTTAGTTAATATGAGTGAATTTCAAGCTAAAGAAAAGACGATTGAAAAACTTGAAAAAGTGAGTGAAACTCATGAAGTAAATGATGAGATTAAAGAAAGACAAAAAGAAGAAAAAAAACATTCTTCAAAACATCATGAAGAAAATTTAAGTGAAAATGAAGAAGATGAAGAACAACAAGATGAACAAAAAAGTTCTCATTTGCTTGATTTGAGTATTTAAAAGGAAAGAAATGTTTTCTAAAACAAGAATTTTGAGCGCTATTGTGATGATAGCTACTGTTTTGATTATAGCTATAGTGAATAATTTTTTTATTAATGTTATTCTTTTTGGAATTTTGCTTTATTTAGCTTTTAATGAAGCAAAAAATTTATTTAGCACTAAAAATGCAAGTGCTTTAGTGGCTTTATGTATTTTTATTATTGCTGTATTTTTAGATAAGCCTTTTTATATTGGTTTGATGGGTGTGATAATTATTTTGGGTTATTTAGTTTATAAAAAGAGTGATAATTTAAAAGAACTTATGCCATATATTTATCCGACTTTACCTATTTTAATGCTTTATGAGGTGCTAAGTTATGGCGGTATGTTTGTATTGTTTTGGTTGATAATGATTGTTGTTGCTTGTGATAGTGGTGCTTATTTTATAGGTAAATTAATAGGCGAAAGAGCTTTTTCTCCAACAAGCCCTAATAAAACCCTAGAAGGAGTTGTTGGAGGTATTGTTTGTGCTGGAGTCGTTGGAACAATTATAGGAACTTTTGAATTTAGCGTGATTAAAAGTATTTATATTTCTTTAATTGTTGCAATTTTTGCTGTGATTGGTGATTTGCTTGAAAGCTATTTTAAAAGACAAGCTGGTATCAAAGATAGTGGAAACATTATACCAGGACATGGAGGTATTTTAGATAGAATTGATGCAGTAATTATTGCTGCATTTGCTATGGCAACTTTGATATGATTTTACTTGGGAGCACAGGAAGTATAGGAGTTAATACTCTTTTTATTGCTGAGTGTGAAAAAATATCTATAGAAGCCTTATCTTGTGGTAAAAATATCAAACTTTTAAATGAACAAATAGCTAAATTTAAACCTAAATTTGTTTGTATACAAGATCCTAAAGATAAAATTTTAGTCAACCATGATAAAGTGTTTTGTTCACAAGATGGTCTAAAAGATATGATAAGTCAATGTAAAAGTGATTTAGTAGTTAATGCAATTGTAGGATTTGCGGGTTTAAATTCAAGCTTGATGGCTCAAAAACTTGGTAAAAGTTTAGCCTTAGCAAACAAAGAAAGTCTTGTGGTGGCTGGGAAATTTTTCGATGTTTCTAAAATTAGAGCAATAGATAGCGAGCATGCAGCTTTAAAATGCTTGATTGACAAAAGAAAAGATATTAAAAAACTCTACATAACAGCAAGCGGTGGAGCTTTTTATAAATATAAAATTAAAGATTTAAAATATGTTAGTCCCAAAGAAGCATTAAAGCATCCTAATTGGTCTATGGGAGCTAAGATTACTATAGATAGTGCGAGTATGTGTAATAAGCTTTTTGAAATTATAGAAGCTTATCATTTGTATGGTATGAAAAATATTGATGCTTTGATAGAAAGAAAGTCTTTAGTGCATGCTTTGTGTGAATTTGAAGATGGGGGAATTAGCGCATATTTTTCTCATGCAAATATGTGCTTATCTATAGCTCAAGCTATTTTAAAATTTCATAATAAAAATTTTATAGAACCACTTAATTTATCAAAGATACAAAATTTAAAATTTAAAAAAATTAGTTTAAAAAAATATCCTATATTTACATTAAAAGACGAAATTTTAAAATATCCTGATATTGGCGTTATTATAAATAGTGCTAATGAATATATGGTATATAAATTTTTAGAAGAAAAAGTGGGATTTTTAGATATAGCAAAAGGTATTTTTAGAGCACTTGATCATTTTGGTGTGCCAAAAATTGAAAGCATTGATGATGTATTTGAATATGATATGCAAGTAAAATTGTATTTAGATAGGGGAATTTAGTGAGATTTTTTATATGTATATGTATGTTTATAAATTTGGTTTTAGCTTTAGATTTTAGTGTTAAAGAAAATGGAGTAAGTTTAGATGATAATAATACCGTTTTAATTCTTGGAGGTATTCAAGGTGACGAACCTGGTGGTTTTCATGCAGCAAGCTTGCTTTTGAGTGATTATAATATCACTAAAGGAAAAATAATTGTAGCGCCTAATTTAGCTTTTGAAAGTATTATTGCAAGAAATAGGGGAAATTTTGGCGATTTAAATAGAAAATTTGCTCATATTAGTAAAGATGATCCTGATTATTTTACTATAGAACGTATTAAAAAGCTTATTTTAAATCCAGAAATTAATATGGTTATAAATTTACATGATGGAAGTGGTTTTTATAGACCACAATACGAAAGCAAAGATAAAAATCCAAATAGATGGGGAAATACTAGTATCATTGATCAAAGTGAAGTAAATTCTACAAAATATGCTGATTTAGAAAGTATTGCAAATGAAGCTGTTGAAAATATTAATAAAGCTTTAGTTAAAGAAGAACATCAATATCATTTAAAAAATACAAAAACACAAGAAACTAATGATAAAGAAATGCTTAAAGCTTTGACTTATTTTGTTGTATCTAATCATAAAGCTGCTTTTGCAAATGAAGCAAGTAAAAATTTACCTACTCATCTTAGAGTATATTATCATCTTTTAGCAGTAGAGTATTATCTAAAAAAAGCTAATATAGAATTTACTAGAACTTTTGAGTTAACCCCAAAAGGAGTATATCAAGCCATAGAAAAACCTTTGGAAGTGAAACTTTTTAATGATAAAATTTTACTTGTACTTGATCGTCCAAATCCTACTATTAATTTTTTACCTTTTCCTGTTAATCAGACCTTAGATTATGAGGCTAGTAATGAAATCACAGCAGTTGTTGCTGGAAAAAATTCATATTCTGTAAATTATGGGAACCGATTGCAAACTAGAATTTATCCTGAATATTTTGAATTTTCAAACGCATTAGACAATGTGCAGTTGATAGTAGATGGTCAAATTATACAAAGTCATTTTGCTAATAAGGTTTTAGTTAAAAACAATTTTGAAATTCCTGCTATTAATGGGGTGAGAGTTAATATTATAGGTTTTGATAGAGGTAGTGATGAAAGTGGGATATTAATTCACAAAAATCAGATGCAAAGTAAATATTCTTTAGATAGAAAAAGAAAAATTTATAGGGTGGAATTTTATGAGTTGAAGAATGCGCATCTAGATGAACAAGTTTTAATGTATAGCAACCACACAAAAGAAATAAAAGATGCAAATATACCCTATGCCCTTATAGACAAAACAGATCAAAAAGATAAATTTCTTGGAATGATTTTGGTGGAATTTGAATGAAAAATCTTATTTTAGCTATAGAAAGTTCCTGTGATGATAGTTCTATTGCAATTATAAATAAAAATACTTATGAATGTGTTTTTTATAGAAAAATATCTCAAGAAAATGAACATAGTAAATATGGTGGAGTAGTGCCAGAACTTGCGGCAAGATTACATACTCAAGCTTTACCTAAAATTCTTGATGAGTGTAAAATATATTTTGATAATTTATGCGCTATAGCTGTTACAAACGAGCCAGGGCTTAGTGTGAGTTTGATTGGTGGAATTTGTATGGCCAAAATGCTTGCATTGAGTTTAGATTTACCTCTTATTGCTGTTAATCATTTGAAAGGTCATATTTTTTCTTTATTTTTAAAAGAACAAATTCAGACTGATATGGGAATTTTGCTTGTTAGTGGTGGTCATACTATGGTGCTTTTTGTGGATCAACAAGGAAAAATGATTGAACTTGCAAGAACAAGTGATGATAGTTTTGGTGAGAGTTTTGATAAAGTTGCTAAGATGATGGGTTTGGGATATCCTGGTGGTGCTGTTGTAGAAAAGTTAGCTAAAAAAGCAAGTGATGTTGTTTTGGAATTTAGCATACCTTTACTTCATTCTAAAGAATTAAATTTTAGTTTTTCTGGATTGAAAAATCAAGTTAGGTTAGAGATTTTAAAAGAAGAATTAACAGATTATAAAAAAAGTCATATTGCCTATGCCTTTCAAAAATCTGCTATATTGCATATTATGCATAAACTTACTAAAATTTTTCAAAAATATCATTTTAAGCGTTTTGGTATAGTTGGTGGAGCTAGTGCAAACTTGACTTTGAGAAATCAAGTCGAACTTTTGTGTAAAGAATATATGTGCGAACTTTTATTAGCTCCGCTTGAATATTGTTCTGATAATGCATTGATGATAGCAAGAGCAGCTTGTGATGCTTATGAAAGAAAAGATTTTGTGGATATTTCACAAGAATTAATTAATCCAAAAGTACAAAATTTACAAGGCTTGTTATGAAAAAAGCTTTTACAATCATGGAACTTGTATTTGTCGTGATTATATTAGGAGTTTTAGCCGCTATAGCTTTGCCAAAACTTGGTACAAGTAAAGATGAGGCAAGTGCTATACAAGCTTTAAGTAATCTTAAAATTTTTATCAATGATATTAACAATTATGTCTTAAAAAATGAAGAGCTTTCAAGTGTGGCTTTAATGAGTAATATTTCTAATATTAAAAATGTAGATTTGTCTAGTTTGCACAACACAACGCAAGAGCTTGATTTTAGCGTAGGAAATGATGAGCAGTGTGTTAAAATAACTTTTGCAGATAAAGAAAGTGTTTTACTTATGGGTGTTAGTGTAGGATCAGGTAGCAAATTTCAAACTATAGCAAATTTAAAAAATGAACTTTTAAAAGACCCCAAAAATCAAAATTTAAAAGTTCAATTAGATGAACTTTTAAAGAAGCTAAGCGAGGAAACATACCATAGCACTTCTAAATCAAAATCTTGTCAAAATTTAGTCAATTCTAAATCTTTCAAAGATCTAGCAGGTAAAATATATATATTAAGTGGTAATTAGTTTGAGCTTTATTTTAACTTTATTTAAAGAAAACAAAATAAAAATTTTTATTTTTTTATTTTTTAGCATTATCACAAGTTTAATTGGTGTTTTGACTTTAGTATTTATTAATGAATTTTTACTGAAATCAAATCTTGAAAATCCCAATATTATAGTGTATTTTGCATTTTTGTTAATTTTATTTTTTCTTAGTTCATCTTTTGTGGAAATTTCTCTTAGTTCTTTTGGCCAAAAATTCATTTTTAAAATGCAAAGAAGGGTAGTAAAGCAAATTTTAGATACTAGTATTTTAAATATATTAAATACCACTAAAGCAAGAATACTTGCATCTTTAAACAATGATGTAAGGAGTATTTCTTTTGGGCTTTTGCGTTTTCCAGAATTTATCCAATCTAGCGTTTTGATATTTTGTACAAGTGCTTATATAGCATATCTTTCTTTTGAAATTTTTTTATTATGTTTTGTTTGGATAGTCTTTGTATTTGTAATAAATCATTTTTTGATGAGTAAAGTATATTTTTATTTTAAGCGTGCAAGGGAAAATGATGATGCTTTACAAAAAAATTATCAAAATATTTTACAAGGTCATAATGAACTTACTTTAAATCCACTAAGAGCAAAACAATATTATGAAAGTGAATTTGAATTTAATGCATTGAAAAAAAAGAAAAACTCAACCATAGGAAATGTTTTACATATTTTGTCAAATAATTGGAGCAATAGTGCAATGCTAGCTTTGGTTGGGGTTGAATTTTATATAGTTTTAACATATAAACTTACTGGTATTGAAAATGCTACGACGATAGCTTTAAGTATACTTTTTTTAAGAACTCCTTTAGTATCTATGATAGGAAGTTTTCCTACTATTTTGATGGCAAAAATAGCTTTAGATAAAATTGCAAAGCTTAATTTGCAAGAATATAGACAAGATTTTAAAATTATAAATAAAAAAATTCAATGGAAAAAAATAGTTTTTAAAGACGTTTGTTTTGCTTATGGTGAAAAATTTTCTTTAAAACCTATAAATTTTGAATTACAAAAAGGTGATACTGTATTTTTAATAGGTAAAAATGGTAGCGGTAAATCAACTTTTTCTATGATTTTAGCGGGACTTTTTACTAATTTTAATGGGAAGCTTTATTTGGATAATGAGGAAATAAATTTAAAAAACATATACAAATATAGAGCTTTAATCAGCGCTATTTTTAGTGATTTTCATTTATTTACAAAAATTTTAAGAGATGAAAATTTTTTAGAAGAAGATTTAAAATATTGGCTAGAAATTTTAGAACTTGATGAAAAAATAGAACTTATAGAAGATAATTTTAGCACTATAAAGCTTTCAGCAGGGCAAAAAAAACGCTTAGCTATGTTAGTTGCTTTACTTGAAAAAAAAGATATTTTGATACTAGATGAATGGGCAGCTGATCAAGATCCTATGTTTAGAAAATTTTTTTACCAAAAATTATTACCACTTTTAAAACAAAAAGGTATTACCATCTTTGCAATCACTCATGATGATACTTATTTTGATATAGCTGATAGAATTTTGCTTGCTCAAGATGGGTATATTCAAGAATTACAAGGAGATATAAAAAATATCGCAAAAAATGTAGTAGAGAAATTTTAAATATTAAAGAAAATAATCTTAGGCTCTAACCTAAGATTATTGATTTTTTGCATAAATTTCTTTTTCTATATCTATATAAAATTTAGCAATAATTCCATATGCTTTTTCCCATGCTTTAAGCGTTGTATCATCAGCATTTAGTATAACTTTTATAGCTTTTAAAAGACAAGCTCCAACTATAGGGTAATGTTCTTCTTTAACATTTAAATTTGTATGAGTAATGGCTACTTTATCTACAAAAGATCTCATGTTTTCTAAATTTTCTATATTTTTAGCAGCTGTTAAAATAGCTAAAGCTAAAGCCTTTGGTTGCTCTCCCGAATTTTGTTTATCCATATTAAACATAGGTTTTACTTGAGGATATTCTTCAAACATAATTTTATAAAATTCTCTTGTAAGTACTTCACCATTTTGTTGTAAAATCGGTACGCAATCTTTGATAATTTGAATTTCTTCTTTAGTCATTTACTTTCCTTGTGTTAAATTTTTACATATTGTATAAAAATAAGAGATAAAATATCTTGATTAATGTTAATTTTTAAAATTAGATATGAGAAATTATTAATATGTCTTACTTAAGCGAATGCAAAGACAAATATAATATAATAATCCTTATCAATTTCAAAATATTAATTTTTAAGGAAAGTTAAAATGAAAACAAAGTTAGTTTTATTGTCATTATTGGCCGCTGTTAGTTTAAGTGCTCAAGAACTTACGATTTATTCTCATAGACATTATGATGCTGATAAAGGAATTTTTAAATTATTTCAAGAAAAAACAGGGATTAGTATTAATGTAGTGCAAGCTAAAGCTAATGAACTTGCTAAGAGATTAGAAGTTGAAGGTAAAAATTCAAAAGCAGATTTGTTTATGACTGCTGATGCTGGAAATTTGGAGCAAGTTCGTACAAGTGATCTTTTTGTTTCTGTTGATTCTCCAGAATTAGAAAAACTTTCTCCTAAAGAATTAAGAGGTAAAAATAACCAATGGTATGCTTTTACCACAAGAGCTAGGATTATTATTGCATCTAAAGATAGAATTAAAGATGGAGAAATTAAAACTTATGAAGATTTAACTGATCCAAAATTTAAAGGTAAAGTTTTAGTAAGAAGCTCAAATAATGTTTATAATATCTCTTTATTGGGTGCTATGATAGATACTTTAGGTAAAGAAAAAGCAAAAGAATGGGCAAGCGGTATTGCTAAAAATTTAGCTCGTACTCCAAAAGGCGGTGATCGCGATCAAATTCGTGCTATTTATGCAAAAGAAGGTGATGTAGCTATTTCAAATAGTTATTATTTAGGACATTTAGCGAATTCTAAAAATCCACAAGATATAGAAGCTGCAAATTCTGTAAAAGTGATTTTTCCTAATCAAGATGATAGAGGAACACATATTAATGTGAGCGGTATAGGTGTTTTAAAAACTTCTAAAAATAAAGAAGCAGCCATTAAATTTATTGAATTTATGCTTTCAAAAGAAGCTCAAGAAATTCTAACAAATCAAAATTATGAATACCCAGTCAATAAAGAAGTAAAACCAGCTAAAATTTTACAATCTTGGGGTGATTTTAAATCAGAAAAACCAAATTTCGAAGCTTATTGGGGTAACGCTAAAGAAGCTTTAATGATATTTGATGAAGTTGATTGGAAATGATAAGGAAAAATAGAATTTGAAATTTTTAAGTTTAAGGTGGCTTTTGCCCACCTTTTTTTTATGTATTCTTATAATTTTGCCTATGTTGGCTATTGTATTACATATTCCATTTATAGATATTGGTACTTTAGAACATTTAAGTAAAAATGTCTTACCACGTTATGTATATGGTAGTGCTATAATTTTGTTTGGCACTTTAATACTCTGTTTAGTGTTAGGTTTAGTAAGTGCTTATTTGATTTCTTTTTATAAATTTTTTGGTTCTAAATTTTTTGAATGGTTTTTGATTTTACCTCTAGCTATACCATCTTATGTGATGGGTTTTGTCTGGATTGATTTATTTGAATTTAAAGGCTTAATTCCTACTTTTTTAGGTATTGAAAGACGGATTGATATAATGAATTCTTATGGAGTCATTGTTATTTTGTCTTTTGCACTTTATCCTTATGTGTATTTTTTTGCTAAAAATTCTTTTTCTCATGGGCTTGGAAGTATTATTTTAAGTGCGAAAATTCTCAAAGCTTCGAATTTAAAAACTTTTTTTAGAATTATTCTACCCTTTTGTCGTATTGGTATAATCTCATCTTTACTTTTAGTTGCAATGGAAACTTTGAGTGATTATGGTTTGGTTGCATATTTTGGTGTAGATACTTTTAGTGCTGGTATTTTTAGGACTTGGGGAAGTGGAGGTGATGAGGTTAGTGCGGTAGCTTTAAGCGTAGCTTTGCTTGTTTTTATTGCATTATTGATGTTATTGGAAAAAATTCAAAGAGGTAAAAAATCCTTCACACAAAATGTGTTTTTACCAACCCCTAAAGACGAGTTAAAAGGTATTAAAGCTTTTTTAGCTTTTTTATGGTGCTTTTGTCTTGCTTTTTTAGCTTTTATTGTGCCTATTATTTGGCTTGTTTATTGGGCTAAATTCGATTTTATTCAAAGTTTTTATAATATTTTAACTCCATCTTTGTATAGCTTAAGTGTTTCATTAATTAGTTCATTTTGCATTGTATTTGTGGCTTTTTATTTATGTTTTGTGATTCGTTTAAATAATACAAAATTTTCAAAAACAATGCTTTGGCTTGCTACTTTAGGGTATTCTTTGCCTGGTGCGGTTGTGGCTGTTGGAATTTTGGTAATTTTAGGTGTTTTAAATTGGATTTTTGATGTATTTTCTTTTGAATATGCTGTAGGTGGTGGTTTTTTAGTTTTATTTTTTGGTTATTTTGTAAGATTTTTAGCTTCTGGAATTTTTGCTACTCAATCAGGTTTTGAAAGAATTTCACAGCATATAGATTATGCAAATTTGACTTTAAAAATTAAACCTTTTAAGATATTTGCCTGTATTCATTTTCCTTTGATGAAATATTATTTAGCTTTAGCTGTAGTGATTATTTGTGTGGATATTTTAAAAGAACTTCCTATTTCTACTATATTATCTCCATCTGGTTTTCAAACTTTATCATCTTTGGTGTTTGCATATAGTGAAACAGAATTAATCTACAATGTCGCTTTACCTTCTTTAATTATAGTGCTTTTTGGAATTATCCCAACTTTTTTAATGCATTATTTACAAGATAAAAACAATCAGAGGAAAAATTCATGCAAGTGTTGAGAATAGAAAATTTATATAAATCTTTTTTTGATGTTGAAGTTTTAAAAGGTATTTCATTAAGTTTAAGCGAAGGTGAAATTTTAAGTATATTAGGCGAGAGTGGTTGCGGAAAAAGTTCTTTGCTTGGTTGTATAGCTGGATTTTTTGAGATAAATGATGGTAAAATTTATATAGAAGAAAAATTAGTTGCTTCTAAAAATTTGTATCTACCTCCTCAAAATCGTGATGTCGGTGTTTTATTTCAAGATTATGCTTTATTTCCACATCTTAGTGTAAAAGAAAATATTTGTTTTGGTATTTCAAATCTTAGTAAAATAGAACAAGAGCAACGATTAAACGAACTTTTAGAAATTTTAAATTTAAATGAACTTTTGTGTCGGTATCCTAATGAACTAAGTGGTGGACAAGCTCAAAGAGTAGCTTTAGCAAGGACTATTGTTGCTAGACCAAAAATCATACTTTTTGATGAACCTTTTTCGAATTTAAATCACACTTTAAGTGTAAAAATGCGAAAAGAAATTAAAAATATTTTAAAAATGCACAAGCTTAGTGCAATTTTTGTAACTCATGATAAAGAAGATGCTTTTTACCTTTCTGATCATATAGCATTGATTCATGAGGGAAAAATTTTAGATTATAATGATGCTTATAACTTGTATTATTTTCCTAAAAATATTGTAAGTGCAAAATTTTTAGGTGAGGCTTTCAAATTAGAAATAGACAAAATTTCTAATTTAGCCTTTAAAGAATACTTACATCAAAAAAATGGAATTTTACGCCCCAATGACCTTAAAATTTCTAAGATACCAACTCCTTTAGAAGCTTTTGTTTTAGAATGTGATTTTTATGGAGATTTTTATGAGCTTACTTTAAATTTGGATGGTAATATTTTTAGTATTTACCATAATAAAGCACTTAACAAGGGAGAAAAAATTTATCTTGAATTAAGTGTAGAAAATTATTAAAAATTAGTAAATTTTTATAATAAAGATACAAAAATAAATTTGCTAAAGCTTTTAAAATAAAGTAAAATCACAATTAAAAAGGCAAATGATGATTAGCGTTGAGTTGATAGAACATATTTTCAAAGCTGCTTCTATATCAAGATGGAATGATTATCCTAAAATGATAAATTTGGTGGAGCTTGATAAGCAAGCACATAAATTTATTATCGCATATTTCATGGCGAAAATGGAAAATGATGTCAATGTGCGTTTTGTAATCGAAGCAGGTATTTTTGAATTCTTAAGTCGTGTTGTTGTGACTGATATCCGTCCTGATGTTTATCATGAAATTTTACGTCAGAAAAATACACAGATAAATGCTTGGGTTTTGACTAAAATCGCTCCTATGATACAAAATATTGAAAATGGTGAATTTTTAAAAAGATACGAAAATTTCTTGCAAGGGGAAGACTATACCAAAGAGAGACTTATTTTAAAAGCTGCTTCATATTTTGCTACAAGATGGGAATTTAATATAGTTTATCAAACAAGTTCTTTTTTACACGATATTGATGAGATTAAGACTAAAGTGGAAGAAGAATTAGAAGATTATTATGAACTAATTGGAGCAAGAAAAATAGCATTAAATCAAAAAATTGCTAAAATTATTGACTTAAGTGGACGATTGCGTTTTCAAAAGCGTTGGGCACAAACTCCAAGAATTCCTGAAACTGCAGTTTTAGGACATATGTTAGTGGTGGCTATTTTAAGTTATTTTTATTCTTTAGAGGTAAAAGCTTGCAATAGTAGATTAGAAAATAATTTTTATTGTGCTTTATTTCATGATTTGCCAGAGAGTCTAACGCGAGATATTATAAGTCCTGTTAAATATGGTATAGATGGTTTAAATGAAGTTATCAATGAATATGAAATGAAGTTAATTAATGAAAAAATTTTACCTTTTATTCCTCTGTCTTTTAGAGATGAATTTAGTTATATATTAGGTATTAGAGAAAAATCAGAAGATGAAAATATTTTTATAAAAAATGAATTTGAAAATAGAATTTTTAATAACAAACCTAGTGTTTATAGTGGTAGTTTAGATGCAGTTAATGAGGATCGTTTTAAAGCTATTGATGGAAAGGCGTTAAAATATTGTGATAAACTTGCAGCTTTTATAGAGGCAGCTTTATCTATTAGTTATGGAGTTAAATCAAAAGAATTAGAAAGCGGTTTTACTGGAATGTATGAGTATTTTAAAACAAATCCAACTATCAATGGAGTAAATTTTTTTAGAATATGTGAAGATATCAAAGAGTATTTTAAAATCTAAAAAACCTTCTTCCAGATGACTGCGGCACACACTAATATCAAGTGCTCTGCTGTGTTCCCACCCTGAAGCGGTGCTTAAAATTAATATTGCACAGGTCTAAAAGAAGGCGACTAAAATGATATCTTAAAATATCTTAAAAAATATTGAGGTGTAAAATGGTGAATTTATTTGCAAATTTTTTATCTAGATTTAGAGAAATTTTTGTTCCAAGTCATTTGTCTTTAGAATTTAGAGCAAAATCTTTTGCTGCAATTATAGTTGCAAATAAAAATATAAAACCAGAGTTGTGGGATATTTTAAATGAAATATCAAAAGAAATTTATCCTGATGATAAAAGTAGACAAGCTGTACTAGTGCAAACAACTAAAGAATATACTGATTTAGTATTAAAAAATGAGTTGAGTTTAGATTCTTTGCTGAAAAATATTTCCTTTCTTTTAAAAACTCATCCACGTTATGCTCAAAAGATAAATTTTAATAGATTGAGAAAATTTTTAGATAAAAACGAGGAAGAATCTTTAGTGCAACAAAGAGTGATAGAATTTTTTGAGCAAGAAATACATTATATTGCATCAAAAAATATATGAAACATTAAATTAACGTTTCATATTGATAGCTTTTTGAATCATTTGATCAGCTGTACTAATGCTTTTACTACTTGAATCATATGCTTTTTGTAGAGTTATTAAATTAGTAAATTCTATCGCCAAATCCACATTGGATTGTTCTAAATAAGAACCTTTAAAATTTGCTGTACTAAATGTTCCGTTATTGCTTAGCAAAAATGTTGGTTCTCCACTATTGCTAGTTTGTCCGTATAAATTTTCACCAAGTTTTTCTAAACCTTGTTCGTTGATAAAATTAAACAAGGCAAGTTTAGCCATAGGAATTTGATCACCATTGGTAAATGTAGCTACTATGGTTCCATCTGTGTTGATAGCATAATTGTTTAAAAAACCTTCTCCAAGTCCATCTGTTTTCGTATGTACAGAAGATTGTTTATTGCTTAAAGCATGTAATCCATCATATCCTGAATTTGGAATTTTTGGATCATAAAAAGATCCAAGATTAATATTAACTTTAGTTCCATTATTGTCAACTGAAGTTAAGGTGTTTGCTACCAATGCACCTGATTCATTAAAAGTGATTAACCCTTCGGTTGTACCTCCGATTTTGTTATTGTTATTATCATATACTTGTGCAACGGCTTTGTATTCTAAGTTTGTGCCATTTTGAGGTAAAACTCTGTCAAGTTTAACTTTTACCCAATTAATAGAACCATCAGGGTTGATGAGTTTTGCAGATAATTCTGAACTATCAGCAAGCTCTTTTTCCATACTTAAATGAGATGATTCTAATTTAGCACTTTGTGGATCAATTTTTTCTAATTTTTGGTTTTCAAGATTAAAAGATAGATCATCATTTAATGTAGCTTGAAGTGTTTGAGTAATACCTTTTTCATCTGTAATATTAAAATAAATCATAGTTCCAGGTTTTAAACCAAATATTTGTTCGTCTTTAACACTTCCTGATATATTAAAAGTCCCATCGGCATTTTTAGCAAAAGTAAATTTTTGCACATCAAGATCAATATTAACAGCTTCTGTTTTAGTACTTGTGTCTAAATTACCACTCCAAGTGATATTTTGAGTTGCTTGTGGGGGTAAATAAAGATTTTTAGGAACAGAAATAGGACCTTGTGCTCCAACTCCACCCATTTGAAAATTTACTCCTGGTTTTCCTGTAAGAGCTGTTGTTACCTTTTGACCAAGTTGTTGTCCAAACATATTTGAAACTCTTTCGCTTAATGGTATTTCTTGCAATGATGGATTCATCGTTCCAAGAACATAATTTCCATTTGAGTCTACTAAATTTCCATTGGCATCAGGTTTAAAAGCTCCATTTCTGGTGTAATATACACCATTGCCATTAGATACTCCAAAAAACCCTTTTCCAGCAATAGCTACATCAAATTCATTATCAGTTGACATCAAAGGTCCTTGTTCAAATGTATCATTTATAGAACCAACTGAAGTTCCATAACCTGCTTGACCTTTATTATAAGATTGTGTCGTCATTGTGCTATAAAACACATCTTTAAATCCAACTTCAGAGTATTTAAATCCGACTGTATTTACGTTAGAAATATTATGAGCTGTATTATCAATGCTATAGCTTTGAGATTTTACCCCATTTACTCCATTATAAAGTGCTGTAAACATATTTTATCCTGTAATTTCTTTAAGGTCTTCCCATTTAACCCAGCTTCCGCCCATTCCAACTAAGGCTTCACCTTTTTCAAATTTAACACCTGTTATAGGATAAGCTCCATAAGTTGAATTAACAACTTTTCCAGATTCTCCTGTATAGCTTGCTTTGACATAGTATTTTCCAGAAGGAACAGGTGTTCCGCTATCATTGGTTCTATCCCAAATAATTTGTTTCATACCTGCACTCATATCTTTAACATTTATAGTTCTCACAGGATCTCCAGCTTCATTATAGACTGTGAATGTTACAGGAGCACTATCTGATTTATAGGCTGAATTTATTTTAGCTGTTTTAATATCTACGGTTGGTTTGTATCCTAGTATTTTAAATGTTTGATCTTCTCCTACTACAGCTTGAAGGGTTTCTTCTTGATCTTTATCATCTTTTAATTTTATATGAATAGTATCTCCAGGTTTTGCTATTTCTTTATCAACTTTACCACTTATATCTAATTTATCTTCACCATTTTTCTTAAGTTCAAAATCTTTTGATTCTATGTTGGTTTGTTTTCCTTTTTGAGGTTCTTCAGGTAAATACATATTAATTTGAAATTGTATATCATCATCTGCTACCATTAGATAATTATCTTTAACCGTTGCAAGTTTTCCAACTGCTGCTAAAGCACTCATACCTGTACTAGCTGCTATGGAATTTTGTAATTTTGTCATAGCATTTACAAGTTGAGTCATGGTCTTATTGGTGTTATCTTGCATTTCAAGTGCAGAAAGCTGTGCTGTTTGAGTAAGCATTTTTTCTGTGTCCATAGGGTCTGTAGGATCTTGATGTTGAAGTTCAATTAAAAGTAATTTTAAAAAAGCATCTTTATCAAGCTCTGCTTTTGGATTGCTGATAATACCATCGTTTTTATTAATTCCATTATCTACTTGAGGAGTATTTTCTGTGTTATTAAAATCTCTAGTGTTTGCTCTAGGAGAAATTTCTACATTTTTATCACTTTCTTTATTTTCTTGAGGGATGTCTCTTGTATTTTTAAGATCTCTTGAGCTGAAAACGAAAGGACTTTGAGTGTTTTGTGTGTTTATATTTTGCATAAAAATCCTTTTTTTGTAAATTTATTATATTAAAGCAAAAAATATTCCATTTAGAAATATTTTGCTAAAACCATTTTTAAACTAGGTTTTTCCTGAATTTCATTTTCGAAATTCACCTTATTTTTTTCTCTGTCATCATTTTTTTTATGTTTTTGTTGATTATTTTGGTCCTTTTTTCCTTGATCACTAAAGTTCATTTCTAAATTTGTAAATCCCATATTTACTAGTGAATTTTTAAATTCAGCTTGGTGTTGTATAAAAAGATTAAGCGTATTTTGATTTGAATTAAAACTAATGTTAAGATTTGATCCTCTTTGTATTAAAGTAACTTCCACTTCACCTAGATTATTTGGATTTAATGTGATATTAAATCTAGTTACAGGAGCTTTATAACTTTCAACTTTTTCTTTAAATTCTTGGGCAAAATCATTAAAAGTTTCTTTTATATGTACTCCTTGATTTTTGACGAAATGATTAGAGGCTCTATTCATTTCTCTAACAAAAGAATTTAAATTATCTTGTGGAGTTTCGTTAGTTTCTTTTGCAACTTCTTTTGTACTCGTGAAAATATCTGATACAATATTAGTGTTTTGTTCATTTTTTTGATTTTTTATGGTTGTGTTTTGTATATTTAGTGGATTTTCAAAATTTGTTTTATTTTCTTGGATATTTTGATTTTTTAAACCAATACTTTCTTTTTTAGCATTTTTTAAATTTTCTGATTTTGAATTTTCTAATACAAAACCAACTTTTTTTTCGAAATTTTCTAAATTATTAATTGTTATAGAATTTGATTTTTCTTTGGATTGTTCTAATTCTTTTTTGATGCTAGAATTATGAGTCATATTGATTACTTCTATATCATTTAATTTTTTACCATCGTTTAAATCTTTATTTGATTTTAAAATATTATTTGTGTCAATTAACTTATCTTTTTCGTTAATCAATATTTTATTATCAATATGTTCTTTTGAAGTTATTTTTTTATCATTTTCATTGTTATCTACTTTTGTAGTTTTTTTAGATAAATCAATATTCTTTAATGCAGAAGCTAATAAAGAAGCAGAATCGTTATCTTTGTTTTTGACAGCAGGTTTTTTCTGTTTAGATTCTTCTTTTAACAAATTTGAAATTTTTTGATTAATTAAATCTTGAAAAACACTAGTTTTACTTGTGTTTTTTATATCAAAAAAACTTTTTTTATCTAAATTTGGAAAATATTTTTTTAAATCTTGTATTTGTTCAAATTTAATATTTTTTACATTCAAACCAAGATCTTTTGCTATATTTAAAAGTTCATTTATATTTTTAATATTTTTTAGTTTATGAATATTTTTTTCAACATTTAAAATTGCTGTATTGTTTTTGATTAATTTATTAAGTTTAATATCTTTACTATTACTTTGTAACATTTCTAGTAAAGATAAAATTTGCATAAAATTTGCATTTTCAAATAATTTTGTAGCACCTTTTTCATCAAGCATTTTATTTTCGCTTGAAGAAGTGCTGTTTTTATTTATATGAGATTTTTTACTATTTGAAGTTTTATAATTATTTAAATCTTTTCCATCAATTGCTTGAATTAAAGATTCTAAGAATCCTTCTTTATCGTTTGACTCTGTATCTTTGGATGTATTTTTGTTTTTTGGTGAGAGACTTAATATATTTAAAGCCTCTCCAGTGTGTATATTTGACATAAATTAACCTACAATAAAATTACTTTTTGCTAAATTTGGAAATAAATTTTGAAGTTTTAAAGCGCAATCAATTTTTAAATTTTCATGTGAAATGTTAAAATTTTTAAAAATAACTAATAATTCTTCTATATTTTTAGCATTTAAAATGGCATTTTCATTATGCACATCATCTAAAATTTCGCTGATTTCTCCTGATAACTTTGCATAATTTAATTCTTTTTTTGATTTACTAACTTCTAAATAATTTAAAAGCTCCATAAAATATTCGCTATTTAAAACTGAAATTCCTTGTTTTTGTAAATTAGCATCTAAAATTTGTGTGTCTAAGTTTGACATATTTTTCTCCTTAAAAATAATAACTTCGAAAATAAAAGCAATAAATGTTCCAAATTTTGGATTTTAATTTTTAAGTATTTTTTATATATAATGTTAGACTTTAAAAATTAAGCTTTGGAGATAAACTTGGATAATATTAGGAATATAGCTGTTATAGCTCACGTTGATCATGGTAAAACAACTATGGTAGATGAATTATTAAAACAATCAGGTACTTTTAGCGAGCGTGAACAAATAGCAGAGAGAGTGATGGATAGTAATGACATAGAAAAAGAAAGAGGCATTACTATACTTTCAAAAAATACTGCTATTGATTATAAAGGTACTAAAATTAACATTATTGACACTCCAGGACACGCTGATTTTGGAGGTGAGGTTGAGCGTGTTTTGAAAATGGTAGATGGGGTGTTGCTTTTAGTTGATGCACAAGAAGGAGTTATGCCCCAAACAAAATTTGTGGTAAAGAAAGCTTTGTCTTTAGGACTTAAACCTATAGTTGTAATTAATAAAATTGATAAACCAGCAGCAGATTCTGAGCGCGTAATTAATGAAATTTTTGATCTTTTTGTTGCATTAGAAGCAAATGATGAACAGCTTGATTTTGCTGTGGTTTATGCTGCTGCAAAAAATGGTTATGCAAAACTTAATTTAGATGATAGTAATGATAATATGGAACCGTTATTTAAGACTATTCTTGAGCGTGTTCCAGCACCAAGTGGTAGCGATGAGAATCCTTTGCAACTTCAAGTTTTTACTTTAGGATATGATAATTTTGTGGGCAAAATAGGTATAGCTAGAATTTTTAATGGCAAAGTGAAAAAAAATCAAAATGTGATGCTAGCCAAGGCTGATGGTACAAAAGTAAATGGTAGAATTTCTAAATTAATTGGTTTTATGGGATTAGAGAGGACTGACATTGAAGAGGCTGGAACTGGAGATATAGTAGCTATTGCTGGTTTTGAAGCCTTAGATGTGGGTGATAGTGTGGTTGATCCTAATAATCCTATGCCACTTGATCCTCTTCATATAGAAGAACCAACTTTAAGTATAGTATTTTCTGTTAATGATGGTCCATTAGCAGGTACTGAAGGCAAACATGTAACATCAAATAAAATTGCTGAGCGTTTAGAAGCTGAAATGAAAACAAATATTGCTATGAAATATGAAAATAGTGGTGAAGGAAAATTCAAAGTAAGTGGAAGAGGTGAGCTTCAAATTACTATTTTAGCTGAAAATATGCGTAGGGAAGGTTTTGAATTTTGTATGGGAAGACCTGAAGTTATTGTCAAGGTAGAAGATGGAGTTAAAACTGAACCATTTGAACATTTGGTAATTGATGTTCCAGATGATTTTACAGGAGTTGTAATAGAAAAACTAGGAAAAAGAAAAGCTGAAATGAAAACTATGACCCCAACAGGTGATGGGCAAACTAGACTTGAATTTGAAATTCCAGCACGCGGGCTTATTGGCTTTAGAAGTCAATTTTTGACAGATACTAAAGGTGAAGGTGTAATGAATCATAGTTTTTTAGAGTTTCGTCCATTTAGTGGTGCAGTTGAAAAAAGGAACAACGGGGCATTGATTTCTATGGAAAATGGTGTGGCTTTAGGATATTCTTTATTTAACTTACAAGATAGAGGCGTGTTGTTTATAGAACCTCAAACTAAAGTTTATACAGGAATGATTATAGGCGAACATTCTCGTCCAAATGATTTAGACGTAAATCCAATTAAAGGTAAGAATTTAACCAATGTTAGAGCAAGTGGAAGTGATGATGCTATTAAATTAGTGCCACCTAGAAAATTAAGTCTTGAAAGAGCATTGGAATGGATAGAAGAAGATGAACTTGTTGAGGTTACACCACAAAATATTAGAGTAAGAAAAAGATATCTTGATCCAACTCAAAGAAAACGAATGGAAAAGGCTAAATCTTAATGGATTTTGAGGCTATACGCCTAGGTTTAAATAAAAGACTCAAGGCTTTACAAATTTTATCTTTTGTAGAAGCCTTAATTATATTTTTTCTGATATTTCAATTTACTCAAGATATTATTATTGCTTTGTTTGGTGGAGTTTTAGCAGGAGTTTTATTTTTTAGAGTTTTAGGGAAAAAACTTATGTGGGGTCGTAATGAACTCACTATAAAAATATGTGAAGAGTTCTTAAAACAAAACAATGCAACTTTTTACAAAGAGGGCTTTCAAGAAAAAAAATTTAACAAAATTGGTTTTGATTTTGCTTTAAAAACTTATCATTCTCAAAATTCTTTTGTATTTAAAAATTTTACATTATATGATGTCAAATTTAAAGATGAATTTGGAAATTTTTTTTGTGGTGTTTTAATGTATAGTAAAAATTTAAAACAAGATATTAATATTACAAATGATAATATTTTTGAAAAAGTTAAAGAAAAAGAATTTTCTACGCAAAAAATACTCAAACAAAATGATTTTTTGCTTATAGCATGTTTGAAAAATCCTTTTTTCGCTGATTTAAAAATCAGTGTTGATCTTAATTTAAGATTTTTTAAAAAGAATTTAGAACAGATTCAAAACTTAATTTTTATTTTGTAAATATTATTCTTTACCATTTTTAATAGGAACAAAAAGACATTCTTCTAAAATTTCTTTGGTAATTTCATTATTTTTTTTAATAAATTTTGTGATAAATTGTTGATTTCCTATTAATAAAGGTGCGACTAAAATTCCATTTTCTTCTAGTTGATCAAATAAAATATTTGGTATTTGTTCTATATAAGCAGAGAGTAAGATTCTATCATATGGAGCATAGTTTTTCCATCCATTTTGACCATCATCAAATTTCACATGTATGTTTGAATAATTTAAGGTTTTGAATTTTTCCATAGCACCAATTGCCAATTTTTCTATGCGTTCTATTGTAAAAACTCTTCTTATAAGTTTACTCAAAATGGCTGCTTGATACCCGCTACCACATCCTATTTCTAAGATGCTATCAGCATCTTTAAAATCAAGTGCCATTGTCATTTTTGCTACGGTTAATGGAGAGCTTATCCATTGATTTCCCATTAAAGGAAGTGCATCAAGTCTATAAGCATGAGTTTTTAAAGGTGAAAAGATTTCTCTTGGAGTAGAACAAAATGCTTTAAATAATTCTTCATTTATAAAGGTATTTTTTTTTATTTCTTCTGCCATAGTTTGACATTGCTTTTGCTCAAATATGCGATTCAACAACAACCCCTTAAAAAATTGTTATTTTACCTTAGTTTTTATTTATAAAACTTAAAAACATTTCTTAGAGCTAAAGCTCTAAGAAATTAATCAAGTGCGTAAAGAATATTTGCATTATCTTGATAAGAAAGAATGTTGATTTTTCCATTTTTAAAGAATAAGCTTCTTGCATTGGTAATGTTTTCAGGGAAAGAAATAGTTTTTACAATTTCTTCTTTATCTAAGTCTATTACCGCAATAACATTGTGATTTTTACTTAATGCATAAAGCTTGCCATCTTTATAAGTCATAGAAGTAATATAAAGATCACCTAGAGTTTTATTTTCTTTTAATTTTGCTTTCGGTGTAAATTCAGCTGAAAGTACTCTGTCGGCTAATGAAATTTTAGAAATAACAAAAGTTTTCATATCTTTATTATTTGGAGTAGTTGCAACATACATAAAATCATTATCAGTTGCAGTGCTTGCAATGTGATTGAATTTAGCTCTTATAGTATCAATTCTTCCACGACCCAAATCTTTTCCTTGTCCTTCAAATTTATCTGAACCTTTCATAAAATCAGCATATTGTAAAGCATCATCTGCATTTGGATTTTTACCAAATCTTAAAAATGTTTTGTTTGAGCCCATTAAGATATACTTATCATCTAAATAAGGAATAATTCCAACTATTGGATTAATAGTAGCAGAAAAATATGGATCTAAAATAAAATCTTCTTTAATTTTGAAGCTATTGTCTAGAAAATATACGTCATATTTTGAGCTTGCTACATATTCTCCATTAATATAATCAAGCGTATTAAGAGGTTTTGCAATGTCAATTTTCATTTCATTAATAATTTTTAAATTTTCATCAATATGTGTAAATGGACTATTGCTAATATTATTATCGAATTTGATGCCAAGTTTATCACTTGCTGGTGCAAATGCAAAATCAGGTTCTTTAACATCACGCTTACCTAAGAAAGATATACCATTCCATCTTTTATTCCATCCAGAATCATCCCAGATTATGTATTTTGGATTTAAACTAAAACGCACTGGATCACCTTGTCCACTATATGGAGGGATACCTGTACTTACAAAAGCTTGAAATACATTAGAAGCTATAATAAGAGCTGTTATGCTCATTGCTATTAAATTAAATTTGGTGAGTTGTCTAAAGCTTGATCCTTCCATTTCTTTTTCAAATGAACCAAACTTAGGAGCAAATGCAAAAATTACACCTAATAACAACACTACTGCCCAAAAAACTACTTCAGCCCAAAAATAAGTGTGTAAGCCAAAAATAGGTAAGCCAAAACCTTGATCAAGATCACGATGAGCATGACCTGCAATGTGATTGAATGATTGCCATAATCCAAAAGCCGTTGCTATTAAAAGAAAAGCTAAAAATTTACCTTTAACACCATAGCGAACTATAAATAAAGCGGCCACACCAATGAAAACCATAGATTCTCTTTGTCCCCAACAAGATGTGCAAGGACTATCAGCCAATACATAGCCAAATATTAAATTTGCTATACCTACAGGTAATAAAATAATTAAAAACCCTGCTAGACACATTAAAAAATAAAAGAATTTAGTTTTATTAATATCACACATATATTCCACCTTATAAATTGATTAGGCTTAAAATTGCGCCTGATTTACGACCTAAATAGTCAAATACCATAATAGCCCATGATATTACAAGTATAGAAAAAGCAAGCTTTTCTTTTTCTGGTTTTGCTATCATTAAGATTATGGCAATTAGAATTAACAAAAGTTCTAAAAATTCCATAATGACTCCTAAATAGTGAATTATAAAAAGTGAATAATTTTATAACAAAATGTTAAATAAAAATAAAATATTAATAAAGAATAAAAAAATATTATAAATTTGTATAATGGTTTTAAGTTTTGAGACTAAAAGTCATCAAAACTTAAACTTCCTTTTGAGTAATTTGTTACTTTACTCTCGAAGAAATTGCTTTTTTGGTCGTTAAATTTAGAAAAATCGTCTACCCATTTAATAGGATGTTGTGCATTGTAAATTTTATCTAAATTAATAGCTATAAGTCTTTGATCTACAAGATAATGAATGTATTCTTCTATGATATCATCTGTAAAGCCCATAATCTGATTTTGTGTGATATATTTACCCCATTTGATTTCAAGCTCTCCAGCTTTTTTAAACATATCGTATATTTTATTTATATTTGCTTCGTGAAATAAATCAGGTCTTTCTTTACGAACCGAATTAATCATATTTTGAAAAAGTAGCAAATGGGTTATTTCATCTCTTTGAATAAATCGTATCATTTGTGCTGAACCTAGCATTTTTCCCGCACGAGCAAGGGCATAAATCGCAGTAAAACCACTATAAAAATATACCCCTTCTAAAATTTGATTTGCTACCATAGCTAGTAAAAGCTTATCATCATTTACTTCTCCAGCTAATTCTTCATAAATACTAGAAATAAAATCATTTTTTTCTCGCAAGGTTTCATCATGTTTTTCCATTTCATAGATTAAATCAGTATTTTCGCAAATGGCTTCAACCATTACTGCATACGATTTTGAATGATTTGCTTCTTCATAAGCTTGTCGTGCTAAAACAGCATTAATTTCAGGTGCGGTGATATAAGGGTTGATGTTGTCTGCTAAATTATTAGTTTGAAAACTATCCATAGAAATAAGTTGTGACCATACTAAATCATACATTCTTTTTTCAGCTGATGTAAGATTACAGCGATAATCAAGGGCATCTTTGGTGGTATCTACTTCTTTTGGAAACCATGTATTAGCTTCCATTAAATCCCAAAGTTTTAAAGCCCAAGTGTATTTTGCCTTAGTGAAATTTAAAATCCCATGGGGATTTCCATTAAATACTTTTCTGTCGTTTAAACTTTCATTTGATTGAGGGTTATAAATTCTTTTTCTATTCATTTTTTATCCTTACAACAATAATACTTTGACTTAATACATCATGTAGTGCTAAAGTATCTTTTCTTAAAAAGCTCACAATAAATCCTATGAGCAAACCAAAACTGACTATAAAAATAATATATCTAAATATTATTTGAAAAAAATTTAATTTTTTTCCTGTTTTTATATTGATTAAATATAAATCATAGGCTTTAAATCCAGGACTTTGAGCTTTTTTAGCTAAAAATATAGCTTGAATAAGACCAAATACAAAAGAGCAAAAAAAAACGATGAACTGATTATTTAAAAAAGCTTCTTTGGAACCTAAAATAAAATAAAATAAATATAAGATTGGCACATATAATAAAAAAATATCTATCAAAAAAGCTTTAAAACGTAAAAAACGAGATGCTAATTTTGCCTTTGTTTTCATTATGATTTTTAATTGCCACGACTACCCGGTTTAATAGCTTGACTACCATTTTTACAAAGAGGACAAATATTTGCTTCATAGATTTCAAAGTCAAAATTACCCAAGGTAAAAAGTGGTAAATTTTCTGGTAATTTAGCAGTATCTAATCTTGGATTATTCAAATTTTTGACCGAACAAAAACCACGATTTGCCAATGCTGCAAAAGCGACTACTTTCCCTCCCAGTTTTTCTATGATTTTAGCGCTTTCAAGTGCTGAACCACCTGTTGTTATAATATCTTCGCACACAATAAATTTTTCATCTTTTTGAATTTCAAATCCGCGTCTAAGAGTCATTATGCCATCAACGCGCTCTGTGAAAATAAAGCGTTTGTTGCAAGCTCTTGCTAATTCATAGCCAGCTAAAATTCCACCAAGTGCTGGAGAACAAATGCTATCAAATTCAATATTGTAGTTTGTGATTATCTTAGCTAATTCATCGCATAATTTTCCAGCAAGTTTTGGACTTTCTAAAACTTTAGCACTCTGGAGATAAAATTCAGAGTGTTTTCCAGAACTAAGTAAAAAATGACCTTGTAAGTATGCTCCACAATCTTTATAAATTTGCTCTAAATTCATATCAAACCTTTAGTAATTCTACTTCTTTATTTTTTACTAATTCGTCTACTTTGGCAGTGTAATTATCGGTTAATTTTTGAACTTCATCATAAGCTTTTTTAGCTTCATCTTCTGAAATAGTTTTATCTTTTTCAAGTTTTTTTACAGAATCATTAGCATCTTTTCTAATATTTCTTATGGCTACTTTAGCTTTTTCACCCATAGCTTTAGCATTTTTAGCATTTTCTTCTCTTTGTTCTCTCGTCATAGGAGGAAAAAATAATTTTATACTTTCTCCATCATTGTTTGGATTTACACCTATGTTTGCTGCCGCAATAGCACTTTCTATAGTTTTTAACATAGGTTTTTCCCAAGGAGTAATGCTGATGGTAGAAGCATCAGTTGCTAAAACTGTTGCCACTTGATTCAGTGGAGTCGCGTTTCCATAATAATCTACGTGAACATGATCAAGTATATTAATATTTACTTTGCCAGTCCTTATTGTGGTAAAATCTTTTCTTAAATTTTCTAAACTTTTATCTGAGTGTTGTTTTTGTTTAGTATAGATTTCGTTTAGCATATTTTTTCCTTTATTTACTAGTATTAGTTTCCATCATCGGCGCGTTAGGAATAGTAGTGTTTGATTCAGGTATTTTTGGTAGAATTTGCTCAGCTTTTTCAGCTAAAGAATTCGAATTGGCATTATTATACATATAGCTTAAAGCTACCGTATTCGCTATTAATAACAATCCCATAATAAAAGTAAATTTTGCTAAAAATCCAGCTGGCCCTTTAGCACCAAATAAACTTTCATTGCTTCCACTATATGCACCAAGTCCTATGCTTGAGCTTTTTTGAAGTAAAACTGCAATACAAATAATAATAACAATTGCAAATTGTAAGAAAATTAAAAGAGTAATCATTGATATTCCTTGATAATATACAAAAAAAGTTATTTTAACTTAAAAAGCTTGATATAAACTTGAAAGAAAAAAAAGAAATTTACGAGAGTTACTCTCGTAAATTTTTATCTGCTATTAAAGCTTCTTAAAATATTAAGAAGAGATATAAAAAGATTGATAAAATCAAGATAAAGTGCAACAGCACCTTCGATAGGTGTTTCGTAATTTCCTTTTATAATGTTTTGAGTATCATAGAGAATGTAGAATGAAAACAAAATCGCACCGATTCCTGAAATAGCCAAACTTAAAATAGAGCTTTGAAAAAATATATTAATTAAAGAAGCTACGACAATAACGATTAATGCCACAAACAGCATTTTACCCATTACGGTGAAATCTTTTTTTGTATTCATTGCAAATATACTTAGAGCACCAAATGAAACAGTGGTAAGTGCAAATGCTTGTGCTATAATGCTAGCTCCAGCAGGTATAGCTAATACTGAATATAAAAGTGGCGTTAAAGTCAATCCAGAACAAAAAGTAAATCCAAAAAGCAAAATTAAATTTAAAGGAGCTTCTCTTTTTTTCCATTGTAAAGCAAATAATAATCCTAATTCAACAATAAATAAAATCCAAAAAGTTGCTTGTGATTGTATAAAAAGGCCTGCTAATGCATAAATTCCAACATAAGCTCCAGCGGTTGCAGCTAGTAAAGAAGCGGCAAAAAGTTGATAGGTTTGTTTTATAAAAATACTTAAATCACTTCCAGTATAACCTTCAAATTCTTGAGTTTTAGAGTTTGAGTAATCTCTATCGTAAAGACTCATAAAATTCCTCCAAATATTTTAAATTTATTTTAAAGATCTTAAATTTACAAAAAAAAGATAAATGAAAGATTAAGATAAATAAAAACAGGATCTGCATTATTTTGAAAAAGTGCTAATATTAAGTATAATTTTACAATGATATGTTAAAGGAAATTTTTGAAAGATTTAATCGATGGTGCTTTGAAATTTATGCAAGAAGATTTTAAAGAGCATGCACAATTATTTGAAAGTTTAAAAAATAATCAAAATCCTCATACGTTATTTATTGGTTGTGCTGATTCAAGAGTAATACCTAATTTAATTACCAATACAGGACCTGGTGAGCTTTTTGTAATAAGAAATATTGGTAATATAGTGCCACCTTATAGGATAGGAGATGATTTTTTAGCTACTACTTCAGCAATTGAATATGCATTTAATTCTTTACACATTAGAAATATTATTGTTTGCGGTCACAGTAATTGTGGGGGATGTGCAGCTTTATATGCTGATGTGGATGATTTAAAATGTATGCCTAATGTAAAAAAATGGCTTACTTTATTAGAGCCTATTAAAAATAAAGTATTGAAAATAGCTCAAAATGATAGAGCTATGAGAGCTTGGATGACTGAAAAGATGAATTTAGTTAATTCTTTACAAAATTTACTTACTTATCCAGGTATTGAAGAAGCATTAAATAATAAAGAAATAGAAATTCATGCATGGTATTATATTATCGAGACAGGTGAAATTTACGAATATGATTTTAATTTTGAAAATTTTGTTTTAATTCAAGAGAGGCGTCCATGAAAAAAATATTTATTTTTATATTATTTTGTTGCTGTATTAGCTTTACAAATGCTCAAGAAAATAATGAAACTAAGATAGATAAAAATAGCATCTTTTATTTGGTTCAAAATTATATAGAATTAAATTTTGTGTTAGAAAGTTTTAATGGATCAGATAATAATACTAGTGATTATCAAGATAATATAAGAGAAATAGAAAAACAAAAACAAGATATACTAACTCAAATTCCTTTAAGGATGATTTCACAAAAAGTCGATGAAAAAGAAGTTGAAGCATTTTTGAATACAAAAAATAATTTGGAAAAAAAAGTAGAGTATGCTCAAGCAAAAAAACAATATTTTGAGTATATAGATAGTAGAGTAAAATTAATAAATCTAGTTGCTTCAGAGCATTTTTATTTTTGTATTTTTGAGCTTGAAAAAATTTTTATACAAGGGGCTCAAAGTAGTAAAATTCGTTCTATTGTAGATAATGCGATAGAGCTTTTGAAAGAAGATATAAAATTTAATTTTTTACTAGAAAAGGAAAAGATAAATGATATAGAAAAAATTAAAGTTTTAGAAGAAAAAGAAGAGAATCTAAAAACTACGATTAAATCATACAATGAGATTTTACTTTATCTAAGAAATAATGCAAAATTATTAGAAACTAATTTTTTGTTTAATGAGCTTGGTTTGCAAAATGCGATTAATTATATTAATCACAAGACTTCCATCGAAAAAGTTAATGTTGGAAAGATTGTTATTTCAATTTTGGTTGTTGTATTTTTTTATTCTTTGAAATTTTATCTTGCTAAAATTTTATCTTTTATTTTGATGAAATTATTTAGACAAAATTTAGCAAATGTGGAATTAAAAACACATTTTCTTGCAAAATTACAAAATCCCATAGGGTGGTTTTTGTTAATATATGCTATAGGAATTTGTTTTACTATTGTTTATTATCCAGCTCCAGTTGATATAAGAATAAGTAATGCATTGTACATAGTATATGCTATCTTGAGTGCTTGGATTGTAATTAGTATTTTTGACAGTTATGGTATGGTAGTCATATCTAAATTAGCTGAAAAAAGTGGCAAAAGAGAAGTTGTTAATTTAATTATCAAAATTTTATATTTTATTATCATCGTCATAGCCACATTGTTTGTTTTGGCACATTTGGGTTTTAATATTTCAGCACTGATTGCATCTTTAGGTATAGGTGGTTTAGCGGTTGCATTGGCAGCTAAAGATATAATTGCGAATTTTTTTGCATCTGTGCTTTTATTGTTTGATAATAGTTTTAATCAAGGTGATTGGGTTGAAATTTCTGGAGTAGAAGGTACTATAGTAGAAATAGGTCTTAGAAAGACTACTATTAGAACATTTGATAATTCTTTAGTGTTTTTGCCAAATTCAACTATTATGGGGGCTAATATCAAAAATTGGAGTAAAAGAAAAATTGGCCGTCATGTGAAAATATATGTGGGTGTGACATATGATGCCAAGCCACATCAATTAGAACAACTTGTAGATGATATTAGATATTTGCTTGCTACTAGCCCATTAATAGCTCAAGTAGATGATAGTGCATTGAAACTTGGTGGATCAAGAGCTAAATATAGAGAAAATTTAGTTTCTGTAAATGATTTAGAAGGCTATAAAAATAATACTTATGTTGCAGTAAGTGGTTTTGGTGCAAGTTCTATTGATATAGAGGTATATTTTTATACCAAGGCAGTAGATGCAGCTGGCTTTAGGGAAGCTAGACAACGCATTTTACTTGAAATTATGAAAATTGTAGATAAAAATGAATTAAGCTTTGCTTTTCCATCTCAAAGTCTTTATATAGAAAAAATAAATACTGAACAAAAAGAAGAGCTTTTGACTTAATAAGCTCGTCTTTTATCATCACACTCGACTAAGACTTTATCGGCTACGATTATATTTTCATTTTTATTTGCATTAATTTTGACAAGACTACCTAATCTTAAATCTTTAATTCCTGCTAATTTTTTATTGCTACCAAAAATACCACAAGCATAAATTTCGATCTGTGTTTGTGGTAGGATGATTACTATAAGATTATCGTTTGAATTAGTTTTTAAACTGATGGAATTCCTTGAAACATTTTGTAAAATTCCTTGATCTTTGTACGCAAAAGCCGTATTTATAAGTAAAATCAAAAATAAGAAAAGTCTCACAAGATGTTTTGTAGAATTGTTTTGCATTTAAAAACTCAATAAGCTCTTTTTTTGCAATCTATTTCAATTTTCTTAATGGTCATATTTTGTGGTTGATCTTGAGTGTTGTTTTGCATATAACCTTGAAAAATTTCAGCTTCTATAAAAGTTCCTATTGTTAAATCTTTAAAAGTACCATGTTTATCCATGCCAAGAAACCCACAATTATCCATATCTATTTCTGTGTTTGGTAATATTTTCATATTTACTTTTTGTCCATAGGTTGTATCCACTAAAATTGTTTTTGTTGTATCATCTACATTTACAATTGTTCCATATATTCCATCTGCATATATAAAATTTGAAAATCCTAGAATAGCTAAGATGGCAGCTATTTTTTTTATCATTTTATCTCCTTTACAATTTTTTATCTGTAATTATAATATACTTTATTGGTTACATAATAGTGAATTAAAATAAGCAAAAATTTAAATAAATATTATTAAAGGCATTAATTTATAAAAAATTCTTGAATCTTATCTTTATTATCAAAAGCCATACTTTGAAATATTTTATCTTTAAAACCTATGTTGTAACAAATATTTGTTTGAGTTTTTGCATATGTTAGTGCTATACTTAAAGCTAAATTTAAATCTTCATTGTTTATCTTTTTATCAACTAAAGAATAAGCTCCTACTAAATCAAATAATTTCAATTCCTCATATTTATCAGTTTTCAATTCTTTTAAGAATCGGTTTTCTAGTTCATTTCTTCCAACAATCATCTTAGAACCATTTGGAAGTCTTAAGTGGCGACCATATTTTAATAATTGTGCGTCATTAACTTGCATATCTTTATCAAATTTTATAAAATCTCTTATTTTATTAGAAAAGCTTTCAAGTGTTAATAAGCAACCCCCGCCAGGACTTTCAAAATCTTCAAATCCAAATTTTGCAGCAAGTTCAAGTTGCCTTTTTCTGCTTCTACCACTAATATTTTCTAATTTAATTCTATCTACCCAACCTTCTCGTTCAGGCTTTGTTATAGGTAAATTTTTTGCACACATAGGACGTAAAATTAAATCTTCTTCATCTGAAGCTAATTTTTTTACTTTGGCCATAGCATCGTTTCTTTGGCTCATAGGACGTTGACCTACTACTTCTCCTGTGATGATAAAGCTTGCATTTTCATCTTTTAACATAGAAAGAGCAGTTTTAAACATAAAAGCATGACAATCAATACAGGGATTAAAATGCTTTCCATAGCCATATTGTGGATTAAATAAAACTTCTTGTAGGTAAGCATTTCTTACATCTATCATTTCAAAGCTAGCTCCAGCCATTGCAGCCCGTTTAGCCATAATTTCACTTTTATCGCTTGTTCCGCCAAATCCTATATTTATATTAAGAGCTTTTACTTCTATTCCTTGTGAAGTTATTAATTTTATAGCGAGCATAGAGTCAAGACCGCCGCTAAAAAGTGCCAATGCTTTCATTTATTCCTTTCAATTTTTTTATAATTTTATTTTAAAAAATTTAATTTATTTTTTAAATTTAGAAAAAATCACTATCAATATGTAAGCAAAGTAGATGTTTTTTTTTAATACTTTGTTGTAAATTTACAAGAAAAACCTCTAATTCATGTTCATTGTTTAAAGTTTGTATAGTCTGTAAAATCTCATTTAGATGAGAGGTAAAAATAGTATTATCTTTACAAATTTTTTTAATTTTTTCTAGGTTTTGATTTAAGATATTAAAAATTTGTTTTTTTAAAGCTTGAGTAAGATTTAGATTTTTTGATCTATTAAAAAAAGCTAAATTAATTTTACAGATTGCATATAAAAATTCTTCAAAATTATTTAATTTTTTTATATTTTCATATTCGTATAATTCTCTAATACTTGAATTTTCAAAGTTTTTATTTTCTAAAATAGCTTCAATAATTTCTTGATGTATAAAATATTCTTTAGAACTTATATTATTAAAAATTTGTATTGATTTAGGATTTTCATGTAGAAATTTTAGTAATTCTAATTCGCTGATATTATTAATTAGAATTTGCTTTTTAGGGAATAAATTAGTAGTAAAAGTTTTAGATTTATTTATTTTTGAAAGTTTGATATCTTGAGAATTTACTCCTAATAAATTTGCAACTAAATTAACATAAGAATTTGCAATTAGAGGTTCTAATAAAAATGTATATTTTTGTACTTCTTCTAAGGCTTTTTGTTTATTAAAAATCGAATTTAAATCAAAATTCGCAATTAAATTTCTTAAATAAAATTCGCACAATTCCACACCTTTTTCTAATATAGAAAATAATAATTTTTCTTGATGATTTGCTACAAGTTCAGCTGGATCTTTTCCACCTTCAAGTAAAACGACTTTACCATCAATTTTTGCTAAGCTTAGTAAATATGCTGAACGGATAGCAGCTTGTAATCCAGCATTATCATTATCAAAACACAAAATAACTCTTGCTTGTAATCTCTTGATTAAAGGAATATGATTTTCTCCTAAAGCAGTTCCTAAAACTGCTACCGAATTTTTAAATCCAGCTTTATGTAAAGCAATAGCATCCATGTACCCTTCACAAATTATCATTTCTTTTTGTTTGTAAATTTCATCTTTAGCGAGATTGAGTGCATAAAAAATTCTTGATTTATCAAACAATTTATTTTGTGGAGAATTAACATATTTTGCCATATTATTTTCATCTAGAGTTCTTCCACCAAAGCCTACTAATAAATTTTTGTGATCATAAATACTAAAAGTAATGCGATTAATAAAACTTGCATATAATCCGTTTTCATTTTTTTTGATTATGCCAACTTCTAAAGCATCATTGGTGTTTATTTGCTCATTTTGTAATAATCTTAATGTTTCGTTTGAGCTAGGAGCATAGCCTAATTCGAATTTTCTAATATCATCATCATTAAGACCTCTTTTGTAAAGATATGACAACATTTCTTTATTTTTAGATAAATTTTGTTTATAAAATACATTAAGACTTGGCAAAATATGCATAATAGATTTTTGATTATCTTGTTTTTGTGAAGTATAATTGAGTGAAAAGTTACTCCATGAAGCAACTTTTTCAACTGCTTCAATGAAATTTAGTTTTTCATAATCCATTACAAATTTAAAGACATTTCCACCTGCTTTGCAAGCAAAACAATGATAAAAACCCTTTATAGAATTAATATGCATGCTAGGATTTTTATCATCATGGAAAGGACATTTACAAACATAGCTTGAGCCTTGTTTTTTTACTTCAATATAATGAGCTATAATATCAACAATATCTGTTTTTTGTAAAAGTTGTTCTATACTTGCTTGTTCTATCATTTTTATACCTTAAAGAAAATTATATAAGCATTTAGCTATAATTGTTATAAATTTAAAACTTAAAGTTGTGGTTAGATGGATTTTTTCTTTGTAGAATATAGAGATCCTTTGTTTGGACTTATTGTTTTGACTATATTGGTCTTTACTATAGCTAGCTCGCATTATATTTGGTGTTTTTTTGCCAATAAAGATCAAAAAAATAAATTAGATCGTTTTGTTAAGAAATTTGAAATTAATTCAACTCATCAAGAGCTCTTAAAGAACGCTAATTTAAGTATAGAAAATTTAAATTTTTTAGCTGAAATTTTTACTAAAAGTGGAGAATTTGAAAAAGCTGTTGGAATTTATTTAATCGCATTGCAAAAAACAAATGAAGCAAATCAAAAAGAATATATATTTTTTTCTTTAGCAAAAGTATATTTAAAAGCTGGATTTTTAGAACGTAGCGTAGAATCTTTACTTAATGCTTTAAAAATAAGATCTCGCAATAAAGAAAGTTTAAAACTCTTAAAAATAGTGTATTTAAAATTAAAACAATACGATAAAGTTTTAGAGGTTTTAGAGTGCTTGTTTGAACTTGGAGAAAATATCTATCAAGAAAAAGCTTTGATTAAAGCTTTAAAAATTCAAGCAAGTTCAAAAAATAAAGAAGAAAAAATTCGTAATATTTTAGCTTTATCCAAAGATAATGAAAGTGTTTTAAGGCTTTGTTTTTCCTATGATAAAGATAGTATGGATAACATGCCTAAATTTGAAAATATTATTGATTTGCTAGAGAATTTCGATGAAAGTTTTAATATTAAAGATTCTAAATATCATGAATTTTTTTATGCTAAAAACATTGAAACGAGTCCTATTAAATTGAGTAATGAAAAATTTAAGATATTAAAAATTTTAAATGATAATGGAGTAAGAGCAAAACTTTCTTTTACTTATATTTGCGATAATTGTAAAAATCAATCTCCTTTATTTTTTTATCATTGTCCAGTATGTTACGAATTTAATACTTGTAAAATTTATTATGAGGTTAAAACTTGAAAAGTATTGAAATTTATACTGATGGTTCGTGTTTAAATAACCCTGGATTTGGTGGGTGGGCTTATATACTAAGTTACAAAGATCACAAAAAAGAAAATAGTGGTGCTTGTGAGAATACAACAAATAATCGTATGGAATTGATGGCCATTATACAGGCTTTAAAGGCTTTGAGAGAACCTTGCGATATAAAATTATATACTGATTCTAAATTGATGGTTCAAAGTATTAATGAGTGGCTAAAAGAATGGATTAAAAAGGATTTTAAAAATAAAAAAAATACCGATTTATGGCAAGAATACCTTGCAATTTCAAAAATACATAAGATTGTTGCTATTTGGATAAAAGCACATAATGGACATGAATTTAACGAGCGTTGTGATATGTTGGCAAGAAATGCTGCTTTGGAGTTGCAAAAAGAAAGGTCTAAAAATGTTTAAAAAACTTCAAGAACGTTTGAATTATTATTTTAAAGATGAAAATTTATTAATTGAAGCTCTTACGCATAAAAGTTACAAAAAGCCTTACAATAACGAAAGATTAGAATTTTTAGGTGATGCGGTAATGGATTTGGTGGTTGGAGAATTTTTATTTTTTAAATTTAAACAAGATTCAGAAGGAAATCTTTCAAGATTAAGAGCAGCATTGGTGAATGAAAAGTCTTTTACTCATTTAGCGGAAAAACTTGAGCTTGGAACATATATTTTTATGTCTGCTGCAGAGGAAAACAATGAAGGAAGAAATAAATCTTCTATACTATCAGATGCTTTTGAAGCTTTAATTGGAGCATTATATTTGGAAATTGGTTTTGAAAAAACTAAACAAATAGCCTTAAAATTACTAGAAGAAGTTTATCCTCATATTGATACTCAAAGTTTATTTAGCGATTATAAGACTAAGCTTCAAGAAATAACACAAGCTGATATGGCATCAACTCCTGAATACATTGTAATAAAAGCTTTTGGACCCGATCATAAGAAACAATTTGAAATAGCTGTAAAAATTCAAGGTGTAGAATTTGCAAGATCAATAGCAAGTAGTAAAAAAGAAGCTCAGCAACAATGTGCAAAAATTGCTTTAGAAAAATTAGGAAAATTATGAATACTTTTGGAACTAAATTTAAATTTACAAGTTTTGGTGAATCTCATGGGAAAGCAGTTGGATGTATTATAGATGGTATGCCTGCTGGAATTAAATTTGATGAGGAATTTTTACAAAAAGAGTTGGATAAAAGAAAACCTGGAAAAAATAAATTTTCTACTCCACGCAAAGAAGAAGATAAGGCTCAAATTTTAAGTGGTGTTTTTGAGGGTTATACAACCGGAACTCCAATAGCTATAGTTGTTTTTAATGAGAATCAACATTCAAAAGATTATGAAAATATAAAAGATTTATTTCGTCCAGGACACGCTGATTATACTTATTTTCATAAATATGGTATCAGAGATTATAGGGGCGGTGGAAGATCTAGTGCAAGAGAAAGTGTAGCAAGAGTTGCAGCGGGTGCTGTAGCAAATATGCTTTTAAGAGAATTTGATATTCATGTTATGAGTGGAATTTATGGAGTGGGAAAAATTGAAAGCGCTTTAGATAGTCATCAATATGATTTTGATTATGCTTTAAATAGTGAAATTTATACCTTAGATAAGGAATTAGAACAAGTTTTTAAAGAAGAAATTTTAAAAGCTAAAAAAGCAAAAGATAGTGTAGGTGCAAGAGTTTTTACTAGGATAAAAAATCCTTTTAAAAATTTAGGAGAACCTATATATGATAAACTTGATTCTAAGTTAGCACATGCAATTATAGGAATAAATGCAGTTAAGGCTATAGAATTTGGTGAAGGTTGTAAAAGTAGCTATATGTTTGGTAGTCAAAATAATGATTTTATAAAAGATGATAAATTTTTAAGCAATCACAATGGAGGAATTTTAGGTGGAATTTCGAATGGAAATTTCATAGAATTTAGAACTTTTTTTAAGCCTACCCCTTCTATATTTTTACCTCAACAAACTCAAACTATTTGGGGCAAAAATACAATTTGTAAATTACAAGGTAGGCATGATCCTTGTGTTGGAATTAGAGGGAGTGTTATTGTAAATGCTATGGCTAGTATTGTTATGGCTGATGCACTTTTAGTTAATACTAGTACTAATATAAATAATTTAAAGAAAGCATATAAATAAAATTTAATACTTGCTTGGTTATTATTGTATTACATTTTATAAGAAGGAGCTAGTATGAAAAAAAATATAGTTTTTTTCGAGGTTAGAGGCGGAAGCGATAAAGGTGAGGATGGCCATAGAAAAGACACTATGCCAATGGTAAATGCCCTCAAAGAACAAGGCTGGAATGCTGAAGTTATCTTTTTTGAACTTGATAAAAAAGATGAAATTTATGAATATGTAAAAAATAATGCTGATGCTTATGTTTCAAGGATTAATCCAGGAAATTTAAAAGAGGAAAATGAATATTTTGATATGTTAAGAAAACTTTGTGCAGATGGTGTTATAGGTATGCCTCATCCTGATGCAATGATAGGTTATGGGGCAAAAGATGCACTTACAAAACTTAATAAAACCGCCTTAGTTCCTGAAGATACTTACGCATATTATGATATTAAAACTTTTAAAGAAAATTTTGTAAAAACTTTGGCAAAAGGAGAGAGAGTTTTAAAGCAAAATCGTGGTTCTACTGGTGAGGGTATTTGGCGTGTAAGATTGATAGATGAACTTGAATCAGGTGTAACAAGTGTCCCTTTAGATGCTAAAATCAAATGTACTGAAGCAAAAGATAATCATACAGAAGAAAGAAAACTTGGTGAATTTATGGATTTTTGCGAACAATATATCGTAGGTGATAATGGTATGCTTGTGGATATGACTTTCTTACCTCGTATTAAAGAAGGTGAAATTAGAATTTTAATGCTTTATCATACTCCAATATATGTAGTACATAAAAAACCAGCCGAAGGTGCTGACGCTTTTTCTGCAACACTCTTCTCTGGTGCTAAATATAGATATGATGAACCAACAGAATGGAAAGAATTAATTGAGTGGTTTTTAGCTACTTTACCAGAAATTCGAGCAAAACTTGGAAATTATGATATTCCTTTAATTTGGACTGCAGATTTTATATTAGATACAGATGAAAATGGTAAAGATAAATATGTTTTAGGTGAAATTAATTGTTCTTGTGTAGGATTTACTTCCCCAGCTGAATTTGTTAATCCTATCGCTAAAAAAGTTGCTCAAAATATCATAGATATTGTTAGTAAAAACTAATCCTTGTTATTTTAACAAGGATTTTTAATTCATGCTTTTAACTATACTTTATATTATAGGAATTACTGTTGATGCTATGACTGGTGCCATAGCTGCAGGACGTCATAAAATGGATCTTTTTGGGGTGATATTCATTGCTTTGGTTACAGCAATCGGTGGAGGATCTATTAGAGATATATTACTTAATCACCACCCTCTTACTTGGATTAAAACTCCAGAATATGTAGTTTTAGTTTGTGTTGCTGCAATGATTACAACAAAGATTGCAAAATATGTGATTAAACTTGAAAAATTGTTTTTGATTTTGGATGCCATAGGATTGGTAGTGTTTAGTGTATTAGGAGCTCAAATTGCCATTCAAATGGGTTATGGATTTATTATAGCTGTAAGTTCTGCTGTTATAACAGGTGTTTTTGGAGGAATTTTAAGAGATATACTTTGTGCTAGAATTCCATTAGTTTTCCAAAAAGAAATTTATGCTGGCGTAGCTATATTAACTGGAGCTTTATATTATATGCTTCATATTATTGAAATAAGTGACTTATGGGTAATATTAATTTCTTTATCTATAGGAACTATAGCTAGATTGCTGGCGATATATTATGGTTTATCATTACCTATATTTTCTTTTAAAGAAGTAGATAAAAAGTAGCTTTTTATTATGTAGTGGTGGTGACCCATACGAGACTCGAACTCGTGTTACCGCCGTGAAAGGGCGATGTCCTAACCGCTAGACGAATGGGCCAAAAATAAAAATAAAATTATATCTAATTTTATTTAAAAAAATCTGAATAAAGTCATAAATAACTTTATGACTTTTTATTTTTATATATTATTTTTAGGTAAAAATATCCAACAACAGCACTTAAAAATGATGCAATGAGTATAGCTAATTTATCAGAATAAGCAAATACATCACTATTTTGATAAGCTAAACCATCAATAAAAAAACTCATTGTAAAACCAATACCTGTTAAAATACAAACTCCGTAGAGTTGTTTAAAATTTGTGTTTTTAGGTAATTTAGCCAAGCCTAGCTTAATGCTTATATAAGAAAATATAAATACACCAATTTGTTTGCCTAAAAATAGACCTAATATAATTCCTAAACTAACAGAGGAAAATATAAAATTAGGATCCATATCTTTTAAATCTACTCCAGCATTTGCAAAAGCAAATATAGGTAGAATGAAATAAGTGACCCAAGGAGTTAAATCATGTTCAATATTTTTTAAAAAAGTTTGACCACTTTTAGTATCTAAAGGTATAAAAAGAGCTGTGATTACTCCTGCTAATGTAGCATGAACCCCGCTTTTTAGCATACTTATCCAAAAAATGATAGCTACAACGATATAAAATGATTTTTTTGTAATATGAAAATGATTGAGGAGATATAGCGCAAATATGCATATTAGAGCCGCTATCATCGCATATACTGAGAGTTCACTAGTGTAAAATAATGCAATAACAATAATTGCACCTAAATCATCAAAAATAGCTAAAGATAGTAAAAATAATTTTAATGATATAGGTATTTTATTGCCTAAAAGCATTAAGATACCTACAGCAAAAGCTACGTCTGTAGCGGTCGGTATAGCCCATCCTTGTAGAGCAAAATCATCTTGATAATTAAAAAATGCAAAAATTACTGCTGGAACTATCATGCCACCTAAAGCAGCAAATATAGGCAAAGACATAGCTTTAATGCTGTTTAATTGACCTCTAGTAATTTCATACTTTAATTCAAGTCCTATAGCAAAGAAAAAAATAGCAATTAATCCATCATTTATCCATAGTATTAAAGGTTTAAAAATTTCCAAATTTCCAGCTTGAACTCCAAAAGGAATGTTTAAAAAATTCGTATACTGGTCGGTTAATGAGCTATTTTGCAAAATAAGTGCAAGTACAGTAAAAAAAATCAGTAAAACACCGGGAAAAGTTTCACTTTTAACAAAATTTTGAACTCTTTGCATTAAATAAGCCTTTTAAATATTAATTAAATAAATATTCTATCATAAAAGGCTTATTTTTATATAAGATTGTTGTTGTATTAAACAGGAATAACGCGTATATCAGGACTAAGTTCTTCCTGGAGTATATTTTCTATCGCATACAAAGTTGCCCCGCTTCCACTAGAACAACCACTACATGCACCAAGATAGCGAATATATATATCAATATTTTTATTTTCACTTTTTTGAATATCAATAACTTCTAAATCTCCACCATCTCCGTGTAGCATTGGACGAACTTCGTTGTCTAAGATGGCTTCTATAGCTTTTAGTTGCCCAACAGTTGTCATTTCGCTAAAAGCAAGATCTCCTTTGCTTTGTTCTACTAGTTTTTCTTTATCCATTTCTGCTCTAGTTTGAGCTAAAATATCTACTAAATAATATTCTCTCTTTTCGTGACCACCTGGTTTGATACAGGATTTACAAAAAGCTCCAGCTTTGGTATATTGAGTAATTTCTTCTACACTTTTTAAATCATTTAGTTTGATTACTTCTTTTATAGTTCCAAGACTAACTCTAGCACATTCGCAAACAATAATTTGATCTTCAAAATCTTCAGGATTTATACCTTTGTATTGAGCAGCAGCTTGTTTAATGACATCGTATGCCATAACAGAGCAGTGCATTTTTTGAGGTGGAACAGCGGGAGTGTCAGGATTATCTCTCATTGCGAATTCAACATCTAAATTTGTAATTTTTACAGCTTCATCTACTGTTTTCCCTATACAAAGCTCAGCCATAGTATCACTACTTGCTATAGCTGTCCCGCAACCAAAACTTTTAAATTTAGCATCTAATATTTTATCCGTTTTTTCATCTACTAGCCAATAAAGTCTAACAGCATCTCCGCAACTTTCAGCTCCAAAATCAGCTACGATTAATTTTGCATTTTCTTTTTTTGCATCATCTTCTGTAAATTCACCCATATGTCTAGGATTATTCATCCTATCTTGAACTTTATTTGAGTATTCATCCCAAATAGAACCACCAATTAAATTATTTTTTGCCATGTTTTATCCTTTAATTATTAGGCTTATAAGCATAAGTACTTGAAATTTGTCTTAACCTTTGTGTAGCTTTTTTAATTTGATCAGCTGCATAATCAATCTCTTCTTCAGTATTAAATCTTGATAGAGATAATCTTAAAGCCGTATGAGCTAAATCATTTTCAGCACCGATAGCTTCCATAATAGGATTACTCTCGAGTGCTTCACTAGCACAGGCTGAACCAGTGCTAGCAGCTATACCGTTTTTATTTAAATCCCAAAGCATTGCTTCGCCTTCAACTCCTTTAATACTGGCTAAAATTGTATTAGGAACTCTTCTTGAACGATCTCCAACCACGCTAGTATCAGGTATAGCTAAAATGAGATCTTCTAATTTATCTCTTAATCTTCTAATATGTGAATTTTCAAAATCAAGCATAGTATTAGCTATTCTTAAAGCTTCTGCCATAGCTACTATATAAGGGACATTTAAAGTTCCACTCCTTCTACCGCCCATATGCTCCCCACCATGTAGCAGAGGGGTTAATTCTAACCCTTTTTTTATAAACAATCCACCAACACCTTTTGGTCCATGAAATTTATGAGCTGAAAAAGAGGCAAAATCTACTCCAGATTTAGCAAAATTTACTTTTATTTTTCCGACAGCTTGAGTAGCATCTGTATGAAATAAAGCTCCATATTCATGAGTTAATTGAACCATTTCTTCTATAGGAAAAATCATTCCTGTTTCATTGTTTGCCCACATAACACTCACTAGAACAGTCTTGTTAGAAATTACATCTTTTAAATTTTCTATTTTAGAGATTCCTTCATGATCAACTTCAAGTTCTATAACTTTAACCCCTAATTTTTTCAAAAACATAGCAGTCGCAGCCACTGCTGGATGTTCTACACTTGAAATGATAATTTCATTTCTATCTGAATTTAAAATTTTGTCAAAATAAATGCCTTTTAAAACCCAATTTATACTTTCAGTAGCACAAGAGGTAATTATAATATCATCTAAATCATTAGCTCCAAGTCCTATATAAAGCTTATCCATAGCTTCCTTTAAAGCAGGGTGAGTTGAGCTTCCCCATTGATGAAGACTATTGGGATTTCCATAATTTTCTTCAAAAAAAGGCTTCATCAACTCATAAGCTTCTGGTGCGAGTTGAGTTGTAGCATTGTTATCTAAATATACCTTCAAAATATACTCCTTTTTTAATTAGGATATTTTTTATCTTTTTTGCGTAATATACACTAAAATATTAAATTTAACTTTAAATAAAAAGATAAGTTATTGTTTGTTTTAAATATGTTTAGTATTTTAGCATAAGTTAAGCCATTGCATTTAAATATGAGTGTAAAATCTTATTTATACTAGCTTGTCTTTTTCTATGTTCTAAAAATTGTGTATCCAAATTTATTTTTTGAGAATTAATTTTTTCAAGATTAATATTTTCACTTTTTGTATTGAAGTCACTTTTTAAATTTTCAAAATCTTTATTTAGTTGTTCTATATAGAGTCCATAAATAGAACTTGAATTAGCAAATTCTTGCATGTTGATACTATGCTGATAGTTGATGTATTGTTGAAAGAAAACGGATAATTTATCTTCTGAAGTGGTATTTTTGTCTACTCCATTGATATATAGATATAAATCAAAACTCATTTTTTCTTTATTGTTTTCATTGATATAATCATCGATTTCAAGTTCTCCATTCATAAGTTTTTGAAATTTCATATTAGAAGAAAAATCAAGTTCTATGGGAGATAAGAAGAAATTTGCTTTTTGATCGTTTTGTTCTTTAATGTCGTGATATATATAATTTAAAAATAAACCACTTTTGGAAACTTCAGCATTTTTATTTAGATAGGGTTTTATGACAGAATTGTTTGAAGTGTTTTCTATACTAAATTTAAATGCAAAATCACCTATTTTATTATCAAGCATTAAAATATTTAAATTTTTATTAATATTTTTTGCATCTAAAAGATTCTTAGAATTTTCATAAACTTTTAAAATTTTACCATCGTAATCATAACTATAACCTTGATTTAACTTTAAAATTTGACTTTTGTTTAAATATAAATTATTGTCTGATTGAAATTCTGGGTTAATTGTTTTTAAGGCGTTGTGATAAGAGTTTAAAAGTTTTGGCAAATCAATTTTGTTGTAGTTTAAATTTTCATCTAATTTGGTAAGTTGTTTAGAAATTTCTCTAATGCTTTTAATGTTTATATCATAATCAAGAGGAATTTTTGCATTTTTATTTAAATCTTTTTCGAAAAATCCTCTCTCATCTATTCTAAAGCCAAATTCGCTAGCATAGGTTGTTTTATGATTGTCAATATTATGTTGAGGTTTGGAATTTATAAAATCATTTTGAGTAATGTTAGTATCTTCTTTTTTAGATTCAATCTTTTCAGATTTTGTGAAAGGATATGTTGAAAAATTTTGATAAGGACTAATATTTGAATTTATAAACATGACTCTTCTTTTTAAAAATATTGCTTTATTTGCTAAAAAGCAAAAGGTATGCCAATATTTTTAAATCGAAGAGAAAAGATTAAGCGTAGATATCAAGTGATCCTGAACTATTAGCAGGAGTAGTAGTTGGAGCAGTGCTTGCATCTACGCCTTCAAGTACCTGCATTACCGCATTTTCTTTTGCTTCTATGGTTTTTTTCATTACATTTGTAGCAATATTAAGCATTAAACTTGCTTGATTATTGGTAATTTCGCCCATAACTTACTCCTTATTTTTGGATTCTTAAGTATTATCGGCAAAATTTCATTAATCTTAAGCAAAATTATAAATTTTTGAAAGATAATAATTATAGGTTTTGTCTTTTTCTTCTAAAATATCAATGTAATTTTTAAATTCATCTGTATTTTTAAATAAATTTTTCATATGTATAAATAATTCTTGCGAAAAATTTTGGATATTATTTTGAGATTTAAGATATCTTTCTAGTTGGTAAATTTTTGAAATTTCATTTTGATATTCTTCTTTGGTAATTTTTTGTGCTTGAAAATTTTCATTTAAATTACTTTTGTCATTGAGAATAAAAGAACGCTTTTGATTGTTTATTTTAAATTCTACTATGAAATTATCTTTTGAGGTTATGATTTTCATATATTTTAATTTTGCTTTATTGTCTGTAAGTTGAAAGCTGATACATTCAAGAAACATTTGGGTATAAATTTCTTTTTCAAAAATGTTTTGGCAAATATCAACATATTTTAACCCAAAATTAATATCAAAATCTAAAACTGCTGTATTTGACATATTGTATCCTTTTTACTCACATATTTTTATATATGTTGAGTAAAGAAGCAAAAAATATTCCATAAATTAAGATTCAATCATTTTTAGCATATTTATAGTATCTTCAAATTCAAAATTTTCTTCGGGATTTTGACTGAGAAATTGCTGCATAAAATCTTTTTTCATTATAGCTTGATCAAGTTCTTTATCACTACCTTTTTGATAAGCTCCTATGCGTAATAACACTTCATTTTCCTTTAATAAAGAATTTAAGCGTTTGAATTTTCTTGCATATATCTTATGTTCATCACTAATGATATCACCCATAACCCTAGAAGCTGAATTTTGAATATTAATTGGTGGATAAATTCCAAAATCGGTCAATTCTCGACTTAAGACTATATGTCCATCAAGAATTGATCTACTTTGATCAGCTATAGGATCACTCATATCATCACCATCGACAAGAACTGTGAAAAATGCTGTGATAGTACCCTTTCCTTCTTCTTTTCCTGTGCGTTCCATGAGTTGAGGTAAAAGACTTAAAACACTTGGAGGATAGCCTTTAGTTGTGGGTGGTTCACCAAGTGCGAGCCCTATTTCTCTTTGAGCCATAGCAAAACGTGTTACACTATCCATTATAAAAAGAACATCTTTTCCTTGTTCTTTAAAATACTCTGCAACACTCATAGCACAAAATGCACCGTATTTTCTCATTAAGGCACTATCATCACTTGTAGCTACAATAATAACTGTATCATCGAGTTTTCCACCGAGATTTTTTTGTATAAATTCAGGAATCTCTCTACCGCGCTCTCCTATTAATGCTATAACTTTGATAGGGGCCTTAGAATTTTTAACTATCATCCCCATTAAAGTGGATTTTCCAACACCACTTCCTGCAAAAATACCTAATTTTTGACCAACTCCACAAGTTAAAAGTGCATCAATAGTTTTCACGCCAACTGGGAAAACTTCATCAATTAAACCACGCTTCATTGCATCAATAGGAGCACGCATTATTGGCATAAATTTATCAGCTTCTATGGGGGCTTTGCCATCTTTTGGTCGCATAAAAGGATCTACTACACGTCCTAATAAGGCATCGCTTACCCCGATTTGCATTCCAGCATCATTAATAAAAGCACGATCTCCTATTTTAAAACCTTCTACAAAACCAAAAGGACTTAAATAGCTTAAATGTTCATCTACTTCCACAACCATAGCCATAGCTTCTTTATTTTCATCTTCATTTGAAACTATTTTTATAATATCACCTATGCTTGTTTTTAAGCCATTAATTTCTATACTTGTGCTTGAAATTTTAGTAATTTGCCCAAAAACACTAGAAAGATTTTGAGAAGAAATTTTGTTTCTAAGTTTTTCTAAAGCCATTAAAATCTTACCTGTTTTGCTGAATTAATTAAGGTAAAAAATTCTTTTCTTGTTTTTTCATTTTTTAAAAAAATTCCTCTTAATGCAGAAGTGCTCGTGGTTGAATTTGCTTTTTGAATACCCCGCATTTCAACACACATATGTCTTGCCTCGATAACAACTCCAACACCTTTTGCTCCAACATATTTCATTAATGATTCTGCAATTTGCTCTGTGAGTTGTTCTTGTATTTGTAAACGTCTTGCAAAAACTTCAACCAAACGTGGAATTTTGCTAAGACCAACAACTTTTTTATCAGGAATATAAGCGACGTGAATTCTGCCAAAAAATGGTAACAAATGATGCTCACAAAGGCTATAAAATTCTATATCTCTTATTAAAACCATTTCATTGTTTGAGCTTTCAAATAATGCATCGTTTAAAATTTTTTTTGGATCTTGTTTATAACCACTAGTTAAAAATTCAAAAGCTTTAAAAACTCTTGTAGGAGTTTTTAAAAGTCCTTCTCTAGAAGGATTTTCTCCTATAAGTTCTAAAATATTTTTTACTGAATTTTCAAATTTTTCTTGCATTTTTACTCCATAAAAAATTAAAATTTTAACATATTTTTATTTTTATATGAAGTGATAAGGAAAAATTTGGTATATTAAGGATAAATTTTATTTAAAAGAGGGAAAAATACTATGGAAGTTACAGCAAAATTACTTGATTTTGCAAATGCAAATGCTACTATTAAAATTGCTCAAGAAGTTATCAATAATGAAATTGAAAAATTGGCTAAAAAAGCATCTAAAACAATTAAAATGGATGGCTTTAGAGCGGGAAAAGTTCCAGTAGCTACAGTGATTAAAAGATATGGCAAAGAACTTACAAAAGATGCAGAACAAGATCTTTTTAAAAATGCTATAGATAATATTTTAAAAGAAGTAAAAAAAGATGTGAAAGATTTAGTAGGTGAACCATATTTTGAAACTTTTGATAGAAAAGATAATGGAATTGAAGCTACAATGATATTGTCATTTAAACCAGAAGTTAAGATTGAAAATTACGAAGAATTGATTCCAGCTTATAGCACCCCAAAAGTTACTCAAAAAGAAATTGATGCTAAGAAAGAAGAATTATTAAAAAGATATGCAACTCCAGAAACAATAAAAGAAGATAGAGCAATAAAAGAAGGTGATTTTGTTAAATTTGACTTTGAAGGTTTTGTAGATGATAAAGCTTTTGATGGAGGTAAAGCACAAAATTATGTTTTAGAAATTGGTTCAAAACAATTTATACCAGGGTTTGAAGATGGTATGATAGGACTTAAAAAAAATGATGAAAAAGATATTAATGTTGTTTTTCCAAAAGAGTATGGTGCAGCGCATTTAGCAGGAAAAGATGCTGTGTTTAAAGTAAAAATTCATGAAATTCAAGAGCTGAAAATGCCTGAATTAAATGATGAAATTTTAAAAAGTTTATTGCCTGATGAAAAAGAAGTTAGCATTGAAAAGCTTGATACTAAGATTAAAGAACAAATTAAAAATGAAAAACTTTTTAAACTTATTAATGATGAGCTTAAAAATGAGTTTGCAGAGGCTTTGGTAAATAAATTTGATTTTGTTTTACCAAAAAATATAGTTGAACAAGAAACAGATATGCAATTTAGAAATTCTTTAAGAAATTTAAGCGAGGAAGAATTAAAAGAGTTTAAAGATGAAGCAAAGTACAAAGAAAAAAGAGAAAGTTTTAAAGAAGATGCGCAAAAAAGTGTGAAATTGACTTTTATCATTGATGAGTTAGCTAAACTTAGAAATATACAAGTAAGTGATCAAGAATTAATTCAAGCTGTATATTTTGAAGCTTATAGATATGGTGTCAATCCACAAGAACATTTAGATAATTATAAAAAACAAGGTGCATTACCAGCAATTAAAATGGCATTAATAGAAGAAAAACTTTTTGCTGATATTTTCAAAAAAAATGATAAAAAGAAAACAGAAAAAGAAAGTGAAAAATAATGAGTTCTTATATTCCTTATGTAGTTGAAAAAACGAGTAGAGGTGAGAGAAGTTATGACATTTATTCAAGACTTTTAAAAGATAGAATTGTTATGTTAAGTGGTGAGATCCATGATGATCTTGCTGCTTCTATAGTAGCTCAATTGTTATTTTTAGAAGCTGAAGATCCACAAAAAGATATTTATCTTTATATTAACTCACCAGGAGGAGTTGTTACAAGTGGCTTTAGTATATATGATACTATGAATTATATTAAGCCTGATATTTGTACTATTTGTATAGGACAAGCTGCATCAATGGGTGCATTTTTGTTAAGTTGTGGTGCTCAAGGGAAACGTTTTGCTTTACCAAATTCAAGAATAATGATACATCAACCACTTGGCGGAGCTAGAGGTCAAGCAACTGATATAGAAATTCAAGCAAGAGAAATATTAAGATTAAAATCAATTTTAAACGATATTTTAGCTAAAAATACAAAGCAAAAATTGTCTAAAATAGAAAAAGATACAGATAGAGATTTTTTTATGAGTGCACTTGAAGCTAAAGAATATGGATTAATAGATAAGGTATTAGAAAAAAGCTTTAAATAGGAAAAACAATGCTTGATGATGATTTATTTGCCGATTTAAATTTACACAATGATTTGTCTTTTGTAAAAGAAGCTCCAAAAATTCAAAAAATTAGTGGTGGAGAATTTGAGAAATTTGTAAAGTCTATTTTATCTGAGCTTATAAAAGATAATATACCTCCTACCCCTACTAATTATAATGTATATTTTCAAAAAATGTTAGATGGACGCCCTTTAACTTTTAAGAAAAAAATTAATGAAATTATGGAATTTGAACAAAATGATGATGATACAAGGCGTGCAAATATTGAGCAAGAAATAAAAAAAAGCTTTAGTTCAACATCTACACTGGTGCATTATATAGCAATGATTTATAAGCATCTTGAAACTATGAAAAGTATGTTAAAAAAGAGAAATTCTGAGCTTGCTGTGAGTACTGGGAATTTATCAGTATCTAATGTTATTCATGCTCTAGAAGCCGATCTTTTAAGATTTTCAAATATTTTAGAGCGATATTCTGATGAAATTAGAGAAAATTTTGATGAAGTAAGACAAATTTATAAACAAATAGAAGAACAAAGTGATTTTGACTCTAAATTTGGGGTTTATAATAAAAGATATTTTTTAGAAAATTTAGAAAAGAGCATAGAAAGTAATTTAAAATATGGTTATCACACTACTTTATTATTTTTTAAAGTAAAAGATGAAACTTTAGATCAAGCTTATGCTCAAAAAGACAAAATAGCGTTTTTAAAAGGTATTTGTAAGATTTTTGCTAAAAATATTCCTTCAGGTTATACTGTGGCCCATTATGGAAATAATGTCTTTGCAACGATTATGCCACATACAAATTTGGATAAAGCACAAGAAATTTGTGATAAATTTTTAGAATCATTAGAAAATTCAAATTTTTTTCTTGCTGATAAAGAAATTCAAGTTGATGCTCAGCTAGCAATAGGCGTAGTAAATAAAGATAGCAAAAGTGAAGAATTAGTTGATAAATGCATTAATGCCTTAGAAGATACAAGAAAAGACCTGACTCCTTTTGCAATAGTAGAAAGATAAGTTATGATAAGAGAAATAATTACCTATCCAAATCCTAGATTGTTTTTGCAATCACAAGAAGTAAAAGAATTTGATGAGCAATTGCATATTTTATTAGATGATATGTATGAAACTATGATAGAAAATAAAGGTGTAGGATTAGCAGCTATTCAAGTAGATATTCCTTTGAGAGCCTTGCTTGTAGATATTGGAGATGAAGAGGGTATACAAAAAGATAAACAAACACTTTTAGAAATTATAAATCCTATTATAACTGCCTTGGATGATGAGGTAATTTCATGTAATGAAGGTTGTTTAAGCATTCCTGGTTTTTATGAAAATGTGATGCGCTATAAAAATATAAGATTAGATTATCAAGATCGTTTTGGTAAAAAACAAAGTTTAAATGCCCATGATTTTTTGGCTGTAGCTATTCAACATGAAGTTGACCATTTGGATGGACATTTGTTTATAGAAAAGCTTTCTTTTTTGAAGCGTAAGAAATTTGACAAAGAATTTAAGAAAAAATCTAAAAAAAGCTAGATGAAGAAACTCAAATGCGCAAGTTTTTCTGATCAACTTGATATTATAGAAGTAGAATCAACATTTACACGAGGTTTACCTGGTTTTAATATAGTTGGCTTACCAAATTCAGCGATTAAAGAAAGCACAGAAAGAATTAAGGCAACTTTATTGAGTCACAATTTTTCTTTTCCAGCTCAAAAAATTACTATCAACCTTAGTCCCTCAGATATACCAAAAAATGGATCTCATTTTGATTTAGCTATAGCTATTTTAATTTTATTTCAAAAAGAAAATTTAGATGATTTTTTTGTTTTTGGAGAACTTGGTCTAGATGGAAGCATTAAAAGTACCGCTAGAATGTTTTCGTTATTACTTTTTTTGAGTTCTAAAATAGAATATGCGAAAGTGGTAGTTCCTAAATCTATAGCATTAAAAGCCTCAATGGTACCAAATTTGCAAATTTATGCTTTAGAAAATTTAACACAAGCTATGGATTTTTTCAAAAATAAAAATTATGAAAACTATAGTGTTAAAAATGCCCATCCTTTGTTTTCAAAAGCTATAGAGATTCAAGGACAAAAATATATCAAAAATGAAAATTTTGTACATGATTTTAAAGATGTTAAAGGACAAGAAAATGCCAAATTTGCTTGCATGGTAGCTGCCCTTGGCATGCATAATATTTTGTTCGAAGGTAGTCCAGGATGTGGTAAGAGTATGTGTGCTAAAAGAATTTCTTATATTATGCCACCTCAAAATTTAAAAGAAATTCTTTCTCAAAATGCTTATAAATCTTTAAATTCTTTAGATGATGATCTAAGTGCTAATAGAATTTTTAGAAGTCCACACCATACAAGTACTAGAGCAAGTATTTTTGGTGGTGGAACTAAAAGTGCTAAGATAGGAGAAGTAGCATTAGCAAATGGTGGAGTATTATTTTTTGATGAATTTCCACACTTTTCTAAACAAATTATAGAAAGTTTAAGAGAGCCGTTGGAAGATTATAAAATTTTGATTTCTAGAGTTAATAATAAAGTTGTTTATGAAACTAAATTTTTATTTGTATGTGCTCAAAATCCTTGTCCATGTGGAAATTTATTTTCCAAAAATCAAACATGTCGATGTCAAGAAAATGAAATAAAAAAATATAAAAATAAAATTTCTTCACCTATACTAGATAGACTTGATCTATATGTTGCTATGGATGAGATTTCATATGAAGATAAATCAAGTTTTGATTCTAAAAAAATGAGTGAATTAGTTTTTGAAGGATTTGTTTTTCAGAAAAAAAGAAATCAAAATGAATTTAATGCTAAATTAAATGAAGAACAAGTAAAAAAATACTGTGTGCTTGATATAGATGCTCAAGAAATTTTAAACAAAGCAATTGTTTCATACAATCTTTCTCAAAGAGGTGTGAATAAAACTTTGAAAGTTGCACGAACCATCGCTGATTTAGAACAACAAGAGCAAATTTCAAAATCTCATTTGTTTAAAGCTTTAAGTTTTAGAATGAGGAATTTATAGAGGTAGAATATGGAAAATAAAAGTATTGCTGTGTTTATCGATGCAGAGAATATTCCTTCAAAATATGCAAAATCTATTTTTGATATAGCTTCTGAATATGGTGAAATTGTAATTAAAAGAATTTATGGTGATTGGACACAGAAAAATATACAAAACTGGAAAGATCAAATTGAGCAATATTCTATTATTGCTATGCAGCAATTTAATTTTATTGCCAATAAAAATTCTAGTGATATGTATTTAATTACTGAAATTATGAGTGTTTTTTATGAAAAAAAAGATATAGATATTTTTGTAATTGTTTCAAGTGATAGTGATTATACAAGTTTAATCCAAAAGCTTAAAGAAGCTAAAAAACAAGTTATAGGTATGGGATTAAAACAGGCTGTAAAATCGTATGTAAACTCTTTTAATGAATTTTTTTATCTTGATAAAGATAATTCCAAGGATAAAACTATCATTGATAAAGAATATATCAAAGATTTGATCAATATTACAGAAACTCTTATAGAAGAAAAAGGTCGTGCAGAATATGCTCAAATAAGATCAAATATGAATAGAAAACATGCTAACTTTACCCCACAAAATTTTAATTTTAAAAATTTTAGAGCTTTGGTGAAAGAATTACTGCCAAAAATGAAACAGTTTAAAGAATCTAATGAAAAAAATATATATTTTCTTGAAAAAGTTAAAGGTTAGCTGATGGAAAATATTTTAATTGCTTTATTAAGTGTTTTAGCTTTATCTTTAATATGGCTTATTTATAAAATTCAAAAAGAAAGAGCAAAATTTGAAATTTTAAATCAAAACTATGTGTTGATGCAAAATCAAAATGATATTTTAGAGCAAGAAAAGCAAAATCTTTTAGAACAAAAATCTAAACTTATTGAAGAAAAAATGGTTATTTTGTCTAAATATGAAGCATTAGAAGCAAGATTTAAAGAAAAAGAACAAAATCAAAAAGAATTTTTAAATTTGCATTTACAAGAACGTAGTGCGATAAAAGAAGAATATACTAGGAATTTGAATCAGCTTGAAGAAAAATATAAACAAAATTTATTAGAATTAAAATATGAGTTTGAGCAAAATTTGCAAAAACAAAATACTAATATTTTAAATCAAAACAAGCTTATGTTTAATGAAGATGCAAAAAAAATATTAGAAGAAATTTTCCTACCTGTAAAAAAAAGTGTTAAAGAATATAGTGAAAAACTTTTGCAAAATGAGACAAGTTTAAAAACAAATATAGAGCATATGTTTAAGTTTAGTCAGAATATGGGAGAAAATGCTGAAAAATTAGCTAAAATTCTCAAAGGAGATAAAAAAATTCGTGGAAATTTTGCAGAATTACAACTTAAGTCCGTATTAGAAAATAGTGGTTTAATTGAAGGTACTCAATATAAATTACAAGAGAAATTTAAAGATGATGGTAAAACTTATATACCCGATGCTGTAGTTTTTTTGGATAAACAAAAAAGTATTATTATAGATGCTAAATTTTCTTTACCAAATAATTTTAATTTTGAAGAACTTGAAGGGCAAACTATTAAAGAACTTGCATTTAATTTAAAAGCAAGGATTGATGAATTAGCAAAGAAGCCTTATACGCAGTTTGATAAATATACTTATGAGTTTGTTTTGCTCTTTATACCTTATCAAAATATTTTAGACTTGATTTTAAGTATCGATGTTGAAATTTACCAGTATGCTTATAAAAAAAAGGTATATCTTACAACGCCTAATACACTTTTTATGGCGCTTAATACAATTAATATTTCATGGAAAAATATACAAAGCAATGAAAATATTTTGAAAGCATTTGAAGAACTTGGTAAATTTCATGATAAATTTGCTGGACTTTTAGATGATTTTGAAAAAATTAAAGATAATGTTAGAAAATTAAACACTAATATAGACAGTATGCAAACTAAATTAACCCACGGTAGTGGTAATATCGCTTCAAGAATAGTAAAACTTAAAGATCTTGGAGCTAAAACTCAAAAATTAATTCAACAAGAAATAAACAATGATAGCAATATGTAAAAATAATACTAAATTTGAGCAAGAGCTTTACAATAAAGGTTTAGATGAACTTATTATGATGGAAAATGCTGGGATTGAGCTTGCGAATTTTATTCTTAAGAAAAGTAAAAAATTTAAAAATGCAAAAATATTATTTTTGCTTGGCGGAGGGAATAATGCAGCAGATGGATTGGTTGCCATTAGACATCTTAAGAATTCTAAAGCTTATTGCTTCAATTATAAACAAAGTGAATTATTTCAAAAGCAAATTCAAATTTTAAAAAATACTGGATATAAATTTTTAAAAAAAGAACCAAAATTTAAACATTTTGACATTATTATAGATTGTATATTTGGAAGCGGATTAAATAAAAATTTGGATGAAAATTTACAAAAAACATTGCTCAAGGTTAATAGAACTAAAGCTTTAAAAATAGCATGTGATTGCCCTAGTGGAATAGGATTTGATATATGTTTTAAGGCAGATTTTACTTTGTGTATGGGTGTAGTTAAAGAGAGGTTATTGGAAGATTTTGCTAAAGAGTATGTAGGCAAGATAAAACTTGTGCCTTTAGGATTACAACTTAAATCATTTGCAACACAAAGTTTTTTACTTCAAGCAAAAGATTTAAAGCTTATAATTAGAAATGTGACTTCAAATAAAGGAAATTTTGGACATATTTATGTGTGTGCGAGTGAGAGTGCAGGTACCTTAACAGGGCTTGCTGCTTTAGAATTTGGAGCCGGTCTTGTGTCTTTGATAGCAAAGAGTAGTTATTCGCCATTGCTTATGTTAAAATCAAATATCAACAAAGACGCTAGTGCTGTTGCTTTAGGTATGGGACTTGAAAATTTGGAAATATTAAAAGATGAAATATTAAAACAAATTCCACTTGTGTTGGATGCAAATTGTTTTCAAAGTGAAAATCTACTTTTGCATTTAAATAGGAGCGATGTGATAATAACTCCTCATCCTAAGGAATTTACTAATCTTTTAAGATTGTGTTTTAATGAAGAAGTTAAAGTAGAAGATATTCAAAAAAAGCGCTTTTTTTATGTATCAAAATTTTCATCTGTGTATGATTGTGTGCTGGTGTTAAAAGGTGCTAATACTATAATAGCCCAAAAAGAAAAAAAATATGTAATCAATTGCGGTAACGAAGCGTTGGCAAAAGGTGGAAGCGGAGATGTGCTAAGTGGGATGATAGCAGCTTTACTTGGCGCTAAATTTAGTGCCTTAGAGGCAGCAAAAAATGCTGTTTTAGCTCATGCTTTGGTAGCTAAAAAATATAATAAAAACAAAAATAGTTTTGATGCTTTAAAGTTAATAAAAGGATTAAAATGCTTATAAGACTTGCAATATTATTTAGTGGAAATGGAAGCAATTTAGAAAATATTTTAGAAAAATTGCATAAAAAAACTTTTGGACAAAATACTTTTGAAATTGTTCTTTGTATAAGCAACAATAAAGATGCTTATGGTATACAAAGAGCTTTAAAATATGACATTGAAACTATCATTATAGAACATCAAAAATTTAAAACTAGAGAAGAATTTGACACAAATTTAGTAAAACTTATTAAAGAAAATCAAGTTGATTTGACTATATTAGCTGGATTTATGAGAATATTAAGTCCTGTTTTTACACAGAATATAAAAGCTATTAATCTTCATCCTTCTTTGTTGCCTTTATTTAAAGGTGCAAATGCTATTAAAGAAAGTTATGAAAGTGATATGAAAGTTGCTGGAGTGAGTGTGCATTGGGTAAATGAGGAGCTTGATGGAGGTAAAATCATAAGTCAAAAATCTTTTGATAAAGATAGGTTAAATTTTGAAGAATTTGAAGAAAAAATTCATATTCTAGAACACGAGATTTTACCCTTAACTATAGTTCAAATTTTTGAAGATGATTAATTTTTAATTACTATAATTACGCTTTTGCTTTAAGGAAAATTAATGTTTGAATGGATTTTCAGTGTTGATGCCTGGGTTGTTTTATTTACATTAACAGCTCTAGAAATTGTTTTAGGTATTGATAATATTATATTTTTGGCAATTTTAGTTAGCAAACTACCGCCAAATCTTAGAAATAGAGGTAGAATTTTAGGTCTTGCTTTTGCAATGATTACTAGAATATTATTATTGCTTTCACTTTTTTGGGTCATGAAGCTTACTACTTCTTTGTTTAGCATAATGAATAACGAGATTTCTGGCAGGGATTTAGTGCTTTTGTTGGGAGGATTATTTTTAATTTTTAAATCCATTAAAGAAATAAAAGAACAAATTGTACATAAACAAGAACATTCTAATATAAAAATCAGTAATAAATTATGGATAGTAGTAGCCGAAATAGCTATTATAGATATTGTATTTTCTCTAGACAGTGTTATAACTGCAGTAGGGATAGCACAAGACATTGAAATTATGATTATAGCAGTAGTTATAGCGGTGTTAGTTATGCTATTTGCATCTAAACCAATTGCTGATTTTGTAGAAAAATATCCAAGCATTAAAATTTTAGCATTAGTGTTTTTAGTTATGATAGGTTTTGTTTTAGTGTGTGAGAGTTTTGATTTTCACATCAATAAGGCTTATATTTATACAGCAATGGGTTTTTCTTTGATAGTCGAAATTTTAAATATTCTAGTATCTAAAAAGTAAGGAAAGATGATATTTTTCTTTCTTGACTTTTAATGTTTTTTTATGTAGAATACCGCTTTATTTTTTTGTATATCGGGGTGTAGCGCAGTCTGGTTAGCGCACTTGGTTTGGGACCAAGGGGCCGAAGGTTCGAATCCTTTCACCCCGACCATTTTAAAAAATGGTGAGTGTAGCTCAGTCGGTTAGAGCATCAGATTGTGGTCCTGAGGGTCGTGGGTTCGATTCCCATCACTCACCCCATCAGCGCTCGTAGCTCAACTGGATAGAGCGACAGACTTCGGATCTGTAGGTTATGGGTTCGATTCCTATCGGGCGCACCATTGCCTGATGTACTTCATTATTATGCGCTCATAGCTCAGCTGGATAGAGCAACGGCCTTCTAAGCCGTAGGTCAGAGGTTCGAATCCTCTTGAGCGTACCACTTCGCGGATGTGGTGAAATTGGCAGACACGCCAGACTTAGGATCTGGTGCAGCAATGCGTGAAGGTTCAAGTCCTTTCATCCGCACCATCATGCTTTAAAGCTACTTTTTAAAATTTTTAAAAAACTCATGGAGCGGTTTTTTCTCAAAAATTATTTTTAGTGTTTTATATTGTAAAATAGCATTTTTAAGATTAAATATGCCACTATAAAGGGTTATCCTGCCTCTATACAAAAATAAAAAAATTAATTTTTTGCAAAAAGAATTAAATGATATTAGCCTTAATAGCACAGGAAATATTAATCGTTATAAGCACATTGTAGATTTTTTATATAAACACAAAATATCAACAAAAAGCGATTATGAAAATTTGAAAAAAATGAAATCTTTGATTTTAGATAATATTAGCAATGATGATATAATTAGAAAAAATGCTTTAGAAGGTTCTGCAATACATCAAATTTACAATAAAAAATACAATGAAAGTATTTTTAAAATTGAAAGAAAAATAGAAAAATTGGATAATTCTATTAGTCTTTTAAAACTTTCTAATGCTACATATAAAGAATATGAAAAATACTTAAATACACTTGAACAAAATAAAGAATTTTTAAAAGAATGTGCAAGTGAGCGATTTGTAAGAATTAAAAAAACATTGGAAAATAATAAAAATATTTCTAAAAATTCTTTTATTTTTAAAGAGTATAAAAAAGCTTGTGAGTTTTTAAATATCAAGCAAGAAATTAATTTAGAAAAATCAAGTAAAAATAATAATTTTGTTAAAAAAGAAAAGAATATGGAGAGAAATCATCGCTCCATATTTTAATCAGCTATTGTAAATAATATTTAGGAGCATCTACTGAATTGCAATAAATTTCTTTTTTAAAATTTGATTGGCAAGTAGTGGATAAAACTTTAAAATCTCCTGTGTTTTTATTTTTAATAAAAATATAATTGTTATATTCAAAGCTTTTTTTGTCTTTTTCTATATTAAATTTCATTATTTTTATTTTTTCATCTGGATTTTTGATATCTTTTTCAGCCTTGATTGATGTATAATGATATAAATCATAATCTGGATATTTTTTCTTAATTTCTGCATTTGCTAAATCAAATAGTTTTTGATCATAGCCGTCATTTTTTAATTCAACATAACTTCCACTTCCACCACACGCAACAAAAATTCCTGCTAACCCTGCTAACAAAGCAAATTTAATAATTTGTTTTTTCTCCTTTTTTACTATTTTTAATTCTATCATAAAGAAATTAAAAGAGACTAAAAATTTACATTGTACGGCTATATAATCATCATTATTTGTTTGAATAACTAAATCTATACCACAATCTTGTCCATCTTTTTTATCCCATTCATCCCAAAGATAAATATTTTTATAAATATTTGCTGTATCTTTTTCTTTTAAAAGATGTTTTGAAAGTTTTTCAAACATATATCCTTTTGCTCTATTATTTAAATTTGCTTGTTTTAATTTTTCTAAAATAATTTCAAAAGTAGTTTCGCTTACACTCATTAAAACTCCTAAACTAATAATATAAAGAATATATCAAAAATAGATTAAATATATAAGAGTTTATGTTGTTAATCTATCACATAGTTAATTAAACTTTAAGCTTTTATAGCTATAATTTCATTTCCTTTTTTGAAAAAAGGGTTCTAAAAATTACGATTTAAAATCATCATAATTTTTATATTTGTTCTTTAAATTATTAATTATTGTTAATCAAATCTTATAGTCAATCTTTGAAATCTAAATAAGTGATCGATTGAGCCAGAGATAGATTAAATCTATCACTAATAATTAAAATTATAAATTACATGAATATTCATTATTTTGTAATTTTTAAATTTTACTTTTTCTTTGAAGAAAAAGATTAAACTTATCTATATTTTTATGGAGAGTTTGATCCTGGCTCAGAGTGAACGCTGGCGGCGTGCCTAATACATGCAAGTCGAACGATGAAGCAACTAGCTTGCTAGTTGTGGATTAGTGGCGCACGGGTGAGTAAAGTATAGTTAATCTGCCCTACACAAGAGGACAACAGTTGGAAACGACTGCTAATACTCTATACTCCTATTTAACATAAGTTGAGTAGGGAAAGTTTTTCGGTGTAGGATGAGACTATATAGTATCAGCTAGTTGGTGAGGTAATGGCTCACCAAGGCTATGACGCTTAACTGGTCTGAGAGGATGATCAGTCACACTGGAACTGAGACACGGTCCAGACTCCTACGGGAGGCAGCAGTAGGGAATATTGCGCAATGGGGGAAACCCTGACGCAGCAACGCCGCGTGGAGGATGACACTTTTCGGAGCGTAAACTCCTTTTCTTAGGGAAGAATTCTGACGGTACCTAAGGAATAAGCACCGGCTAACTCCGTGCCAGCAGCCGCGGTAATACGGAGGGTGCAAGCGTTACTCGGAATCACTGGGCGTAAAGGGCGCGTAGGCGGATTATCAAGTCTCTTGTGAAATCTAATGGCTCAACCATTAAACTGCTTGGGAAACTGATAATCTAGAGTGAGGGAGAGGCAGATGGAATTGGTGGTGTAGGGGTAAAATCCGTAGATATCACCAAGAATACCCATTGCGAAGGCGATCTGCTGGAACTTAACTGACGCTAAGGCGCGAAAGCGTGGGGAGCAAACAGGATTAGATACCCTGGTAGTCCACGCCCTAAACGATGTACACTAGTTGTTGGGATGCTAGTCATCTCAGTAATGCAGCTAACGCATTAAGTGTACCGCCTGGGGAGTACGGTCGCAAGATTAAAACTCAAAGGAATAGACGGGGACCCGCACAAGCGGTGGAGCATGTGGTTTAATTCGAAGATACGCGAAGAACCTTACCTGGGCTTGATATCCTAAGAACCTTATAGAGATATGAGGGTGCTAGCTTGCTAGAACTTAGAGACAGGTGCTGCACGGCTGTCGTCAGCTCGTGTCGTGAGATGTTGGGTTAAGTCCCGCAACGAGCGCAACCCACGTATTTAGTTGCTAACGGTTAGGCCGAGCACTCTAAATAGACTGCCTTCGTAAGGAGGAGGAAGGTGTGGACGACGTCAAGTCATCATGGCCCTTATGCCCAGGGCGACACACGTGCTACAATGGCATATACAATGAGACGCAATATCGCAAGGTGGAGCAAATCTATAAAATATGTCCCAGTTCGGATTGTTCTCTGCAACTCGAGAGCATGAAGCCGGAATCGCTAGTAATCGTAGATCAGCCATGCTACGGTGAATACGTTCCCGGGTCTTGTACTCACCGCCCGTCACACCATGGGAGTTGATTTCACTCGAAGCCGGAATACTAAACTAGTTACCGTCCACAGTGGAATCAGCGACTGGGGTGAAGTCGTAACAAGGTAACCGTAGGAGAACCTGCGGTTGGATCACCTCCTTTCTAGAGTACAAACTGATAAGTCTCACAACTATCAGTTCATATAAACTCAATCATCCTTGTTTAGATTTCAAAGATTGATGAAAAGCTAATTTTGGGGAATTAGCTCAGCTGGGAGAGCGCCTGCTTTGCACGCAGGAGGTCAGCGGTTCGATCCCGCTATTCTCCACCATGATAAGGGCCTATAGCTCAGCTGGTTAGAGTGCACCCCTGATAAGGGTGAGGTCACAAGTTCAAGTCTTGTTAGGCCCACCATAAAAAGATTTGTTTATCAATGATGATAAAAGTTTTAAAACTTAAAATAAGTATATATTTATCTAGTTAAGATATTGAATTTTATTTAATAGTTGTCCTATAAAAATTAAGTTTAATTATTTAAATATTATTTTTAATTCTAATATACACTTATTTTAGGTTTTAAGACCTAAAATAAATAAATACTTATTCAATAGAGTTTTTATTTAACGTTATTTAAATTATTATTGTTAAGAGTCACAAGCAAGTTTTAATAAAAACAATTTTACAGGACTTGTTAAAGAATAATGCTGAACTATCTTTTCTTTAAATTATTAAAGATAAGTTTTAAACTCACGACTTATATTTATTTATAAGTGTTTAAATGCTTTCCGTCTTAAGATAGTAAAGTTTTATTGTAAAAGCTTTAACAAGGAAGTGATGCGTTTTAGAATGAATCTAATAAAAGGTAAGCTATTAAGAGCGAATGGTGGATGCCTTGGCTGGTAAAGGCGATGAAGGACGTACTAGACTGCGATAAGCTACGGGGAGCTGTCAAGAAGCTTTGATCCGTAGATTTCCGAATGGGGCAACCTAATATATAGAGATATATATTACCATAAATGGAGCGAACGTAGGGAATTGAAACATCTTAGTACCTACAGGAAAAGAAATCAATAGAGATTGCGTCAGTAGCGGCGAGCGAAAGCGCAAGAGGGCAAACCCAGTGCTTGCACTGGGGGTTGTAGGACTGCAATGTGCAATAAGTGAGGTTAGTAGAACACTCTGGAAAGTGTAGCCATAGAGGGTGATAGTCCCGTATACGAAAACCAAACTTTAGCTAGCAGTATCCTGAGTAGGGCGGGACACGAGGAATCCTGTCTGAATCTGGGTCGACCACGATCCAACCCTAAATACTACTACCAGACCGATAGTGCACAAGTACCGTGAGGGAAAGGTGAAAAGAACTGAGGTGATCAGAGTGAAATAGAACCTGAAACCATTTGCTTACAATCATTCAGAGCACTATGTAGCAATACAGTGTGATGGACTGCCTTTTGCATAATGAGCCTGCGAGTTGTGGTGTCTGGCAAGGTTAAGCACACGCGAAGCCGTAGCGAAAGCGAGTCTGAATAGGGCGATTAAGTCAGATGCTGCAGACCCGAAACGAAGTGATCTATCCATGAGCAAGTTGAAGCTAGTGTAAGAGCTAGTGGAGGACTGAACCCATAGGCGTTGAAAAGCCCCGGGATGACTTGTGGATAGGGGTGAAAGGCCAATCAAACTTCGTGATAGCTGGTTCTCTCCGAAATATATTTAGGTATAGCGTTGTGTCGTAACATAAGGGGGTAGAGCACTGAATGGGCTAGGGCATACACCAATGTACCAAACCCTATCAAACTCCGAATACCTTATGTGTAATCACAGCAGTCAGGCGGCGAGTGATAAAATCCGTCGTCAAGAGGGAAACAACCCAGACTACCAGCTAAGGTCCCTAAATCTTACTTAAGTGGAAAACGATGTGAAGTTACTTAAACAACCAGGAGGTTGGCTTAGAAGCAGCCATCCTTTAAAGAAAGCGTAATAGCTCACTGGTCTAGTGATTTTGCGCGGAAAATATAACGGGGCTAAAGTAAGTACCGAAGCTGTAGACTTAGTTTTACTAAGTGGTAGGAGAGCGTTCTATTTGCGTCGAAGGTATACCGGTAAGGAGTGCTGGAGCGAATAGAAGTGAGCATGCAGGCATGAGTAGCGATAATTAATGTGAGAATCATTAACGCCGTAAACCCAAGGTTTCCTACGCGATGCTCGTCATCGTAGGGTTAGTCGGGTCCTAAGTCAAGTCCGAAAGGGGTAGACGATGGCAAATTGGTTAATATTCCAATACCAACATTAGTGTGCGATGGAAGGACGCTTAGAGCTAAGCAAGCTAGCGGATGGAAGTGCTAGTCTAAGGTTGTAGGAGCTTATATAGGCAAATCCGTATAAGAATACTCCGAGAACTGAAAGGCTCTTCAAAATCTTCGGATAGCGAGGAGAATTGCTGATGCTGTCGAGCCAAGAAAAGTTTCTAAGTTTAGCTAATGTTGCCCGTACCGTAAACCGACACAGGTGGGTGGGATGAGTATTCTAAGGCGCGTGGAAGAACTCTCTTTAAGGAACTCTGCAAAATAGCACCGTATCTTCGGTATAAGGTGTGGTTCGCTTCGTACTAGGATTTACTCCGAAAGCGAAGAAACTTACAACAAAGAGTCCCTCCCGACTGTTTACCAAAAACACAGCACTCTGCTAACTCGCAAGAGGATGTATAGGGTGTGACGCCTGCCCGGTGCTCGAAGGTTAATTGATGGGGTTAGCATTAGCGAAGCTCTTGATCGAAGCCCGAGTAAACGGCGGCCGTAACTATAACGGTCCTAAGGTAGCGAAATTCCTTGTCGGTTAAATACCGACCTGCATGAATGGCGTAACGAGATGGGAGCTGTCTCAAAGAGGGATCCAGTGAAATTGTAGTGGAGGTGAAAATTCCTCCTACCCGCGGCAAGACGGAAAGACCCCGTGGACCTTTACTACAGCTTGACACTGCTATTTGGATAAGAATGTGCAGGATAGGTGGGAGGCTTTGATTAATAGACGCCAGTTTATTATGAGCCGTTGTTGAGATACCACTCTTTCTTATTTGGGTAGCTAACCAGCTTGAGTTATCCTCAAGTGGGACAATGTCTGGTGGGTAGTTTGACTGGGGCGGTCGCCTCCCAAATAATAACGGAGGCTTACAAAGGTTGGCTCAGAACGGTTGGAAATCGTTCGTAGAGTATAAAGGTATAAGCCAGCTTAACTGCAAGACATACAAGTCAAGCAGAGACGAAAGTCGGTCTTAGTGATCCGGTGGTTCTGTGTGGAAGGGCCATCGCTCAAAGGATAAAAGGTACCCCGGGGATAACAGGCTGATCTCCCCCAAGAGCTCACATCGACGGGGAGGTTTGGCACCTCGATGTCGGCTCATCGCATCCTGGGGCTGGAGCAGGTCCCAAGGGTATGGCTGTTCGCCATTTAAAGCGGTACGCGAGCTGGGTTCAGAACGTCGTGAGACAGTTCGGTCCCTATCTGCCGTGGGCGTAAGAAGATTGAAGAGATTTGACCCTAGTACGAGAGGACCGGGTTGAACAAACCACTGGTGTAGCTGTTGTTCTGCCAAGAGCATCGCAGCGTAGCTAAGTTTGGAACGGATAAACGCTGAAAGCATCTAAGCGTGAAGCCAACTCTAAGATGAATCTTCTCTAAGCTCTCTAGAAGACTACTAGTTTGATAGGCTGGGTGTGTAATGGATGAAAGTCTTTTAGCTGACCAGTACTAATAGAGCGTTTGGCTTATCTTATAAAGCATCACTTCCTTGTTAAGGTTTTTTATAATCTTAAAAGAAAATGTTTTTTTAAACTTGCTCTTAACATTGTTTTTTAAGTATTCTTAGTTTAGAATATTTAAATAACAATGTCCGTGATTATACAGATGTGGAGACGCCTTGTCCCATCCCGAACCAAGAAGCTAAGCACATCGTGGGTGATGATACTACGCCTTACTGGCAGGGGGAAAGTAGCTCATTGCGGACTTGTTAATTCTTCTACTACTTATTTTAGCTTATTGATATTTTTATTAAAGCAAAATGATATTATAATAAGAAATGAATTTAATCTCTTATTGAGTAAAGCTTTTTTATGATTTATAAGTTTATATTCTAGGTATTTTTTAAGATTAGTTTATTAGCAAGATATATTGAAATTGTTTTTATATAAGTGGGTTTTTGTTTTTAGAGTATAAAAGCTATGATTTATTAGTAACTTAGAATAGTATAAATTTATTTATTATATTTTTTTTACAATAGTTTTATAAAGATGTGTTAAATCTTCTATTTTAAGTTTTATGTTTAATTCTATTAGTTCTTCTTGAAATATAGGTGTGTTAAAAGCAGTAATTGACCATAATTTTATAATGATTATTTTATGAAGACTAGTTTATTTTATATATTATAGGAATTCTTATATTAAATGTTTGATCATATTTAGGAAAATACTTAGAAGCTAAGTGTATAGTTTGTAAAGCGCTTTCATTTAAAAGTTTGTATTTAGAAGGCGTAATTACTTTTAAATTTTTTAATATTTGCTGATTTGTCCAAGTAAATTCTACCAAAACTTCACCACTCATTCTCATTTTTTGAGCTTGCCTTGGATATACTAATGTATTATCTATAGCTAATTTTATTTCTTTTAGAAAATCATTGTTACTTATGGTGGTAGAAGATATAGTGGAGTTATTGGGGATACAAAATTTGCCTTTGAAAATTCAAAGGCAAAACAAGATTAAAATTCTTTTCTTGTATCCATAGAACCTACAATTTTTTGTGTTTTAGGATCTATCATTATAGCATTTACATCACCCATATAAGGTTGTTCTGAGATTGTATAACCCATTTTTACGAGATTATTTTCAACATCTTTGATAATTCCAAATGGTTCAGTTCTAAGTTCATCAGGAAGCCATTGCATATGGAATCTTGGAGATTCTACTGCTGTTGAAATATCCATTTTGTGATCTATAACATTTGAAATCACTTGTAAAACTGTTGTGATAATTCTAGATCCACCTGGACTACCCACTACCATAAATACCTTACCATCTTTAAGTATTATGGTCGGACTCATAGAGCTTAAAGGTCTTTTTTTAGGTTCTATAGCATTAGCTTCACCACCTACTAAACCATATAGATTTGGAACTCCTGGTTTTATAGAAAAATCATCCATTTCATCATTTAATAAAAATCCTGCTCCCTCTATAGCAGCACCAGATCCATAGCTTGCATTAATAGTATAAGTTATACTGACAGCATTTCCTTTGCTATCTAATACAGAGTAATGAGTAGTATTATGACCTTCGTGGATTTGTCCTAATCCAGGTTTTACTTTAGAACTTGGTAAAGCTTTATTTTTTGGTATTTTTGTGTAAATTTCTTTTGCATAAGCTTTACTTGTAAGTTTTTCAAGTGGAATTTTTACAAAATCAGGATCACCCATATATTCTGATCTATCTGCATAAGCTTGACGCATAGCTTCAGCCATTATATGTAAAGTTTTAGAGCTACCATAACCTAATTTTTCTATATTAGCATTTTCCATAATATTTAAAATTTGAATTATATGGGTACCACCACTGCTAGGTGGAGACATGGAAATTATATCATATCCTCTATAAGTACCTTTTACTGGTTTTCTCCAAATTACTTCATATTGTGCTAAATCTTCTTTTGTAATAATACCATTGTTTTTAGCCATATCTGACTCTATTAGATTAGCAATTTTGCCTTTATAAAAAGCATCAGGACCTTCTTTAGAAATAAGTTTTAAGGTTTTTGCTAAATCTTTTTGGACAAATAAATCTCCGCTTTTATAAGTACTACCATCTTTTTTAAGAAAGTATTTACGTGAGCTATCAAATTTTTTAAACATATCTTGAACTTCCAACATAGTCTGTTCTTGTCGATCGTTGATAAGATATCCTTTTTCAGCTAATTTTATAGCAGGATTCATTAAATCACTCAATTTCATTGTGCCATAGCGATCTAACATTGCACTCATACCTTTTACGGTTCCAGGCACGCCAGCAGCTAAGTATCCTATGGTTGAGGCATCTGGAATAACCTCTCCTTTTTTATCAAGATACATATCTCTAGTTGCTTTTAACGGAGCCATTTCTCTAAAATCAAGAGTAGTGCTTTCACCATTTGCTAAATGTATTACAGCAAATCCACCTCCGCCTATATTTCCAGCCGAAGGGTGCACTACAGCTAAAGCATAACCTACAGCAACAGCCGCATCTATAGCATTACCGCCCTTATCAAGCACCTCTTTACCAATTTTATTGGCAAGTTCATGGCTTGAAAGAACAAGCCCTGTTCCTGTTTTATCTTGTATAGGCGCATTAGCAGCACCAAAACTTAGCGTAATTGACATCGCAAATATAGCTAAATAACGCATTTTTATCCTTTCTTTCAAATTTAAAAGTAGAATGATTGTAACAAAAATAAAAATATTTACAAGTTTAAAATAGTATTAATATTAAGAAAATTACAAAAAAATAAGTTTAATGTATCGATTTTTCTCATTTATTATAAAAATTATTTATATAATTACTAAAAGTAACTATAAATTGTTATTTTCAAATGTGAAATCATAGTAAAAATTATAAAAATATTGTAAATATTTTACATATGATGTAAAGTTATAAATATAAATAATTTTAAATATTACTAAAATCTTAATTTTGATAGTGTAACAGATTTTTACATAAATATATGTTACTCTTATACCCATATCATTAAATATTTTTCTAACAAAAATACACAAACAATCAAAATATTTGTTAAGCTAAATATCTATATAAATTTCAAATTGATAAGGAAAAATATGTGGCAACAAATATATAATCCGTTTGATAATATAATCTTGAGTGCTTTGGTGGCTTTTTTGCCTATTTTGTGTTTTTTGCTTTCTCTTGTTGTTTTTAAACTTAAGGGTTATCAAGCAGGATTTTTGACTCTTATTGTATCAAGTATTGTAGCAATATTTGCTTATGATATGCCGTTTTCTTTATTAGGTGCTAGTTTTATACAAGGCTTTGCTAATGGTATTTGGCCCATAGCGTGGATTATTATTGCGGCCATATTTTTGTATAAACTTTCTATTAAATCAGGTTCTTTTGAAATCATTAAACAAAGTGTTATAGGTATCACACCAGATCATAGAATTCAAGTTATTTTAATTGGTTTTTGCTTTGGTTCTTTTTTAGAAGGGGCTATAGGTTTTGGTGGACCAGTAGCTATTACTGCTGCTTTACTTGTGGGACTTGGACTTAGACCTTTATATGCTGCAGGACTTTGTCTTATAGCCAATACTGCTCCAGTAGCTTTTGGAGCAGTTGGAATACCTATTATCGCTATGAGTAATTTAGCTGGAATAGGACAATATGAAGTTTCAGCTATGGTAGGTAGAATGCTTGTTCCATTGAGTTTAACTATACCATTTTTTATTGTTTTTTTAATGGATGGTTTAAAAGGAGTAAGAGAAACTTTTCCTGCTATTTTTGTAGCGGCTGTATCTTTTACAATTACGCAATTTTTAAGTTCAAATCATTTAGGAGCAGAACTTCCTGATATTATATCTGCTGTTGTTTCTTTATCTGCTACTACATTATTTTTGAAATTTTGGAAGCCAAAAAATATTTTTAGGTTAGATGATGTAAAAAATTTTGAAACTACTCAAACATTAGAATTTAAAAAAGTATTTTTAGCTTGGGTTCCTTTTATACTTTTAATTATATGTATTATTATATGGACTCAACCTTGGTTTAAAGCTTTATTTGCTAAAGATGGAATTTTAAATTTCATGCAATTTACTTTAAAATTTAATGAAGCATTAGGTGTTATTGTGAGTCCTGATATAGTTAATCCTCAAAATACCAAAACAATGATTCCATCGCATGCAATAGATCTAGTAGCGCAGGCAGGAACTGCTATTTTAGTAGCTGCTTTAATGAGTATTGTGGTATTAAAAATAAAAATTAATGAAGCTACAGAGTGTTTTTGGGAGACTTTAAAAGAGATGGCTACCCCTTGTTTGACTATAGGTTTAGTTGTTGCTTTTGCTTTTATAGCAAAAAATAGTGGTATGAGTACTACCTTAGGTCTTGCATTTTCTAATACAGGTGATGCTTATGCATTTTTTTCTCCTATTATAGGATGGATAGGGGTGTTTTTAACAGGTTCTGATACTAGTTCAAATTTACTTTTTGGAACTCTTCAGCAAGTTAGTGCTCAAAAATTAGGAATTTCAGAAACATTATTCTTAGCAGCAAATTCTGTTGGTGGAGTTGTAGGTAAAATGATATCTCCTCAAAGTATAGCAGTTGCTTGTGCAGCAGTTGGGCTTGTAGGAAAAGAGTCTGAGTTGTTTAGATTTACTTTAAAATATTCAATTGGATTTATAATTTTAATAGGAATTTGGACTTTTGTTATAGCGTTTTTCTTTCAAGGTATTGTTCCTGAAGCAGTGCTTTTAAAATAAGGATTGATAATGAAAAAAGTATATTTATTTGCAACTTGCTTGGGTAGTGCAATAATGCAAGAAAGTATTTTAAATGCGGTTAGGCTTTTAAGAAGAGAAGGTGTGGAAGTAATATTTAAAAAGCAGCAAACTTGCTGCTCTCAACCTTCATTTAATTCTGGATATTTCAAAGAAAGTAAAAATGTAGCTTTGCATAATATAAAGCTTTTTACTCAAGATTACCCTATTGTTGTTCCAAGTGGATCCTGTGCTGGCATGATGAGTCATGATTATTTAGAACTTTTTGAAGATGATGAAAATTATGCCTTGGTAAAAGAATTTAGTTCAAGAGTGATTGATCTTAGTCAGTATTTAGATACTGTATTAAATGTAGAATATGAAGATAAGGGTGAGCCATTAAAGGTTACTTGGCATTCTAATTGTCATGCATTAAGAATTCAAAAAAGCATACAATCAAGTAAGAATTTATTAAAAAAACTCAAAAATGTAGAATTAATTCCTTTAGAATTTGAAGAAGAATGTTGTGGTTTTGGTGGAACTTTTTCTGTAAAAGAACCGCAAATTTCAAATTCTATGGCACAAGAAAAAATCAAAGATATTCAGAGAACAGGTGTAAAATATGTTTTAAGTTCTGATGGTGGATGTTTGATGAATATTGCGGGTACAATGAATAAAATGGGGCTTGATATAAAAGGAATTCATTTATACGACTTTTTAAATAAACGTCTTGAAGGGATTGCAATATGAAAATGGCGCACGAGCAAATTGTTGATATAAAAATTCATGATCAACAAATGAGGGAAAATTTAAGATCAGCTATGCATACTTTACAAAAAAATCGTTTAAAAGTTATAGATGAAAAATTTAATGATTGGCAAGGATTACGATCTAAAGCAAAACAAGCAAAAAACAATGCTCTTTCAACTTTATACGATAGACTTTTAGAATTTGAGAAAAATGCTATCAAAAATGGTATAAATGTTCATTGGGCTAATTCTGATGAGGATGCCTGTGAAATTATTTATGAATTGATGATACAAAAAAATATAAGTAAAATTTTGAAAGGTAAGTCTATGGCTAGCGAAGAAATAGGCTTAAATCATTATTTAGAAGCTAAAGGATTAAAGGCTGTCGAAACAGATCTAGGAGAGCTTATATTGCAATTAAACAATGAGACTCCTGTACATATTGTAGTTCCAGCTGTACATAAAAATCGTTACGAGATTGGCAAAATTTTTCAAGAAAAATTGGGTTCAGATTTAGAAAGTGAGCCTGAAAAATTAAATTTTATTGCAAGAAAGCACTTAAGAGATGAGTTTGAAGGCCTTAAAATGGGACTTAGTGGAGTTAATTTTGCTATGTCTAAAGAAGGAGCATTTTGGCTCATAGAAAATGAAGGAAATGGTAGAATGTGCACTACTGCAAGTGATATTCACGTAGCACTTTGTGGTATAGAAAAAGTTATGGAAAGTTTTGAAGATGCTGCTACTATGGTTTCTTTACTCACTCCTTCAGCTACAGGACAATTTATACCAACTTACAATAATATTATCACAGGTCCTAGAAAAAATGGAGATTTAGATGGTCCAAAAGAAGTGCATATCATTCTTTTTGATCACAATAGAAGCAAAATGTTAAATGATGAAGATTATTATGAAGCTTTGCGTTGTATAAGATGTGGAGCATGTATGAATTTTTGCCCTGTATATGATAAAATAGGTGGACATACTTATCAAAGTGTTTATCCAGGTCCTATTGGAGAAGTAATTAGTCCTAATCTTTTTGGTATGCAAGAAAATGGAGATATCCTTACCTTTTGTTCTCTTTGTGGAAGATGTTCTGAAGTTTGTCCAGTAAAAATTCCTCTTGCAGATTTAATACGCAAATTAAGAGCTGCAAAAGTAGGACAAGGAAGTTTTGAAAATATTACACCAAATACCACTGAAGCTATGTCTTTTAAAATTTTTGAAAAAGTAGCTACTTCTCCTATGATTTGGAAAAATACTTTGGCAAATTTACATAAGTTTAATTGGTTTTTACAAAAAGGAAAAAATTCTCTACCAGTAATCAAAAAATGGAGTGCTTATAAAGAATTCCCACAAGTAAAACTTAATCTTTATAAAGAACTTGAGAATATGCAAGGAGTAATATGTGAGTAGAATAAATGAAATTTCTTCAAAAAGCAAAGAAGCTATTTTAAACAAGATTCAAAATACACAGTTATCTGTTGAAAAAATTCTGACTATAGATCCGGTAGAACATATCAAAACAAGTGATGATATGTTGTTTGAATTAAAAGAAAAAATGAGTGCAAATAAATATATAGTAGAAGAAAGCACATTGGAAAAATTAGAAGAAAAAATTAATCAAATTGTTGCAAGCTATGGATATAAAAGCTTTATTTATCCTAGTGATTTAAGCATAGATATTGATAAAATTGATGCAGAAAAAAAGACTTGTTTTAATCAAGAAATTGAAAAATTAAGAAAAGAAGTTTTTCATAGTGATTTTTCCGTTATTCAAGCAAGAGTTGGTGTGAGTTCACATGGTGTAGCTTTAGTTGTATCAGATAAAAATCAACCAAGAATGCTTTCTTTGGCTCCTATGCTTTGTATTGTTTTGTTAAAAAAAGAAAATATTGTAAAAAGTCTTAGCGAGGCTTTAAATTTAGTAAAAAATGAAAATGAAATTTTACCTAGCAATATTTTATTTATTGCTGGCCCTTCAAGAACAGCAGATATTGAATTGATAACTGTTTTTGGAGTTCATGGATCTCAAAAGGTTCATATTATATTTTATTGATTTTTTATTTTTTTAAGATATTTTCTTGCATAGTTAAGAATATTAACTTAAATTAAAACTATAAAAAGGAAGACCATGTTAAAGACAAGTTTTAAAAAGGCAGTATTCTTACCTAGTGTCAGCATTATAGTAGTTTTAAGCTTTAGTTGTATTTTTTTTCCTAAAGTTACAAACGATTTTATTAATCATATTAGAAATGAAATTTTTACAAATTTTTCATGGTTTTATATATTAAGTGTGAGTTTTTTTGTATGTTTTATGCTCACTCTTGCTTTATCTAAGTTTGGCGACATTAAGCTAGGAGATGACGATGAAACACCTTGCTTTAAATTTACTTCATGGCTTGCTATGCTTTTTGCTACGGGCATGGGTGTAGGACTTATGTATTTTGGTGTAGCCGAACCTCTTATTCATAAAAAAGCTTTGCAAGCAAGTGATGAAGAAGCTATGTTGCATACTATATTTCATTGGGGAATTCATCCATGGGCTATTTATGGAGTGTGTGCTTTGGCTATGGCTTATTTTGGTTTTAGATATAAGATGCCTTTGAGTTTGCGCAGTGCTTTTTACCCTCTTTTAAAAGATAAAATATATGGCTTTTGGGGAAATTTGGTTGATATTTTAGCTTTAATTGTGACAGTTTTTGGTATTAGTACTACACTTGGCTATAGTGCTTCTCAATTAAATGCTGGTTTTTTAAATTTGGGTATTGTAAGTGAGCAAAGCTTTTTAGAGCAAAGTATTATTATAATTGTGATCATTTCCTTGGCAACGCTTTCATCAATCAGTGGTTTAACTAAAGGATTGAAACTTTTAAGTGAAGCAAATTTGATTTTTGCTATAGCTTTAATGTTTTTTGTACTTTTTTCTTCTAATACCATAGAAATTCTTTCGAGATTTAGCTCCAATATAGGCAATTACTTGCAAAATATTATAGAGCTTAGTTTTAAGACTTATTATTATGAGAAAGAACATATAGAATGGTTTAATAATTGGACTATATACTATTGGGCTTGGTGGCTTAGTTGGTCCCCTTTTGTCGGGTTTTTTATAGCTAAAATTTCGCGTGGTAGAACCATAAGGGAATTTATATTTGGAGTGCTTGTTGTACCTACTAGCTTCAATATACTTTGGTTTAGTGTTTTTGGTAATAGTGCTTTGAATTTAAATGATATTTTAAGTCCTTTTACTTCATCGCCTGAAAGTTTGCTTTTTTATTTTCTGGAAAATTTTTCTTTTGCATATTGGAGTTCTTTGTTGGCTTTAATGGTACTTTCTTTATTTTTTATAACTTCTGCAGATAGTGGAATTTTTGTGTTGAATTCTTTAGGAAGTCACAATGCAAGTGAACCATATAAATGGCAGAATATACTTTGGGGTTTTATATTAGCGCTTTTGGCTATTTCTTTGCTATATTCAGGTGGATTGGGAGCTATTTTGGGTATCACAATGATAGTAGCTTTACCTTTTGCATTTTTGCTTTGTTTGATGTGTTTTTCTTTGCTAAGAGGTTTGATTGTTGATGTAAATTATTCTTTAACTAAACTAAGTCAAAGTAGTGTTTATTTTTCAGGTGAATTTTGGCAAGAAAGGCTAGCAAGAATTTTAAAACAAAGCAAAGAAAAAGATATAGAAAAATTTTTAGATACCAAGGTAAAAAATGCTATGAGCGAGCTTAATAGAAGTCTAAAAAATTATGGTTTAAATTCACAAGTTGTACAAGAAAAATCTAGCATTAAATTAATTATTAAAAAAGAGTTAGCAAAAGATTTTATTTATGGAGTGCAAGTTGTAAAAAAACAAGCAAGTCAGAGTATTATTGATGATAAGTTTATGCCTACTTACTATAAAGAATTTATTTTTGAACCCCAAACTTTCTTTGCAGATTCACGTAATGGCTATAATATAGAATATTTAAATGAGCAAGAAATCATCGTAGATATACTTAAACAATATGAGAGATATTTGCAACTTTTATTTGATGACAAAAATGAAATTTTTACTAAAGCTTATGATGAGTAGATGTTATAATCTTTGAAAATTTTTAAGAAAGGCATTTTATGTTGAAATTTGTTTTAATGTTTTTTTGTGTGTCGAATCTTTTTGCTATTACCCCAAAAGATACTATAGTGATTGCAGTAGAAAATGAGCCAGAGCGTATTAATCCGCTATTTAGTGAAGATCACGATGTGGCTATAGGATTGGTATTTTCAGGATTGACACGTTTTGATGAAAATATGAGTTTAGCTCCTGATTTAGCTACTTCTTGGAAAGTAAGTAAAGATGGTCTTGTATATGAATTTAGCTTAAGAGATGATGTATTGTGGCATGATGGAGTTAAATTTGGTGCTAAAGATGTAGAATTTAGTATCAATGCTTTAAAAGATGAAAAACTAAATTCTCCCTCAAAAGTAAATTTTGATGCTGTAAAAGAGGTAAAAATTATCGATGATTATCATATTCGTATTACTTTATCAAATCCTTTTCCAGCTTTTTTAGATGCTTTAAGTGTAGGAGTTTTACCACATCATTTGCTTGAAAAAGAAAATTTAAATACTACAGATTTTAATCAACATCCAATAGGAACTGGATCTTATAAACTTAAGCAGTGGAAGCAAGGTCAGTATATGATTTTAGAAGCTAATGAAAAATATTATTTAACTAAAGTTAAAACTCCAAAACTTATACTTAAAAATATAAAAGATCCAAGTATAAGTGCTATTGAGCTTAAAAATGGTTCTATAGATGTAGCATTGGTTGATTTTTCTTTGGCTTCAAATTTTCAAAATGATAAAAGTTTTAAAGTACTAGTTGAGCCTTCTGCTGATTATCGAGCTTTAATGTTTAATCTTAATAATGAATTTTTAAAAGACATAAAAGTGCGTATAGCATTAAATTATGCTATAGATAAAAATGCTATAGTAGAATCACTTTTGCACTCTTTTGGTAAAGTAGCTAATCATCCTTTAGAAAAATCATGGGCTAATCCTAATAAATTTGCTACGTATAAGTATGATATAAAAAAGGCAAATGAGCTTTTAAAACAAGCAGGTTTTGTTAAAAATAAAAATGGTATTTTAGAAAAAGATGGTAAGGAATTTAGCTTTGAAATGTATGCTATGAGTGAAGATCCTTTAAGAGTGGCCTTGGTTAATATTTTACAAAGTGAATTTTTAAAATTAGGTATTAAAGCTAAGGCTATAGCTAAGCCAAGTGGAAGTTTTGATTATACTAAAGAAGATAGTTTTTTGGTGGGTTGGGGTAGTCCTTATGATCCTGATTTTCATACTTTTAGAGTTTTTGCAAGCTCCCAAGATTCTACTTTAAATTCAAGCGGTTGGAATTTTGGACATTATAAGAATTCTAAAGTAGATGAATCTTTAAAGCTTGCTAGAAATTCGCTAGATTCTAAAGAAAGAAAAAGATATTATGGAGATTTCATACAAGCTTTATATGATGATCCTGCTTTCTTATTTATAGCTTATATCGATTATCCTTTAGTGTTTGCTAATAATATTGAAGGTATTAAGTCTCATGTTTTAGGTCATCACGGAGTAGGTTTTACATGGAATGCTTATGAGTGGATTAAAAACTAAGTGTTAAAATTGATTTTTAAACGCCTTTTGTGGGCGTTTTTTTTACTTTTTTTTTCAAGTTTTATGTGCTTTGCAATGATTTATTATGCAAAAGGCAGTGTCGTTTTTGCTAGTGTACCTCAAGGGATTAGTTTAAAATTAAAAGAACAAATAGAAAGAAATTTAGATTTAGATAAGCCTTTGTTGCATCAGTATGAAAATTGGGCGTTAAAGGCCTTAAAAGGAGATTTTTCATATTCTTTGATTAGTGGTGAAAAAGTAGATGCAATATTAAAAGAAAAACTTCCTTACACTTTAATACTTGGAACTTTATCTTTTGGAATTTTATTTTTTCTTTCTATACTTTTAGCACTTTTGTGTGTAATTTATAAAGATAGTTTTTTAGACAAATTCATTACTTTTGTTACAATGAGCTTTTTTGCTTTGCCTACTTTTTCTTTATCTTTGCTTTTAATATTATTTTTTTGTGTATTTTTGAATATTTTTCCAAGTTCAGCTATAGTTGATATTGGCTATGAAGATGATATTTTGAATCGTTTGTGGCATTTGTGTTTGCCAGTTAGTGTTTTAGTTCTTTCGCATTTAGCTATTTTTGTGCGTTTTATAAGAACTACTTTAATTGATAGTTTAAATCAAAATTTTATAGAAGCTGCATTTGCTAGAGGACTTAGTAAAAAAAGAGTATATTTTCATTTTATATTAAAAGATTCATTGGGTGCTATACTAGCGTATTTTGGAGCTTCTTTTGTAAGCTTTTTAATGGGTACTTATATTGTAGAAAGTGTATTTTCATATGAAGGTGTTGGAAATTTAGTTATCAAAAGCATTTTATTTAAAGATTATCCTGTAGTTTTGGCTATATTGTGTTTTAGCATTTTAGTTGTCGTTTTTGTAAATTTACTTGTAGAAATAGTTTGTAAAATGATTAATCCAAGGTTTGCAAATGCGTAAATTTTATATTTTTTTAATAATTTTAAGTATATTTTTAGCGCTTTTTGCTCCATTTTTAAGCAAATATGATCCAGTTTTGATCGATCTTAATGTGGCTAAGATAACCCCAAATTTCACCCATATTTTTGGAACAGATATTTTAGGAAGAGATATTTTTTCTAGAACCTTATATGCCTTGCGTATTTCCTTATTTGTAGGTGTAAGCGCAGCATTTTTAAGTGTGATTTTTGCTTTAGCTTATGTTTTTATATCAAGATTTTTTGCCTATGCTTTTTTTTCAAGAATACTTGATATGCTTTTAGCTTTACCATCTTTACTTGTGGTAATGTTTTTTCAAAGTTTTTTATCAGGGTCTTTATGGAGTATGATTTTTATTATAGCTTTAGGTCATTTCGCTTTTATTGCTAAAGTAATTGATAATCAATTGAATAAATTTCAAAAATTAGAATTTTATCAAAATGCTATTATTTTAGGGAGTACTAAAACAAAAGCTTTGTTTAGTGATCTTTTACCAGCGTGTTTAAATTTAATTTTTGTACTTTTTGTTTTACATATAGCTCATTCTATCACAGCAGAAGCTACATTGAGCTTTTTTGGTTTAGGAGTTGAACTTTCTACTCCAAGTTTGGGTAATATGTTAAATGATGCAAATAAAGCTGTGTTTTTGGGATTTTGGTGGATGATAGTTTTTCCTGTGGTATTTATACTTTTGCTTATTTTGCCTTTGCTTGCTTTAGCCAATGATACACAAGAGGATATTAAAATATGATATGTGTCGAAAATTTAAATTTGAATTTTAAACAAAAAAAATTATTACAAAATGTGAATTTTGAGCTTAAAGATGAAAAATCTTTGGCTATTGTGGGAAAAAGTGGAATAGGAAAAAGTTTATTATTAAAAAGCCTAATTAGACTTTTTGATAAAAATTATACATTACAAGCTAAAACTATAAAATTTGATGATTATGAAGTTTTAAAATTAAACGATAAAGAATTGAACTTTTTAAGGATGAAAGTTAATTTACTTTTTCAAGATGTTTATGGAAGTTTTTATCCTTTTGTAGATATTGGAAGTTATTTTAATATAGTCATAAAAACACATACTAATTTAAACACAAAACAAATTAAAGAAAAAGCATTTTATTTTTTTGAATGTTTAGGACTTAAAAATCATGATCTTTTATGGCATTCTTTCATTTATCAATTAAGCGGGGGTATGGCAAGGCGAGTTCAAATAGCTTTAGCTTTGTTAAGTGGGTCGCAGTATTTATTGTGTGATGAAATAACTAGTTCGCTTGATATGCAAAATGAATGTAAAATTATTGATATTTTAAAAAGTTTAAAAGCAAATTTTAAAAATATTATTTATGTTAGTCATGATTTAAATTTAGTGAAACAATTATGCGATGAGGTATTAGTTTTTGAAGAAAATGATGTGATTTGTCAATATGATATAGAGGAATTTTTAAAATTTCCAAAAAGCCAATATGCTCAAAAATTATTAAATATAGAGAGTGCATGCTTTTAAGAGTTACAAATTTAAGTAAAAGCTATAAATTCAAAAAACATTGGTATTTGCAAGAAGAAGAAATTTTTGTTTTTAAAAATATTAATTTTAGTTTGTATCAAAATGAAAATTTATTATTATGCGGAGAAAGTGGTAGTGGAAAAAGTACTTTAGCTAAAATTCTTTGTATGCTTGAGTACGCAGATGAAGGTGCGGTAGAATTTGAAAATAAAAATATTTTAGATTTATCTTTTGAAGAGCAAAGAAAAATTCGTAAAGAAATTCAATATATTTTTCAAGACCAAAAGCTTGCACTTAATCCTTACAAAAATGTTAAAAAGCTGATATTGAATGTGTATGAAAATTTTAATTTAATTCCAGATTGGGATGAAATTTTTCAATTATTTAATATTTTTCAATTACAAGAAAATATTTTGAATTTAAAACCATCAAAACTTAGTGGTGGTCAATGTCAAAGACTAGGATTAATTAGAGCTTTAATTTTAAAGCCAAAATTATTGATACTTGATGAAATTACTTCAGCTTTAGATATGCCAACAGCTTACCAAATTTTAGATTATCTTAAATGTTTTCAAAAGTCTCACGATATAACTTATATTTTTATTTCGCATCAAGAAAAAATTTTAAACAATATTTGTAATAAGAAAATAATCTTATAAAGACATAAAAAATGTTTCATTTTGGAATATCTATAAAATATTTTTTAATAATAAGTTTTTATATAGCTAAAATAAAGTAAAATATCTCCCAATTATGCTTTAAAAAAGGTTTGTTATGACTCATACAACTATAGAGCATCAGTACTTTGGTATATTTGCAATGCTTGTTATCGCAAGTGTTATATTTTTTACTTTAGTATATTTATCTTCAAAGATAGGCTCGAAATTAGCTTCTCATAATAGAAAAAAACTAGGACTTGGAATTTATGAATGTGGTCCTATGGCTTCTAAGCAGGCTAATAAAATTAATTCTCAATTTTTTGTTTTTGCTTTAATTTTTATTTTACTTGATATTGAAGTAGTGTTTTTATTTCCTTGGGCTGTAATCTTTAAAGATTTGAGTATGGAGCTTTCAAAATACGGTTTATCTTTACTTGCTTTAGTTGAGGTTTTTATTTTTATTTTTTTACTTGCAGTAGGATTTTTATACGCTTATAAAAAAGGAGCATTTGAGTGGCAGAGTATCAAAAAATGAGTAACGCTCCAGTTGTCTTAACTACGGTTGATAAATTAATTCAGTGGGGAAGAAGCAATTCTTTGTGGGCTTTATCGTATGGGTTGGCCTGTTGTGCTATTGAAATGATGGCAGCTGGTGGTTCAAGATATGATTTTGATAGATTTGGAACGATTTTTAGAGCTAGTCCTAGGCAGTCTGAAGTGATGATTATAGCAGGAACTTTGAGCAAAAAACATGCTGAATTTACAAGAAGACTTTATGATCAAATGCCAGATCCTAAGTGGGTTATTTCTATGGGTAGTTGTGCTAATACAGGCGGTATGTTTAATACTTATTCAACTGTTCAAGGTGTTGATAGAATTATTCCAGTTGATATTTATGTGCCAGGTTGTGCGCCTCGTCCTGAAACTTTTCAGTTTGCACTAATGATACTCCAAAAAAGAATCCGAAAAGAAAAAGCAAGTAGACATATTGCTCCAAAAAGGCTCATATAATGAGAAAATATAGTGATAAGAAAAATGTTCAGTTAAAAAACTATTATGAAGATAGATTTTATCATGCTCTTCAAACTAAAAAAGTAAGTATAGAAGGTAGTTTATTTGAAGATGATTTTCGTGCAATTTCACAAAAGTTTAATATAAAAAAATCCTTTATAGAGCTTGATTTTTGGGTGATTGAGATAGAAAAAGATGATAATGTTGAGATTTTGAAAGAACTTAAAAATTTAGGATATGAAGTATTTACTGATGCGAGTGCTATCGATTTTATAGAACAAAAAAAAGGTTTTGAAATATATTATCAACTTTTAAATATAGAAAGAAATCTTAGAGTAAGAATTAAAACTTTTGTTGCTGTAAAGGATAAACTCCAAAGTGTTATGAGTGTATTTAAGGGAGCAAATTGGTGTGAAAGAGAAATTTATGATATGTTTGGAATTTTTATCATCAATCATGCTAATTTGAAAAGAATTTTAATGCCAGATGATTGGTATGGTCATCCATTTTTGAAAACTTATCCTTTAGAAGGAGATGAATTTGCTAAATGGTATGAAATAGATAAAATTTTTGGTAAAGAATATAGAGAAGTTGTCGGTGAAGAAAACAGAGATCCCGGTTTTGTAAATGAAAAAGATACCTTAAACTTTAGTAGAGTTTATCATGAAGTAGCCAAAGGTGAAGCCCCAAGAGAAGATAAGCATTTGCAAGAATATCAAGAAGAAGGTGGAGTGCCTTTTGTGAAAAAGATTAAAAGAAGTGAAGCTAAAATTTTAAATAAGAGAAGATAAAATGCAAATTTCTACTAAATTAAAACCTTATTATGAAAACATAAGTTTTGAACGAGAAGATGGCACCATGATAGTAAATCTTGGACCCCAACATCCAAGTGCTCACGGAAATTTACGTCTCATTTTAGAACTTGATGGAGAAGAGATTACTAAAGCTAGTCCTTGTATAGGCTATATGCATCGCGGTATGGAAAAAATGGCTGAAAATATGATTTATCAGGAATTTATACCAACTACTGATAGAATGGACTATATTGCTGCAAGTGCAAATAATTATGCTTATGTAGCTGCCGTTGAAAAGCTTTGTGGCCTAGAAATACCTCGTAGAGCAAGTGTGATAAGAATGATATTGCTTGAGTTAAATCGCATTGCTTCACATTTATTGTGGTTGGCGACTCATGCGTTAGATATTGGAGCAATGACTGTATTTTTATATTGTTTTAGAGAGCGTGAATATGTACTTGATTTAATAGAAAAATATTGTGGAGCGAGACTAACTCATTCTTCTATGAGGATTGGCGGAGTAATGCTTGATTTACCTGATGGTTTTTTAGAAGAACTTTTGGCATTTTGTAATAAGTTTCCAAATGATATTAAAGATTATGAAGCCTTGCTTGATGATAATAGAATTTGGCGTGCAAGGACTGAAAACGTAGGTGTTGTAAGCAAAGAACAAGCGTTGAGCTGGGGATGTAGCGGAGTTATGTTAAGAGGAAGTGGGATAGCCTATGATGTAAGAAAAGAAGAACCTTATTTGCTTTATGAAGAGATAGATTTTCAAGTGCCTGTTGCAAAAATGGGTGATTCTTATGCTAGATATAAGGTTTATATGCAAGAATTTAGAGAAAGTTTAAAAATTCTTATTCAATGTGCTACTTTATATAAAGATACTCCTCCTCAAATTCTATGTGATCATCCTGAGTATGTAAGTGCATCAAAAGAACAAATTATGACTCAAAATTATTCTTTGATGCAACATTTTGTTTTAGTAACTCAGGGATTAAAGCCACCAAAAGGTGAAGTTTATGTACCAACTGAAAGTCCAAAAGGCGAACTTGGATTTTTTATTCATTCAGATGGAAGCGGTAGACCTTATAGATTAAGAGCTAGAACTCCTAGCTTCTTTCATTGTGCTTTTTTAGAAGAAATGCTTGTAGGATCGTATCTAGCAGATGCTGTGGCGATTTTAGGAAGTATAAATATCGTTTTAGGTGAGATAGATCGATGAGACGCGTGGATTTGAGAAAAAGTAAAGATTTATTTTTTGATCTTAAGATGATTATTGAAAAAGCTTACAATGGCGAAGTTTTAGTTGTTTTATTTGAAATAGGGGATTTTTCTAATGTAGAAAAAAGTTTTGCTTTTGTAAAAGAACAAAATTGTGAACTTTTAAATTCTTTGAAATTTAATCAAGCAGATTGGACCATAGTTTTAAAAAAGGTTGGTGAATGCAATTAGCTGCATATCAAGAAGGTTTAAATGCTTTATGCTTTGTAGATTTACTATCTTTAGAAAATCCAAATTTAAATACAAAATTAAATAAAAGTAAAAATATTAATATTTCTTGTATTCAAGACCCTAGTTTAAATGCTACATTTTATAAGTGCGAAATAGCCAGCATCTCTTTTGTTTTAGCATTATTGTGTAAAATGAGTATGAATGGATTTGATGATTTAGATGAAGGATACTTGAGTGCAGAATCTTGTTTTGGAGAAGAGGAAGCATTGGAAATTTTAGAATTTCTACAAAATGCTCGATGTATCATTTTTGATAAGAATTTAAAAAAACATAAAGATTATGAAAATATTAAATTTTTCTTGGTAAAACTTTGTCAAAATTTTAGCTTAGATTTAATTTGTAGTGATGAACAGTGTGAAGAATTAAAAATACAAAAAGATTTTGATAAGCTTTTAGAGCTTGATAATTTTGATGGTATTGTGGTATTAAAAAGCACTTTGAAAGAATCAAGTTTACACTGTTCACCTTCTTTTGCTTTGATAGCTAAAGTCAAAGATAAAGATTTTATAGAGTTAAAACTTAATAATAAAGTTTTTAATACACAAGTAAAAATTGATACAAATTTAAAAGGCACTGTAGCTTTGTATGATTATAAAAGCGATGTATTTGCTTTTGCGAAAGCTCAGATTAAGGTTATAAAATGAAAGTCATCATCAATGGTATAGAATGTGAAGCAAATGAAAACGAGTATATCTTAAATGTAGCTAGAAAAAATGATATATTTATCCCAGCAATTTGTTATCTTAATGGTTGTTCTCCTACTTTGGCCTGTCGTATGTGTATGGTAGAAGCAGATGGTAAAAAAGTATATTCTTGTAATACTAAAGTTAAAGAAGGTATGGTTGTAGAGAGTGATTTGTCGAATTTATGGGATGAGCGTAATGCTATTATGCAAGCTTATTGTATTAATCACCCATTACAATGTGGAGTTTGTGATAAATCAGGAGAATGTGAGCTTCAAAATTTTACGCATAAAGCTAGGGTTAATGTACAAAATTATTGGATTAAAGACACGCATAAAGAACATAAAAAATGGGGTGAAATTAATTATGATCCTGCGCTTTGTATAGTTTGCGAAAGATGTATAACAGTATGTAAAGATAAAATAGGAGAAAGCGCTTTGAAAACTATTCCTAGGGGTTCTGATGCTCCTGATGCGAGTTTCAAAGAAAGTATGAGTAAAGATGCTCTTGCTATTTGGACTAAATTTCAAAAAAGTTTAATAGCTCCAAGTAGTGGAGATATGCTTAATTGCTCTTTTTGTGGGGAATGCACTAGTGTTTGTCCAACCGGAGCTTTGGTAGGTGCTTCTTTTCAATATACCTCAAATGCTTGGGAATTAAAAAGAATTCCAGCAAGTAACCCACATTCTAGCGATTGTGAGTTAATGTACTATGATATCAAACAAACAAGCATTAATAATCAAAAAGAAAAAATTTATAGAGTAAGTAATGACTTTGCATTTGCAACACTTAATAAAGCAGCAAGATACGGCTTTAATATTCAAAATGAAGTAGAAAATAAAGATCAAATAGCTTTTGAAAAATTAGTAAATATGATTAGAGATGAAGAGATAAAAAATATTAAATTTAACAGTTTTATTACAAATGAAGAAGCTCTAATTTTGCAAAATATAAGTAATAAATTCAATTTAAATTTAATTAACAATGAAGCAAAATCCTTTCAAGATTTTTTGAATGTATTTTATCATGAAATAGGTGATATGTATAATGCAAATAGTGATGATGTTATACAAAGTGATTTTTTAATTATTGCAGGTTCATTTTTAAGATATGATTCTCCAACTCTTAGTTATAAAATCAATAATGCTTTGGTTATGAATAAGGGAGCAGCTTTATATTTTCATCCTATAAAAGATAAAGGAGTAGATAAATATTCTAAAAATCTTTTGCAAATTAATCATAATTATCAAGATAATGAAAATATTTTGCTTTTTCTTTTGCAAAAATTTGCGAAAGATCTTCCACAAGATTTAAAAAATCTACTCGAAAATGCTTATTATCAAGATAATAAAGAAATTGAAGAAACCATTACAGAGGAAATTATTGAAAAGATTGAAAGTCAAGATGATAATGGTAATGTTGTTATTGAAGAAATAAAAAAACAAATTCCTAAAAAAGTTACAAAAACTATAGAAGTAAAACGATCAAATTATGCAAAAATTCTTGGTTTAAATGAGGATAATTTAGAAAATTTATTGACTAAAAAGCAAAAATTTACTTTGGTTATTGGAAGTGATTTTTACTATGATGAAAAGAATTTACAATTAGCAAAATTATGTGCTTTAATACAAAAACATACTGATTTTAAAGTATTTTTAATACCAACTTGCACTAATACTTTAGGTGTGAGTTTGATTTGCGATTTACAAGATACTTACAAAGAAGGTAAAACACTTGGTTATAACGAAGTAGGAGATTTTTCTTTTTCATATGAAGGTCATTATGATCTTGCAAGTTCGAGTTTAAATCAGCAAGAAGGTACTTTTGTTAATTATGACAAAAGAGTAGTTCCTACCAATGCAGCCGTAGAATTTAAAGGTTATTTTTTAAATGATTTAGCTAATGCTTTAGGTTTTGATAAAGAATATACTATAGATTATACTAAATACTTACCTCAAGAAAAAGGTTTCAAAGACATTTGTTTCGATGATTTAGAAAATTATTATGATAATGGTGGAAAGAATCATAGAGGCTATGAACTTGATTTTTCAAATTTAAATTTAGAAAAAAAAGTGTTGCAAACAAAACATAGTTTTTGCGAAGAAGGGAATTTGGATTTATATTTTGCAAATCCTATTCATCAATTTGGAAAACTGAGCAATAAAGCTTTTAATGAAGTTGGGGTATTATTTTTATCAGCTGATTTGATGGAAAAATTTGGTTTGGCTCAAAATGAAAGTGTAATTTTAAAGAATCAATATATACAACTTGCTTTAAGTGTAAAAACTGATGAACATCTAGAAAATGCTGCTTATTTGGGTGATTATGATTGTAAAATAAATACTCAAGACTTATTTAAAAATTCACGTTATATTAGACTTTGGCTTGAAAAAACAGGAGTAAAAATATGAGTGATCTTACATTTTTTATCATAGAAACTGTCATTAAGTGTATTCTTGTTATAGCTGTTTTTGCAACTTTGGCTGGCATTGCAACTTACCTTGAAAGAAAGGTTTTAGCATTTTTTCACCGTCGTTTAGGTCCTGATATGGTTGGACCTTTTGGTTTGATTCAAGTTGTTGCTGATATGATCAAACTTTTTACAAAAGAAGATATTGTGCCAACTCATGCACAAAAAATAGTGTTTTTAATTGCTCCTTTGATTGCAGCCATTTGCTCTTTTGTGGCTATTGCTGCTATACCTATTTTTCCAGAATTTACTTTATTTGGGAGAGTGATTCGCCCTATTATAGCTGATATCAATGTAGCTTTATTATTTGTTGTAGGTATGGGCGGAATCAGTTTTTATGCTATTTTTTTAGGTGGTTTGGCAAGTCACAATAAATGGTCTTTATTGGGTGGAGTTAGAGGTTTAGTTTCTATAATTTCTTATGAAAGCGTTGCAGGGCTTTCATTGGTGTGTGTGGTGATGTTAGTAGGATCTTTATCCTTAATAGATATTAATAACTATCAAAGCAATGGCTTGTTGTCATGGCTTATTTTTAAACAACCTTTAGCTTTTGTTTTATTTGTTATAGCTATTTTCATAGAAACTAATAGAACTCCGCTTTGTTTAAGTGAAAATGAAACCGAGCTTGTTTCTGGTTATGGTACGGAGTACTCAGGGCTTAGATGGGGTATGTTTTTTATAGGCGAATATACTGCCATGATAACTGGTGCTATTATGATATCTCTTTTATTTTTAGGTGGTTTTAATGATTTTTGGATCATACCTGGTGCTATTATGATGCTTTTAAAAGTATCTTTTGTATTTTTCTGGTATTTTTGGGCTAGGGGAGCTTTTCCTCAATTACGTCCTGATCAAGTTATGAGAATGTGTTATTTGATATTAATACCTCTAGCAGTTTTAAATTTATTAGTTAGTGCTTTGGTGCTTATTATATAGGAAAAATAATGAAAAAAGGTTATTTTAAAATAGACTTTGAGCGTAAAAATCCTCAAAGTGCTTATGAAAAATTTATACAAGTTGTAAAGAGATCTTTAAATACTGAACTTTTTGTTGGCTTATATGTGGTTTTGAGAGAAATGTTAAAGAGAAATAATAGTGCGACAATTAAATATCCTATGGAAAAAGTTGCTCTAGATGATCGATATCGTGCGGTACATCGTTTAATGCGTTTTATAGAAAGTGAAAATGAGTGTTGTATAGGATGCGGTTTATGTGAAAAAATTTGCATCAGCAATTGTATAAGAATGGAAACATCTTTAGCAGAAGATGGGCGTAAAAAAGTAGAAAATTATAGTATTAATTTAGGGCGTTGTATCTATTGTGGTTTTTGTGCTGATGTTTGTCCTGAACTTGCTATAGTTCATGGAAAAGAGTATGAAAATGCAGCAGAACAAAGATCATATTTTGGACAAAAACAAGATTTTTTAACTCCTATTGATGAATTGAAAAATCAAGTAGTATTTCAAGGTAGTGGTAGCTTAAGACAAGATGCAGATGATTTAGTCAAGAAAACTCCAAATTATTATGATGTAGATTTGCAAAGAAAAAATACAAAGGAAGAAAATGTTTGAAACATTGGCCTTTTATATATTGAGTATATTGGTATTGGGATTTTTTTTAGTAAGTGTATTAAGTACTAGCATGCTTTATGCTATTAGTTCTTTGGCAGCTGCTATGATTTTTTTAAGTGGATTTTATTTTTTGTTAAATGCTGAATTTATTGGAGTGATACAAATTATTGTCTATAGTGGTGCTATTTTAGGTCTTTATAGCTTTGCTATGATGTTTTTTGATGCTTCTTCTAAAGTTAAAGAAAAAATAAAAGATAAGAAAATTTTTGTTATCGTTATTTTTAGTACTTTCTTGTTTATAGCCGTTATTTTGGGCCATAATATGGACAATACTAAGCAAGATATTGCTTATGATCTTACATCTATACAACAAATCGGCTTAGCACTATTTACTAAATATATGTTGGCTTTTGAATTTATGGCTGTCTTATTGTTAATTGCATTAATTTGTGCCATTGTTCTAACACAAAAAAATACACAAAAGGATGAGCAATGATGTTTGAAAAATATTATATAGTTGCCATTTTAATGTTTGTTATAGGTTTAATAGGGATTGTAAAACGCCAAAATTTAATCATGCTTTTTATATCTAGTGAGATTTTGCTTAATGCAGCTAATTTAGCCTTGGTAACAGCTGGTGCTTTTCATAATGATATTGAAGGACAAATTTTTGCTTTGTTTATAATGGGCATAGCAGCTTGCGAAGTTGCTGTTGGAATTGCACTTTGTGTATTATGGTATAGGAAGACACAGACTCTTCAATTAAGCTCTTTAGTAGAAAAAGGAGATGATAAATGCAAAATTTAGCTTTAATTTCGCTTTTTACACCTTTAATTTCTGCATTGATTTTAGGAATTTTTGCTTTTAAGCCTAAAAATTTTTTTTTAGGATATCTTGCCTTCATTTTAGTTTTAGTTTCTGCTGTTTCTTCAATTTATTTATTAATCAATAATGCTCATTTTGACTTTGCATTAGGCACTTGGATATCTTTAGTTGATGTTAAATTTGGTTTTAAAATCGATACTATTACTTTGACAATGATGTGTGTGGTGGGTGTAGTATCAGCTTGTGTGCATTTGTATAGTATATTTTATATGGAAAAAGATGAAGGATTTAATCGCTATTTTAGTTATCTTGGATTTTTTGTTTTTTCTATGATGTTTTTAGTAATGAGTGATAATTTTTTAGGATTATTTATAGGCTGGGAGGGAGTTGGAGTTTGCTCTTGGCTTTTAATAGGCTTTTGGTTTCATAATGAAAAGTATACTTTTGCGGCTAATGAAGCGTTTATAATGAATCGTATAGCGGATCTGGCTTTACTTTTGGGAATTTTTTTAATTTATTTAGAATTTGGTACCTTAAAATACGATGACGTGTTTAATTTAATAACGTCAAATTATGAAAATAATAAAATTCTGACTTTAATTGCTATCTTACTTTTTATAGGAGCTATGGGTAAGTCAGCACAATTTCCATTTCACACTTGGCTTGCTGATGCTATGGCGGGTCCAACACCCGTTTCGGCTCTAATTCATGCGGCTACTATGGTTACTGCTGGAGTATATTTGGTTATCCGTGCTGGTGAACTGTATTTACAAGTAAGTGAAGTTGGTTATTTTATAGCCTTATTAGGAGCTTTTGTGACATTATTTGCTGCTTCTATGGCTATGGTAGCTAAAGATTTAAAGAGAATTATAGCTTATTCTACCCTTTCACAACTTGGTTATATGTTTGTAGCAGCTGGTCTTGGAGCCTATGCGATAGCGTTATTTCATTTAGTAACTCATGCATTTTTTAAATCTTTATTGTTCTTGGGTGCAGGAAATGTAATGCATGCTATGAATGATAAGCTTGATATTAGTAAAATGGGTGGACTTTATAAAAGTATGCGTTTTAGTGCTATTTTGATGCTCATAGGCTCTTTAGCTTTAGCTGGAATTTATCCTTTTGCTGGATTTTTTTCTAAAGACTTAATTTTAGGCTTTTCTTTTATAAGCCATCACCACGGAATATTTTTGGTATTGTTAATTTCAGCTTTTATGACAGCATTTTATAGCTTTAGACTTTTGATGCTTGTTTTCTTTACTCCACAACGACACGAAGAACACCCTCATGAAGCTAGTAAAATAGCATTGTTAGCTATGAGTCCACTTGCTTTACTTGCTGTTGTAGCTGGTTTATTTGAGCATAAATTTATGGATTTTATAAGTTCAGATTTGGCTTTGATTCAAGCACAAAATTTCTTAGTGATGCAACTTGCTATTGCAGCGGCTATTTTTGGAGTGTTATTAGCTATTATTGCTTATTGGAAAGATTGGTTTAAGCCTTCACTAGCTAAAACAAGTATATATAAGATTTTATTTAATGAATATTATATCCCGAGATTTTATCATCGATTTTTAGTTCAAAAATATACTTTATTTTGTGAATTTTTAAGAAAGAATGATAAAGAAGTGTTAGATGCTATTGTAAATGGTGTAGCTCAATTTTTACAAGTATTTGCAAAAGATATAGCAATTAAAGGAGATTTCTCTTTGATTTTGAGAATTTCTATCTTGGCATTTATTTGTTTATTTTGTCTAGTATTGGTGGTGTAATATGTTAAATTCGTTGATATTTTTTCCATTTTTTGCTGCTTGCATAGCATTGTTTTTGAAAAAAGATGAAAGTAAAATCTTTGCTATATTAGTAAGTTTTTTTATTCTTGTGTTGAATTTATTTTTGCTTTACAAATATCAAGATGGAATAGCTTATGAATTTGGTTTTTCTTTTTTGATTATGAATTACCACATAGGCGTAAATGCTATAGCGTTATATTTGATGTTACTTTGTTCTTTAATGATTTTTTTATCATTTGTATGTTTGAAAATTCAAGATAAAAGTATAGTGATTAGTATATTTATACTGGAATTTTGTATGATGGGGCTTTTTGCTTCCTTAGACGCTATTTTATTCTATATTTTTTGGGAATTTTCGTTGATACCATTGATTTATCTTATAGGAAGGTATTCTAGTAACTATCAAGCAGGAATTAAGTTTTTTATTTATGCATTTTGTGGTTCAATGTTGATGCTTTTAGCTATCCTGTATATAGGATATTTATATTTTCAAAGTTTTGGTTATTGGAGTTTTGATTTGATTGAGTGGTATAAGAGTGATTTTTTTATACCTGAATATGCGCAAAATTTGATTTTTTTAGGATTTTTCATAGCATTTGCTATTAAGAGTCCTTTATTTCCTTTTCATACTTGGGCGCCATCAGTATATGCTAAAAGCCCTACTTTAGTTTCTGTAATGTTAGTTAGTTTTAAAATGGCACCTTTTGGTATAATAACGTTTATTTTACCTTTAACTCCAGATGTTTTAAATCATTATCATTTTATTTTAGTTGTTTTGTGTATTGTAGGTATTTTATATGCAGCATTAATAGCGTTTAAAACGAAAGATTTAAAAGAGTTGATAGCGTATAGTTCTATTTCGCATTTGGCAGTTGTGATTTTGGGTATTATTACCGTTACTCACAATGGACTAAACGGTGCTATATTTTATATGTTTGCTCATGGAATTGTTACAGGTGGTTTATTTTTAGCTGCGTATATGTTATATCAAAGATATTACACTTATGAAATTGATTTTTATAAGAATTTAGCTAAAAAATCTCCTTTGTATAGTCTATTTTTTGGAATTTTAATGCTTTCATCAATTTCTTTACCATTAAGTATTTCTTTTGTTGGGGAATTTTTGATTTTACAGGGTATTGCTGGAATTAGTTTATGGTATGCACTTTTAGCAGGTATTGTGATTATATTAGGTGCTATTTATATGTTAAATATTTATAGAAATATGTTTTTTTCCCCACAAATTCAAGAGGATAAAGTAGAATTTAAGCTCAGTAAAAGTGAAATTTTTGTTTTAATTTTATTGAGTGTAATTATAATTTGTTTTGGTATTGCACCTAGTTTTATACTTGAACAAATTTCGGATAATGTAAATGTTATTTTTGAGACGATGCAAATGAAAAATAATATTTTAGAAAATCAAAAAATTATAGATAGTGTAAGAGGTTTATGATGAGTGTTTTTGGTATTGAAAAATTAAATTTTGTATTATTATGGCCAATACTATCTTTGTTTTTTTGGGCTGTTGCTTTACTTTTGTTAAGTATTTTTACAAAACTTTCTAGAAATTTTTATACAAGTGTTAGTGTAATAGCTCTTTTAGGGAATTTATTGCTTTTAGGTATGTTTAATGGATTTAAATTGAGTGATGCCGATGCTTTTTTTGGTTTATTCATAAGTGATAACTATGCTATATTTGCGCAGATAATCATAGTGGTTTTTTCCATTTTTTATCTTATCATGGATATGAAAGAAAAAAAAGTTGAGTTTTTCCCTTTATTTTTATTTATGATAGCTTGTTTGATTTTAATGGTTTCAAGCACAAATTTGATAGTAATTTTTTTAGCTTTAGAAGGCTCTTCTTTGGCACTTTATACATTAATAGCTTTAAGAAGAACACATAATGCAATTAGTTCAAGTATCAAATATTTTACTATTGCAGCTATTGGTGCAGGATTTTTTGCCTTTGCTTGTGCTTTTGTTTATTTAAATACTAAATCTTTGGATTTACTTGATTTAGTAAATTCAGAGCATATTTCTAACCCCATTTTGTTAAGCGCTGGAGTTATGTTTTTGGTTATAATAGGAATTAAACTATCTATAGCTCCTTTTCATTTTTGGTTAAAAGATGTATATTATGGTGCGCATGCCACTTTTGTGGCTTTTATATCTGTAGTGCCAAAGATAGCAATGATTATAGTTGTGTTAAGGATTTTTTCTGCCTTAGGTGGAGGGGTCAAATTTGAATACATAGTTGCACTGTTAGCAATATTTTCTATGCTGATTGCTAGTATTGTAGCTTTAGTTCAAAATGATGTTAAAAAAATGCTTGCATATAGTTCTGTGACACATTCATCTTTTATATTAGCGGCTATAATTTCAGAAATTAATCTAAATTTTCAAGATGGTGGTATTTTGTATTTAATGGCAATATCTGCATTGTTTTTGTATTGGATAGTTTTTGCATTTGCTAATTATGGTTTATTTTTAGCATTGAGTTTGTTTAAAGAAAGTTCTTATGAAAGTTTTGCAGGATTATTTAATAAAAGACCTATGTTGTCAATTATTATCGCTTTGTTGATTTTGTGTATCGCAGGTATTCCACCTTTTGGAGTATTTTGGGGTAAATTATTAATTTTAGCTTCCATTTTAACTTCTGGCTATTATATTATCGTATTTGCGATAGCTATTAGTTCTATGATTATGCTCTATGCTTATTTAAAAATTTTGATTTATATATTTTTCAAAAAATCTGATTGTTTTCAAGGCGAGCAGTTATATTTAAGACAAAAAATAATTTTATGTTTTTGTCTTATAGGAAGCTTATGTACGGGTATTTTTGCTTTTGTAAAATAATATTGCTATAATCACATCTATGATAAGGATACTATTTTTACTCTTGCTAAGTATTAGCTATATATTTTCTTTTGAAATCCTTATAAATAAAGGTGAAGATGCTAAAATTCCTTTTAGCATCTTGCATTTAAAAGATGACAAAAATTTTACTTGTAAGAGCAGCTTTGAATCGGATAAAAATTTTTTTGAATGCAGAATTATTGGTACTAGTAATATACAATTTCAAAATAAAGAATTTGATGAATTTTCGATAAAATTTAAAAAAGAACAGACTTATTTAGATATTATAATCATTCCAAAAATTCCTGCAAAAATGCGTAGTTATTCTCAAGATATTTTTGATACTAAAGAAATTTTTAATCCAAATCCAAATTCAGCGAAACATTTTGTATTTGTTTTTACAAAAGATATAAAAAAAGATCAAGTTGATGATGGACTTGATTTTAATATTTATTTTAACGATGCCTTAATGCCGTTCATAGGTGCTTTGGATTTAAATTCAAATCCCATAGAAGGCACTAAAAGTGCAGATTTTAACGCTTATTTTAGCATTAAAAAAGAATATGAAGCTAAAAAATACGATCAAGTTTTAAGAGATAGTATTAATGCTATTAAAAGATATCAAGGTAGTATTTTTATGAATGAATTTGAGTTGTATAAACTTAGAGCGCAAAATCAACTTTATACCTATACTTTAGATAAAGATCAGCAAATTTTAGGACAAATGTTAGATGATGCTAAAAATTGGACAAGAACTTATGTAAATGACAAAAATTTTACCGAAGTTATGTATATTATGATGAGGATTTATATAGGTTTATCACAAAGATCGAATGTCGAATATACTATTAATCTTTTAACAACAGAACATAAGAATGATTTTTATACTATTATGGCTATGTTAGATTACGCAGATTATTTATATAATCTTGGTAAAAAAAATACAGCAGTGGACATTTATAAGGAAGTTTACTATTCAACTTCGAATGCAGATTTAGCAAGTAGAGCAGCATTGTTTTTAGCTAAAGATTATTTAGAGCAAAAGAATATTAATGATGCTAGAGATTTAACTATTAAAATTTTAGAATCTAATCCTAAATTTTTTATGAGTGATTTATCAAATTCTTTAATTTTGGCAAAAATTTTAGATAATAATAAAATTTATGATATCAGTTCGAAAATTTATGAATATATATTTTTGCATTTGACAAAAATTGAAAAAGATTATGAAAGAGTTTTAAAAGATTTAGCTTTCTCATTATTCAATAACAAAGAGTATGATAAAGCTGAAGAATATTTAGAACTTTATGCAGAAGAATTTCCAATGGGAGAATATCTAACACTTGTAAAGCAAACTCAAGATAAGAATTTTTTGTATTTAAAAGATACAAATGCAACATATTTGCATGAAAAGTATGAAGAAATTATGCATAAATATGTAGGTGAAATTTCAAGTCAGGCTTTATTTGATAATATAAAACTATATTTTCAAGAGAAAAATTATGAAAAAATTATTACTTATAAAAATGATATAGAAAAATATTCTAATAAAGAAGCAAAAGATATTTTAGAAAAATCAGCAATAGAAGTCTTAACTCAAGATTTAAAAAACGATGAATGTTTAAAAGCTATTGATATATATGATCGCTTTAAAGAATATAATATTGGAAGCAAAATTTATAATAAAAAACAAATGCTAGCATGTTTTAAAAGAACTTTACGTATCGAAGAAGCTAAAAAATATATTGCTGAAAATGAGCAAGATGATGTGATTTACTATAAACTTCAAGACGCAGATCTTACTTTGAAAGATAAGCAATATAAGCAAGTTGTTAAAATTGTCGAGAGTGTTTTAACTACTAGATCTATTATTAGTGATGATGAAAAATTTGAAGCATATTATATTAAATTTTTAGCTCAACTTAAGCTTCAAGATTATAATGCTATGGTGGAAACTTTGCAAAGATTAGAGCAATTTCCTATGAATTATCGCATGGTAGAACTTTATTATGAGTTTTTACTTTTTTGTGAAAAAAACGATTTTATTACTAATATCTTAACTTATGCACCAAAGGCTATAGATTACCAAAATTTAAAAGGCGTGAATCTTTTTTCGCCAGATTTAGAATTTATGTATATTAAAGCTTTGACTCAAACTAATCAAAAGCAAAAAGCATTAGGTTTGTTTAAAGATTTATTAGCAAATCCTCTAAAGGCTGATGAAAGAGCTAGAGCTTTTTATATGCAAAGTAATATTTACGAAGATTTAAATCAAACTCAAAATCAAAAAAATAGCTTGCAAAAATGTGTAGATATTAATTCTACTAGCGATTGGCAAAATTTATGCAAAGAAAAAATTAGTATTTTAAATACGCCTTAATGAGAAAAATTTAGTAATTTTTCTCTTAATACCCTATAAGCATCTTTAAATAAAATATCAGTTTTATGAAATTTTTTATTAAATGTTCTTTGTCTTTTTGCAAGTTGTCTAGTATGTATAACAATAAGTTCTTCTAATTTTTCTAGGGTAATTTTATTGTCTAAAAAATCTTTGCATTCTTTCAAGCCTATACAATTTAATGCTTTTAAATTTTTATCAAATTTTTGAAAAAGTGTTTTTGCTTCATCTATTAAACCCTCTTTTAGCATATTCTGTGTACGTTGAATAATGCGTTTTTCTAATGTTTTTTTATCCCAAGTAATATCATAGATTTCCAAATTTTTTATTAAAGGATCTTTACGAGTTTCTTTTAAAACTTCACTAGGTATTTTTTTGGTTTGTTCATAAATTCCTAGCCATTTTTTTAAACGATAAGTATCATTTTTTTCTATCGTTGAATATTTATCAATTTGTTGCATTAAGGTATAAATTTCATTGTTGTTAAGCAAACTTTGACTTTCTTTAAAATTATCACTTAAACCATCCATTAAAGCTTTAAGATAAAAACTTGTTCCTCCTGTTATGATTAAAATTTTGTTATTTTGCATAGCGTATTGTTTAGCTTTTTTATATTCTTCAAAAAATAAAGCTGTGTTAAAATGTTCATCAATATTAATTAAGTTAACTCCAAAATATTTGAGTTGATTTATAATTTTTTCATCAGTTTTAGCTGATGCTATGTTGATTTGCTTATACACACAAAGACTATCAAGGCTTAGAATGCATGCATCAAATTCTTTAGCAAGAGTGTTAGCAAGATCTGTTTTACCACTGGCTGTAGTTCCTATGAGTGCAAATTCAAAAAACATCGTAAAAATATCCTAAATTTAAATTTATTTTAGTAAAATCATAACAAAAATATATTTAAAGAGTTAAAATGGATTTATATAAAAACAAAATAAAAGATATCTTAGATTTAATTGTTTTTAAGCATTCTATTTTTGCTTTACCTTTTTTATTTGTATCGATGTTTGTGGCTTCTGTAATGTTAAATAATAGCACTTGGATAGGTTTTAAGGCCTTGTTTTTAGGAATTATTTGTGCGGTAAGTGCTAGAAATTTTGCAATGGCTGTTAATCGTTTAATGGATGAAGATATTGATAGAAACAATCCACGATGTGCTAATAGACCTAGTGTGGATGGGCGTATAGGTAAAAGCAGTATTTTGCTTTTTATTATTTTAAATGCTATTATTTTTGTATTATCGAGTTATTTTATTAACAAATTAGCTTTTGCTTTGTCTTTGCCTGTTTTGTTTATACTTGCAATTTATTCAGCATTTAAGAGATTTTCTTCTTTAGCACATTTAGTGCTTGGATTTTGTTTAGGATTAGCTCCTATTGCAGGGAGCGTGATTATACTTGGAAAAATTGAAATTTATAGCGTTATTTTGTGTTTGGGGGTCACATTTTGGACCGCTGGATTTGATTTGCTTTATGCTTTGCAAGACATGGATTATGATAAAAAAGTAGGTTTACATTCTATTCCTGCAAAATTTGGATCTGAGGCTACATTGTTTCTTTCAGCATTTTGTCATGTTTTAGCAGTACTTTTTTGGTTTTTATTTGTATGGGTAGCTCCAACTGGGAATATAGCTTTTGCAGGAGTAATCGTTAGTGCTTTAATTTTATTTTTAGAACATAAAATAGTTAGAAAAAATTTTTCCAAAATAGATAAAGCATTTTTTACGTTAAATGGCTATTTAAGCATAATATTTTTTATTTTTATTTGGGTTGATCTTTTATGGAATTAAATTTTTTCCAGTGTTCTTTAAATCTTAATTTTGAAGAAAGCAAGATAAGACATGATGAATTTTTACAAGATTATTTAACATCAAATAATCTTGTGAATTTAAGTAAATGGAAAAAACTTGCTTCTAGAATAGAATTTAGCGAAGGCGAACAATTAATTTTTGATTTATTATTGGATTTAAAACAAGAGCTTTTTATGCTTAAAAATGATATAAATAAAAGCGATTTATCTATTGATTTGGGTAAAAATTATATGTTAGAAGGTATCCATTTTTCTCATTTAAAATTTAAAGAAGAATGTTTACAGTGTGGTGAAGAATATTATGCAAAAATAGAGCTTTATGGGCAGAAAATTTGTTTTTTCTTTAAGGGTTTAAATAAAAAAGAAGGAAAAATAATTCAAATAAAAAATGAGGATGAATGTATCTACAATAATTTTGTTGTAGACATGCAAAGAGAAATGATTAAGATGCTAAAGGAGAAAAGTGAATGAGCGTGGATGTTTTATTGGGCCTTGTTGTAGTGCTTTTAATATTTGCTTTATTTGCTTATATGTTTATACGTGAAAAAGAGCATGTGGCTAAAATTAATGAATTGGGAAAAATTATAGAAGATTTAAATAAACAATATCATTATTTAAAAAAAGAAAGTGAAGAAGAAGAGCCTAAGGAAGAGTTTGATGTAGAATCAATTAAAGAAGAACTTATGCAAATTTTACAAGCAAAAATTGATCAAAGCATTACACCTATACTTATTGCCTTAAAGGAAGTTGAGGAAGTAATTGATGATTTTCAAAGTGAGCAAAAAAATAGACTTTTAAATTTAGAACAAAAAACTCAAAGCATTACAAAATTAAGCCCAAGTTATGATAATGAAGAGCAAAAAGTAATAGAAATGTTTGAGCAAAAAAAATCTATAGAACAAATTGCTAAGGATTTGCGTATAGGGACTGGTAGAGTTGAGTTGATTTTGAAATTTAACAAACTTTTATAAAAGAGGTTTTTTTATGTTGATTGATAGCTATGGTAGAGTGATTGATTATTTGCGAATTTCTGTAACTCAAAGATGTAATTTTCGCTGCTTATACTGTATGCCAAAAACACCTTTTGAATGGAGTGCAAAAGAGAATTTACTCTCGTTTGAAGAATTATTTATGTTTGTTAAGGTGTGTATTGATGAAGGGGTTAATAAAATAAGAATTACTGGCGGAGAGCCTTTGGTTAGAAAAGATTTACATAAATTTATTGCTATGATTAGTGAATATAAACAAGATATTGATTTAGCTCTTACAACTAATGCATCTTTGCTTAAACAACAAGCGCAAGAATTAAAAAAAGCCGGATTGAAAAGAATTAACATATCATTAGATACTTTAAAGGAAGAAACTGCATTCAAATTAGCACAGAAAAACATACTTAAAGAGGTTTTAAGTGGCATAGAAGAAGCTTTAAAGGTTGGCTTTAAAATTAAATTTAATACAGTAGCATTAAAAGATATTAATGATATTGAATTTATTCAACTGTTGGAATTTGCTAAAGAAAGAAATTGTCAAATTCGATTTATAGAATTTATGGAAAACTATCATGCTTACGGCGATTTAAAAGGTTTAAAGTCTAAGGATATTTTAAATATCCTTGCAAAGAAATATTCTTTTAAAGCTTGTGAAAAGCTTCCTAATGCGCCAGCTTCTTTGTATGAGCTTGATGATGGTTATCGTTTTGGTATAATTGATCCACACAGTCATGATTTTTGTGATACTTGTAATCGTATAAGACTCTCAGCAGAAGGACTTTTGATACCTTGTTTGTATTATGATGAAGCTTTAAGTATTAAAAAATCTATAAAGAATAAAGATATTCAGGGTGCTTGTGAAATTTTAAAGACAGTAATTAAAAATAAATCAGAAAAAAATAGATGGAATCACGAAGACAATAAAAGCTCTACAAGAGCGTTTTATCAAACAGGTGGATAAGTGGAAATTGTTGAAACTTTTTTAAGTATTCAGGGCGAGGGTGCTTATAGTGGTAAACTTGCTATTTTTGTAAGATTTGCAGGATGTAATTTTAACTGCATTGGATTTGGAGTTAGTAAAAAAAAAGATGACAACATTCTTATAGGTTGTGATACTATTAGGGCTGTTTTTACGAAGAATTTTGCATCTACTTATAAAAAATATACTGCACAAGAGTTGTTTAATGAGGTTATTTTTTTAAAAAAAGATTTTAATCCTATCATAGTTATTACTGGTGGAGAGCCTTTACTTTATTATAAAAATGAAGAATTTCTTAAGTGGATTAAACTTTTATTGGAACAAAATTTTTTACTTCATTTTGAAACTAATGCTAGCATAGAAATTGATTTTAAGAAATATCCTGTATATGAAAAATGTTATTTTTCTTTAGGGGTAAAATTAAGTAATAGTGGAGTATCTAAAGAAAAAAGAATTAACAAAAAAGCATTACAAGCATTTAAAAAAAATGCCAAAGGTAGCTTTTATAAGTTTGTTTTGGATGAAGATTTTATATTTAATCATCAAGCACAAGAGGAAATAAGAGAAATTTTGACAATTTGTGAAAATGAAGTTTATTGTATGCCGATGGGATCTAATAGAGAAGAAATTTCTAAAAATGCCTTAAGTGTTGCTGAATTTTGTATAAAAAATGGATATAATTACTCTGATAGACTGCATATTAGGGTGTGGGGAGATAAAGAAGGCGTATGATTATTAGAAAATTATTTGAATTTGAAAATGCTCATATAGTAAGATTTTGTAGTTCTAAAAGATGTAAAACTAGCATACATGGTCATTCTTATAAAGTTGAAGTTTTATTAGAAAGCAAATATTTAGATAACGCTGGAATGGTATATGATTTTGGGTTATTAAAAGATGGAATCAGGCAAATTATAGATAGCTTTGACCATGCAATTACACTTTTTAAAAATGATGACAGTAAATATTTAAAAGATATGAAAAGACATTCTAAAAGATGGATAATTTTGCCTGTCAATGTAAGTGCTGAAAATTTTGTAAGAGTTTTTTTTATACTTATAGATACTTTACTTCAAAAAACTAAAATGTTTAATGGAGAGCAAGGTGTAAAATTACAAAGTATTATAGTGCATGAAACTAGGACAGGTTATGCACAAGGATTTAAAGAAGACGCCTATAGCGAATTTTTACCTAAGATAAATTTAGAAGATATAGAATTTTCAGAAGCTATACAAGATGATTGGAAAGATAAAAATTTTTATATCAATCTTAAAGATAAAAATTTTGTATTTATTAATCAAAAGGAGGTTTAATGCAAAAAATTTTATTAAGTTTTATTATTTTGTTGTTTTGTGCTTGCGCAAGTGAGGAGAAAAAAGATAATTCTCAAGAAGTGCAAACAGAAAATGTGCAGATTGAACAAAGTGATTCTAACATACAAATAAATGATGATACACTTCCTTTACCTGTTGATGATGAAGTTAAAGATGAAAATACAACTCGAGGGTAATAAATAATGGATCAAAATTATCATATTTTTCTAGCATTCCATGTTTATAGTTTATATACTAGTGGTTTTTTGATGTTGTTTTACTTATATTTAACTCAAAGTTCTTTTTCACAAGAATTTATTTTTATTAGAAGGATTCGTTTATTTTTACCAATTTACTATTTATTTTTAGCTATAGTTTTATTTACCGGTAACTTGCTCTGGGCTTTAAAACATTTTGATATGAATTTATATATTTTGCTAATGTGGCTTGCATGGATTTTTATTTTTTCACTCGCAATTTATCAATTTGTGTTGTTTAAAAAAGCAAGAATATATAAACGTTATGCTAAATTTAGATTTTTAAGTTTTTTCATTTTATGTGCTGATATATTTTTACTTTTTGTACCTTATTTATTTCAAAAGTTTTATTTTTAATGAGATTTTTATATCATATTCAAAGTGGTGAGGAGTATTTAAAAATAGAAAATGAAACATTTTCACATTTAAAGGCAAGGCGTTTAAAAGAAGAAGATGAAGTTGCTTTTAAAAATTTCAAAGATAAATTTACTTACATATATAAATGTGTGCAGTTAGAAAAAAAATTTTTCTTATTTGTATTAAAAGAAAAAAAAATAGAACAAATACAACAAAACTCAAAACTCCATTTAGCTTTAGCGGTGATTGATCCAAAGGTTATAGAAAAAACCTTACCTTTTTTAAATGAATTAGGGGTTGAAAAACTTTCATTGGTTTATATGCAATATTCCCAGAGAAATTTTAGATTAGATGAAAAGAGAATGGAGAAGATTCTTATTGAATCATCTCAGCAATGCGGTAGAAATTCTTTGTTGAAACTGGAAATATATAAAAACTTTGAACAATTTCAGTCAAAATACAAAAATATAGTTTTAATTGATTTTGAAGGAGAAAATTTATTAAATTTTAACCCTTTGGAATGTGTTTTTTTAGTTGGAGCTGAGGGCGGATTTTCTCAGCTAGAAAGAACTAAATGTTTTCAAAAAGCTAAATTAAATACTCCTTTTGTGTTAAAAGCACAAACTGCTATTATAGCTCTAGCGTCAAAATTTATAATTTAAATTCTTGCTTAAATTTATCTATTTTTTATATAAAAATTTATATAATTATGCCTTAATGTTTAAAAAAGGATAGATAATGAAAAAAGAAATTCATCCAGAATATGTAGAGTGTAAAGTAAGTTGTGCTTGTGGAAATTCTTTTACTACTAGATCTAATAAAGCAGAAATAAAAGTTGATATTTGCTCAAATTGTCATCCATTTTTTACAGGTAGTGAGAAAATTGTGGATGCTGCGGGACGTGTTGAAAAATTTAAGAAAAAATACGCAATGCAATAATGCTTTATTTTGTTCCTACTCCCATAGGAAATTTAAACGATATTTCATTCCATTCTTTAGAAATCTTACAAAAATGCAAGCTCTTTTTGTGTGAAGACACGAGAGTTTGTAAATCTTTGATTAATTTACTTAATAACAGATTTAATGTTGCTATAAAGCCACTTAAAATTTTAGCTTTTCATACTCATAATGAAAAAACTTTTTTAAATTCAATTGATAAAGATTTTTTTGAAGAAGATGTTGTTTATATGAGTGATGCAGGCATGCCAGGTATTAGTGATCCTGGACAGATTTTAATTGAATATGCTATAAAAAATAATATAAAATATGAAGTTTTATCAGGATCTAATGCAGCTTTGCTTGCTTTGGTTTCTAGTGGTCTTTGTTTAAAAGAATTTATTTTTATGGGGTTTTTGGCAAATAAGGGTGCTCAGAGAAAAAAAGATATAGAAAAATTGATGTTAAATCCTTACCCTAGTATAATCTATGAAGCTCCTACTAGAATAATTAATCTCATAGAAGAAATCAGCAATATAGATTCTCTTAGAGAAGTTTTTATAATAAAAGAAGCGACAAAAAAGTTTGAAAGTAAATTTAAAGCTAATGCGTGCAAAGTTTTAGAAAATCTTAAAAATATGGATTTAAGAGGTGAATGGTGTGTAGTAATTGCACCAAAAATAGACCAATTTCATCAAAATATTTTGTGTGAAGAAGATATTTTAGAGCTTGATTTGCCTCTTAAAGTTAAATCTAAACTGCTTTCAAAAATAAATGCAAAGTCACCAAAAGAAAATTATCAAAAACTGCTTTTAAGTTGAATTTAGTTATTATTGACAAATGATAGTTTATGGTAAACAAGTATTTTTTTATATTTTAGAAAAACATAAAGACAAAATCAATGAAATTTTTTTAGCAAAAGAATGCGAAAAAAGTGAATTTACAAAAATAACCAAATGCTCTAAAAAAATTAAAAAACTTGATTTTAAAAACGCTCAAAGTTTAGCTAGAGGCGGTAATCATCAAGGTTTTTTAATGGATATTAAAGAATTTGATTTTTGTGAATTTAATGAGCTAAAAGACAAAAATTTTATTGTTATTTTGTATAATATTAGCGATGTTGGAAATATTGGAGCTATTATTAGAAGCGCTTATGCTTTGGGTGCTGAAGGTGTGATTTTAGCAACTAAGAGTGTAGCTGTAGATGGTGTGATTAGAACTAGTAGCGGTGCAGCTTTAGATATGAAAATAGCTTTAAATGATGATATATTAAATATGATAAATGAATTAAAACAAAAAGGATTTTATATTTATGCAAGTGCAAGTGGTGGCAATAATATCCATCAAATTACACCTAAAGACAAAAAAGTTTTGATTATGGGAAGTGAAGGTTTTGGGATACCATCTAAAATTTTGAAAAAATGCGATGAATGTGTGGGAATAAAAATGCATAATGACTTTGATAGTTTAAATGTAAGTGCGGCATTTGCGATACTTTGTGATAGGATGATCAATGGATAGTTGGAAAAAGTTAGAAGATTTAAATTTAGTAGAAGTTCAAAAAAGAACACAGATAGAAAAAATTTGTCTTGAGTTTATTATAAAAAAAGATTTTAAGTCTCTATCTCGTTTTAATATCAATGGATTTATTAAAATTTTACAAAGAGAATATGAACTTGATTTTACGGATTTTTTAGAAGAATATCAAGCATATCTTATTGAGAATGGGGCAGAGAAAAAAAACCATGCTCAAGTTTGTCCAAGAATGAGTTCTTATACTAAAAAAGGTTCATATTTTTGGTTTTTTGTTGTTATTATTATCGTTGTATTGATAATTCTTGGGGCTTTTGGAGTCTCTAGATTTTTTGAAAGTTCGATGATAGATGATAATACAACAAATGTTTTAAATCAAGAACAGATTATAATTGAAGAAACAAACGATGAAAACTCCTCAAATTTATCTATACAAGAATATTTTATAGAGGAAAATTTGACTAAAAATGATTTAAATATAAATGAAAAAGATAGTCTTGAATCATTGGATGTATTTGATGATAATACAAGCATAGTAAAAGAAAATATGGATGTTAAAGATACTGAAAAATTGCCTATGCTAGAAGAAAGTATTATCAAGCCGAGTGCAGAACTATGGTTAGGAATGGTTGATTTAAAAACTTTTCAAAAAAATTCTAAAATAATTAAAAATGACTATGTACTTTCTTTGAAAAAAGATATGTTAATTACTACAGGACATGCAGCTTTTTCTTTAAATGATGAAAATAATAATATTTTAGATTTTAAAAACGGTATTTCTAAATTTTTGATAATAAAAGATGGAAAGATTAGGCAAATTACTAAGGCTGAATTTATTAAAGAAAATAGAGGGAAATTATGGTAAAAATTTTCTTTTGTTTGATAATTTTTAGTATAAATTTATTTGCATTAAGTGCTTTAGAAGTAGCTAAACACATAGTTAATGATAATTCTAAAAATGCAAAATTAGAATTACTTTTTGCGAAAAATTCGTATAAAGATAATTACGGCAATGTTGATATCTATACAATTTCTCAGATACTAAAAACAAATGCGTTGTCAAATTTTATTTTCAATGAGCCAAAAAAAATAAATTTTTCTTTTAAAGCTCAAGCTGATGCTGTTATTTTTTTTAAAATTATTAATGATACTTTGAATGAATTAGGTTATGTATATTTTATCCCTATAGAATTTACATTAAGAGAAAATTATATTACCTATAAACTTTCACTTGATTCACAATATATGCTTGATCCTGGAGTTTTTTACAAAGCTTTGCTTGCAAATTTAGTTTTTATTAAAGATATTTCTAAAATTTCAGAAATACACTATGAATATGAGCTTGATTTTTCTAAAGTTAAAGCAAAAGTAAACACTCAAATACCATTGAATACTTTTGTTCAATTACAAAAACCTTTAAGAGAATATATAGTAGATTTACAAGGTGCTAAAACTTTAGAACTAGGCGCTCATAATTACGATTCTTGGTTTTGTAAAATTCAATTTTTAGATAAGAATTTAAATTTTATTCAAGGCGTAGAAAATACCTATAAGCAAAATGATATTATTTTAAATATTCCACTTGGCGCAAAATATGCTATTATAGGAGATATGTTTAGTTTAGATAATATAAAAAGAGGTTTAAAAATTTATCTAAGAAAATAAGGAGTGAATAATGTTTGAAGAGATTCATTTTAATACTATAGAAAGACTCCCAAACTATGTTTTTTCAGAAGTCAATGCCATTAAAATGGCAGCTAGAAGATCAGGAGAGGATATTATAGATTTTTCTATGGGAAATCCAGACGGTAAAACTCCACAACATATTATAGATAAACTTTGTGAAAGCGCTAATAAAGATAAAACTTCAGGTTACTCAGCTTCTATTGGCATATATAAATTAAGACTTGCCATTTGTAGGTGGTATAAAAACAAGTATAATGTTGATTTAGATCCTGAAAGTGAAGTGGTTGCAACCATGGGATCAAAAGAAGGCTTTGTTAATTTAGCTAGAGCGATTATTAATCCTGGGGATGTCGCTGTAGTACCAACACCAGCTTATCCTATACATACGCAAGCTTTTATCATAGCAGGTGGTAATGTTGCAACGATGAATTTTGATTTTAATGAAAATTATGAATTAAATGAAAATACTTTTTTTGAAAATTTACAAAAGACATTATATGAGAGTTTGCCTCGTCCAAAATATGTAGTTGTTAATTTTCCACATAATCCCACTACAGTAACAGTTGAAAAGAGTTTTTATGAAAGATTGGTTGCTTTAGCACGAAAAGAAAGATTTTATATTATTTCTGATATTGCTTATGCAGATTTGACTTTTGGTTCTTATAAAACACCTTCAATTTTTGAAGTTGATGGAGCAAAAGATGTAGCAGTAGAGACTTATACTCTTTCAAAATCTTATAATATGGCAGGATGGCGTGTGGGTTTTATGGTGGGAAATAAACGTTTAATTGGTGCTCTTAAAAAAATAAAATCATGGTTTGACTATGGTATGTATACACCTATACAAGTAGCCGCTATTATTGCTTTAGATGGGGATCAATCTTGTGTTGAGACTATTAGATCAGTTTATGCTAAACGATTGGATGTTTTGATTGAATCATTTGAACAAGCAGGGTGGAATTTAAAAAAACCTAATGCTAGTATGTTTGTTTGGGCTAAACTCCCTTTAAATAAAGCTCATCTTGGAAGTATGGAATTTTCAAAACAAATTTTACAAAAAGCTAATGTCGCGGTAAGTCCAGGTATTGGTTTTGGTGAAGCAGGTGATGAATATGTAAGAATTGCTTTGATAGAGAATGAAAATCGCATTCGTCAAGCAGCTAGAAATATTAAGAGGTATTTAAAAGATTAAAAATGAAAATTGCAATTTTGGGCTATGGAACTGTTGGTAGCGCTGTAGCAAAAACTTTGCTTGATAATCAAGAACTTATCAAAGCTAGATGTGACGAAGAGATTATACCAGTTATATCTTTAGCAAGAACACAAAAAAATGATGCTTTGATACCTATTGTAAATGATGTTGATACAATTTTAAACCGTGATGATATTGATGTTTTTGTAGAATTAATGGGCGGTGTGGAATTTCCTTTTGAGGTAATTTCTAAAATTTTAAAAAAGAAAAAAGCTGTTGTGACTGCTAATAAAGCTTTGTTAGCCTATTATGGATGTGAGCTTGAAAAATTAGCTAAAAATTCAGCTTTTGGTTATGAAGCAAGTGTGGCAGGTGGTATTCCTATAATTAAAATTTTAAAAGAAGGATTGAGTGCAAATAATATTCTTTCTATCAAAGGGATATTAAATGGAACTAGTAATTATATTTTAAGTAAAATGGCTTTAGAAAGATTAAGTTTTCATGAAGCATTAAAAAAAGCACAAGACTTAGGTTATGCTGAAGCTGATCCTACATTTGATATAGAGGGTTTTGATGCTGCATATAAATTGCTAATTTTAGCTAATATTGCTTATGGCTTAAAAGCAAAACCTGAAGAAATTTTAATTGAAGGTATTAGTAAAATAGGTAAAGAAGATATTTATTTTGCTAAGGAATTTGATTATGTTATTAAACATTTAGGTATAGCTAAAATTCAAAATAAAAAAATTGAACTTCGGGTACATCCTGTTTTGATAAATAAAAATAAAATGCTTGCTAAAGTTGATGGGGTTATGAATGCTATAAGTATTTTTGGAGATATTTTAGGAGAAAGTTTATATTATGGAGCTGGCGCCGGAGGGATGGCTACTGCAAGTGCGGTTGTAGCTGATTTAATTGATATTGCAAGAAAAGAAAAAAGTAGTGCCATGTTCGGTTATTTAAATAGTACTTCCTATCAACTGTTAGATAAAGAAAAAATTAACACTCAATATTATTTAAGATTGAAAGTTTTAGATAAAATAGGAGTTTTATCAAAGATTACACAGCTTATGAGCGACCATCAAATTTCAATTGATATTTTCTTGCAAAAACCTAAGAAAGAAAATGATGATTGTAGTATTGTATTTTTTATTACCCATAAGACTTATGAAAATAATATACAATTTTTAATAGAAAAATTAAAAAAGCAAGATTTTATTCAAGATGAAATTTTTATGATGAGAATTGAAGATTGATTATGGGAATGAAATCTTATATTCTTGGCATCGAAGGTGAAAATTTAGCTTGTGTTTATCTGAAAAATTTAGGTTTTGAAATTTTAGAAAGAAATTTTTCTTCTAAGTTTGGTGAGATTGATATTATTGCGATTAAAAACGAAATATTGCATTTCATAGAAGTAAAGACTACTAAAGGCAACTACGAAGTAAGTTATAGATTAGATCATAAAAAATATATGAAACTTGTTAAAACAGTAAAATATTACTTTATGAAACATATGTGCGATAAAAATTATCAATTAGATTTACTTTGTATATATAAAGATGATATAAAACTCATTGAAAATGTTAGTTATTAAGACAGCATTTATCTTAATGTAATAAAATTCCATAAAATAAATAAAGGAGAAATATAATGGGAAAATATATTGATTTAACTTCGGAAAATTTTGCACAAGCAAAAGAAGGAGTAGCTTTAGTAGATTTTTGGGCACCATGGTGTGGGCCTTGTAGAATGCTTGCTCCAGTGATTGATGAACTTGCAAATGATTTTGATGGTAAAGCAAAAATTTGTAAAGTAAACACAGATGAGCAAGGCGACTTAGCGGCTGAATTTGGTGTAAGATCTATTCCAACTATCATTTTCTTTAAAAATGGTGAAGTTGTAGATCAATTAGTTGGTGCACAATCAAAACAAGCTTTAGCTGACAAAATAAATTCACTTTTATAATTTTTTAAGCCACTTATGTGGCTTTTTCTTCTATTTTTTACTATTTAATAATTTTTATTATTTATAATTAAAGAAAAATTTGTATAATGTAACCAAAATAATTTTTCTAAGGAATATAATATGTTAGATTTAGCAATTATTGGCGGTGGTCCTGCTGGATTAAGTGCAGGATTATATGCTACAAGAGGCGGCTTAAAAAAAGTTACAATGTTTGAAAAGGGTATGCCAGGTGGTCAAATTACTTCAAGTTCTGAAATAGAAAATTATCCAGGTGTAGCTCAAGTATTAGATGGAATTTCTTTTATGGCTCCTTGGAATGAACAATGTATGCGTTTTGGATTAAAGCATGAGATGGTGGGAGTGGAGCAAATTCTTAAAAATAATGATGGAAGTTTCAGTATTAAGCTTGAAGGTGGAAAAAGTGAATTAGCCAAAGCAGTTATTGTATGTACTGGTTCTACACCACGTCGTGCAGGATTTAAAGGAGAAGATGAATTTTTTGGTAAAGGTGTCAGTACTTGTGCGACTTGTGATGGATTTTTTTATAAAAACAAAGAGGTTGCAGTACTTGGAGGCGGAGATACTGCCTTAGAAGAAGCTCTTTATCTTGCAAATATTTGCTCAAAAGTTTATCTTATTCATAGAAGAAATGAATTCAGAGCTGCCCCTTCGACTATAGATAAAGTAAAAAAACATGAGAAAATAGAATTAATCACTGATGCGGTTGTCGATGAGGTTTGTGGTGATAATATGGGTGTTAATAAAGTAAAAATAGGATTGAATAACGGCACTAAGAGAGAACTTGATGTACCTGGAATATTTACTTTTGTTGGCCTGAATGTAAGAAATGAAATTTTAAAACAAGATGATGGTAAATTTTTATGTGATATGGAAGATGGTGGTCAAGTGAGTGTGGATCTTAAGATGCAAACAAATGTTGCGGGATTATTTGCAGCAGGTGATCTAAGAAAAGATGCTCCTAAGCAGGTGATTTGTGCAGCAGGTGATGGTGCTGTTGCCGCATTAAGTGCTTTAGCATATATAGAAAATTTACATTAAAATTTTTTAGTATTAATCTTCCTTGCTTAAGGAGGATTATTTATTTTTTCATAAATTTATATTTTAAAATAGGTTTTGCAAATTAAAAAACTTTAAGGAATATTATTTATTTTTGTTAGTTGCTTTTAATCAAATAAACGCTAAAATGGTTTCAAATTTGAAAGGTGCAGTTTAATGATTAATATTGGAATCCATGGAAGTAAAGGACGTATGGGGATACAAATTGATCTTTGCTTAAAAGATCAAATGGACGTTAAGGCTAGTGCATTTTTTGATCAAGGATCAGATTATGAAGCTTTCTTTAAAAAAAGTGATGTAATTATCGATTTTTCAACCCCTCAAGGGTGTGAAAATTTGATTTCTTATGCTAGAAGCAATCCCAAACCTTTAGTTATAGGTACTACAGGATTAAATTCAAAACAATATGAACTTTTACAAAGCGCGAGTATTACTATGCCGATACTTTACGCTACTAATATGTCTTTAGGTATAGCAGTTTTAAAAAAGCTTTCATTTTTAGCTAGTGAAATTTTGCGAGATTTTGATATAGAAATAGTAGAAATGCACCATAATAAGAAAAAAGATGCTCCAAGCGGTACTGCTATGACCTTAGGAGAGTATGTAGCAAAGGCTAGAAATTTAAATTTAGATCAAGTAAGAATAAGCGGAAGAGATGGATTAATAGGTGCTAGAAGTAAGGATGAAATAGCAATTATGAGTTTAAGAGGTGGTGATATTGTAGGGTCTCACAGGGTAGGTTTTTATAATGAGGGTGAATTTATAGAATTAAATCATACTGCGACCTCAAGAGCAACTTTTGCTATGGGTGCAATTCGTTGTGCAAAGTGGATAGTTGCTCAAGATAATGGTTTATACGATATCAATGATTGTTTAGGACTTTAAAATGTGTGCAGTTGTTGGAGTTATTAATTCAAAAAATGCTAGTACTCTTGCTTATTATGCTTTATTTGCTATGCAGCATCGTGGACAAGAAGCAAGCGGAATTAGCGTTAGCGATGGTCAATATATAAAAACCCATAAAGCAAAAGGGGAAGTCGGACAGATTTTTAATAGTCAGATTCTATCTGAGTTAAAAGGAAGTATAGCTATAGGACATAATCGTTATTCTACGGCTGGTCATTCTTCTTTACAAGATGCACAACCAGTAACAGCAACATGTTCTTTAGGCGATATTTCTTTGGTGCATAATGGAAATTTGATTAACAAGGAAAAAATTAGAAAAGAACTCATAGACAATGGAGCTATTTTTCATTCTAATATGGATACTGAAAATGTGATTCATTTAATAGCAAAAAGCAAACAAGGGTCTTTAAAAGAGAGATTTATTGAAGCTTTAAAATACTCTAAAGGAGCATATTGTTTTATGCTTGCAAGTAAAAATCAACTTTTCGTTGCGAGAGATCCTTATGGGGTAAGACCATTATCTTTAGGTAAATTAAAAGACGGAGGGTTTATTGTAGCAAGTGAAACTTGTGCTTTTGATTTGATAGAAGCTGAATTTATTCGTGATGTTATGCCTGGTGAGATGATTATTTTTACTCAAGGAAACAGTGAATTTGAAAGCATACAGGTATTTGATAGTGTTGAGCCTAGAATTTGTGCTTTTGAATATATTTATTTTTCAAGGCCTGATAGTATAGTAGAAGGTAAAAGTGTTTATGAGGTGCGTAAAAAAATGGGTGAGGCATTGGCAAAAAAATTTAAAGAAAAAGTTGATTTTGTCATTCCAGTGCCTGATAGTGGAGTTAGTGCAGCAATAGGATTTTCACAGTATCTTAATATACCTCTTGAGATGGCTATAGTACGAAATCATTATGTAGGGAGAACTTTTATAGAGCCAACTCAAGAATTAAGGAATTTGAAAGTAAAATTAAAATTAAATCCTATGAAAAAAGTTTTATATGACAAAGATATTGTTGTTATTGATGACAGTATTGTTAGAGGAACAACGTCTAAAAAAATCATATCACTTCTAAGGCAAGCTGGAGCCAGAAAAATTCACTTAGCTATTGCATGTCCTGAGATTAAATTTCCTGATACTTATGGTATTGATACGCCAACTTTTGAAGAGTTGATCTCAGCTAATAAAAATGTAGAAGAGGTTAGAATATATACTGGTGCTGATAGTCTGATTTTCCTTGATATAAAAGAACTCATTCAAAGCATAGGAAGTGAAAGAAAATATTCTTTGATTAGTTTTGATGGAGATTACTTTATAAAATGATCTCTAATGACACTTTAGCTGCTTAAATATTTTGTAACTTTGAAAATGCGGAGGTAAAGCTACTTCAAATGAAAAGTCTTTATAGGTATTACCTAAAAGATTTGTTGCGATTTTTATACTATAAGCAGCATCTCTTATTTCTTTATTAGCTTTTTTAATGCTATCAAAATTATTTTGATTAAAAATTTCACCACTTACCTCGTGTTTTTTATTATCATCAATAATTCTAAGATCTAAAAAACATTCTGAAATTTTAAAATTAGTATCATTGGTAATTCTACCTTTTATAATAATACTTTCAGTAGATAATCGTCTGTAAGTAGCGAAGTTGCTTAAACTAGCTTTTTTTGTATATTGATCTATCATTAATAATAAAGAAATTGTCAGAATTGAAGCCAAGACAAAGCTAATTAAACAAAAAACTAGCATATTCTTTTTATTTTGTATTTTCAAATAGAGTAAAACCCAAGTTAACATGGTTGAAACCAACATAGCAAAAATAACTAGTATATGAAAAATAGTAAAATATCCCATTAAAAACACTTTGAATTAATTTTTACATCAAATTCTTGATTCTCTTTAAAATCGGAAAACTTAGTTCTAAGATTTATAGTTTGTTCAGGTTTTATTGTTTTTTTAATCATAATTGATTTATTACGTAAAGGTTTTATAGCATAAACAATTTTTTGCAAAAAATTTATATTTTCTTGAGTTTTTAACACACTAATAGTTATTTTACAAAAATTAAAATTATCTTCTGATGTGTTTGTTAAACTATATCCTACACTCAAAGAATTATCATAGGTAAAATGTTTAAAATGATCAATTTTAGTAATTCTAGATCTAACTTGTGTGTCTATTATATAATATCCTAAGTAAGCTATAGATGCTGAACATAAAATTCCTAAAATAATAACACAAAAAGCAAAATTGCTTTTGTATCTGATAATCAAAGCTGTAATTAAAGTGGCAATAAAAAAAGACACAACTATTATAATTAATAGAAAGTCTACTAGATGCAAATGAGTTGTGAAAAAAATCATTTGCTCTCTTATTTGTTGTGCGTTCATTGCCATTCTTTAGGTTTAATTATTTACAGAAGAAGTTTGCTTTGTATCTTTGCTATCTAACCAAATATTTGGCACAGCTCCACCAGGTGTTAAGAAAATTTTAGCATCTTTATTGGTTTTTAATGCTTCATTGAATTGTTTTTGGGTTTCAATTTGTTTTAAACTAAGTAAAGGATTATTTAAACTTTTTGCAATTTCTTTATTGGAATATGCTTGAGCATCAGCTTCTATTTTTGCAGCACTTGCACGACCTTTTGCGCTGATTATAGTTGCATTTGCTTCACCTTCAGCTAAAGCAGCTTTTTTTAAAGCTTCTTGGTTAGCTCTTTCAACCTCATATTTTGTTCTTTCGGCTTCTTGTTTTGCAATTTGAACTCTTTCAATTTGTTCTTTTACTTTGCTAGGTAAAATAATTTCTCTAAGTTGAACAGCTTGTAATTCTGCTGGTTCATTAGGTTGACTTTCTATAGTCTTTCTAATGCCTTGATCGATTTGAACTGCTATGGTATTTCTATTTGTTGGAAGTTCTTCAGCGGTGTATTGACCTACCACGTTTCTAACTACATCTCTAACCACAGGATCAATAATTTTATTTTCCCAATTTAAACCCCAAGTAGCAATAGTTTGAGGTACTTGTAGCGGGTTTAGTTTGTATTGAACAGTTACATCGATAGATACAGGTAAGCCTCTTGAATCAAGTACTGAAATACTATTTTTATTAATAACACCTGAACCTATTTGTAAATTTTCATTAATTCCTTCAACTGAAGCATAATTAATTTGTCTTACTCTGGTATCTACTACAGTAATCTTTTGTAAAACAGGTACAAAAAAATGTAATCCTGGTTCTAAAGGAGTGGGACTGTATTTACCTGTTGTAGATTTAATTCCCATTTCACCAGAATTTATAACTGCAAATGGCTTAAAAAGTACAAATACTAAAATAATTATAATAGCAGTATAAATGAGTGGTGAGAATTTACCAAATCCCTTAAAATTAAAATCTGGAGTTTTGAAATTTAAATTTTGTTTGTTGTTGTTTTGATTGTTTTTTTTATTAAAATAATCGTTTAAATCAGCTGGCATTTAATTCCTTTAATATAAGTTAGCATAGAAGCGTATTTTTCATTTCTTCCATATACTATATCAAAATACGCATTTTGAAGCTTTTGTGTAAGCTCACCTCTTGAACCATTTCCTATAACTCTTCCATCTATATTGTTAATTGGAGTGATTTCTGCTGCAGTTCCTGTAAAAAATGCTTCATCTGCAACATATACTTCATCTCTTGAAATTCTTGCTCTTATAACATTTAATCCTAGATCATGAGCTATTTTTAAAACTGTATCTTGTGTTATACTTTTTAAAGAAAAATCATTAGGTGGGGTAATAAGTTTATTGTCTTTAATCATAAAAAAACATTCGCCCGTTCCTTCGGCTATAAAACCTTCTTCATCTAGCATTAAAGCTTCTTCATAACCAGCATCAATAGCTTCAAATTTGGCCATTTGTGAATTTAAGTAATTTGCACTGGCTTTTGCTTTTCCAAGACTTGATTTTACGCTATTTCTAGCAAAAGAAGAAATTTTAACTTTAATACCTTTTTCTAAACCTTCTTCGCCTAAATACGCGCCCCATTCCCATGCAGCTATAGCTACTCTGACAGGTGCTTTAATGTGATAAAGCCCCATTATCCCATCACCTAAGAATATTAATGGACGCAAATAAGTATTATTTTGAAAATCATTGGCTCTTAAAAGTTCAATTTGTGCATTTTCAAGTTCATCTTGTGTAAAAGAAGGAGTAATTAAAGTAATTTTAGCAGACTCTAAGAGTCTTTTTGTGTGTTCTTTTAGTCTAAATATTGCTAAACCATTTTGTGTTTTATAAGCCCTTGTTCCTTCAAATACGGCATTACCATAATGCAAAGAGTGTGTTAAAATATGAATTTTTGCATCATTAAAATCAATGATTTTTCCATCCATCCAAATTTTTTTCGCCAAAATCATAACTAAACCTTTTTTTGGAATAGGCCTAATTTTATCAAAAATATACTAATAATTGCTAGAATATAGTAAAATTCTTAGATTTCAAAATAAAGGATATGAATGCCAATTATCAATATAAAACTTGCTAAGCCGGAATTTAGTAGCAAGCAAAAAGAGGAATTAGTTTTAGATATTACAAATCTTTTACATGAAAAATATAATAAACCTAAACAAAATATAGTAATAATTTTAGAAGATATTGAGCCTTTTAATATAGCATTTGGTGGCGAAAGTGTGGAAAAATTAAGACTAAAGAGTAAAAAATGACAGAATTGCAAATTGGTGATATAGCACCTGATTTTGAACTTTTAAATCAAGATGGTGTAAAAATTTCTTTAAAAGATTTTTTGGGTAAAAAAATAGTTTTATATTTTTATCCTAAAGATAATACCCCAGGATGTACTTTACAAGCGTGTGATTTTACAAAATTTTACGATGAATTTTTATCTAAAAATGCTGTAATTATAGGCATTAGTCCTGATAGTATAAAATCTCATGAAAATTTTATGCAAAAATACGATCTTAAACATATTTTATTAAGTGATTCTGAAAAAGAAGTGTGTAAAAAATATGGAGTTTGGGGATTGAAAAAAAATTATGGTAAAGAATATGAAGGCTTGATAAGATCCACTTTCATGCTTGATGAAAATAGGGTAATAAAAAATATTTATAAAAATGTTAAAACAAAAGAACATGCTTTGAAGGTTTTAAACGAATTATGTTAGTACATATTTGTTGTAGTGTTGATAGTCATTATTTTATACAAGAATTAAGTAAAATTTATCCTGAAGAAAAAATTATTGGTTTTTTTTATGATCCAAATATCCATCCTTATAGTGAGCACGAGCTTAGATATTTGGATGTGAAAAGAAGTTGTGATAAATTAGGTATTAAATTATATAAGGGTGAATATGAATATGAAAAATGGCTCAATAGCGTTAAAGGTTATGAAAATGAGCCAGAAAAAGGTGCTAGATGTCAAATATGCTTTGATTTTAGAATTCAAAAAAGTGTTGAATTTGCTAATAAAATGGGAGAAAAAAAATTAACAACTACACTTTTGACTTCTCCTAAAAAAGATTTAGAACAGTTAAAGCAAGCACTACAAAAAGAGTGTGATCAATTTGGTATCGAATTCTTAGCTCCAGATTTTAGAAAAAATGGAGGGACACAAAGGCAATTTGCCCTTGCAAAACAAGATATGCTTTATCACCAAAATTATTGTGGGTGTATTTATGGCTTGTCAAAACAAAAACAACATAAAACCTTTATTGATGAGTTTATATCACCTATAAATAAGCAGATTTTACCTGCTAGTATAGATGAAAAAATTCGATTTTATAAGAAAATAAAATATTTAGAAAATAAAAATATTTCTTTTCAAATTCAAAGGGAAAAATTTCTTAATTATCGTTTATTAAGTGCTTTGATAAAACAAAATAAGCAGGCTATTAAAGCATATATTTTGTTTTATTCTCATTTTAAGAATGCTTATACTAAATTTCATATTGGTCAAGAAAAACTACATACTTACAAAAGTGTTAAAGATGAGATTAATTTATGGGATTTTGAATATTTTAATTCTTTATGCAAGAATAAATTTAAAAATTTTGAAGAATTGATTGCTCATCCTTTAAACGTAGCGCAAGAGATTAAAATCCGTCAAAAGCAATTTGGTGCTTATAATCTTTCACCTGTCATCATTATAGAAAATTTAATGAATACTTCGTATGAGTTTATAGCCAAAAGTGAAATTTATTTTGATAGTAGAGAAAAGATTATCAAGTTGTAATTTTAGTGATTTATTAAGATTTTTTTTGTAAAATCTTAAATTTAGAATATTGTTTTAAGGTTAAATTTATGATTGATGTAATGCAAATTCAAAAGATATTACCACATAGATATCCTTTTTTATTGGTAGATAAAATTGTTGAACTTAAAGTTAAAGAGATCGTAAGAGGTTATAAAAATATCAGCATTAGTGATCATGTTTTTATGGGGCATTTTCCAGACCATCCTATATATCCTGGAGTTTTAATTTTAGAAGGTATGGCTCAAACAGGAGGTGTTTTGGCTTTTGAAAGCATGGATGATAAAGTAGATCCTAGTTCTAAAGTAGTGTATTTTACAGGTATTGATAATGCAAAATTTAGAAATCCAGTGCGTCCAGGCGATAGGCTTGATTATGAAATGAGTGTCGTTAAAAATCGTGGAAATATGTGGATATTTCAAGGAAAAGCTTTTGTAGATAATCAATTAGTTGCAGAAGCAGAACTTAAAGCTATGATAGTAGATAAATAATGGGTAAAATTCATTCAAGTGCAGTTATAGAAGATGGTGCTATTGTAGAAGATAATGTTACTATAGAAGCTTATGCTTATGTGGGATCTAAAGCTCATATAGGAGCTAATAGTATAATAAAACAGGGTGCAAGAATTTTACCTAATGTAGGGATTGGGGAAAATTCTAAAGTTTTTTCTTATGCTATAGTAGGAGATATACCTCAAGATATTTCTTATAAAAATGAAATAAAATCAGGTGTTATTATAGGTAAAAATGCCACTATTAGAGAATTCGTAACTATAAATTCAGGCACAACTAAGGGGGATGGTTATACCAGAATAGGTGATAATGCTTTTATTATGGCTTATTCTCATATAGCTCATGATTGTTTACTTGGAAACAATGTTATTTTAGCTAATAATGCTACTTTAGCAGGTCATGTAGAGCTTGGAGATTATACTGTGGTTGGAGGGCTTACTCCAATTCATCAATTTGTAAAAGTTGGTGAAGGATGTATGATCGCAGGCGCTAGTGCATTATCTCAAGATGTAGTTCCTTTTTGTTTAGCTGAAGGTAATCGTGCTACTATTAAAAGCTTAAATTTAGTAGGACTTAGAAGACGTTTTGATAAAGATGAGATTGATATTTTAAATAGAGCATTTAAATTTTTATTTAGAAAAGGTAGTTTAAAAGAAAATGCTTTAACTTTATTAGACAACACTAAAAGTGAAAATGTAAAAAAAATGTGTAATTTTATATTAGAAACAAAAAGAGGAATTCCTATTTACAAGGAAAAAAATCATGATTAAAAGATGTAGTTTTTGTAACGAAATAGAAACGAGCGATAGAAGAATTTTAGTAAATGACTATAATAATGCCTTTATTTGTGAATATTGTGCAGAAAGCGCTTGTAGTATTTTTTTTGGAGAGGAAAAAGATACAAAACATCAAGAAGTTGATAATACGAATTTTAAAGACATTACTCCAAAAGAATTAAAATCGTATCTTGATAAATATGTTATTGGGCAAGATAGAGCTAAAAAGATTTTTAGTGTGGGAGTTTATAATCATTATAAAAGATTATTTAAATCGAATTTAGAAAATGATGATACGGAATTAGCAAAATCAAATATTTTGCTTGTAGGACCTACAGGAAGTGGTAAAACTTTGCTTGCTCAAACTTTAGCAAGATTTTTAGATGTACCTATAGCAATTTGTGATGCGACTTCTTTAACTGAAGCTGGTTATGTAGGTGAAGATGTAGAAAATATTCTTACACGCCTTTTGCAAGCTGCTGATGGAGATGTGCAAAGAGCACAAAAAGGTATTATTTTTATTGATGAGATTGATAAAATTGCTAGAATGGGAGAGAATCGTTCTATCACTAGAGACGTTAGTGGAGAAGGTGTTCAACAAGCATTATTAAAAATTATTGAAGGATCGGTGGTTAATATTCCTCCTAAAGGAGGCAGGAAGCATCCAAATCAAGATTTTATACAAATAGATACGACAAATATTTTGTTTGTTTGTGGCGGTGCATTCGATGGTATAAGTGATATTATTAAGAGAAAATTAGGTGATAATGTCATGGGATTTTTTAGTGATAATAAAGAAAATAAAGAAGAAAATTTATTTCAAAAATTAGAACCTGATGATTTAGTGCATTTTGGACTTATTCCTGAGCTTATTGGGAGATTACATGTTTTAGCTTCTTTGGAAGAGCTTGATGAAGATAGTATGGTGCGTATTTTAACAGAGCCTAAAAATGCTATTGTAAAACAATATCAAAAACTTTTTGCAATTGATAATGTGGAATTAAAATTCGACGAAGATGCTTTAAGAGAAATTGCAAAGCTATCACTTGAGAGAAAAACAGGTGCAAGGGGTTTAAGGAGTATTATTGAAGAATTGATGGTAGATTTAATGTTTGAATTGCCAGAATATGATGGTTATACTATAGTTATAACAAAGGAAGTAATTAAGGAAAATGCTAAACCTTTGTTTATTAAAAATACAAAAATTAAGGGATAATGATGATTTTAGATCAAATAATTGGATTTTTTTCTAGTGATATGGGAATTGATTTAGGTACAGCAAATACTTTAGTTTTGGTTAAAGATAAAGGTATTGTAATTGATGAGCCTTCTGTTGTGGCAGTTGAGCGTGAAAGATATGGAAGAGTAAAAATTTTAGCTGTAGGTAAAGAAGCAAAGGAAATGGTTGGAAAAACTCCAGGAAATATTGAAGCTATTCGTCCTATGAAAGATGGGGTTATAGCTGATTTTGATATGACTGAAAAAATGATACGTTATTTTATAGAAAAAACTCATAGAAGAAAATCCTTTTTAAGACCTAGAATTATTATTTCTGTTCCTTATGGTTTGACTCAAGTTGAAAGAAAAGCAGTTAGGGAAAGTGCATTAAGCGCAGGAGCAAGGGAAGTATTTTTAATAGAAGAACCAATGGCTGCTGCTATAGGTGCAAATTTACCAATCCGAGAACCACAAGGAAGTTTAGTTGTGGATATTGGTGGTGGAACTACTGAAATTGGAGTTACTTCGTTGGGTGGGCTTGTTATATCAAAGTCGATTCGCACAGCAGGTGATAAACTTGATACTAGTATAGTAAATTATGTAAAAGAAAAATACAATCTTGTAATAGGTGAAAGAACAGGAGAAGAAATTAAAATATCAATAGGTTCTGCGGTACAACTTCCAAAAGAGCTTTCTATGGTGGTTAAAGGGCGTGATCAAGTCACTGGTTTATTAAATAGAATAGAGCTTACAAGCGAAGATGTTCGAGAGGCTATGAGAGAGCATTTAAAAGAAATTGCCGATGCATTAAAAATAGTTCTTGAGATGATGCCACCTGATCTTGCAGCTGATATTGTTGAAAATGGGGTTGTGCTTACAGGTGGAGGAGCTTTAATACGAGGACTGGACAAATATCTTTCTGAAGTGGTTAAACTTCCAGTTTACGTAGCAGATGAACCATTATTAGCAGTTGCAAAAGGTACTGGAAAAGCTTTGGAAGAAATTTCTTTATTACATCAACTAACCAATGAAGAGTAAAATTTTTAGTATACTTGTTTTATCTTTCTTGGTTTTTATTTCGTTTTATTATGGAGATGTAATAAAACGAAATGTGTTAAATTTGAACTCAATAGCACTTGAATATTTTTCTCAAAGTCTTACTTTTATAAAGCATAAATTTGATGAACATTTTAATCAAGCACAAGAGATTAGAAAGTTGCGAGAAAGAAATTTAGAACTCGAAAAAAATAATATTTATATGAAAAATTTTTCTAATGAGCTAAATAATATTTTAAGCGATAAAAATTCGAGTTTTTATTATCCTAGTGTGAATTTGGTAAAAGCTATTTCTTATGTTCAAATCAGCGATTATCATAAAGTATGGCTTGATATTTTAGATTATAAAGATAAAGTTAAAGGTCTTATTTATAATGGATATACTGCAGGTATTGTAGTGGAAAAAAATGGTAGAGCGATGGGGCTTTTGCAAGGTGATGAAGAATGTGTATTTTCTGTTTATGTTGGTAAAGATCAAGCTCCAGGTATAGCTCATGGAAAAAACGATTATATCTTAGTAAAATATATTCCTAAATGGCTTGGAATTAAAATAAATGATAGGGTTTATACAAGTGGATTAGATGAAATATTTTTTTCAGGTATTCCAGTAGGAGAGGTTTTTAAAATAGAAGAAGAAGGAGCCTATCAAAATGCCTACGTAAAACCTTATGTTAAGGTAAAAGTTCCAAGTTATTTTTATATGGTAGAAAATTAATTTTCCATAATAAATTCAACTTTTAAAAAACTTTGATTTGTTATAATTTTAGACAAAAATCATCTTAGGAAAATTTATGCCAAAAAGAACAGATATAAAAAATATACTTCTAATAGGTAGTGGTCCTATCATTATAGGACAAGCGTGTGAATTTGATTATTCTGGAGCTCAAGCTGCTAAAACTTTAAAAGAATTAGGATATAGAGTAGTTTTAATTAATTCTAATCCCGCGACTATTATGACAGATCCTGAATTTGCTGATGCAACTTACATAGAACCAATTACAAAAGAGAGTATTTTAGGCATTATAAAAAAGGAAAATATTGATGCTATATTGCCAACCATGGGTGGTCAAGTAGCATTAAATGTAGCAATGGAAGTTTATGAAAGTGGCCAGTTAAAAGATGTTAAATTTTTAGGAGCCAATCCAGAAGCTATCAAAAAAGGCGAGGATAGACAGATTTTCAAAGAGTGTATGAAAAAAATAGGTATGGATTTGCCAAAATCTATGTATGCGTATAATTATGATGAAGCTTTAAAAGCTGTTGATACTATAGGTTTTCCTTTGATGATTAGAGCATCTTTTACTTTAGGTGGTGCAGGTAGTGGTGTAGTTTATAATATGGATGAATTTAAAGAACTTGCAAATACAGCCTTAGCACTCAGCCCAATACATGAAATTTTAATCGAAGAAAGTTTGCTTGGTTGGAAAGAATACGAAATGGAAGTTATACGCGATAAAAATGATAATTGTATCATAGTATGTTCCATAGAAAATCTTGATCCTATGGGGGTACATACTGGAGATAGTATCACTATAGCTCCGGCTTTAACACTTACTGATAAGGAATATCAAGTAATGCGTAATGCTTCTTTTGCTATTTTAAGAGAAATTGGTGTTGATACTGGTGGATCAAATGTACAATTTGCCGTTAATCCTCAAAATGGTAGAATGATTGTTATAGAGATGAATCCTCGTGTTTCTAGATCTAGTGCTTTAGCAAGTAAAGCTACAGGTTATCCTATAGCTAAAATTGCAACACTTTTGGCTGTTGGATTTAGTTTAGACGAAATTAAAAATGATATAACAGGAACCCCTGCTTCTTTTGAACCTGTGATTGATTATATAGTAACCAAAATTCCTCGTTTTACTTTTGAAAAATTTCCAGGAGCTAGTACAGAGCTTGGTACAGCCATGAAAAGTGTTGGCGAAGTAATGGCAATAGGTAGAACTTTTAAAGAAAGTATACAAAAGGCTTTGTGTTCTCTTGAAAGAAATTTAAGTGGTTTTGATGTGATATATTGTGATAAAAATGAACTTACAGCAAAAATTCGTCATGCAAATGAAAAACGATTACTTTATATAGCACAAGCATTTAGAGATGGGTTTAGTGTTCAAGAACTTTATGAGCTTTGCAAAATTGATACTTGGTTTTTAAATCAAATTAAAGAAATAGTTGATTTTGAAGAAATAATAGATATGGATATTTTAAACAATAAGCATCTTTTAAGAAAAGCTAAGAATTTTGGATTTTCAGATAAGAAAATAGCTAGTTTAGTCAATCAAAAAGATAATTTAGAATTAAGTCAAAATGATATTTATTATGCGAGAATGAAACAAAAAATTATTGTTCAATATAGCGAGGTAGATACTTGTGCGGGTGAATTTGAAGCTCTTACACCTTATTTATATTCTAGTGTCAATGCTAGCGAATTAACTCAAATTAAAGATGGTAAAGATAAAAAAGATAAAAAAGTAATGATTATAGGCGGAGGACCTAATCGTATAGGGCAAGGGATTGAATTTGATTATGCTTGTGTGCACGCTTCATTTGCTCTAAAAGACATGGGCGTGAAAACTATCATGTATAATTGTAATCCTGAAACAGTTTCGACAGATTATGATACAAGTGATATTTTGTATTTTGAACCCATTGATTTTGAGCATTTAAGAGCGGTGATTGACAAAGAGAAGCCAGATGGGGTAATTGTGCATTTTGGTGGCCAAACTCCGTTAAAATTTGCTAAGCGTTTAAGTGTAATTGGTGCTAAGATTATAGGAACTAGTGCCAGAGTGATAGATTTAGCAGAAGATAGAAAAAAATTTGCTAAATTCATAGATGATTTAGGGATTAACCAACCAAAAAATGGCACAGTAATTAGCGTAGAAGAGGCAATAACAAAAGCAAATGAGATAGGCTATCCTGTTCTTGTTAGACCAAGTTATGTTTTAGGTGGACGTGCTATGCGCGTGGTATATGATGAAAATGAGCTTAAAATTTATATGCAAGAAGCAGTAGATGTGAGTGATAAAAGTCCTGTTTTAATAGATCAGTTCTTAGACAATGCGACTGAGCTTGATGTTGATGCTATTTGTGATGGCAAAGATGTATATGTAGCTGGGATAATGGAGCATATTGAAGAAGCAGGAATTCATTCAGGTGATAGTGCATGTTCATTACCTGCTTTAAATATTGATGAAAAAATGCTTGAATTAATTGAACAAAAAACCAAAGATATAGCTTTAAATTTAGGAGTTGTAGGGCTTTTAAATATACAATTTGCAATTTATGAAAATAAACTTTATATGATAGAAGTAAATCCAAGAGCAAGTAGAACAGTGCCTTTTGTAAGTAAGGCTACTGGAATTCCTTTAGCTAAAGTAGCAACACGCGTAATGTGGCAAGGGAATTTAAGAGAAAGTTTGAAATTTTATGATACTTTTGAAGTGGTTGAAGAAAAAAATGGAATTTTAAAAGCTAAAAAATCAAATCATATTAGTGTTAAAGGGGTTGTTTTTCCTTTTGCAAAACTTAGTGGCAGCGATCTTGATCTTGGTCCTGAAATGCGATCAACTGGAGAAGTCATGGGCTTGAGTGAAAATTTCGCAAATTCATATGCAAAAAGCCAACTTGCTTCATCAAATTTTTTACCAAAAAGTGGGAATGTGTTCTTATCTTTAAGAGAAAAAGATAAAAAATATGCAGTGGATTTAGCTAATGAATATATTAAACTTGGATTTAAAATTATAGCTACTAGTGGAACTTATAAAATTTTACAAGAAGCAAAAATAGAATGTGAATTTGTGCATAAAATTTCAGAAGGTCGTCCAAATGTTGAAGATAAAATTAAAAATGCTGAAATCCATTTAGCTATCAATACAAGTGATGAGCATAGCTTTAAAGGTGATACTAAAAAAATTAGAGCAAATATTTTGCGTTTTAAAACTCCATATTTTACAAATTTAAGAGCCGCTTATGCAGGAGTTAAAGCTATAAAAGCTATGCAAAATAAAAGTTATTTAGAAATTAAAAGCTTACAAGAATATTTAAAAGGATGATTTATTTAGCTCAAACTGATACAACTGCTGGGTTTTTAAGTAAAGATTTAAAAGCCCTTAATAAACTCAAAAAAAGGCAATTAAATAAACCTTGTCTTATTACAACAGCTAAATTTAGTGAGCTTCAAAAGCTTACAAGAATTCCAAAATACTTTAAAAATACCATTAGAAAAAGCAAAAAAACTACTTTTTTATACTCTAATTCTAAAGCAATACGCGTTGTAAAAGATTGTGCTCATGAAGAATTTTTAAAACAATTTGATTGGCTTTATTCTACTTCAGCAAATAAACATGGAAAAAAATTTGATGAAAAATGGGCTAGACAAAATGCTGATGAGATTATAGATGAAATTTTTTTCGAAAATAGTGCCTCAAAGATTTTTAAGCTACGAGGCACGAGATTAATTAAAGTTCGATAATTATTTTTTATCTACAGGCCAAAATATCTTAGGCTCTTTACCTATTCTTGCTTCGCCATGATACATACCTAGCTTATCTTTAGTCCAAGCATATCCTACTTTACCATTTTTATCAATAGAAATAATTCCGCCCGTTCCGCCAAGTTCTGCTACTTCTTTTATGGTTTCTTCAGCTGCTTTTTGTACTGATAATTTTTTATATTTATATAATGATGCAACTTCGTGGGCAGCAGCAACTCTAATATAAATATCTCCAGTTCCTGTGCAAGATACTGCTACTGAGTCGTTATTTGCATAGTTTCCAGCACCTATAATAGGAGAGTCTCCAATGCGACCTGTCATTTTATTTGTAGTTCCGCCTGTGCTTGTTCCTGCTGCTAAATTTCCATTTTTATCCAAAGCAATGGCTCCAACGGTTCCTAAGTAAGGTTCTGTGCTTATTCCTAAATGAGCTTTTGCTTTATCACTATCAAGTAATACTTTTTTACTTTTTTTAGCATCTTGTAATTGTTTATATCTGTGATCTGTGTAAAAATATTTTTGATTAACAATCTCTAGGCCATTGTTTTTAGCAAGCTTGTCAGCACCTTCTCCTGCTATTAAAGTATGAGGAGTTTTATCCATGACAATTTTTGCTGCTTCTATAGGATTTTTAATAGTTCTAGCCATAGCAATAGCACCTGCATTCAAACTTTTTCCATCCATTAAAGAAGCATCAAGTTCATTAAATCCATCTGAAGTAAATACAGCTCCTTTTCCAGCATTAAATTCAGGACTATTTTCCATTACTTTTATAGCTGCAATAACTGCATCAACAGAACTTCCTCCTTTTTCAAGTATGTTTTGACCAGCTTTTAAAGATTCTTTCATTACCTTTTCTCTTTTAATAAATTCTTCTTCGGTAAGACCTAATCCACTTGTACCTCCATGGATAACAATAACTGGTTCGAAATTTTTTGCTAGTACATTGGTACTTGATAAAAGTGCTATACTTGCTAATGTGAGCAAAATATTTTTGCTTTTTATTAATAATTTCATTTTTACTTCCTTAATGTAATTTATAGTAATTTTTATTTTATAAAAATAAAAATTAAATGTATATTAATAAATATTTAATTTTATTAGTGAAATATTTAAAATTATGAAATATTAAAATTTGGTATAATTTGCACTTTTGATTTTAAGGATGTATATGTTTAAACAAATGAGTGCAAATTTTGCTTGGTTTATGGTTGTGCTAGGTGGAGTTGTGGAATGTTTTTGGGTAAGTGGTTTGAAACATTCTAGTGAAATTTGGCACTATGTATTAACTATCATAGGTGTTTATATTTCATTTGCATGCATGCTAAAAGCTTGTGAAAAATTAGAAGTAAGTATTGTTTATAGTGTTTTTGTGGGTATTGGAACTGTGGGTGTAGTGTTAAACGAAATGTTGATTTTTAACGAGCCTGTATCTATTATAAAAATTATTTTGATAGCTATTTTGCTTTTGAGTGTTATAGGGCTTAAATTTGCAAGTAAAGAGAGTTAATATGGAATGGTTTTTTCTCAATCTTGCAGCATGTTTTGAAGTTCTTGGTATTGTTATCATGAAAGAATTGGTTAAAACTAAAAAGAGGTTGTATTTTTTGGCTTTAGCAATTAGTTTTGCCTTCTCTTTTGGATTTTTAAGTTTGAGTATGCAAAGCATAGCTATGAGCGTAGCATACTCTATATGGACTGGAGTTGGTACTGCTGGTGGAGTGATAATTGGAATTCTTTTTTATAAAGAAAATAAAAGCTTTATAAAGCTTTCGTTGATTATCATAATTATTGCTTGTACAATAGGCTTAAAAATACTTTCCTAAGAAAAATATGAAAATTTATATCAGCGGTATAGACACAGATGTTGGTAAGACTTATCTAAGTGCTAGGCTTTGTAAGGAATTGGGCTTTGATTATTTTAAGCTTATTCAAGCAGGCACGCCAAAAGATAGCGAGGTAGTATCTCAATTTAGCCCAAAAACTAAGATTTTTAAAGAAGGTGTGTTTTTGCAAACTCCTGCTTCGCCACACAAAGGCAGGATTTTAGAAAATTTAAACTATAAGGCCTTTGATATACAAATTCCACAAAGTGATAAACTCATTATTGAACTAGCTGGTGGGCTTTTTTCGCCCCTTGATGATGAAAAAACGATGATTGATTATATGAGTGCGTTTAAGTACCCTACGATTTTAGTCGCAAAAGATTATCTAGGAAGTATCAATCACACGCTTTTAAGCATAGAAGCACTAAAACAAAGAGATATTAAAATTCTTGCTTTAATCTTAAAAACTCAAGATAATTTTAGCAAGGATTTTATAAGTAAATATACTTCAATTCCTATTATAGAATTTGATGATACAGTATGTGAAAAACTTTCAAAAATTCTTAAAAATCTCTCTTAAAGATTGCACTACATAAGAAATTTCATCTTCATTTATAATATATGGTGGCATAAAATATATAGTGTTTCCAAGTGGTCTTAAAAGTAATCCTTTTTCTAAGGCTTTTTGAAAAACTTCAAGTCCAGCTCTTTGGTATTTGCTTTTTTGTATGTCAAATGCACTCACCATACCTAAATTTCTAAAATTTCCTAAAAATTCAAATTCTTTTAAACTCTCCCATTGAGTTTTTATAAAAGCACTTTTGATTTTGTTTTTTGTGATGATATTTTCTTTTTCAAAAATATCCAAAGTCGCATTAGCCGCTACGCAAGCTAGGGCATTGCCTGTGTAAGAGTGAGAGTGTAAAAAGGCTTTTTGACTTTCATAGCTATCATAAAATTTCTCATAAATTTCATCTTTAGTAAGCACTACTGAAAGGGGTAAATACCCGCCCGTGATACCTTTAGAAAGACATATATAATCAATGCTTTGTGAACAATAATCTAGCGCAAACATTTCTCCTGTGCGTCCAAAACCTGTGGCTATTTCATCAAATATCACTTGCACATCATAATTTTTAGCAAGCTTAATCGCTTCATTTAAATACCCAAGCTCATACATATGCATATTGCCTGCACATTGAAGTAAAGGCTCAAGTATAAAAGCACAAATTTCATGATGATGATTTTTTAAAATGCTTTCTAAAATTTCAAGTTCTTTTGTATAGTCCTTGCTAGTTGGCACAGGCGTTGTGATATTTTTTAAAAGTAAAGGCTCATAGGTTTTTTTATAAAGCGCTACATCGCCAACGCTTAATGCACCTAAGGTTTCTCCATGATAAGAATTGCTAAGAGCTAAGAATTTATCCTTTTTAGAGCCATTGTTTAAGTGGTATTGAAAACTCATTTTTAAAGCTACTTCTATGGCTGAACTTCCGTTGTCTGCAAAAAAACATTTATCAAAAGGTAAAAGTTTGCAAAGTCTTTGTGAAAGCTTTATGATAGGCTCATGCGAAAAGCCTGCAAGTAAAACATGTTCCAAATTTTGTAGCTGATCTTTGATTTTTTCGTTTATATAATCATTACAATGGCCAAAAATATTTACCCACCAAGAGCTAATACAGTCTATGTATGATTTTTCATCAAAATCATACAAATATATTCCCTTAGCTTTTTTTATAGGTATTAAAGGTAAAAATTCATGATCGCTCATTTGCGTGCAAGGGTGCCAAATGTATTTTAAGTCTAGTTCTTTTAAATTCATATTTGCTTCTTTGATTTTTTATTTTAATGATACTACAATTTTTTTAGTCAAATTTATGTTTTAAAATGAAAAAAGTATTATTTGTAAAATATTTATATAATTAGTCTTTTATCTTAAATTTAGAGTAAAACATGAAAAAAGTATTAATTGTATTAGCAATTTTATTTTTAAATTTTGTATACTCGCAAGAGGATTTGGTTGCAAAAGGAATTAAAGCTTACGATAGAGGCGATTATTTAATAGCTTTAAAATGCTTTAAAAAATCTTGTGACTTAAATGATGGTTTAGGTTGTTTTAATCTTGGAATTATGTATGCAAATGGATCTGGCATAAAAAAGGATAATTTTAAAGCAGTTGAATTATATCAAAAATCTTGTGACTTAAATAGTGATTTAGGTTGTTTTAATCTTGGAGCTATGTATGCAATTGGATCTGGTGTTAGAAAAGATATTTCTAAAGCTTTAGAATATTTTGGAAAAGCTTGTGATTTAAGAGATGATTTAGATTGTTAAAACTACATAAGGCTTAAAAAATAATGCAAATTACGCAAATTTTAGATGAATTAAAACAACAAGATAATTTTAGAATTTTACGCTCATTAAAGCATGATGGAAAATATGTTATTTATAATGAGCAAAAATTGCTAAATTTAGCAGGAAATGATTATTTAAATTTAAGCAATGAAAAAGCGTTAAAGCAAGATTTTTTAACACATTTAAAAGAATTTGAATTTTCTAGTTCAAGCTCAAGAAGTTTGAGTGGAAATTATGCTATTTTTGATGAATTTGAAAGCTTTTTAGAAGCTAAGTTAGGCAGAAAAATCTTACATTTTAATAATGGCTATGCTTTAAATATAAGCTGTTTACAAGCTTTAGCAAGTATTAAAAATACTTTGTTTTTAGCGGATAAACAAGTGCATGCAAGTATCATTGATGGTTTAAGGCTTGGTGGGGCTAAATTTATAAGATTTAAACACAATGATATAGAGCATTTACAAAGCTTAGTACAAAAGCATTATAAAGAATTTGAAAACATCATTATCATAAGTGAAGCTTTATTTAGTATGGACGGGGATTTTGCACCTATAAAAGAATTTGTAAGCTTAAAAAAAGAATACAAAAATATAAAAATTTATATAGATGAAGCACATAGTGTGGGGTGTTTTGGAGATAATGGTTTGGGTTATGTGAATTTTTTGGGCTTAGAAAAGGAAATAGATTTTTTAGTTTTTACCTTTGGTAAGGCCATAGCTTCTATGGGAGCTTGCATGATAAGCGATGAAAAAGAATTTTTTATCAATAAAGCAAGAGCTTTTATATATTCAACCGCTATTGCACCTATCAATGTAGCTTGGACTTTGCATGTATTTAAGCATTTGCACGAATTTAACACTCAAAGAAATGAGCTTTTGGAGCTAAGCACTTGGTTTAAAAATGCTTTGGCAAGCAAAGGTGCAGTTTTAGGTGAGGCTTATATCATCTCTTTTGTTTTAGGGCAAAATACATTAGCTAGTAAAATTTCTCAAAAGCTTTTAGAAAAAGGTGTTTTTGCGCTTGCTATTAAAGAGCCAACAGTGGCTAAAAATACAGCTAGAATTCGTTTTTCTTTGCATGCTGGGCTAGTGAAAAAAGATTTAGAAAAAGTTTTGGAGGTATTTTGAAAACTCATTTTTTACATGAAAATGCAAATTCGCGCGAGTTGATTTTGTTTTTTTCAGGGTTTTGTTCGCATTTTAGCCATTTTACGCATTTAAAAAGTGATGTAAATGTTTTAATGGTGTATGATTATACGAGTTTTGATTGGGAATTTAATCTTAATAAATTTGAAAAAATTATTCTTGTTGGCTTTTCTATGGGAGTTTGTGTAGCGAGTAAAATTTTAAAAGATTTAAAATTTGATAAAAAAATAGCTATAAATGGTACAAATTTGGCTATAAATGATGAATTCGGGATTAAAAATGCTATTTATAAGTTTACAATGAAAAGATTTGTTTTAAAAGATTTTAAAGCAAATTTGTTTGAAAAAAGAGCTAATTTGAGTGGCTGGTTTTACTTTGAAGAAAGTGAGCATTTAAAAAATGAGCTTTTTAGCTTATATGAGTTTTGTACTAAAGATTTAAATGAAAATTTCACTTGGGCTAAAGCGATAATTAGCAAAGATGATAAAATTTTCCCACCTAAACATACTTTAAATTTTTTCAAAGAAAAAGCAAGGTTTGTTGATGAGCCACATTTTGCATTTTTTAAATACCACACTTGGGAAGAGCTTTGCAATCTTTCATAAGAGCAAAAGACACTTATAATACAAATACGCCTGTGCAAAAAGACATGGCTAAAGAGCTTTGCGAAATGCTTATTGAAAGTGATTTAAGTTGTTTTGATGAGGTACTTGAGTTTGGATGTGGCACAGGAGAATTTAGTCAAATGCTGCAAAAAAATATAAAATTTAAAAAGTATTTTTTAAATGATATTTATTTCTTTGAAAATCCTTGTCGATATGAAGAATTTGGCATTTTTGATATGAATGAACTTAAAAATCATCATTTTTATACGAAAAAATTTGATCTTATAGCTTCAAATGCTTGTATGCAGTGGTTAAAGATAGATGATCTTTTAGAAAATTTTACGAGCATGCTAAATAAAAATGGGATTTTACTTTTTTCTACCTTTGGAGAAAAAAATTTCATACAAATAAAACAAAGCACAAATTTGTCATTAGATTATTTGAGTTTAGAGCAAATTTCAAAAAAACTTTCTACAAATTTTAAAGTTTTGCAAGCTAAAGAAAAGGTTGTAAATTTGAAATTTAACTCTACTTTAGGACTTTTTAAACATTTAAAACTAAGCGGAGTAAATGCCTTGCAGAAAAAATTTTTTATAGGAAAAGAATTTTTGAAAAATTATGAAAAAGAATTTCAAAATACCTTAACTTATCATCCTTTATTTTTTATGTGCCAAATTTGATTAAGTTTGATAGATATTTTTTTGCTAACTTCTCTCTTAGATAAAGTTTATTAAAATCACTTATATCCATACATAAAGCAAAAGCATAAATTTGATGAGATTTTTTATCTTTTGCAAAACCCACTATTTGCCCAAATTTATCTAAACCCCAACCTGTTTTTGCAAAAAGTTCATAATGATTATTTTCGCTTAGTTTGATGATATTTATAAGTTCTTTTTGTATATTTTTAGGATAATCTAATGCTAAGTTAGCGAGCTTAAAAAGCAAATTTGCTTGTTCTTTTGGACTTATTTTTAAGGAATTATCAAGCCAAAATTCATCTATTTTACTTATTGTTTTATTACCGTAGTTGAGTTTATTTAAATTCGCTTGCATTTTTTCTAAGCCAATTTTTCTAGCTAATTTCTTAAATACAGTAACTTGAGATCTTTGCATAGCTAGGGCTAAATTTGCATTATTTTTCCAAGATGGTAAAAATACTTTTTCACCTTTGTAGTGATAAAAAATTTCATTGATATCTTTTACAACGCCTTCATTAAGTGCTATTAGGGCATTGAAAATCTTAAAAGTAGAAGCAGGTAAAATTCTTTTATCTGTTTTTTTAAAATCATTGCTATAATAATTTTTACCATCATATGCAATAAAAATTCCACTTTCATTGTAATCTTTAAAAATATCTTGCAAAATTTCATTTGAAAAAGTAAGATTACATAAAATACTTATAAATAAAAACCATCGCATTATTTTTCAAGTACTTTTCTTAAAGCTAAAGAAGCTAAAGCAAGTCCAAATGAAGCTGTGACACCCATAAAGGAGCCAAGATTTTTGCAATTTGCTTCTTCATCAGAAAATACTACATCAAAATTTCCCTTAAATCCAGATTTTCTAAGTTCATAACGGAATTTTTTTGCAAGTGCATCGCCATAAGTTTTAAAAATACTTGTTGTTCTTATGCGTGTAGGATCTAATTTTCTAGCTCCGCCAGTTGATGAAATAAAAATTTGTTTTTTAAAATTGATTAAATTTACTAAAGCTACTTTGGCTGGTATGTCATCAATCGCATCGATGATTAAATCAAATTTACTTAAATCAAATTCATTTAAAAATTGATTGTCAATTTTGCTTACTATTCCCTTAGCTTTATAAATTTTTTCAAAAACTTTAGCTTTCTCTTCACCTATGTTTTCACTATGAAGTTGGCGGTTTTGATTTGTGACTTCAAATTTATCAGCATCTATTAAGGTAAGATTGGTAAAACCACTGCGATATAAGGCATCTACACATATTCCGCCAACACCCCCAAGCCCACAAACTAAAACTTTAGTGTTTTGAATTTTGGCAAAATTATCATCATTTACAAGCCATTTTATACGAGTGTATCTATCCATTTTTTATCCATTTTTTGAGATTTTTTATTTGTTTATAAGCTGTTAGATCAAGCATTATAGGGGTTATTGTGACATAACCTTGTTTTAAAAGTGCAATATCAGATCTTTTTTCATGCTCATGATCAAGGTTAGTTGTAGCCAACCAATAATACCGCACACCTCTAGGATTGGTATTTGCATGAGCTTTATAATTATAAATTCTTTTCCCTGCTTTGCAAACCTTAATACCTTTGAAATTTATTCTTGTAGAAGGAAAATTAATATTTAAAAATTCTTTCTTATCCAAGGGAAAATTCTTTTTAAAAATATTTTTGACTATTTTTTTTGTAATTTTTAAGGCAAGTTTGAAATCTAATTTTTCTTGATTATCTTGATAAAATTGTGATAAAGCAATTGCAGGAATTCCTTGTAAAACTGCCTCCATAGCTCCTGCACAAGTGCCTGAATAGGTGATGTCTTCACCTATATTAGCCCCTTTATTAATTCCACTAATTACAAGATCTGGCAAACGTTTTTTGTAAAAAGTGTGTAAAGCAAGGTAAATACAATCAGCAGGAGTCCCATCATCAAGTTTATAAAATCTTTTTTTGATTTTATGAAATCTTAAAGGTTTTGTTAAGGTAATAGAATGCGAACATGCCGATTTTTCAGTAGCTGGAGCTACTATAGTAATTTTAGCTTTAAATTCTTTTTTAAGCATTTTGACAAGTTTTGTAAGCCCTTTACTTTCATAACCATCATCATTTGTGATTAAAATTTCTTTCATTGTTTTTTACTTTGATTTAATATTGAGAATGTGATTTTAACATCAAGTTTATAAAAACTCTCTTTTTTATTTTTAAAATTATAATTTTTAGTTAAGTTATAAATATATGTTTGTTAAAAACAATAATATTTTTTTAAAAAATTACATAATGTAAAAATTTAATAATATTTTAAAAATAAATAATTTTTTATTATTAGTATCAATGGTTTAATATATTATAATGTTTAAAAATTATAAGGAGAAAATATGCTAAATCTTTTGCTTTTTAGTGCATCATCTTATCAAGATAGCCCTTATTTAAGCCATACAAAAGAATTTATCGATTCTTTTTTAAATGAAAATAATGTTTTAAATGAGCAAATTCTTTTTATACCTTATGCAGGTGTTCGGAGAACTTATGATGAATATGAAGAAAAAGTAAGACAAGGTTTACAAAAAGATAATATAAAATCTTTACACAAATTTGATAATTTTAAAGAAGCTATTTTAAATGCTAAAGTAATCATGGTAGGTGGAGGAAATAGTTTTGAGCTTTTAAATCAACTGTATAAGAATGATTTATTAGAAAGTATAAAAAATAGTGTTATGAATGGTGCCTGTTATATAGGTTGGAGTGCTGGATCAAATATAGCAGGTGCAAGTATAAAAACAACTAATGATATGCCTATAGTAATGCCTCAAAGTTTTGATAGTTTAAATCTTTTTCCATATCAAATAAATCCTCATTTTATAAGCGGTAAAATAAAAGGACATAATGGAGAAAGTCGCGAAGAGCGTTTGCAAGAATATTTGATCATAAATCCTAATGATAAAGTTTATGCTTTACCTGAAGGTTGTGCTTTAAAGATCAAAAATAATACCTTAAAATCCGTAGGTTTTAAAGATGTAAAAATTTTTACTTATCCTATGCAAGAAAGCCTTTTAAAATTAGATCAAGAATATACTTATTAAGGAGAAAAATGCAAAATTTAATTCAAGATATGTATTTAGTTATAGCTGCTTTGGGGACTTTAATTGCCATAGTTTTGTTGATAAAAAAATACGAAACTAAAAGTGTTTTATTTGGTGTTGGTTTTATTTTGTGTTTAGTATCTTTAAAGCCTATAGATGCCTTGAGTGCTTTTACGCATACTATGGTTCAACCTGCTTTACTTAAAGCAATATGTGCTAGTATGGGTTTTGCTTTTGTTATGAAAGCAACAAGGTGTGATCAGCATTTAGTAAAACTTCTTACAGCACCTTTAAAAAATTTAGGGTTTTTTTTAATTCCACTTGCTTTTGTAATAACCTTTTTTATTTCTATTGCTATACCTTCAGCAGCTGGTTGTAGTGCAGCTGTTGGTGCTACTTTAATCCCGCTTTTGATGGCTTCAGGTATTAAACCAGCTATGGCAGCTGCTTCGGTGTTGTGCGGGACTATGGGTGGTATTTTGAGTCCAGGTGTTTCTCATACGGCAGTTATTTCTGAAATTTCTGGTAAAAATATACAAGATATTATTATTGTTCAAACTCCTAACGCTCTAACTGCTGGAGTGATTGTAATGTTTTCTTTGATGATTATGGCTTTAGTTTTAAAAGATTATCAAAAAGGAAAAGTGTTTGAGATAGTAAATCGCAAGGAAGAAGTTATAGAAAAAGTAAAATTTCACTATGCTCTTATGCCTTTGGTTCCTTTACTGATTTTAATTATAGGTGCTAGTCCTTTGCATAATTATGAATTTTTAACTTGGACAAAACAAATTGAAGTAGCCGAAGCAATGCTTTTGGGCGCCATTGTGACTTTAATCATAACACTAAATAAACCTGATAATATTTTTAATGAATTTTTTAATGGTATGGGAAAATCATATGCTGAAATAATTGGTATTATTATAGCAGCTAGTGTTTTTGTGGCAGGTCTTAAAGCTTGTGGTGTTATAGATATCATCATAGAGTGGTTAAAAAATGAGCAACATTATGTTCGTTTTGGTGGTACATTTATACCTTTTATTATGGCTATGATTACAGGTAGTGGAGATGCTGCAGCTATGGCATTTAATAAAGCAGTAACAATTCATGCGCAAGATTTAGGCTTTGATCAGGTTAAATTAGGAACTATAGTTTCTATGTCCGCAGTACTTGGAAGGTATGTTAGTCCTATTTTGGGTGCTTGCATCATTGTTTCAACTATGGCTGGGGTTAGCCCTTTAGAAGTTGTTAAGCGAACAGCTTTAGGGTGCTTTGTTTCGGTTATTGTTATAGTTTTTGTATTGTTATGAAAATTGAGCCTTTATGGCTGAATTTTCATTTCTTGTGATTTTTTGTTTTAAGGATTTAATAAAATGAGGCTGATTGCCATTATGGCCATTCCTAGAACTAAACCATAAAGACTATCATGGCCTTTATCGTAAGCTTTTGCAGCAGGAAGTAATTCGTTAAAAGAAATAAATATCATAATTGCAGCTATTATAGCAAAAGTTATAGCTAAAGTTAATTCGCTCATAACAGGCAAGATTAAGAATGCTCCTGCAATTGCTCCTATAGGCTCTGCTATTCCTGAAAGAGTAGAATAAATAAATGCTTTTTTCTTATTGTTAGTGGCATAATAAATAGGTAGTGATACAGCTATTCCTTCAGGGATATTATGTATAGCAACAGCAACAGCGATAGCTATACCAAAACTAATATTATCAAGGGTTGCCATAAAAGTTGCAAATCCTTCAGGAAAATTATGAAGAGCTATAGCAAGCGCTGTAAAAATTCCTGTTCTTTTTAATGCTTTTACATTAATCTTTTTAAATGATTGATTATTAGAAATTTGTTTATCTTTGTCACTTAAAAGACAAAATTTTAATTCGCTTAAATCATCTTTTGGATCATGTGGATTGATATCTTTAGGTATAAGTCTATCAACAATAGCTGAGAAAAAAATTCCACCAAAAAAACATAAAAGAGCTAGAAGCTCACCATAGCTTGAGTTGTAATACTTTCTAAAATCTATAAAAGCAGAAGGTAAGATTTCCATAAAAGAAATATATATCATTACCCCAGAAGAAAAACCAAGCCCAAAAGCAAGAAATCTAAAATTATCATTTTTGCTAAAAAATGCTATTATAGAGCCAACTGCTGTAGAAATACCCGCAAGAATAGTTAAAATCATTGCTATTAAAATTTGTTCTAATGTAAATTCCATGGAGGATATTATAGCAAAAAAATAAATAATAAAAAATTATTTTTAAATAATAAATTTTATTATTTATATATTAAATTATGTAATATTTATGAAAATTAAGCCAATAGGGCTTAATTTTCTTTTCCTGCGAGGATTATAATTTCTTGTAAAACTTTGCTTGCTGATTTTAAAGAATTGACAGGTAAATATTCATAAATAGAATGAAAATTATGTGCTCCTGTGAATATATTAGGGCATGCTAAGCCTTTTTCAGATAAGACTGCTCCATCGTATCCACCACGCATAGGAATAATTTTAGTTTTGATATTTAAATTTTCATAAGCTTGCAAAGCAAGTTTAATAGGTAGTGACTGAGTGCTTTTTAGTGCATTAAATACATTTTTATATCTATCGCTTAATTTGATATTTATTTTATCATCCCCGTAAAGTTGCTTAAAACTATCGCATAAATTTTGTAAAAATTGCATTCTTTGTTTATATTTTTCATCATCAAATTCTCTAACATCCATTTTTAAAATAGTTTTAGCATTATTGCCTTTGATTTCTTTTACCCAAAAATAACCTTCTTTATTTTCTGTATATTCTGGTGCTTCGCCATTTGGAAGCATTGAAATAAATTTATGAGCTAATATTAAAGAATTAACTAGTTTTCCTTTCGCACTCATAGGGTGAGCGGACTTGCCTATAAATTCTACTTCACAATCTCCAGCGTTCCAATTTTCATAAATAAATTCTCCTATTTCGCAACAATCTAAACAATACCCAAAATCAGCATCAATTTCATTAATATCAAAGGCTTTAGCTCCTCTTAAGCCTTGTTCTTCATCTGGTAAGAAGCAAGCATAAATATCTCCATGCTTAATATCAGGATTTTTACTAAAAAACTCTAGCATATCCATAATAGCAGCAATAGCAGCTTTATCATCAGCGCCAAGTAAACTAGTCCCATCGGTGTGAATGATATCATCTCCTATGTAATTTTTAAGTTCTTTAAATTCACTTTCTTTTAGATATATATTTAAATCTTGATTTAAGCATATATCTCCACCTTGATAATTTGTAATTTGTGCTTTGGTATCATTAGTTTGCTCCATACTTGTATCTAAGTGTGCAAAAAATGCTATCTTTGGAGCATTTGGAGTGTTTGCTGGTAAAAGAGCTGTTGTAATGGTATTTTCTCTTCTTTTTATATTTTTTAAACCTAGATCTTGTAATTCTTTTTCAAGTAATTTTGCAAGTTCCATTTGGTTAGGACTTGATGGCATGATGCCTTTAGCACCATTTTCTCTACTTGTAGTAGTATTGATCTTGGTGTAGTTTATAAATCTCTCAACGATATCCATGTGTTATCCTTATTTATTTTAAGTTTTAATAAATTATACTTTTAAATAATAATATTTTAGTAAAATATGTAAAAATATGGTGAAATATATGAAAAAATTTTTAGTTTGTGCTTTAGAGCCTTCTGCAAATTTGCATTTAAAAGAAGTTTTAAAAGCTTATAAAAATGAGTATAAAGAATTTGATTTAGTAGGAATTTATGATGAGAATTTATGTAAAGAATTTAGCTTAAATTCTAAACCACTTTATAGCTCACATGAGTTTAGCGCTATGGGATTTGTGGAAGTTTTACCACTCATTTTAAAAGCAAAAAAAGCCATAAAAGAGCTAGTAAGTCTAAGTTTTACTCAAAAAATTGATGCGATTTTATGTATAGATTCTCCTGCTTTTAATATACCTTTTGCAAAGGCTTTAAAAAAAGCAAATTCTAAAGTAAAAAGAATTTATTATATTTTGCCTCAAGTTTGGGCTTGGAAAAAAGGACGAATTCCTATCATAGAAAAAAATTTTGATATTTTAGCTTCTATCTTGCCTTTTGATAGAGAATTTTTTAGTAAAAGTGTTTATGTAGGTCATCCACTTTTAGATGAAATAAAAGAATTCAAAAATGAAGTTGATATTAATTCTTTGCTTTTAAAGCAAAATGATGAAAAAATAATAGCTTTTTTGCCAGGTTCAAGAAAGAGTGAAATTAAGCGTTTAATGCCTATTTTTAGAAAATTGAGTACTAAATTCAAAGGTGAAAAGATCCTTTGTGTGCCTGAATTTAATTTAAATAAGTTAGAAGTTTATGGCGACATTAGCGATTTTGAAATTCAAACTAACACCCCAAAAGTTCTTAAAAAAGCTGATTTTGCTTTTATTTGCAGCGGAACTGCTACTTTGGAAGCAGCTTTAGTGGGCACGCCCTTTGTTCTAACTTATAAGGCAAAAGCAATTGATATTTTTATAGCAAAACTTTTTGTAAAATTAAAATATATAGGACTTGCAAATATTTTTTTAGATTTTGCAAAAAAAGAACCATTAAATCCTGAATTTTTGCAAGATGATGTTAGTGTAAATAAGTTATATGAAGCTTTTATTAAATATGATTATAAGGGATTTTTTGATAAAGTCAGTTTCTTAAAGGAATATTTACAATTTGCAAGTGCAAAAAATTTAGCTAAAATCCTTTATGAAGTTTAAATGAGGTGTAATATGCAAAAAGAGCCTATGAGTAAGTATGGTTATGAAAAATTAGAAAAAGAATTGGAAAATTTAAAAAAGCATGAGCGTCCAAAAGTAGTTGAGGAAATAGATATAGCAAGATCACATGGAGATTTAAAAGAAAACGCAGAGTATCATGCAGCAAGAGAAAAACAAGCGTTTATAGAAGGCAAGATAGCTGAACTTGGAGATTTAATATCAAGAGCGCAAATTATTGATCCAAGTTCTTATGAGCATGATAGCGTAAAATTTGGTTCAACCGTTGTAGTAGAAGATATGGAAAGTGAAAAACAAAGCACATATACTTTAGTAGGTGTAAATGAAAGTAATTTAGATAAAGGTTATATTTCTATCAATTCACCTATAGCTAGAGCTATGCTTGGAAAGAAAGAAGGTGATGATTTTAAAGTGCGTTTGCCAAAGGGTGAAAGTGAATTTGAAATTATTTCTATAACTTACAAGACTTTAGAATTTTAATGACACAAAAAACATATTTTGATTTTGTTTTAAAATATATTCCATATATTGCCTTGATTATTGTATTGGATATTATTATTGCATTATGGTGGAGTTATTTTACTTTTCAACGAGAATTTACTGAATGGATATTTTTTAGAGCTACAAAATATATTTTCACTATTTGTGTTTTGGATATTTTTATTATTCATTTGTTTTATTTGTTTTTAAAAGAAAAAACTAAATATATTGTATATATTTTTAGTTTGCTTGCGACGTTTATTTTTTTATTGCAAGTGTATTTGCTCGTATTTTATTATTCAAAGCTTAATGTTATAATGATAGATATTTTGTTACAGACTGATATTAAAGAAATTTATGAATTTATTCAAGTTTATATTAATTACAAAATTGTAATAAGCGTGATAGTGTTTTACACGTTAATCATGATATTTTTACTTATGTTTTATAAAATAAAACCTAAAATTTATGTACAAAATAAAGTTAAAAATTTCTTATGTATTTTTTATGTTTTGGTAATTATCATTTTGTTTGTAGATATAGCCAATAGATATTTTGTTAAACATCAAGGGAAATATTCTTTTGATAAGTTGAATTTTTCTTTTGTTATTGATATTCCTATTCAATTTGTAGAATATTATGGTAAAAATGGACTTTGGACTAATTATAAATTCTATTTAACAAATTATGAAAAAGTAGCTAATCTATATAAAAATAAAGTGATTCTTAAAGAAAAAATTCCGTATATTGTCTTTATTGTAGGTGAGAGTACTCAGAGAAATTATATGAGTTTGTATGGCTATGAATTAAATACTACCCCCAATTTAAAAAATCTTGAACAAAGTGGAAATTTAATAAAATTTAGTGATACTATAGCTTCATTTGCAAGCACTCAAGCTTCTTTGAGAAGAGTATTAAATTTTTCAAATATAGAGAATGAAGAAAATTGGCAAGATCGGTTAAATGTTGTTGATTTATTTAATTTGGCAGGTTATAGAAGTATTTTTATATCAAATCATGAACCCATGTCAGGGCACACAAGTATAACCACTGCTGTAGCTAATAGGGCACATAAAACTATTTTTTTAAATCAGTTTATTAATGATGATAAAATTTTGTCTAAAGCTTTGGATACAGAAATGTTGCCACTTGTTAAAAAAGAGCTTGATGATAAAGATTTTTTCATTTTGCAGTTAATGGGAACTCATGCAAATTATAAAAGAAGATATGAGAAAGAGTTTGATAAATTTAATTTTAATGATATAAAGCGAAATTTGAGTCAAGAAAAAAAACAAGAAGTAGCAGAATATGCCAATGCAGTATTATATAATGACTATTTTGTTAATGAGATTTTTAATATTTTCAAAGACAAAGATGCCATTATAATTTATATCAGTGACCATGGAGAAAGTGTATTTGAATATAGGGATAGAGCTGAACATTTTGTAACTTCAAAATTTACGGCTGAAATTCCATTTTTCTTTATTATGAGTGATAATTTCAAGAATAATCATCCTGAAATTGTAGAAAGAATATTAGTTTCAAAAGATAAACCTTTTATGACAGATGATTTGATCCATACATTAAGTGCAATTGGTGGAATTTACGTTAAAGATTATGATGAAAAAAGAGATATTATCAATGATGCATTTAATACAAATAGAATTCGATTTTTCAATGGCGATGTTGACTATGATAAAGTTTTAAAAAGTGAGAAATCTAAGTATTGATACATATAAAAGAAAATGCTATTTTTATAGCTGATGCTCATGAAAACAAAAACAGACGAGGATTTTGGAAATTTTTACAAGCTTTAAAAAATAATCAAATTCAAACTAAACAGCTTTTTTTAATGGGTGATATTTTTGATTTATTGATTTATGAAGTGAAAGCAACTCATGCTTTTGCTAAACCTTACATAGAACTTTTAGAAGAATTAGCTGATAATATCGAAATCATATATTTAGAGGGAAATCATGATTTTAATTTAGAAAAATTTTTTGTTAAAGTAAAAGTTTATAGTATAAGTAAACAGCCTTTAGTTTGTGAGTTTGAAGATATAAAGCGTACTAAGGTTAAATTAGCACATGGGGATATTTTTTTAAAACCATTGTTGCAATTTCTCTTAAAGAGCTTGAGAAATCATTATTTGCTTTATTTTCTAAATTTTCTAAATTTCATATGTAAAGAAAAAATTACATATGAGATTTTAAATTCGCAAGAAAAAAAATATCTTACAAGAAAAATATCTAATTTCGAATCTCTCATAAAAGATCGTATGAAAAAATATCAAATGAATTTTATTATAGAGGGACATTATCATCAAGATGTGTTTTTAAAACTAGATAATATAAAATATTTAAATTTAGCTACTTTTGCATATAAGGAAAGTTTTTTTATAGTAAAATACGACTCAGAAATCAGATTTCATAAAATAGAACTTAAGGAGGCATAATGTTTGATGAGAATGTCATAAAGACAGGTTCAAATGAAATGGAACTTGTTGATTTTCGCATCTTTAAACAAGGCCACGATAAGATTTATGAAGGAATTTATGGTGTTAATGTTTCTAAAGTTAGAGAGATTATTAAAATTCCTTTTTTAACTGAAATTCCAGGGGTACCTGATTATGTTGAAGGTATTTTTGATCTTCGTGGTGTTGTGATTCCGGTAATAAATCTTGCTAAATGGATGCAAATACAAGAGCCAGAGATGACAACTATAAAACCTAGGGTAATTATTACAGAATTTAGTAATGTGTTAATCGGATTTATAGTTCATGAAGCTAAAAGAATTCGTAGAATTAATTGGAAAAATATAGAACCAGCTACTTTTGCTACCAGTGCAGGGAGCTTAGATAAAGGTAAGATTACAGGTGTTACTAAGATAGAAGGAGATGAGGTTTTACTTATCTTAGATCTAGAAAGTATAGTGCAAGAACTTGGAATTTATGCCCCAGATACCAATATAGATGATTCTAAAATTCAAAAAATTGATGGACTTGCTTTGGCACTTGATGATAGTTCTACTGCGAGAAAACTTGTTAAAGATTTACTTAATAGAATAGGTTTGAAAGTTGTAGAAGCTAAAGATGGTATTGAAGGTTTACATAAACTTGAAGAGTTATATAACACTTATGGTGCAGATTTGAAAAAACATTTGAAAATTATTGTGAGTGATGTTGAAATGCCACAAATGGATGGATTTCATTTTGCATCTAAAGTAAGAGAAGATGAAAGATATAAAAATATACCTATAGTTTTTAATTCTTCATTATCAAATGAATTTATGAGTGAAAAAGGTGTTAAAGAAGCTGGTGGCGAAGGCTATTTAGTTAAATTTAATGCGAGTGATTTTTTTGCTGAAATTTCTCGTGTTGTAGCAAAACATGAAAAAGGTGAGGAGTAAAAATGGAAGATATTCAAGAAATACTTGAGGATTTTTTAGTTGAAGCCTTTGAATTAGTTGAGCAAATTGACCATGATTTAGTTGAATTAGAAGCAAATCCTGAAGATTTAGAATTATTAAATAGAATTTTTCGTGTTGCACACACTGTTAAAGGATCTTCAAGCTTCTTAAATTTTGATGTTTTAACTAAACTTACTCATCATATGGAAGATGTTTTAAATAAAGCAAGACATAATGAACTTAAAATTACTCCTGAAGTTATGGATGTGGTTTTAGAATCTATTGATATGATGAAAACTTTATTAAATTCAATAAGAGATAATGGAAATGATACTGCAATAGGACTTGATATAGCTCCAATTTGTACAAGATTAACTGCTGTATCAGAAGGTGAAAGCTTAGACAATGTAAAAGCTGAAGTTAAAGTTGAAGAAAATAAACAAGAAGAAGTTAAAGCTGAAGAGCAACCTGATGTTGATGTAAATAAACTCAGTGATGATGAAGTAGAAGCTGAGATTGAAAGACTTTTAAAAGCTAGAAAGGCTGAAGATCAAGCAAGACGTGCTGAAAAGAAAAAAGTTCAAGATGTGCCAAGTCCTCAGAAAGCAGCATCAGCACAAAGTCCTTCTGAGAAAAAAGTTCCAGCAGCTGGTGGAGCAAGTAGTGGTGCAAGCATGGATCAAACGATTAGAGTTGAAGTTAAAAGACTTGATCACTTAATGAATTTAATTGGAGAGCTTGTTTTAGGCAAAAATCGTTTATTGAAAATTTATGATGATGTTGAAGAGCGTTACGATGGTGAAAAATTCTTAGAAGAATTAAATCAAGTAGTATCTCAACTAAGTATAGTTACTACTGACATACAGCTTGCTGTTATGAAAACAAGAATGCAACCAATTGCAAAAGTGTTTAATAAATTTCCAAGAGTTGTGCGTGATTTGGGTCGTGAACTTGGAAAACAAATGGAGCTTGAAATTTCAGGTGAAGAAACTGAACTTGATAAGTCTATAGTTGAGGAAATTGGTGATCCTATCATGCATATGATTAGAAATTCGTGTGATCATGGTATTGAAGATCCTGCAACTCGTGTTGCTAATGGAAAACCAGAAAAAGGAACTGTTAATCTTAAAGCATACAACGAAGGAAACCATATTGTTGTTGAGATTACAGATGATGGAAAAGGTCTTGATGCTGATGCTTTAAAAATTAAAGCTATAGAGAAGAATTTGATTACAGAACGTGAAGCTGATCAAATGACTGACAAAGAAGCATTTACATTGATTTTTAAACCAGGATTTTCTACTGCGGCAAAAATTACTAATGTTTCAGGCCGTGGCGTTGGAATGGATGTTGTTAAAACAAATATCGAAAAATTAAATGGTGTAATTGAGGTAGATAGTGAGCTTGGAAAAGGCACTGTTATGAAGTTGAAAATTCCACTTACTTTGGCTATTATTCAGTCATTGCTTGTTGGCACTCAAGAAGAATTTTTTGCTATTCCACTTGCTTCTGTTCTTGAAACTGTTAGAGTTCCAATTGATGATATTTATACTATTGAAGGTAAAAATGTACTGCGTTTGAGAGATGAAGTATTGTCGCTTGTAAGACTTTCAGATGTGTTTGGAGTTAAACAGGTACTTGAAAATAATGATCAAACTTATGTAGTTGTAATAGGAGTAGCAGAAAGTAAGCTTGGAATTATGGTAGATACTCTAGTTGGTCAAGAAGAAATCGTTATCAAATCAATGGGAGAATATTTGCAAAATATTCAAGGTATTGCGGGCGCGACTATTCGTGGTGATGGTAGAGTGACATTGATTATTGATGTGGCTGCTATGATGGATATTGCTAAAGAAATCAAGATTGATATTAAAGCTCAAATTGAATCACAAGCTAAAAAAGTAGTTAAAGAAAAACCGAGTGATTATACTGTGCTTATAGTAGATGATTCTAAAATGGATAGAAATATCATGCAAAAATCTTTAGAACCATTAGGAGTTAGCGTGATTGAGGCTACAAACGGTGTTGAAGCTTTAAATACTATTAAATCAGGTGAGCATGATATTGATGCTGTGTTGATTGATATTGAAATGCCAAGAATGGATGGTTATACTTTAGCAGGTGAAATTAGAAAATATTCTAAATACAACAATCTTCCACTTGTAGCTGTAACTTCAAGAACCAGCAAATCAGATCGTTTAAGAGGTGTTGAAGTAGGTATGACTGAATACATTACTAAACCTTACTCTCCAGAGTATTTAGAAAATGTAGTTAGAAAAAATTTAAAACTAGGATAAAAAGATGAATGATAAATTAAACCAGGTTTTGCAAAAACAACAAGCACAAATTTCAGAACCTGATATTAAAGAAGAGGATATTATTCAGCTTGTAGGTTTTGTTGTAGGAGATGAGGAATATGCTATTCCGATTCTTAATATTCAAGAAATAATTAAGCCAATAGAATATACTAGGGTTCCTAGTGTACCTGATTATGTACTTGGTGTATTTAATATGAGGGGTAATGTTATGCCTTTGATAGATCTTGCAAAAAGATTTAATCAAGGAAGTTCTAAAATGACTCCTCAAACTAGATATATTGTATTAAAAGGTATAGCTAATGGAAACCAAAATCCAGTAGGTAATGCGGGATTTGTCATAGATAGATTAACAGAGGCTATTAAAATTCATAGAAATAGAATTGATCCACCACCTGAAACTTTATTGAAAGAAAAAGGAATGATTTTCGGTATAGGTAAAAGAGAAGAAAATATCTTAACTATACTAAAAGCTGAAGCTTTGTTAAAACGCGAGTTTTAATGATAAAACTTTGTGCTTTTGATTTTGATTCTACGCTGATGGATGGTGAGACCATCGATATTTTAGCAAAAGCATATCATGTCGGTGATGCTGTAAAAAACATTACCGACAAGGCTATGAATGGTGAGCTTGATTTTTTTGAAAGTTTATTAGAAAGAGTAGCTTTACTAAAAGGTATGCCTTTAACTCAAGTAAAACAATGTTGTGAAAATTTACCTTTGATGAATGGTGCTATAGAACTTTGTGAATATTTAAAATCACAAAATGTCAAAATTATAGTTTTTAGTGGCGGTTTTCATGAGGGTATAGATCTTGTACAAAGGAAACTTTGCTTTGATTTTGGATTTGCTAATTTTTTACATCATAAAGATGGATTTTTGACAGGTAAAGTCGGCGGGGAAATTATGTTTAATAACTCTAAAGGTATTATACTGCAAAGATTAAAAAGTTTTCTCAATTTAAATACTAAAGAAATTATGTGCGTAGGTGATGGGGCAAATGATATATCTATGTTTGATGAATGTGGATTAAAAATAGCTTTTTGTGCGAAAACTATTTTGAAAGAATATGCAGATGTTTGCATTGATAAAAAAGATTTAAAAGAAATTATAAAGGTAATAAAATGAAAAAATTTTCCTTATGGTGTGATTTTGTAGAAAATGAATTTCTAGATACATATTTTCAAGATTTAATTATTTTAAAAGCTATAAATGGAGCTACTTCAAATCCTGCTATTTTTAAAAATGCAATTTTAAATTCACACAAATACAAAGAAAAAATAAAAAATTATCATATAAAAGATAAAAAATCTTTATATGAGTGTCTAGCTATAGAAGATATAGCAAAAGCCGCAGATAAACTTGCTTTAAATTATTATGAAAAAGATGATGGTTTTATAAGTATTGAAATTGATCCAAGATTAAAGGATAATACCAGTTTATCTTTGGCTGAAGCGAAGAGATTATATACTCAGATTGCAAAAGATAATGTAATGATTAAAATTCCTGCAACAAAGGCTTCATATGAAGTTATGCAAGAACTAATGAAAAATGGTATTAGTGTAAATGCTACTTTGGTATTTGATTTTGAGCAAACAAAAGAATGTTTTGATGCTTTAAATTTAGGTTTAAAAGAATTTAGAAAAAATAATATTGCAAAAATTAGAGAACCACAAGCTGTAATTAGTATTTTTGTAAGTCGTTTTGATAGACTTTTAAATGATCAGGTTTTAGATAAAAACTTTATAGGAATTTTAACTGCTACAAAAGCTTATAAATATATAGTAAAACAAAATGAAGATGATATTAGAGCACTTTTTGCTAGCACCGGCGTCAAGGGCGATGATTTAGAAAAAGATTATTATATTAAAGAATTACTCTATGATAAGGCTATTAATACTGCTTCATTAGATGCTATCAAGGCTTTTAAAGGCAAGCAAATTATATTTAAAGAGCCTTTAAAAGATGAGTGTATAGAGAAAAAATTGAATGCAAATATTTCAAAAGATGCTTTAAGTAAAGCTTGTAAGGATTTGCTTGATGATGGTTTGGAGCAATTTTGTATAGCTTATGAGGATATTTTAAAATCTTTATAAACTTATTTGGATATAATTAATACTTATTTTTTTAGAAAGGGTTAAAGATGCTAGAAGGTATCGTTAGAGAGAGTATCGGTAGAAAAGCTGCGAAGGCTTTAAAAAGAGATGGTTATCTAATCGCAAATATCTATGGAAAAGGATTAGAAAATATCAATGCAGCTTTTAAGGTGAATGAATTTATTAAAGAAGTTCGTAAAAAAACTACTTTAGCTTTTGATGTAAAAGTTGGTTCTCAAGTTTTAAATGTAGTTGTAGTTGATTATCAAAAAGATCCTGTTACAGCTGAACTTAAACATGTAGATTTAAAAGTAGCGCAAAAAGGTGTTATTTCTAAATATATGGTTCCAGTAAAAGTAGTAGGAACTGCAATAGGTCTTAAAAATAAAGGTGTTCTAATCCAATCAAAAAGAAGATTAAAAGTAAAATGTGCTGCTGAGAATTTGCCAAATTTCTTTGAACTTGATGTTACAAAACTTGATGTTGGAGATGCGCTTTTAATCCGTGATGTTGTTGTACCTGAAGGTGTGACTATGGTTGATGCTGATAGAGTTGCTGTAGTTGGCGTAGAAAAAGCAAGATAAAATGACCTTAGTCGTAGGACTTGGTAATATAGGAGAGCAATACGATCAAACTAGGCATAATGTCGGTTTTATGCTAATTGATTTACTGATAAAAGATTTGGAAGTTACAAAAATTTCCAATGCTAAATTTAAAGGAGAGCTTTTTAAAAGTTCTTCTACCCTTTTTTTAAAACCTTCTACTTTTATGAATCTTTCCGGTCAAAGTGTTTACGCTGTTAAAGAATTTTATAAGTGCGAAAGAATTATAGTCATCCATGATGATATAGATTTGAATTTAGGTGTCTTGAAATTTAAAATAGGTGGCACAAGTGGTGGTCATAATGGACTTAAAAGTATTGATGGTTTATGTGGAAACCATTATGAGAGAATTCGTATAGGTATAGGAAAAAATTTTGATGTAGTTTCTCATGTATTGGGAAAATTTACACAAGAAGAAAAAGAAAGATTAAATGAAATTTTAGCTCATGCAAAAAAAGCTTTGTTTGAACTTTTAAATTCTAACATAGAAATAATTGCTTCAAAGTATTCTTTGAAGGTTTAAGTAATGAATATTTTTTTTCGCTACATCTCATCTTTATATCTAAAATCATTTTTTATATTATTTTTTTCCTTAACTTTTTTCTTTGTAGCGATTGATTTTTTGGTGAATTTTAATAAAATTCCCAAAAGTGCCAATTTAGAACTTCTTTATGTATTTTTTTTAGTATGTTCAGCGATTTCTTATATTTTACCACTTGCTATAGTTTTTGCTTTAATTTTGTGTATATTTCATATGATAAGATCCAATGAATTTGTAAGTTTATATGCTTTAGGACTTAGTAAAAATCAAGTTGTTTTTTACCCATTTTTATGGGCTTTATTTTTTTGTATTTTATATGTTGGATTAAATTTTACACCTTTTGCTTATGCAAATGAATATAAAAGCAATATAGTAAAAACAGGAGTAATATCAAGAGAAGGCAATGAAGTTTTAATAAAATACAACGATAGTTTTGTTTATATAGAAAAAACTAGTGCTAATTCCCTATATAATGTCAAAATTTTTAAGATAAAAGATCTAGATATAAAACAACTTATTCAAGCATCTAATGCGCAATTTAAAGGAAATTTTTGGGATTTAAATGAAGTTAAATCTACAATTACTCCTGAATATTTAATTGTTTCGCAAGAAGGCTTAAAAATAGAAGAATTTAATAATCTTAAAGGGTTGGAAGATTTTTCTCCAAAAATACTAGAACGAATTTCATTGGTAGAAAATGACCCTTCTTATTCTATTAAAGATGCCTTAGAAAGTATTATTATATTTTCTAAACAAAGTATTTCTACAAGCGCTCTTAGAACAAATTTGTATTCTTTAATTTTATTTCCATTTTTTGCACCTTTTTTGATGCTTATAATTTATTATTATTTTCCAATCACTGCAAGATTTTTTAATTTAGCTTTTTTAGCTTTTATATTTTTTATATCAGTACTTGGGGTATGGGGATTATTATTTTTACTTATTAGATTAAGTAAAAATGATATTTTACTTCCAGAGCTTGGTATAATGTTGCCAATTTTTATTTTAATGACAATAGGCAGCTTTTATTATTTTAAAAATAAATAACAATAAAAGAGGTAATTTATGGATTATTATAAATTAGCAAATGAGTATCAAACCCCATTTTATATTTATGACTTTGATAAGATTAAAGAGCGTTTTGATAAACTAAAAAATGCCTTTAAAGCAAGGAAATCTCAAATTTTTTACGCTGTTAAAGCGAATTCTAATTTAAGTGTTTTAAAATTTTTGGCTTCTTTAGATAGCGGATTTGATTGTGTGAGTGCTGGTGAAATTTATAGAGCTTTAAAAGCTGGAGCTAAAAATTATAAAATTATTTTTAGTGGTGTAGGAAAGAGTATTGAGGAAATCGAATTTGCTTTAAATAAAAATATACTTTATATTAATATTGAAAGTGAAGCTGAGATGTTTCTTATAGAACAAATTGCAAGTAAAATGCAAAGAAGTGCAAGAATTAGTATAAGGGTCAATCCAAATGTAGATGCAAAGACTCATCCTTATATTTCTACTGGTTTGCATGAAAATAAATTTGGTGTGGATATTGAAAATGCTAAAAGGATGTATATTTATGCAAAAAAATCTAGTTTTTTAGAGCCTGTTGGGGTGCATTTTCATATCGGTTCTCAGATTTTAGATATTAGCAGCATACAAGAAGCATCAAAAATTGTTTCACAACTACTTAGAGAATTAATTGTTTTAAATATTAATCTTAAATTCTTTGATATAGGAGGAGGGCTTGGGGTTTGTTATAAAGATGAACAAGAGCCAAATTTATATGAGTATGCACAAGGTATTTTAGCAAGTTTGCAAGGACTTGATGTATGTATTGGTATGGAACCTGGAAGATTTTTGGTGGCAAATGCTGGTGAATTTGTTACTAAAGTATTGTATGAAAAGTGTAACGGAGAAAAACGTTTTGTAATTGTTGATGGCGCTATGAATGATTTATTGCGTCCAAGTTTGTATAAAGCTTATCACGAAATAGAACTTTTAACTGATAATATAAAAGGAAATTTAAGTCTTTGTGATATAGTTGGTGGAGTTTGTGAGAGTGGAGATTTCTTGGCACAAAATAGAAAATTAGTTCCTACAAAAACGGGAGATTTGATCATAGTTAAGGGTGCGGGTGCTTATGGGTTTAGTATGAGTAGTAATTACAACACTAGAAACAGAGTTTGTGAGCTTGCAAAAGAAAATGATAAAATAAGAATAATTAGAAAACGAGAAAGTTACGCTGACCAAGTTGCCTTAGAGGTAGAATATTTAAAGGATTAATATGCTTTTTTTAGATGTTCAAGGTACTTTAATTTCAGATATAGATAAAAGTCCAATAGAAGGTTCTTTGCAACTTTTTAAGACTTTAAACAAGGAAAAAATTCCTTATGTTGTTATTACCAATAATACTAAAAACTTAAATTTTTTAAATAAACTGCAAGATTTGGGTTTTGAAATTAAGGAAAATGCTTATATTGATCCGTTTCATGTTTTAAAAGATTATTTAAAACCATGTAAAGTGGCAGCTTTTGGGTCAAAAGAATTTTTGTATAGTCTTGAAATATTAGGATATGAAATTGACTTTAAAAATCCGCAAGCTTTTTTGGTAGCTAGTTATGATGAGTTTAAATTTGAAGATTTTGCTTATATGAATGAATATATTAAACATGGGATTAAAGCAATTGCTATGCACGAGGGGAGTATTTATAAAAAAAATCATCGTCTCTATCCAGGCGTTGGTAGTATTATGGCTATGTTAAAAAATTCTTATGATTTTGAATATTGTGTTGTAGGTAAGCCAAGCAAAGCCTTTTATACTAGTGCTTTAAATTTATTAAAAATTCAAAATTCAAAAGCAAAATTTGAAGATGTAATGATTATTAGCGATGATTACAAAGGAGACTTAATAGGTGCTAAAGAACTTGGTATGCAGACATCTTTGGTTTTAAGTGGTAAAATTTCAGATACAAAAGGTTTGGATTTGACTAAGTTGAATTTTGTATATGATAGTATTAAAGAGTATTATATATCGAGGTTTGCATGAAAGAAATAGAAATACTACGAAGTAAAGTAGATAATATTGATGATAAAATTTTAAGCTTACTTAATGAAAGAATGCTTTATGTAAAAAATATAGGAGAAATTAAAAAGAATATAGGTGGAAGTATTTATAGACCAGAGCGAGAGCGAGCTATCATCAATAGGCTTAAAAATCAAAACAATGGTTTATTAGATCAAAATGCTATTGAAGCTATTTATCAAGAAATTTTTGCTGTTTCAAGAAATTTAGAAATGCCTCAAAGTATAGCTTATTTAGGGCCTGAAGGTAGTTATACACATCAAGCCACTAGAAGTCGTTTTGGAGCTATGAGTCGTTATATTCCACTAGCAAATATAGAAGATGTTTTTAAGGAGCTTGTTCATAAAGAAGCTAAATATGGTGTTGTTCCTATCGAAAATAATACAGCAGGTGCTGTTGGCGTTACGCTTGATTGTTTAGGTAAATACGAAGAAATTAAAATTTTTGCAGAACTTTATATGGATATTCATCATTCTTTTGTAAGTATGAGTGAAAATTTAAAAGAAATTAAAAGAATTTATTCTCATCCACAAGGTTATAATCAATGTAAAAATTTTTTAGAAAGTCATGATTTAAATGAGGTTGAATTTATAGCGAGTAAATCTACAGCTAATGCGGCTTATTTAGCTTCTATGGATACAAAATCAGCTGCAATTTGTTCTAAAATAGCAGCTAAACTTTATAATGTCCCTATTTTATTTGAAAGAATCGAAGATAATTTAGCTAATCGCACAAGATTTTTGATATTAAGTGATATAAAATTACCACAAATGAGTCATTGTAAAACTTCTATTTTAGCTCATACTGCTCATAAACCAGGGGGCCTTAGTGATTTACTATATGAATTTAAAAAAGAAGGTATTAATCTTACAAAATTAGAATCACGTCCTATAAAAACAAGAGAATTTATTCATAGTTTTTTTATAGATTTTGAAGGACATATTGATGATGATAATGTTCAAAGAGTTTTAAAAAAAGCTGATTATATACAATGGCTTGGTTCGTATTTATCAGGAGAAAATAATGAAATTTAATCCTTTTTTAGAAGCAATTAAAACCTATGAAAGTGGAAAAGATATTGATTTGATTGCAAAAGAATATAACTTAAAAGAAGTTATTAAATTAGCCAGTAATGAAAATCCTTATGGAACGAGCTTAAAAGCAAAAGAAGCTATTATAAAAAACGCTCATTTAGCCCATCTTTATCCAGATGATACTATGATTGAGTTAAAGCAAGCTTTAGCAAAAAAATTTAATGTTTTAAATGAAAATATCATCATAGGAAGCGGAAGCGATCAAATAATCGAATATGCTGTTTATGCAAAACTTGATCATATGAAAGCTTATTTACAATGTGGAGTAAGTTTTGCTATGTATGAAATTTATGCAAAACAAGTGGGTGCAAAAATTTATAAAACTCAAAGTTTGATCCATGATTTAGAGCAATTATGTGACTTATATCAAAAACATAAAAATGAAATTAAAATAATTTTTTTATGTTTACCTAATAATCCTTTAGGAGAATGTTTAGACAAAAAAGATGTTTTTGAATTTATAAGCAAAATAGATGAGGATTGTTTGGTTGTAATTGATGGAGCGTATAGTGAATTTGCAAGTTTTAAAGATAAAAGTAAATTTATTGATCCCCAAGAACTGATTTTAAACTTTCAAAATGTTGTATATCTAGGAACTTTTTCAAAACTTTATGGCTTAGGTGGTATGAGGGTTGGTTATGGCATAGCTTCACAAAAAATCATAAATACTTTTTATAAATTAAGAGCACCGTTTAATGTTACTAACTTAAGTTTAAAAGCAGCATTTGCTGCTTTAGATGATAAAGAATTTGTAGAAAAAACTTTAAAAAATAATTTTTCACAAATGAAACTATATGAAGAATTCGCAAGAAAAAATGAAATTTCGTATATAGAAAGTTACACAAATTTTATTACTTATTTTTTTGATAAAAAAAATAGTACAGATTTATCTGAAAAACTGCTTAAAAAGGGTATAATAGTAAGAAACTTACAAAGCTATGGTTTAAATGCTATACGCATAAGCATAGGTACAGAATATGAAAATTCAAGGTTTTTCGAAGAATTTTTACAAATTTTTAGTTTATAGGGATTAGATGGATTATAAAACTATGTTGCACCAAGTGGGGCAACTTTATCAGAATTTGAGTTTAAAACAGCGTATTATTATTGCTGCTTCTATTGTAGTGGTAGTTGGATTTTTAGTTTTTTTAACCCTATTTAGAAGTGGCTCAAGTATGGCTAATGATGCAGGTTATTCTGTGTTATTTGAAAATGCTAATACTAGTGATTCGGCTATGATTGTGACGCAACTTGAAAAAAGTGGTGTGCCTTATATTTTACGCAATGAAGGAACCATTTTAGTACCTAATGAACAAGTTTATAAACAGAGATTAGCTATAGCTTCTGCTGGATTATTACCAAAAGATAATAAAGTAGGTTTTGAACTTTTTGATAAACAAGAATTTGGAGCAACAGAAGCTGAACAAAAAGTAAAATATCAAAGAGCCTTAGAAGGTGAATTAGCAAGAACTATAGAAAGCTTAGAACCAATACATAGTGCAACAGTTCATATTGCGTTTGCAAAAGATACTCTTTTTACCCAACAACAAGTTCCACCCACTGCATCAGTTGCTCTAACGGTTAAAGATGGGCTAAAATTAAATAAAAAACAAATCATGGGAATTAAGAATTTAATTGCCTCTTCAGTTACAAAACTTACTCCAGAAAACGTAAAAATTATGGATCAAAAAGGTATTCCACTAGATGATGAAGAAGGTTTTGCAGATGATTTAATAGCAGCACAAATAAAATACAAAAGAGATCAAGAATACGAATTAGAGCAAAAAATTGTTTCAGCTATTGCACCGTTTGCTGGTGGTTATGATAGAGTTGTTGCAAAGGTTAGTATTGATTATGATTTTTCAAAAGAACAATCTCAAAGCGAAGTTTATGATCCTAATACAGTAGTGCGTAGCGAACAAACTTTAGAAGAACATAAAGAAGGATTTAAAGATAAGGAAATTCAAGGTGTTCCTGGTGCTGTTTCTAATATAGGCCCAGTAGAAGGTTTAGATGATAAAGGTGCACGCGAAATTTATACAAAAAATCAAACTACTACTAACAATGAAATATCAAAAAAGATTACTAACACAACTAAACAATTTGCAACTATCAAAAGAATTTCAGCAGCTGTTGTTGTAGATGGAAAATATAAGGTTATTACTGATGATCAGGGAAATATTACCAATGAATATATTTCTTTAAATGAAAAAGAAATTCAAGCTATTGAAAATTTAACCAAAGGTGCTATAGGCTTTAATCTTGCTAGAGGTGATGCAGTAGAAGTTAATAACTTAGAATTCCATAAAACTGCTAAAGTTGAAGATAAAGTGCAAACTTTTTATACAAAATTTGTTGAACCATTTATACCACCTGTTAAATACGTTTTTGCTGCACTTTTACTCTTTATTTTTTACAAAAAAGTTATTGTGCCATTTTCACAAAAGATGCTTGCAGATATTAAACTTGAAGAAGAAATGGAAGGCAAAGAAGGACAATTTATTGATGATGCTGAAGACGCTATTGAGAAATTTAATGCTGCTCGTAAAAAGGTTGAAGAGCAGCTTGGATTTGGAGATAATTTTGATGAGGATTCATTACAATATGATGTATTACTTGAAAAATTAAGAGGCGTTGCAAATGAGAAAGCAGAAGAAGTGGCTTTATTGTTACAAAAGCTTGTTGAAAATGAAGCAGAATTTGGCGAGAAGGATATCTAATGATAAAGCTTAGCGAAGAACAAAAAATGATTTATGATGACCTTTCTATGCCAGAAAAGGTTGCTATATTTTTGATCCAACTTGGAGAAGATGTTACTACTGTTTTATTTTCTCATATGGATATTAATGTTATTACTGAAATTTCTCGTTATATTGCTTTAGCAAAGAATGTAGATAAACCTGTTGCAACTGCAGTACTTGAAGAATTTTATACTTTACTTCAATCTAATCAGTACCTTAAAAGTGGTGGTTTGGAATACGCAAAAGAAATTTTATTTAGAACTTTTGGTCCTGAAATTGCGGGTAAAATTTTAGAAAAACTTACTAAAAGTATGGAAAATAACCAAAATTTTGCCTATCTTTCTCAAATTAAGCCTCAACAACTTGCTGATTTTATTATTAAAGAACATCCTCAAACTATTGCTTTAATTTTGGCACATATGGATACCACTCAAGCTGCTGAAACTTTAGAGTATTTTAGTGATGAATTAAGAGCTGAAGTTGTAATAAGAATGGCAAATTTAGGAGATATTTCTCCATCTATTATTAAAAGAGTATCTGCTGTGCTTGAAAGCAAGCTAGAAAGTCTTACTTCTTATAAAGTTGAAGTTGGCGGTCCAAGAGCTGTAGCTGAAGTTCTTAATAGATTAGGACAAAAAGCTTCCAAGACAACTCTTACTTATATTGAACAAAGCGATGAAAGACTAGCTACTACTATTAAGGATTTGATGTTTACTTTTGATGATATTTCTCAGCTTAGCACAAATGCGATTAGAGAAGTTTTAAAAGTTGCTGATAAGCGTGATTTGATGATAGGTTTAAAAGGTGCTAGTGAGGATTTAAAACAAAAATTTATGGCAAATATGTCAACTCGTGCTGCTGAAGCTTTCGTGGAAGAGATGGGATTTTTAGGAGCTGTACGTGTAAAAGATGTAGAAGAAGCGCAAAGAAAAGTTGTTGAAGTGGTGCAAAAATTAGCTGAACAAGGTCTTGTCCAAATGGGTGAGGCTGATGAGATGATAGAGTAAGAATATGGCTAAATTAAATAATGTAATTTCAAATATTAATATTGCAAATCATGTTGTGGAAGATTACCATTTTAAGGTAATGAGTGAAATAGCTAATGATGAGATAAAGTCAAATGAAGAAGTTCAATCTTCACAAACAAAAACTATAGAACCTGATGTACAAATTTCTCAAACTCAAGTGGAAGAGAGTGTACCTCAAACTCCGTCTGCTCAAATTCAGCCAGATTTTGTGGAAGATTTATTAAAAAAAACTGATGAAATGTCAAGCAATATTATTAAATTACAAATGCAAATAGAAAGTCAAGAAGTTGAATTCAATAATCGTTTAACTAGCGAATTAGAACATGCTAAAGAAAAATATACCAAAGAGGGGTTTGATGAGGCTCAAAAAAGTTTTGAAAATGAACTTGCAGATTTAAGAGAAAAATATTTAAAAAGTGTAGAAAAATTAGAAAATACCATACAAACTCTTGATGAATTTTTATTAAAAAATGAAAATGAACTTGCAGATACTGCTGTTGTTATAGCAAAGGAAGTGATTGCAAAAGAGGTAGAAAATAACTCAGCTATAATTGCTTTAAATTTAGCAAAAGAATTAATGGAAGAATTAAAAAATGCAACTAGTATTGAATTAAAATTAAATCCTAGTGATTTTGATTATGTAAAAGAGCATTTACAAAGTAATAATTTAAAATTTAGCGTCGATGATGCAATTAACAAAGGTAGTGTTTTAATTCTTAGTGATGCTGGAAATATCGAGTCAAATTTAAATTCTCGTTTGCAAAAAATTAAAAATATGGCGAATGAATGATAGATTTTGATCATTTAGATATTAAGCAAATGAGTGTTAAAGAACTAGAAAATTTAGCATCTTTATTACGTGAAAATATTATAGATACGGTTAGTAAAAATGGTGGACATTTAAGTTCAAATTTAGGTGTTGTAGAACTTATTATAGGAATGCACTATGTTTTTGAGGTGAACAAAGATCCTTTTATATTTGATGTTTCACATCAATCTTATCCACATAAACTTTTAAATAAAAAGCATGATATTTTTCATACTTTAAGACAATTTGGGGGTTTAAGCGGCTACACTAAACCAGATGAAGGTGATTATTTTGTAGCTGGTCATTCAAGCACTTCTATATCTTTAGCAGTTGGAGCTTGTAAAGCTATACAGCTAAAAAATGAAGATCGCGTGCCAGTTGTTTTAATAGGTGATGGAGCATTGAGTGCAGGTATGGCTTATGAAGCTTTAAATGAACTTGGTGATAGGGAATATCCCTGTATTATTATTTTAAATGATAATGAAATGAGTATCTCAAAACCTATAGGTGCTATTTCAAAATATCTTTCTCAAGCTATGGCGACTCAGTTTTATCAAAAATTTAAAAAGCGTGTTGAAGATATATTAGAATATTTTCCTCAAGGTGCTTCATATGTAGCGAAGAGATTTGAAGAAGGTTTGAGGCTTATTACTCCTGGAATTTTATTTGAAGAATTAGGACTTGAATATATAGGACCTATAAATGGACATAATATTAGCGAGATTATTACAGCATTAAATCAAGCAAAAAGTATGAAAAAACCATGTGTAGTTCACGCTCAAACGGTTAAAGGGAAAGGTTATCAAATTGCTGAAGGGAAAAATGCTAAGTGGCATGGAGTTAGTGCTTTTGACATAAATAGTGGAAAAAGTATAAAACAAACTATTAATAAAAAAAGTGCTACTGAGATTTTTTCAAATATTTTATTAAGATTAGCTCAGAAGTATGAGAATATAGTTGGTGTAACTGCAGCTATGCCAAGTGGAACAGGTCTTGATAAGCTTATAGAATCTTTTCCTCATCGTTTTTGGGACGTAGCTATAGCTGAACAACATGCGGTAACTTCCATGGCTGCTATGGCAAAAGAGGGTTTTAAACCTTTTATAGTTATTTATAGTACTTTTATGCAAAGAGCTTATGATCAAGTTATTCATGATTGTGCAATTATGAATTTAAATGTTGTTATTGCCATGGATAGAGCAGGTATAGTTGGTGAAGATGGAGAAACACATCAAGGAGCTTTTGATATAAGTTTTTTAAGCGCTGTGCCAAATATCACTATTGCAGCTCCTAGAGATGAAGGCATGATGGAAAAAATTATGGAATATGCGTACTTTCATCAAGGAGTCTTTGCATTTCGTTATCCTAGAGGTAATTTTATTTTAGATAAAGAATTTAAATCTTGCCAAGTAAATTTGGCCAAAGCGCAAATTTTAATTGATAATCAAAGTGATAAAGCATTTTTAGGTTTTGGACAAGGAGTAGGTAGAGCAAAATTAGTTTTAAATGAACTAGGAGAAAAATATGCTAGCTTAATTGATCTGATATTTGTAAAACCATTAGATGAAGAATTTCTAAAAAAATTGGCAAAAAAAACTACAACTTGGTTTGTGTTTTCAGATAGTGTAAAAATAGGTGGTGTTGCAAGTTTAATTATGGAATTTATACAAAGAGAAAACCTAAATCATATTAAGGTTATTAGTTTTGAGTATGAAGATAAATTTATTACTCATGGTAGAACAAGTGTAGTTGAAGCTTCTTTGGGACTTGATATAAATTCTTTATGTCAAAAAATAAAAAGTTATTAAAGGATAAAAAATATCTTTTAATATAATAATATTTTTATAAAAAAATAGTTATACTATGCAAAAAGTTAGGAGATATAAATGGAACTTATGCAAATGCTAAAAGATTGTGATCTTAAAGCTACGCCTCAAAGACTTTGTATTCTTAAAATTTTGAAACGTCACGAACATCCTAATATAGACTCTTTGTATGAAAATATCAAAGAAGAGTATCCGTCTATTTCGTTAGCAACGGTTTATAAAAACCTTAATACTTTAAAAGAGCAAGGTTTGGTCGTTGAAATCAATACACCAAATCAAAAAACTTGTTATGATATTTATGAATATCCTCATATTCATGTAATATGCAGTAAGTGTAATCATATAGAAGATATACGTTATGAAGAAAGTGGACTTCAAATTTATCAAGAAAATCTTGAAAAAAAGATTGGTAATATTATAGATTATCTCGGTGTTTTTGCGCATATAAATGGTTGTAAATTTTGTAAGAATAAGTAGAAAATTTTTATTTTTGTGTTGAGAGAGGTTGGTTTTAAAATGTATGAAAGAGGTTGTAAAAAATCTTAAAAATTTAGTTTTTGATGAAAAGAAACTACAGTTTTTTACTTATGGTGATTATATAAGTGCAATAGCTTTAACCTCTAAAATAAGATTGCTTACTTCATCACAAATGCGAAGTTTTGATATTTTAAGAGTTATACTTTTTAGAATATATCAGAAATTTCAGCGTCAAAAAGGTTTATTTTTATATAAGCCTAATGATAAGTGTTTAAAGAAGATTAATAAAAAACTTTATGAATTTACTTTATATTTTATGATTTTTGAAAATATTTTTGAGTTTAATATTCAAAAAAGAATAGTAGAAGATCTTCACGCTTTAAAAGCTAAATTTGATTTGTTAAAAAATACAAAAGCAAATTACAAAGAAATTAGTAAAATTTTAAATAGTGTAGAAATTAAAAATTTTTTATTTAATTTAGAGTTTGTATTAAAAGATGATAGCGATTTTTTTCAAGGACAAAAAGATACAAACTTACAAGAATTGCTAAATTTTATTATAAAAAAAGAATTAATTTCTCTTAGAAAAAGTATTCTAAAATCTTCAAATAATTTTAAAGAATTTGATAAAATAAATTTTATTTTTAAATATTTTTCTAAAACATATAAAAATATAGATAAAATAGATCTCTTAATAAAAAATGAAAAAATGATATTGAATCAAAATGAAAAGAGTCTCAAAAATATAAATAAAATTATTGAGAAATTAGACAGGTAGGAATATATGCAAAAGCAAGAAAAAATCGTTAAAATGTTTGATGATATAGCTCCAACATACGACAAAGCAAATAGAATTTTAAGTTTTGGCACTGATGTAAATTGGAGAAAAAAAGCTTGTTTAAATGCATTTAAATATGTAGGAAATCAGCTTGATATTGTTGATGTTGCTTGTGGAACAGGAGATATGATTATAGAATGGCAAAATCAAGCAAATAAAATAAATAAAGAAATTGTTAGCATTAAAGGTATTGATCCAAGTATTGGTATGCTTGAAGTGGCTAAAAAGAAAAGGCTAAATGCTGAATTTACCCAAGCAAAAGCTCAAGAACTTCCTTTGAAAAGTCAAAGTGCGGATATTATAAGTATTAGTTATGGAATTCGTAATGTTATAGATAGAAAAGAAGCTATTAAAGAATTTTCAAGAGTTTTAAAAAAAGATGGTATTTTGTTGGTACTTGAATTTACCAAAAGAGAACAAGGTGGTTTTATAGCAAATTGCAGAGATTTTTATCTTAAAAATATTTTACCTAAAGTTGGTGGGTTTATAAGTAAAAATTATACCGCTTATGAGTATTTACCTAATTCTATTGAAAATTTTTTATCTAAAGAAGATTTCATAGATGAGTTGGGTGAATATTTTCAAATGCTAGAATATAAAAGCTTTAGTTACGGCATTTGTTCTGAATTTATTGCAAGAAAAAAATGAAAGTTTCAGAGCTCAATTTAAAAGCTAAAAGCTTATTAGAAATTCATCTTGATGATATAGAATTAAGTGGAGAAATTTCTAAAATTACTATACATAGTTCTGGACATTGGTATTTTGATTTAAAAGATGAAAAATCAAGTATAGCTTGTATTATGTTTAAGGGTCACAATCAATTTGTAGAAACTAAACCAAAAGCTGGAGATATGCTTGATTTAAGAGGCTATGTAAGTTTATATGAGACAAGTGGTAGATATCAATTCATAGCTAAAAGTATGCAAAGAACAAATTTTGGAGATTTAGAAGCTAAGTTTTTAGCACTTAAGGATAAGCTTGAAAAAGAAGGATTATTTGATCAAAAAATAAAAAAAAGCATAAAAAAATATCCTGAAAAAATAGCAATTATTACTTCTGTGACTTCAGCTGCTTTACAAGATATGTTAAAGCTTATTGAAAATAAGGAATATAACTTTTGTAAAATCAGTGTATTTAATGCTTTAACTCAAGGTCAAAGTGCTCCTAGTTCTTTGATTGAAGCATTAGAAAAAACTAAAAAAGATAATTTTGATGTTATTATTTTAGCCAGAGGTGGTGGGAGTAGGGAAGATTTATTTTGTTTTAATGATGAAGAATTAGCTAGATATATTTTTTCTTTGGATACACCAATTGTTTCTGCTATTGGACATGAGATTGATTATGTTATTAGTGATTTTGTAGCAGATATAAGAGCACCCACCCCAAGTGCTGCTATAGATATGATTTTTCCTTCTAAAATGACTATGATGCAAATTCTTGATGAAATTGAAACAAAATTAAAAGCTCAAATTTTAAATTTTTTTAAAATATATGAAAATAAGGTGGATTTTTTGTGTAATTTAGCAAAAGCAAGATCTTTGGAAAATATATTTTCTTTAAAAAAGCAACAATTATTTGCCACTAAAAAACAACTTGATTATCTAGTGAAAATGAAAGTATTAAATTATGATAATCGACTAACTAACATTCAAAAACTTTTAAGTCAGCATGAATATTTTTTTGAAAAAAGTAAGAATTTAATTAATTTGCAAAAAAATGGTAAAAATATTTCGTTAAAAGAACTTAAAAAAGGAGATGTTGTGGAACTTTGCTCTATTGATGAAAACAAGGAAGCAAAAATACTATAAAGGAGAAATAATGAGAGTGATAAATTTTAGTGCAGGTCCTTCAAATTTACCTGATGAGGTTTTAAAAGAAGCACAAGAAAATTTGTTTGATTATCATCAAAAAGGTTTTTCTATAATGGAAGTATCTCATAGGGGAAAAATTTTTGAAGAAGTGCATTTTGAAGCCATGAAGTTAGCAAAACAACTTTATGAGGTAAACGATGATTATGAAATATTATTTTTTCAAGGTGGTGCTAGTTTGCAATTTGCAATGATTCCTATGAACTTAAGCTTAGGTGGAATTAGTGAATTTGCAAATACTGGAGTTTGGACAAAAAAAGCAATTAAAGAAGCTCAAATTTTAAAAGTTAATACTCAAATAGTCGCAAGCAGCGAGGATAGTGGATTTGATCATATTCCTAACTTTAAATTTAGTGATGATGTTGACTATGCTTATATTTGCTCAAATAATACTATTTACGGAACTCAATATAATAATTATCCTATAACTAAAAGCCCTTTGATTGTTGATGCTTCTAGTGATTTTTTCTCTAAAAAACTTAATTTTTCAAATATTGCTATGCTCTTTGGAGGAGTGCAAAAAAATGCTGGAATTTCAGGACTTGCTTGCGCATTTATACGAAAAGATATGATAGAACGCAGTAAAAGTAAAAATATACCTAGTATGTTAAAATATAGTGTCTATGTTGAAAATGATTCAATGTTTAACACTCCTGCAACTTTTGCTATATATATGTTTAACCTTGAAATGAAGTGGCTTTTAAATCAAGGTGGATTAGATAAAATTAATGAGCAAAATATACAAAAAGCAAAATTTTTGTATGAAATCATAGATCAAAGTGAAGGTTTTTATCAAGGTTATGCCAAAAAAGAAGATAGATCTTTAATGAATGTAAGTTTTAATATAGCTGATAAAAATTTAGAATCAAAATTTTTACAAGAAGCAGAAGAAAATGGAATGATAGGATTGAAAGGCCATAAAATTTTAGGTGGAATCCGAGCAAGTATTTATAATTCCATTGATTTAAAAAAGGTTCAAATTTTAGGTGAATTTATGAAAGATTTTGCTAAAAAAAATGCTTAGATTTTGGTAAAAATTACCAAAATCTTTTTTTATATAGCAAAACTTCTATTTTCTTATTATCAATATTTGCTCAAGTTTTTATTATATTTTTTAAGAAAAACTTTAAAAAAGTTTTTTCAGATTTTTATACTATTTTTTAGTATTGATTTTTCTTTAATAATTTTGAGTGGCAAGTATAGGACCAACTAAGGATAAATGTTAGTAATAGTAGTAAAATGTTGATTACAAAGAATTATTTTATTTGTAGTTAGAGTTTTTTATCTAATTGTAACACTTTATAAGCATAAAATCCTATAAGTTTGTATTTAATAATATAAACATACAAGTTATTATAACAAGATAAATTGCTGAAATATTTTAACCATACTAAAAATGTGATGATGTGTTATTTATTAAATACTTGTGATAGAATATAAGCTTTTAAATTATTTGAGCTATGTAAAGGTGATTATAAATGAGCGATAAAATAAGCATAATTGGTGCTAAGGAAAATAATCTTAAAAATATAAATTTAGAACTTCCAAAAAATAAGCTTATTGTTTTTACAGGTTTAAGTGGTAGTGGTAAATCAACTTTAGCTTTTAATACTCTTTATGCAGAAGGTCAACGCCGTTATATAGAGAGTTTAAGTGCTTATGCTAGACAATTTTTAGATAAAGTTGGTAAGCCTAATGTTGATAAAATTGAAGGCTTAACTCCAGCTGTTGCGATAGATCAGAAAACTACTTCTAAAAATCCTCGTTCGACTGTAGGGACTATTACAGAAATTTATGATTATTTAAGGCTATTATACGCAAGAATTGGAATTCAATATTGTCATCAATGTGGACAAAAAATTTCGTCTATGAGTGCGGCTGATATAGTTGGGGAAATTTTAAAACTTCCTAAGGGTGCAAAAATAATCATTTATGCTCCTTTAGTTAAAGAAAAAAAGGGAAGTTTTGCTGATTTGTTAGAAAATTTAGTAAGCAAGGGTTACATTCGAGCTCAAATTGATGGAGTATTAACACGTTTAGACGAGGAAATTAATTTAGCTAAAACAAAAAAACATACTATCAAGTTGATTGTTGATCGTTTAGAAATTCAAGAAGATGTGTTGGCGAGATTAGCTAGTGATATTGAAAAAGGTTTAAATGAAAGTTTTGGCGAAATTGAGATAGAAGTAATTAATAACGAAGAATTTAATATTCCTAAACATTTTCATTATAGTGAACATAATGCTTGTTTTGATTGTAAAATTTCATTTCCTTTGCTTGAACCTTTAAGTTTTTCTTTTAATTCTCCTAAGGGAGCTTGTACATCTTGTGATGGGCTTGGTATAAGATATTCACTAGATATGAAAAAAATAATTAATGAAGATTTGAGTTTAGAATCAGGTGCTATTAAATTGCTTTATGGCTTTAATAAAAGTTATTATTATAAATTTTTAATGGCTTTTTGTGAGCAAAATGAGATAAGAATTAAAATTCCTTATAGTCAATTAAGTGAAGATGAAAAACGTTTGGTATTGTATGGTAATGCAAAAGAAATTAGCTTTTTATGGAAAAGACATCGATTAAATCGTAAATTTGAAGGTGTAGTAAAATATGCTTATGAGATGTTAAAAGACGAAAAAGATTTAAGTGAATATATGAGCGAAAAAATTTGCAAAGATTGTAATGGTCATCGTTTAAGAGCTGAAAGTTTAGCAGTAAAAGTTGCTGATAAAAATTTAGGTGATATTTTAGATATGAGTATAGAAAATACCACGACATTTTTTTCAAAAGAGAAAAATTTCTCTTATCTTAACGATCAAGAACATACTATAGCAAAACCTATCTTGAAAGAAATTAATGAAAGATTGTTTTTTTTATATGATGTAGGACTTGGTTATTTATCTTTGGGGCGTGATGCAAGAACTATTAGTGGTGGTGAAGCACAAAGAATTCGTATTGCTTCGCAAATTGGTAGTGGATTAAGTGGAGTAATGTATGTGCTAGATGAACCTAGTATAGGATTACATGAAAGAGATACGCAAAAACTTATTAAAACTTTAAGGAATTTACAGCAAAAAGGTAATACTTTGATCGTTGTAGAACATGATAAAATGACTATTGAGGAAGCTGATTTTATTGTAGATATTGGCCCAAATGCTGGTAAATTTGGAGGAGAAGTAGTTTTTAGTGGAAGTTATAAAGAATTATTAAAGCGTAATACTCATACTGCACTTTATATGAATGGTAAAAAGCAAATTTCTCATCAACAAAATAGAAAACAAGAAGATTATATTTATTTAAAAGATGTAAACATTAATAATATCCATAATTTAAATGTAAAATTTCCTTTGCGTAATTTAGTTGCTATAACGGGAGTATCAGGAAGCGGAAAAAGTTCACTTATTTTACAAACTTTATTACCATTTGCTCAGGAAGAATTAAATCGTGCCAGAAAAGTCAAAACATTAAGTGGTGTTAAGATAGAAGGTCTTGAAAAGCTTGATAAAGTAATTTATCTTGATCAAAGCCCTATAGGAAGAACGCCAAGATCAAATCCTGCAACTTATACTGGTGTTATGGATGAAATTCGTAATCTCTTTGCTGCAACAAAAGAAGCTAAAATGAGAGGATACAAAATAGGTAGATTCTCTTTTAATGTTAAAGGCGGTAGGTGTGAAAAGTGTAGTGGTGATGGGGAAATAAAAATTGAAATGCATTTTTTACCTGATGTAATGGTAGTTTGTGATGTTTGTCAAGGTAAAAGATATAATGATGCCACATTGGAAATTAGATATAAAGGCAAGAGCATAGCAGATGTTTTAAATATGAGTATTGTAGAAGCAAATGAATTTTTTGCTTCAGTTCCAAAAATTAAACAAAAATTAGATACCTTGGTGAAAGTGGGGCTTGATTATCTTACTTTAGGACAAAATGCAATTACTTTAAGTGGTGGTGAAGCGCAAAGGATCAAATTAGCCAAAGAATTAAGCAGGAGTGATACAGGAAAAACTCTTTATATTTTAGATGAACCTACCACAGGACTTCATTTTGAAGATGTAGATAAATTAGTTTTAGTATTACAACATTTGGTAAATCTTGGCAATAGTGTGTTTGTAATAGAGCATAATCTTGATGTTATCAAAAATGCGGATTATGTGATTGATATGGGCCCAGAAGGTGGTGTAAAGGGTGGAAAAATAATTGCTGAAGGTAGTGTTGAGGAACTTGCTAAAAATTACAAGAAAAGTAAATCTTATACAGGATATTATTTAAATTTAGAATTAAAAAATAAATAAATACATATGGTTAAAGCTTAGCTTTAACCATAAATTTCTCTTTTTTTATATTCGTAAATGCTTTGCATATCTTTATCACCTCTTCCAGAAAGATTAACAACAATGACACTTTTTTTGGTTAAAGTAGGACATAATTTTTCCAAAAAAGCTAAAGCATGAGAACTTTCTATAGCTGGGATAATACCTTCGTGTTTGCATAGTAATTTTAAAGCGTTAATACATTCATCATCACTTACAGCATGATAACTCGCTCTTTTGGTCTCTTGCAAATGTGCATGTAATGGACCAATTCCAGGATAGTCAAGTCCAGCAGAAATGCTAAATGTATGTGAAATTTCACCTTTTTCATTTTGTAATACTTTAGTTTTCATTCCGTGTATGATTCCTGTCTTTCCTTTGGTAAGAGTTGCTGCATGATAAGGAGTATCCTGACCCAATCCTGCTGCTTCTACGCCTATAAGTTTTATTTTTTCATCTTTTAAAAATTCATAAAAAATTCCAGCAGCATTACTTCCACCGCCAGCTGCAGCAATAATATAATCTACATTTTTGTTTATTTTTTTAAGTTGAGCTTTACACTCTTTTCCTATTATACTTTGAAAGTGCGTGACAATTTGTGGATAGGGATAAGGTCCAACAGCACTACCTACAACATAAAATACATTTTTCATATTTTTAACCCAAAAATCTAAAGCTCCATCAACTGCATCGCTGAGTGTTTTACTACCACTTTCTATAGCATGAACTTTAGCTCCTAAAAGTTCCATTTTGTAAACATTTAGTGCTTGCCTTTTAACATCTATAGCGCCCATAAAAATTTCACATTCAAGTCCTAAAAGTGCTGCTGCAGTGGCTGTAGCAACTCCGTGTTGCCCAGCCCCAGTTTCTGCTATGATTTTTGTTTTATTCATTTTTTTAGCCATTAAAGCTTGCGCGAGAGCATTATTGATTTTATGTGCTCCTGTATGAGTTAAATCTTCTCTTTTTAAGTAAATTTCATGTCCGTAAATTTTGCTTAAATTGCTAGCATAATATAAAGGTGTAGGTCTTCCAACATATGTTTTTAAAAGTTGTTTGAGTTCTTGATTAAAATCTTTATCTTGTTTGAATTTTAAAAAAGCTAATTCCACTTCATTTAATGCTATTTTTACACTATCTGGTACAAATTGTCCACCAAAATTTCCATAGTATTGTTTCATAAGTATTCCTTGATATTAAATATAATTTTTTAGATCAAAATGACCAACTAAATTTTGATAATAAATTAAAAATAATGAGAAAAATAATTTTAAAGATTATAGAAGTAGGCTTAACGCCAAGAAGGAGTTTGAGAAAATATAAAATTTGAATTAATAAAGTTTTTAGAATAATTAAAATTTTCAAATATCTTAAATGTTTGTATATTTAAAATATATAACATAAAACTCCTTTAAAATCTAAAATGAGCCTTTATTATATAATAAAATAACTAACAATTAAGTGAGTAATAATATAATACAAGTATTTTGAAACAAGGATATATTTGGTATGAATAAATATAAAAAATTATTAATTTTTATCATGAGTAGTTTGTTTTTTAATTTTAGTGCTGCTATGGATTTATCGGAAACAGAAATCAATTGGTTGCCTAAAGAAAAAATTGAAATAATTCAAAAAGAGTATGAAAAAGGTATTAAGCTGAAATTAGAAGAACTAAACGCACAAAATACTAGCGAGATTTTAAAAGAATATATATTAGATTGTTATAAAATTGATTATGCAATTGAACTTTTGCAAGATTATGAATCTTCTACACAAGGAATAAATTCAGCTTATTTTTATGGTTATCAGAAATATGATAGATTACTTAATAAATATTATTCTTTATATAAAAATAGATTAAATGAAAAAAATAAAGCTGCATTTTTAGAAGAACAAAAAGCTTGGATCAAATTACGAGATGCTTACGAGCAATACATATTAGCACACAAAACATTTGTATATACGTCAAATGGTGGAGGCACTATATATTCTAATTTTGTTAGTGTGTCTCGGTTTGATTTTTTAAAAAAGCGTGTTGACGAACTTTATAAGTATTATTCTCAAGCTATTGATAATAGTGGAATACAATGGTAGAAGTTCAGCAAAATATATGTTTGATTTTTTATATAACGATATAAGCTATGTAGGTCTTTTTTTTGTATGTTTTTTATCTAGTACTCTACTACCACTTGCGAGTGAAGCTTTTGTTGTCGCTTTTGTTAAATTAGATTTTAATATTTATTATATATTGTTTGTATCAAGTTTTGCAAATACTTTAGGAAGTATGACTACCTACGCCTTAGCATATTTTGGTAAGAGTAAAATTTTAGAGAAATATTTTAATTCTTCTTTGAAAAAAATGAAAAACATTGATGCAAATTTTAATCGTTTTGGATTTTTATATGCTTTCTTGGCTTTTTTGCCTTTAATAGGGGATATTTTTGCTTTGGGTTTAGGGTTTGCGAAATATTCTCCTTTAAAGACTGGTTGTTTTATAGCTTTAGGTAAGATAAGTCGTTATGTTTGTGTAATTATTATGACCGGTTTTATTTAAATTTTTACCCACTTTTAAATAATTTTTAGTGATAATTGGATATTTAAATGATTGGAAAACAATGAAAACTTTAACGATAGTTGATACATTTGGATTTTTCTTTAGGCTTTTTTATGCTCTTAAAGGATTGAAAAATTCTAAGGGTCAGTCAAGTAATATGATAAGCGGTTTTGCTAATTTTATTTATACTTTAAAACAAGAACATCCAAGCGATATGATTATTTTTGCACTTGATAGTAAAGGTAAAACTTTTAGAAGCGAGATTGATCCCAATTATAAAAGCAATCGCACGCCTCCTCCAGATGAATTATTAGAACAAATTCCAATTTGTATTCAAATGATTGAGAAAATGGGTTTTGCAAGTTTTTCTTGTGAAGGTTATGAGGCTGATGATATTATTGCATCTTTGGTAAAATCATGTCAAGATAAAGATATATTTATAAGAATTATCACTCAAGATAAAGATTTGTATCAATTGATTCAAGATGAGAAAGTAAATATTTATAGTCCTATTTCAAAAAATGATTATGATGAAGCTGGGTGCTTAGAAAAATATGGTGTTAAGCCTTCGCAGATTAGGGATTTTTTAGCATTATGTGGCGATAGTTCTGATAATATTCCAGGTGTAAAAGGCATAGGTGCAAAAGGTGCTAAAAATTTACTCGATGAATTTGAAGACATAGAAGGAATCTATAATAATTTAACATTAATACGTAATGAAAGAAATAAAAAATTGCTTTTAGAAGGCAAGGAAAATGCCTTTTTAAGTAAAAAATTAGCCTCTTTATATGAAGAATTAAATGTAGATCATATGTTAAAAGATTGTATGTATCCTCAAGGTGAGCCCTTATTGCAAATTATAGATGTATTAGAACATTATGAGCTTAATACCTTACTTAAAAAATTACGTATTAATCCACAAAATAAAGATAAAAATTTAGGTTTCAATGCGCGTTTGATTATCGATGAAAAAGAATTATTTAAAATTTTAGATACAACTGATTCTCAAAGTATTATTGCTTTTGATACTGAAACAACTAGTTTGAATACCAAGGAAGCTAGAATTGTTGGCTTTAGTTTTTGTTTACATGAAAGTGAGGCTTTTTATGTTCCGCTTTCTCATGATTATTTAGGAGTAGGTAAGCAACTCTCTTTAGAAAAAGCCAAGGTAGCTATAGAGAAAATTTATAAAAGTGTTATTGTGGGGCATAATTTAAAATATGATTTTGAAATTATTAGAAATAATTTTGGTATAAATCCACCTAAACAATATGCAGATACTATGATTTTAGCTTGGTTAAATAATCCTAGCTTGCGGGTGAATATGGATGACTTAGCTAAAAGATTGTTTGATTATGAAACATTACATTTTGATAATTTGGTAAAAAAAGGTGAAAATTTTGCAAGTGTAGATTTAGAAAAAGCTTGTAAATATGCTGCTGAAGATGCTTATATCACATTAAGGTTTTATCTTTATTTTGTAAAAAATTTGGAAAAACCTTTGTTTAATCTTGCTATAAATAATGAATTTGAATTTATAAAAGTATTGATAATGATGGAAAATAATGGCATTAAGCTTGATACCATAAGACTTGAAAAATTGATGCAAAATTTCAATCAAGATATTAAAAATTTAAGTGATAAAATTTTTAATTTAGCAGAAGAAAAATTTAATATTAACTCCCCTAAGCAAGTTGGAGATATTTTATTTGAAAAATTAAAATTGCCAAGTGGAAAAAGAAGTAAAACAGGCTATTCCACTGATGAAAAGGTTTTAAACACTATAATAGATGCACATCCTATTGTTAAAGAAATTTTAGCTTATAGAGAATTGGCAAAATTGGTTAGCACGTATTGCGAACCTTTGCTAAAACTTGCTAAAAATGATACAAATTCCAAGATATATTCAAATTTTTTACAAACAGGTACAGCTACAGGTAGACTTTCTTCTAAAGATCCAAATTTACAAAATATTCCAGCACATGGTCAATATGCAAAAGATTATAAATCATGTTTTGTTTCAAAGCAAGGTTATAGTTTTGTTTCACTTGATTATTCTCAAATTGAACTTAGAATGCTTGCTCATTTTAGTGAAGATATTAAGCTTTTAGAAGCATTTGAAAATGATGAAGATATTCATGCAAAAACGGCTATAATGATTTTTGGATCTAACAATTATCATACAAGAAGTATTGCTAAAAGTATTAATTTTGGCCTTATTTATGGTATGGGCTATAAAACTTTAAGTCAAAATTTAAAAATTGAAGCTAAATTGGCTAAAGAATATATTGAAAAGTATTTTGATAACTTTAGTAGCATTAAAAATTATTTTGAAAATGTTAAAAATCAAACCAAACAAGATGGTTTTATTACAACTCTTTTAGGACGAAAGCGTTATTTTGATTTTGTAAATGCAAAACCGATGCAAATTGCTATGTATGAAAGAGAGAGTATCAATTCTATACTTCAAGGTTCAGCTGCTGATATAATAAAACTAGCAATGATTAAGATTGCAAAAATATTAAATGAAGATAAATATTTAATATTACAAATTCATGATGAGTTAATTTTTGAAGTTAAAGATGAATTGTGTGAAGAATTTGCAAAAAATGTTGGTGATATTATGGAAAATATTGTAAAATTAAAAGTAAAATTAAAAACTTCATCAAGTATAGCCAAAAACTGGGGTGCATTAAAATAAGGAGAATATTATATGGATCTTTCAACCATATTAGGAATGGTTTTAGCAGTTGTAAGTATTTCAGTTGGGGATATTTTAGAAGGAGGGAATCCTTTGCACGTTCTCCATTTGAGTTCATTTTTGATTGTGGTTCCAACTGCAGCATTCTGTGCTATGACTGCGACTCACAAACAATTTGTTAAAGCAGCATATAAAGAATTAAAACTTGCGTTTAAAGGCGCTGGAGTAAATTTAAGTCAAAGAATAGCTGAGCTTGTAGAATATTCTATAATAGCAAGAAGAGACGGTCTTTTAGCTCTTGAATCAAAAACCAATGAAATAGATAACGAATTCTTAAAAGAAACTATGATGATGATGGTCGATGGTAAAAGCGTAGAAGAAATAAAAGAATCTATGGAAATTCAAATAGAAGAAATGGAAGAATATTATAAAGAGTGTGCAGAATACTGGATTAGATTTGGTGAAACTTGTCCTACTATGGGACTTGTTGGAGCTGTTATGGGTTTGATGCTTGCACTTAAATTACTCGATGATCCTCAAGCAATGGCCGCTGGTATTGCTGGAGCTTTTACAGCAACAGTTACTGGAATCTTTGGTGCTTATGCGCTTTTTGGACCTTGGGGACATAAAATAAAAGCGAATGCGCATGAATTAATTAAGGAAAGAATTATAATTTCTCAAGCAATTGTTAGTATTGCTGAGGGTGCAAATCCAAGAGATTTAGAAGCAAAATTGTTTAATTATTTAGGTCATGATGATCCTAAAATTTCTCAATTTGATAAATAAGAGTTAAAAAAATGGGTAAAAAACATAAGTGTCCAGAATGTCCAGCAGGTGAGAAATGGGCAGTTCCATATGCAGATTTTTTAAGTCTGCTTTTAGCACTATTTATTGCACTTTGGGCTATTTCAGAAACAAATCCTGCTAAAACTGAAGCATTAAAAACAGAATTTGTTAAAATTTTTGAATTTACTGCATCTAACCCTGTGGAAAAAGAAAGCGAAACGTACCATAAATACAGTTCCCCTTCTAATGCTAATATGGAAGAATTAGAAAAGCTTAAAAAATTAAATTTGACTCAGCAAGAGACTATAGAGAAATTAAAGGCAGCATTAGATCAAAAAGAAAATAACGTTGTTTTAAATTTACCTGCAAGAGTAGAATTTTCTAGAGGTAGTGTAGAAATTAATTCTGCTGATGTACAAGATTTTCTAAAGCATATTACAGATGTAATTATAAAAATGCCACCTCAAGCACAAGTAGAATTAAGAGGCTATACAGATAATAGCGATAAAAGTCATAAACGTAATTTTGATTTAGCAAGTAAAAGATCTCAGATCGTAGCTGATTATCTCATAAATCGGGGAGTTAATCCTGATCAGTTAATAGTTGTAAGCTTTGGAGATAATTATCCATTAATGCAAGATAAAGAAGATGAAAAAAACAATAGAGTGGAATTTTACATTCGTATAGATTCTTCAGATACTAAGACAAAAAAATCCGTTTTAGATCAAATTAAGCAGTTAAAATAACAAATTATTTGTTATTTTTTCCGCCAAATTTCAATAAAGCAGAGCCCCAAGTAAATCCACCACCAAAAGCATCTAATAAAACTAAAGAACCTTGTTTTAACCTACCATCTTCATAGGCGTCATTCATAGCCATAGGTATTGATGCGGCTGAAGTATTTCCATATTTATGAACTGTAAGTACACATTGTTTATCATTGAAATTTAATTTTTCTTGAACAGCTTTAATGATTCTTAAATTTGCTTGATGAGGTATAAAAAGATCTATTTCTTCATTTTTAATTGAATTTTTTGCAAGAATATTAATCACATCATTACTTAGTGTATTTACAGCAACTTTAAATACTTCATTACCTTTCATTTGCATAGAAAGTGGTAAACATATATTACTTTTTTGGGATCTTTGAGTCATCAACAAATCTCCAAAATTTCCATCACTTGCAGTATGTATATCTATAATAGGAAAATTATCATCTAAAGATACAACTCCTGCGCCAGCTCCATCGCCAAATAACACACAAATACTTCTATCTGTATAATCTATAATGGAACTTATTTTTTCAGCTCCAATAATTAAAACATTATTTTTCGCACCACTTTCTACTAAAGACTTTGCAAGTTCAAGTAAATAAATAAACCCTGAACAAGCAGCAGAAATATCAAATGCTGTAACATTATTTAGTCCCAAATTAGAAGCTATTTTACATGCAGTTGATGGCATAGTAAAATAATCAGGACTTAAAGTGGCTACTATAATGGCATCTATATCTTGAGGAGTTAAGTTAGCTCTTTGTATAGCTTTAATGGCGGCTTTAGTACCTAAATCACTAGTATTTTCATTGTCGTTTGCTATACGTCTTTCTTCTATACCTGTTCTTCTTAAAATCCATTCATTGGATGTTTCTACAATCTTCTCTAAATCAAAATTGCTAAGAACTTTATCTGGTAAATAAGATGCTATACTTCTTAGAGAGGCTTTATTTTGTTTCATAATTATAAAGTTCTTTTTCTATTACGGAATTAATATTAGACTGACTGAAATTTAAAGCTTGAAAGATAGCATTTTTAATTGCTTTTGGACCACTTTTTCCATGACTTATAATTACACATTCTTTTATACCTAAAAGTGGAGCTCCACCATATTCTTCATAATCTATGTGAGTCTTTAGTTCTCTAAAAGCAGGTTTTGCTAAAAGATATCCTATTTTTGCCAGAAAGGATTTTTGAATTTCTTGCTTTAGTAATTTTGTAATGACGCTAGCAACACCTTCTCCAGTTTTGAGCAAAATATTACCATTAAAACCGTCACAAACCAACACATCAATACTACCATTAAATATATCTTTTCCTTCTGCGTTTCCTATGAAATTTGGAAGTTGTTTTAGAAGTTGGTGTGTTTCCTTTGTTAACTCATTACCTTTACATTCTTCTTCACCATTAGACAACAATGCAAGTCTTGGTTTTTTAATGTTTAAAATTTCTTTTGCATAAGCTTCACCCATGATGGCAAATTGAAATAAATGTTCGCTTTTACAATCTACATTAGCACCTACGTCTAATACCAATGTTCTAGAATGAATATTTGGCATAAGTGTTGCGATAGCAGGTCTTGCGACATTAGATAATCTTCCTAGTCTTAAAGTAGCTAAACTCATGGTTGCGCCACTATGTCCGGCTGATACTACAGCCTTTGCTTTTTGGGTTTTTACCAATTCTATAGCCTTATATATGCTGCTATCTTTCCTTTTTAAAGCATCGGTTGAATTTTCATCCATGGCAAAAACATCATTAGCTTCTTCGTATTGAATAAATTTATTCAAATCTTGAGGTATTAAGGTTTTAAGTTTTTGAGGATTACCTACTAAAATAGCGTTAAATTCTCTTTCTCTTAGAGCTTGCACAACACCTTCTATGATAGGTTTTTCCCCAAAATCTCCACCCATTGCATCAATAGCAATGTTAGTCATCGTTTTTAATATTCCTTAGTAACTGGATTTACACGATGAGGCATTTTGTAACTACCATCTTTATCTTTTACTGGCATTGGTAGTGTAACTTTATAGTGAGTTCTACGTTTTGCTGCACGAGTTTTACTTACTCTTCTTTTAGGTACTGCCATTTTTTACTCCTTTAATTAATTTATAAACATTTGTCACAATAAAAATAATCACTTAAATACGATTGTAATTCGCTATATGCTAATTCAATCAAATCAATATGAGAATCAAAAAATTCTACGGTATCACTTAAAGTATTATTTTCATCTTTAAAAATTCCATCACTCACTTGAATTTCGATGTTCTCATTTATTTGTAATTCCATTTCTTCGCCACAACGATCACAATGTCTATATATAAAACCTTTTAAATTAGCACTAATCTGAGCTAGTTTTTGATTTTTCTTCTTAATTGAACCTTCAAAAACTATATTATCAAGATCTAATTTAAAAGGATAATCAACAGCATTGAGTTTTACGAATGGAATTTTCATTATAAAATTTCAGTTTTTGAAAAGAAAAATCCTATTTCAATTTCAGCATTTTCTAAACTATCACTGCCATGAATGGCATTTGCATCAATACTATCTGCAAAATCAGCTCTAATTGTTCCGGCAGCAGCTTCTTTAGGGTTTGTAGCACCCATTAATTCTCTATTTTTCAAGACAGCATTTTCACCTTCTAAAACCGAAATAACAACTGGACCACTGATCATAAATTTAACTAAATCATTAAAAAAAGGTCTATCTTTATGAACAGCATAGAAACTTTCTGCTTCATTTTGAGAAAGTTGAACTTTCTTCGTAGCAGCTATTCTTAACCCATTATTTTCAAAACGAGATAAAATTTGACCAATAACACCTTTTTTTACTGCATCAGGTTTTATAATAGAAAGCGTTTTTTCCAAGAACTTCTCCTCAAATGATTAAAATATCCATTTTATTTTCATAGATAAAAGAGCGAATTATATCAGAAAAACTTTTAAAATTATATAAATTTATGAGAACTGAATTTTTAGTTTATATAAATACTTGAGGTATTTATATAAACTATAGATTTAGTAAATTTTAAGAAAAAACTGGAGTTGAGCCATCTCTTAGATCGCTTCCGATAGCATCACGGCTTGGTTGACCACTTACAACATCACTCCAAACTATACAACCACTAGTAGGGCAAGCACTTGCACAGGCTGGCTCATCATTAAAACTTACACATTCAACACATTTATCAGCATATACATAATATCTATCTTCTCCCTCTGGATTGTTCGCATCATCCACAATAGCACTAACTGGACACTCATCAATGCAAGATCCACAAGATATACAAATATCTGTAATTTTAACTGCCATAATTATCTCCTTTAAATAAAATATACTTTGTAAGATTATCAAAATTGTTTGAATTTTATTCTTAAAATCTTATTATTTTGATAATAATATTATTCAGATTTGTATTTTTACAACGATTAATTTTTTTTTAAATTTATAAATGATATTATTTTCTTACAAATAAAATTTATTAATTAGGAGATATAATTAATGATAGTTACTAAAAAAGCTATAGATTTTACAGCACCAGCTGTATTGGGAAATAACGAAATAGTTGAAGATTTTAATCTTTATAAAAATATAGGTTCAAAAGGTGCTGTGGTATTCTTTTATCCAAAAGATTTTACATTTGTTTGTCCTTCTGAAATTATCGCTTTTGATAAAAGATATCAAGAATTCAAAAATAGAGGTATTGAAGTAATTGGTGTTTCTTGCGATAATGAATTCTCGCATTTTGCATGGAAAAATATGCCAGTAAATCAAGGTGGTATAGGTCAAGTAAAATTTCCTTTAGTTGCTGATTTAACTAAACAAATTGCTAGAAATTTTGATGTATTGTTTGGAGAAGCAGTTGCTTTAAGAGGATCTTTCTTACTAGATGCTGATGGAACAATTCGTCATGCAGTTATTAATGACTTACCGCTTGGTAGAAACATTGATGAAATGATTAGAATGGTTGATACTATGTTGTTTACTAATGAGCATGGTGAAGTTTGTCCAGCTGGATGGAATAAAGGTGACAAAGGTATGAAAGCAACTCCAGAAGGTGTAGCTGAATATCTTGATAAAAATGAATCAAATTTATAAAAAATAGCCTCAAATTTAAAAGTTTGAGGCATATCCATTTTTCTTGCAATATTTTAAATAAATTAAGAATACTTTATATTACAAAAAGTCAATATATAACGTAGGTTTTGTTTAATATTTAAAAATTATTAATATTTATTTGATATTTTTCTTCCTTACATTTTTTCGAAGATTTATGATAGAACTAAATTTTTTATTGTTACTTTAATTTAAATGTAAATTTGGCAGTATATTTTAAGGTGATAAAGGGATTTTTTATGAAAATGAATAGCATCGTTTCTAAAGTGAATTTGTTGGTGGGCATTTTGTTTATTGTTGTAATTGTGACAATTAGCAGTGTGTCTTATTTTCAAACTAAAAATACTAGTTTTGAATATTTAAGAGAAAATCATGATAAGATATTATTTGATGTAGGTTATATGTTTAATATTTATGAAGGAGATAATAAAGCTTCAATTCAAGAGTTATCTAGCATAATTGCCCAAATTAATTTCAATAATTCAAATGAAATTTTTAATGTTTTAAAATTAGCTAAAGAATTTATAGGTTTTGAAAATGTATTTTTTGCAACTGAAGATGGAATTATGTATGATAATACCGGTAAAAAATATTCACCAAATAGTGGATTTGACGTAAGAACTAGCGTATGGTATCTTGGAGCTAAAAAAAGTAAAGATATTTTTGTGAGTGATCCATATAAACCGATAAATTCTGATTTGTTTGGTATATCTTATTCTACTCCTGTGTATAGTGATGGAAAAATTATTGGAGTTGTTTCTGGAGTCTATACTTTGCAACAGTATTCAGAAGATATTTTAGACATTGGAAGAACTAATACATCTTTTGTAGCAGTTTATTCTAAAGATGGCACCACAATGTTTCATGAAGATTCTAACCTTATTTTAAAGAAAACTACTTTAGGAGAAAATATAGCAAAAGCTATTAACGAAAATCCTGCTTTATTAGATCCTGATAATATTGATACTTTATTCTATGCTAAAGATGATGCTGGAAAAGTTCAAGCCGTATTGTGTGATAGAACTATAAATCCAAATATAAACATTTGTGCTATGGTTGGAAATGATATTTATACCAAAGCAGGTTATGCAGCATTAAAAATACAATTTATTATAGGAATATTATCTATTGTAATTGTGCTTTTTTTAGTTAAAGTTTTTGCTTCATATTTATTAAATCCTATTAATTCTATCCAAACCGGCCTAAACTCATTCTTTGACTTCATCAATCATAAAACAAAAGACTCTGCTATGATTAATGTTAATACTAATGATGAATTTGGTGCTATGGCTTTAGCTATTAATGAAAACATTACTAAAACTAAAAATGCTTTAGAACAAGATGGTCTAGCAGTAGAACAATCAGTTGAAACAGCTAAAGAAATAGAAAGTGGTAATCTAACAGCAAGAATTACTGCAATACCTGCTAATCCTCAATTAATAGAATTAAAAAATGTATTAAATAAAATGCTTAGTGTATTAGAAGCAAAAGTTGGTTCTAATATGAATGAAATCAATCGTGTATTTGATAGCTATAAAGCATTAGACTTTACTACTGAAGTTAAAAATGCTAAAGGTGAAGTAGAAGTAACTACTAATGTATTAGGACAAGAAATTGTTCAAATGTTAAGACAATCTTCTGAATTTGCTAATTTATTAGCAACAGAAAGTGGTAAATTACAAAGTGCTGTTAGAGAATTAACAGATTCATCTTCTAGTCAAGCTTCTTCTTTAGAAGAAACTGCAGCAGCTTTAGAAGAAATAACTTCTTCTATGCAAAATGTTTCATCTAAAACTAGTGAAGTAATAGCTCAAAGTGAAGAGATTAAAAATGTTACTTCTATCATAGGAGATATTGCTGATCAAATCAATCTATTAGCATTAAATGCTGCAATAGAAGCAGCTCGTGCTGGAGAACATGGACGTGGATTTGCTGTTGTTGCAGATGAAGTTAGAAATCTAGCTGAAAGAACTCAAAAGTCTTTAGGTGAAATTGAAGCTAATACTAATATCTTAGTTCAATCTATTAATGAAATGGGTGAAAGTATTAAAGAACAAACTACAGGTATTACTCAAATTAATGATGCTGTAGCTCAAATTGATCATGTAACTCAAGAGAATTTAAAAATAGCTAAAGATAGTTCAGTTATATCAGAGAATGTAAATCAAATAGCTCATGATATCTTAGAAGATGCAGGGAAGAAGAAGTTTTAATAATTAAAGAGGTATATTGTTATACCTCTTTGTTGTTAATGTTGGAAGCCAACTATTTTATTCTTATCAAAAGATGATTGTAATTCTTTTTCTATAGTTTCGATAAAATAATCCATTTTGAATGTACTTTTCTAAATATACTTTATTTTAATATTAAATTATATAGTTACTTGTGAATTTCATATAAATTGTTTTGTGTTTATTTAAACTTAAAGTTAATTTTTTAGTTTATTTCTTTATAATGTCTTGCTTATTTTTAGTTAAAGGTTAAAAAAGATAATGGCTGATGATCAAGAAAAAACCGAAGAGCCCACGTCCAAGAAAATAGAAGATGCTAGGCAAGAAGGTAATGTTCCAAAAAGTCAAGATGCTTCTGCTGTTGTTGTGTTGATTATAGCGATTGTCGTAGTAATTTTTACTTTGCCTTTTATAGGTGAGAGAATTATAGGATTGTATAGATTTTATCAAAGTTTCATAGGTGTGGAATTTGATGTAAAAATTTTTGAAAAAATTGTTATTAAAACTATTCTTGAAATGATTATTATGGTTTTTCCTATTGTTTTGACAATTATGATATCTGGAATAATGGGAAATTTATTGCAGTTTGGTTTTTTATTTACTACTAAACCTATAACACCAAATTTTAGCAAGATTAATCCTCTTAAGGGTCTTAAAAATCTTTTTTCACTAAAAAAACTAATAGATGCTTTAAAAATTATATTAAAAGTTGGAACTGTTTTTGGCATAGCATTTGTATTTTTATTAAAATTTATGCAAGAGCTTCCTAGAGTTGAACTTTATACTATTTATCTTCAGCTTTCATGGCTTAGAGATAAAGCTATTATTTTAGCTGCAGTAGTTATTATAGCTTTTTTGATTATAGGATTTTTAGATGTACTTTTAGTAAGGTATCAATATTTTAAAAATTTAAGAATGAGTAAGCAAGAGGTTAAAGATGAATTTAAACAAAGCGAAGGAGATCCTTTGGTTAAGGGACGAATTCGTCGCTTGCAAATGGAAGCTGCTAGAAGGAGAATGATACAAGATGTAGCAAGTGCTGATGTAGTTATAACAAATCCTACACATTATGCTGTAGCTTTGCGTTATGATAATTCACAAGAATCTGCGCCTAAAGTATTAGCAAAAGGAGTGGATTTTCTAGCTTTACGTATAAAAGATATGGCTTATGAATATAATGTTATGATATATGAAAATCCTCCTTTAGCAAGAGAACTTTATAAAACTTGTGAAGTTAATGATTTAATACCTCCTGAACTTTTTAAAGCTGTAGCCGAAGTTTTAAGTTTTGTTTATACATCAAACAGACAAAAATTTGCTGATAGATTAAAGTAAGTTGCTTTTTTTAATTAAGCTTATAATTGTCATAGTGATGGAAAATACATAAATGCTTAACAAAGCTATGTGGTGAGACTTAATATTTATTTTTTCCATAATTTTAATTCCTAAATATACTCCAAACATTGAGCTTATGCCAACCATACCCCCATTAATTAAAATTTCTTTATCTATAATATCGTGTTTTATAAATGATAAAATTCCAGATGCTGAAGCAAATATCACAAAAAACAAGCTTAAAGGGACGACTTTTTTACTATCATATCCTAAAAAATAAGCCAAAATTGGAGTAATTAAAAGTCCGCCACCAATACCTAAGGATATAGCAAAAATTCCTGTAAAAATACCACTAAATAATAAAATAAAATTTTTAAATACATCAGAATATTTTGTGATATTTAAGGTGTTTTGTTTGTTAAATGCAAATTTTAAAAAGAAAATAATACTAACACATAAAAACACACTAGTAAGAGCAATATCTGAAAAATATGAAAGCAAAATTCCACTAAATATAGCTCCTATGAAACCGCCAATTCCAATGATTAATCCATCTTTTAAAATTAAATTTTTCTTCTTATAGTTTATATAAGATCCAAAAACAGAAGCAAAAATCATTTGTACCACTGAAATAGCTATTGCATGATGTGAGCTAAGTCCTAGCATCAGTATAAATGGAACGATAATCATCCCGCCACCTATACCAAATATTCCAGAAGCTATTCCAGAAAATATGCCTATAATTAAATAAGGTAAAAAAATAAAATCCATAAAAATCCTTATTTTTATTGTGAAAATAATTTGTTTAACTTTATAATAAATAATTATAGTCGATTTATGTATATATTATTTAGGAAAAACTATGAAATTTTGTAAAAAATGTGTGATGCCAGATACTAAACCTGATTTGCATTTTGATGAATATGGGGTATGTGATGCGTGTAATTCTCAAATTGATAAAAATGAAAATATAAATTGGCAAGAAAGACAAAGAGAATTTTTAGAACTTATTAAAAAATATAAGAAACATCCAATTTATGATTGTGTTATAGGCGTTAGCGGAGGAAAAGATTCTACTTTTCAGGTTTTGAAATGTCTAGAATTAGGTCTTAATCCATTGTGTGTTTGTTTTGAGCCTAGTATTCCTACTAAAATAGGTAAAAAAAATTTAGCAAATCTTAACAATTTAGGTGTGGATTTAATCCATATAAAGCGTAATCCAAAAATTTATAAAAAATTAGCTAAAGAAGCTTTTATAAGAACAGGAGATAATGAGTGGCAAAACCACTTAGGTATTTTTACGAGTGTGCCAAGAATTGCTATAAATTTCAATATACCTTTAATTATTTGGGGGGAAAGCCCACAAGTAGAATATGGTGGCCCTGCTAGTTCAAAAGATAAAAATACTTTAGGGAGAGAGTGGCTTGAAGAATTTGGCGGTTTACTTGGTAATCGTATTAGTGATATGATAGGTGTTGATGGTATTAGTGAAAAAGATTTGTATTTTTACACCTATCCAAGTGATGAAGAATTGCAAAGAGTGGGGGTTAGTGGGTTATTTTTAGGATATTATTTTAAATGGGATTATAAAAATAATCTTAAAATTTCCAAAGAAAATGGTTTTATAACTACAGATAAACCTGTTGAAACTACTTATGAAAATTTTGAAAACTTAGATTGTTATTCAAATCATTTACATGATTATTTAAAATACTGTAAATATGGTTTTGGAAGAGCTACTGATAATGCGTGCTTGGATATAAGACTTGGTTATATAGATCGTGAAGAAGGTGTGCGTTTGGTCCAAAAATATGATGGAAAACCACCAAAAAAAGCCATAAAAAAATATTTACAATTTAGTGGATTTTCTGAAGATGAATTTGAAAAAATTGTAGATAATTTTACAAATAGAAAAATTTTTAAGCGTGATAAGAATGGAAAATTTTTAAAAGATAGTGATGGATCATTAATTAAAAATGAAGAATATATTTTAAAATGATTTGTATTGTTGATTACAAATTGGGGAATTTAAGGTCAATATTTAAAGCTTTTGAAGCTATTAACAAGAAAGTTGTTATTAGTCAAAGTGAAACAGATATTACAAATGCTTCAAAATTGATTTTGCCTGGAGTTGGTTCATTTTATCAGGGAATGCAAAATCTATATAATTTAAATTTATTTGATCTTTTAAAATATGAAGTTTTAAATAAAAAAAAGCCTATTTTAGGGATTTGTTTAGGAATGCAATTATTTTGCAAATATGGTTATGAGGGTGGAGGTTGTAAAGGTCTTAGTTTTGTTGATGCTGAAGTTTTGCAATTTAATCTAAAAAAAGAAAAATTACTCCATAGTGGTTGGGATAATATTAGCTATGCACAAGAAAGTATTTTGTTTAAAGATATTAAGGATTGCAGCGATTTTTATTTCGTACATTCTTATTATGTTAAGTGTAATGAAAGTATAGAAAGTTCTTTTTGTAATTATGAATTTAATTTTTGTGCTTCTTTTGAAAAAGATAATATTTTTGCAACGCAATTTCATCCTGAAAAAAGTCAAAAATTAGGCTTAAGACTTTTAGAAAATTTTGCAAATTTGTAGGTTGATATGCTTAAGACTAGGATAATACCTTGTGTTTTATTAAAAAATGGACAATTGGTAAAAAGTATTAATTTTCATTCTTTTAGAACCATAGGTCATATAATTAGTACTGCTAGGGTTTATAATGCTAGAAATGTTGATGAGCTTATTGTATTAGATATAGATGCTTCAAAAAATGGTAATATAGATTTTGAAAGTTTGGAAGATATTGCAAATGAGTGTTTTATGCCTCTTACTATTGGTGGTGGTATTAAAAAAATTGATGATATTAGAAGAATTTTAAGTATTGGTGCTGATAAGATTAGTATTAATACCATAGCTTTGCAAAATCCATATTTTATAAAAGAAGCTGCTAATACCTTCGGAAGCTCTTGTATTGTTTGTGCTATTGATGTTAAAAAAGATAAAAATGATTTTAAAGTTTTCAATAAAACAATTCTTGATATCAATCCTTTAGATCTTGCTTTAAAATATGAGACTTTGGGTGCGGGTGAGATATTGCTAACTAGTATTGATAAAGAAGGTGCAAGTGAAGGTTATGATTTAGAACTTTTAGAATTTTTTAAAGATAAACTTAAAATTCCACTTATTATTAACGGTGGTCTTAGTAAGCCAAGCGATGGAGTTGATGCAATTTATAAAGGTGCTAACGCACTAGCTGGATCTTATATATTTCATTTTAGTCAATATACTCCAAATGATATTAAAAATGAACTTTTAAGAAATAATATTCCTGTTAGAATTGTTTAGCTTTACAAAATAAAAGTCATCATTTTCATCATAAATACAAAAATTATGTTTTATATATAAATTTAAAGCCTTTGTGTTATCTTTAAAGACATATGCTTTTAGAATTTGTACTTTTAAAATATTAAAAGCGTATTTTTTTATTTCATTGATTAAAATATCACCTACACCTTTTTTTATAGCGTAAAGACCAAAATCACAAGTTTGTGAAGTAATATTTGTAAAATCAATCACTCCTATAGCTTCGTTACTTTCATAAACTAAAAAATATTTTTTAGTTGAATCATTTTTGAGATTTGATAAAAATTTTAAATGTTCATCGAAATCAATATAAGAATTCTTCATAAATTTAGCTATTTGTTCTTTGTTTCTGTGTTGCAAAATAAATTTTTTTTCAAAGTCATCTAAATCGGTAAAGTTTTTAAGCTTTAAACTCAACTTCATATCCTTTTTTTGCTAACCAAGCGGCTATTTTTTTTTGATTTTTGACATAAGCGATAGCCTTGAAATTTGCTTTTAAGACTAATGCTTCATTGATCAAAGAGCTAGCGCTGATAATCAATTTTTTACTTTGATTCATCAATTTTGCTAAATTTTGACTATCTATTATTAATTTTATATTTTCATTTTCTTGGCTAAATTTTTCTAATTTTTTTAAGTGTTTGTTTGCACTTGTCGTAGTAATGACAATTTTTTTATTTTTTGGCAAAGAAAGAGCGATATTTAGGGATAAATTTTTACTATCAACTCCACCCATGCAAATTAAAAAATCATAAATTTTTTCCCGTTTTATTTTAGCTTCTTCATAAAATTCATCTCTAATTAAAGCATAAGAAAAACCACATCTTAATTCACAATATTTAGGAACTAAATCTTTATAATCACTTGCTTTTGCATAAGGATTGACATTAAGTAAAATATCGCAATAATGTTCTTTAAGTTCATCATCAAAACTTAGAATTTTTACACCAGTTTCTAATTTTATAAATTTTTCATCTTCGTAATTGATATCATAGTGATCAATTATCAAAAGATCAAATTTTTCTTCTTTTATAAGATTGGTAAGCTCATAAATGCTAGCACTACTTAATTCATAGACAGAATAAGGAATATCATCTATTAAAGATCCTTCTAATGGTAAACATGCAAAAGATACATCTTCGTATTGTTTAGCTAGTATAAGGTCTCTTTTTATATGACCATGTCCAATTTTGTTAGAACTATCGCTTCTAAACAAAACTTTCATTTATTTTCCTATTTAGTTCAATAATTTCTTTAAATTTTGTGTCAGCTTTTTTTTCATTAACGATAAAATCAAAAATTCCTAAATAAGGCAAAAAATCTTTACCTAATTGTTTATATGTAGGATGTATAAAATCTAAGTATTCGACATTGATATTGGCTTGCTGAAATATAGTTTTAGCGTATTCTTTTTCTAAATAATCTTTTGATCCTTCTGGAGATAAATATTTGTCTGCATTTAATTGTTTACAAATTTCAAGCAATAAATCCTCTCTTTTTTTATCAACAATATTCAAGTTTGAAGCTTTTAAAAGAGGTGTTTTTATATTTAAATTTTGACAAAAAAAATCTATTAAAGATATATTAAAATCTACTAATTTTTTACAATGATTTAGTTGGTTTTTTAGAAAACTAAAATATATATTAAAATTAGCACTTTTTGAATAAGCGTGATAAAAAGTATCTAAAAATTTGTTCTTCCACCGAGAATCTTCGTTAATATAAATTTGATTAAGTGGTGTTTTTTGAGGTGATTGCTGTAAATTTATGCTTATTAAGTGACACTGATTGTTTAGTTTGATTTTGTTTCTATTTTGCCAAGATCTTTTTTCAAATTGCACATTATCTAAAAAAACAAAAATATCCACACTTGCTATCATATATATATAGCCAAGCCATGGATTAAAAGTTGGTTGCATAATAGCTATTTTCAATTTATTTTTCCATAAATTACTATATCGCTATCATTAACTAAGAGCTCTTTTTCTCCCATTATATTTGTGCTTTCGTATGTTAATACTTTAAAATCATATAAATTTAAATTTTCTTTTAAAATTTCCACTAATTCATGTTCTTGGTAAAGAGTATTAATACAACCTAATTCTCCTGTGGTATTATCATTAACAATCTTAAAACAATTGTGTTCTATTTGTTCTCCAAAGCCATATCTAAAGTCTTTTATACTTCTTGTTCTTAGAAAAAATAAAGCATTTTCTTTATACATTTTATATTCTTTAGATATTTTTAAAAGTTTTATAAAATCATCTCTTTTTAAATAATTAATTACATTAGGGATTAAAAAAATATCCGCATTAATATTTGGATTTTTCATAGGAAATTCTAAAATATTATCATTAAAAAAATGATATTTGTTGCTTTTTATAACTTCTTTAAAATTGTAATTTGCGTTATTGATATTATTTTCATCTAAATCAACACCTATGCATTCATAATCATAATTTGCAAATAAAGAAAGATTATTGCCATTAGAGCAAGCAAATTCTAAAACTTTTTGATTTGTTTGATTATGCAAGCCTTGCTTGAAAAAGAATTTTATAATAGCATTATCAGGAAATTTTAACCCTCTTAAATTTTTTATATACATTTTACTCCTTTGTAATTTTTCCATATAAAATTATATCGCTATCTTTTATGTATACTTTATTTTTTATATTTATATTTTCACTTGTTATTAATTCATAATCATATAAATTTAAATTTTCTTTTAAAATTTCTACAAGTTCATATTCACAATAAGCAGTGCAAAGGCAATTTTTTTCACCGCTAAAATCATCATATTCTAAAATAAAACTACCATTATCAAGTTTTTTACCTAAACCATAACGATGATCTTTAATACTTCTTGCTCTTAAGAAAAAATATGCGTGGTTTGCAAATAAATTATTTTTCTTACTATTTAATAGCATTTGTTTAAATTCTTCCTTGCTAATGTAATTAATAACATTTGGAATTAAAAATACATCAGCATTGATATCATGATAATTTTTAGCAAAGTTAAGCATATTTTCATTAAAAAAATGTGCATTGGAATATTTCATAATTTGTTGAAAATTATATATAGCATTATCATGATTTTGCTTTTGAAGCTCAACACCTATACATTCATAGTTATAGTTTGCAAATAAAGAAAGATTGTTACCATTATGAGAAGCAAATTCTAATACTTTTGCATTTGCTAAATTATTTAATCGTTTTTTAAAAAACCATCTCACAAGTTCCATATCAGGATATTTAAAACCTTTGATTTGACTTATAAACATTGTTTTCCTTGTTTGAATTGATATGAGAATTTAGCAAGTTCTAAATCTTCATATGTGTCTATATCACAGACTTGGTTTTTTGGAAGTAAGAAGGCTTTAGAATAAGGCTTGAACATAAAATCTTGTTTAAGCCAAGCATCTTTTTTACCAAAATAAAAAGCACCTGCATCATGATAAGCTTTAGTTAGATCTTGACTTCTTGTATAGTAAAACTTTTCATCAAACATATAAACTTTATTATCTTGATCTGTATAAAAAGCTCTTTGTATTGGATATTCAAATTCACAAGCTGAAAACAAAAAATTGCAATCTTCATAAATAAATTGATTGTAAGCTTGTTTTAGAATATTTTCATCTATTAATGGAGCAGTTGCATATAAACAACACACATTATCATAAATATATCCTAAATTTTCAAGTTGAATAATAGCATCTTTTATCACTGCAGTAGAGCTTGTATAATCATCACTCAACTTAGCATCTCTAATAAAAGGTGTTTTTGCTCCGATATTTTGAGCTATTGTGATGATTTCATCATTATTACTTGAAACTATAACATCATCAAAAATTCCAGACTTTAAAGCGTTTGTTATGCTATAAGTTATTAAAGGTTGCCCTAAAAAATCGACAATATTCTTTTTAGGAATGCGTTTTGATCCACCTCTAGCAGGGATAATGCATATATTTTTCATAATTAAATTCTTTTATTTTTTAAAAGTAAGTATAATGTAGTATAAATTTTAAAAGGCTTAAAATGCTTGTAGATAAAACTTATTTCATAGATTCGTGTGATGATGTAGAACTTAATATAAAAAGAGAAAGTAAACTTGAATTTAGATTGGCTTACGATGATGAAAAAGAAATAGAAGCTGTGGTTTGCGTTATATCAGGAATTGGGAATGATATAAATGATGATTTGTATATAAGTGATTTTATAGCTAGAAATTATAAAGTTGCTGTTATTAATGTAAATTATCATTGTATAGGAAATCGTCCTCAAACAGGATCAACATTTTATTTAGATGAGATAGATAAATTAATTTTAAAAACAAGTTTAGAAGCTACAAATTTAAACATACCTTATGATGTTTATGCTATAAATTCATATAATGAAATGAATGATATTATGAAATATATTAATTATGAAATAGAAAAAATGAAATCACACTGGAAAATAGAACAAAATTATCGTTTAGATTTAAGTGTAAGCTTACAACCTACAAAAAACGAATATCAAAATTTTGGAATCATGCAAGCAACAGATATATTAAATGCTCTTTTATATATTAATAAAAATCCACCTTTTAAGATTATGGGGGGGGGTATGAAGAATATTTTAATTGGAGCTTCTCATGGAGGTTATTTAGCAAATTTATGTGCAAAAATAGCTCCTTGGAATATTGATTGTATTATTGATAATTCTTCACATAGTATCATTAATACATTATGGAGAGTAATAGGTTTTGGTAAAGAAATTGACTATACTAAATATTTTTGTTTTGGAACAAATCAATTTTTTAAAAATATTGCGATTTATGTTAATGATAAAACTCATTGGACTTCCAATAAACAATCTCCGAGATATTTTTCACCAGCAAGAAAACTTATAAGAGAAATTTTAAATAAGGAACACTTAAAAACTCAAAGTTTATATCCTAAACCAAAATATATTTCTTATCATTCTAACTTTGATCAGTTTGTACCTTTACAAGATAAAGAGCAAATGTATAATTATTTAAAAGAATTAGGATTTGATATAGAATTTACTAAAATTATGAATCAAAATGATGTTGATGGAAAATTTATTAAAAATTTAGAACATGGTATGGGTATTCCCGTGAAATTACTCATTAAAAAGCATTTACCATATATCTTAAAAGAAAAAACTAAAGATAAAACTTGTAAAAAAGAAATTTCTTATAAAAGTGATGATTTAATTTATACTTTTAAAGAAAAAGATGACAAAATACTTTTAGAGGTAAAAGCATGCTTATAAATAAAACTTATTTCATAGATTCTTGTGATGATGTAGAACTTAATATAAAAAGAGAAAGTAAACTTGAATATAGAATAACTTATGATGATGAAAAAGAGATGAAAGCTGTGGTATTTGTAATAGGTGGATATGGTGCAAATGCTAATATGACTTTTGTTGATTTTAATCGACAATTTGTAGCTAAAAAATACAATGTTGCTGCAGTAAGTGTTTTGTATCATTGTTTTTGTCAAAGAAAAAGTGATGTGGAAAGATATAGTGCATTACTAGCGTTTATTGAAGAGGATTTGCCAAATTTAGAAAAAATTTTGAGAGAATTTAATATAAATACACGTAGTTTAAATATTTATTCTGCACCAGATTATTATAATTTTTTAAATGAAACTATTAGTGATTGGAAAGAAAAGCATTATCTACCTCAAGATTATCGAGCACATTTTAGTGCAACCTTTATTCCACCAAATAACGAATATCAAAACTATGGCATAATGGCAGCAATTGATCATATCAATGCTTTAAAAGATATTTTAAATAAATATCCTCAATTTAAAACTCTACCTAAAATTTACGGAGGTGGATCTTATGGAGGTTATTTAGCTTTAATGTGTGCAAAGATAGCTCCTTGGTATGTTGATGGAGTTATAGAAAATTCAGCTGCAATCTTGCCACCATTTGAGTATTTTTTAGGAAAGGAATTTCAAAAAGAAGATAGCGTAGTTTATGGTTCTAATATAATGATGCATTGTCAAGTTAAAACTCATTGGACTAGAAAAAACCCAAACTCTCCTTATTATTTTGCAGATGAAAATTATCTAATAAGAGCTTTATTAAATCAAACTCATTTAATATTACAAACTCAAAAAAGTAAAGATATAGTTTATATAAGTTATCATGGCTCAAAAGATACACTCACCCCAACTAACTACAAGATTCAAATAGTACAAATACTTAAAGCATTGGGCTATGAAATAAATTTTCATTTAATAGAAGAAAAAGATATAGATGGTAAATACATTAAAGATTTAGAACATGGATGTGGAATTCCTGATAAAGCATTATTCAATAAAGAATTACCAAACATGTTAGAAAAATTAAAAGGTAAAGAATTTAATATAAGAGAAGATAGTATTTCTTATCCTTGCAAGGATAAAGTTTTTACTTTTAAGGATAAAGATGATAAATTTGTTTTAGAGCTCTTATAATTTAAGATCTTAAAGATCTTAAATTTTTGCTAAAGCTAAAAGATCGCTTACTTTTTCGCATTGTTTTAAAGCTTGTGCGTCAATTTGTATATTTAAAGTATTTTTAAAAAATACCATAATAGAAACAAAAGCAAGGCTATCCCATTCGTCAATGTCGTCTAAAATCATATCTTCACTTAAAGCTTCATCCATATGCATAACATCAGCTAGTTCTTTTAGCAATTCTTCTTTGGTCATTTTTTCTCCTTAATAATGGTTTTTATTTTATCAAATTCTAGATAAGCACTCCCCCATGCAAGTCCAGCACCAAAAGCGCTTAATATGGCGTTAAAATTACAATTTTGTATGTGACAAAGTAAAGCAGGTAAAGAGCAAGCGCTTAGGTTTGCGTATTTTTGCATTAAAGTATTGGGTACTTTTTTTGCATCTAATTGTAAATCAAAAATTAAATTTTCAACTAAAAATTTATTTGATTGATGAAATAAAAAGTATTCAATATCCTCTTTATCTTTAGCACAAAATTTAAGTATTTCTTTTACACTTTGAGCTTCTTTTTCTAAAGCAAGATTAAAAATTTCAGCCCCATCCATATAGAGATTTTCTAAATTTCTATATGGATTTGTTTCAAAAATTTCTTTATTTTGAGTTTTGCTTTTATCCAATTTTGAAAAAGCACGATTTGGTATGATGAGTTTATCAAAGCCACTTCCATCAGAATGAAGACTAAAAAAAGATTTGCTTTCTTTTTTTGTTATTAAGCTAGCGCTGACTCCATCTCCAAAAATAGGTGCTAAATTTGCATTGAGAGGATTTATAGTTTTGCTTAGAGTATCTCCGCAGATTAACAAAATATTTTTAGCATTTTCATTCTCTATGAAAGAATATGCTAAAAATAATCCATACAAGTAACCAGCACAAGCTTGATTTACATCAAAAGCTATAGTGTTTGTGTTTAAATTTAATCTTTTGTGTAGATAATTAGCACAAGATGGCATAAAAAAATCAGGTGTTTGAGTAACAAAGATCAGCATATCAAGTTCGTTTTTATCAAAATTTAAAATTTCAAATAAATTTATACTTGCTTCATATCCTAAATCACTTGTACTGGTATTTTCATCAGCTATAAATCTACTTTGTATGCCTGAAATTTTTTTCATTCTTTTTAAGGTTTTTTCATCATTTAAAAATACACTCTCTAAACAATCATCTATATCTATGCAATGTGATGGCACACAAACACTAACGCCTAAAATATGTGCTTTGTTAAATTGTGCTTTCAATTTCTAACCCTTCATAAGATATTTTTTCATCAAAAATAATAGCAAAATTTGATTCTATTTTTATATTTAAACTTTGTAAAAAGTCTATAAAGGGTAAATTTCTTTCACCTTGTTTATAGTAAAGTAGAGTTTGTTTTGTATTTAATTTGTCTTTTAATAAGGCTATACTTTTATAAAGCATTATTTTTTCTAGTTTTCTTCCAAGGGCTCTACAGCTTATGCAAAAATCTAAAATTAATAATTGTTCTTTTTCTTTTTTAGCAACTATTACTGCGATGATACCACTATCGCTTAATTTATCATTCATTTGTATGCTAAGTATAAAATTTTCTTTTGCAAAATTTTCGCATTGAATCAAATCCATTCTTGAATAATTAGCTATAAATTGATTTGTTTTATTTAAAAGTTCACAACATCTTTGTAAATTTTGGTTAATATTAAATGTTAATTTTATTTTTAAATTTAGAAAATATTCTTTTTGATTAAGTTTAGCAAGATTTTTTCTTTCGATATTTGCTTTTATATCAGCACTTCTTAGTTTATCTTCTTCATTTGTTTTTGTCTTAAATAAACCAGGATAAAGTTTTAATGCAAACGAACTTTCATTATCTGCTAAAAGTGTTTTGATGCCTAAATATTTTGTATTTTCTATTTCTGCTATATTATCATCTATAAATAAAACACTATCAAAACCTATATTGAAAAAATTTACAATTTCTTTAATGTTCTCATCTTTGCTTTGCCAGTTTGCTTTTATATAGGAAAAATCATCTAAATTCAAGATAAAATCACTTCTGTGCGAAAATAATTTTTTTACATCTTCTTCATTATTTTTAGATGCTATGGCAAGTAGAAATCCTTGATTTTTTAATTTTTGAAGTTCGTTTTGCAAATTGATATGGTTTGAATTTAGTTTTAGATTATCTATTCCATCTTCGCCCAAAATACCATCATATAAAGTATTATCAAGATCTACAATAATGGCTTTTAAATTTGGCTTTAATAGGCTAGGAATAATGCTAAGTCCTAAAACTTGGGCTAATTTTACAAAAGCTTTACTACTAAGCCTACTTGCGCTTAATTCAAAATTTCTTTCATCTAAAAGTTCATCTTGTTTTAATGATAGAATTTGACTTAAGTCGTATTTTTTGAGTTTTGTATCGCCTAATAAAAGAGTTATTATCGGTGCAGGATTTAGGTTTTTTAATTCTTCGATTTTTTCTTCTAAAGTATCATCAATATTATTTTTATAGTTATTTAAATCTATGAAAATAATATTTATATCAGCGTTTTTATGACTATTAAAACTTAAACTATCATCATAAGAACTTAAATTAAAATTTGCCCTTAGATTGCTAAAAGCTAAAAAAGCGTTAATAATACTTTCGCAAGGCTCAAACGAATGATTTCTAAATACATTTATATTGATACTTTCAAAAGTATTTTCTTTGCTTAATCTTATAAGCTCATTTCTTTTTAATTTTGATGAAAAAAGATTCATTTTTTTATTAAAACTACAGCCATAACTATAGCATTTCTAGTTTTCAAAGCTTTTTCTAAAGAATAATTGTTTGCCATAAAATATTCACAAGTTTTTATTTTTAGATCAGCTTCATCTAGAATTTTTTCCACTTCATTAGGATGAGAAAATAAATAAATATGATCAATAGCAGGTGCATTGATAGGTATGGTAGCAAAAATTTCCCCATTATCATTTAGTAATTGCTTTACATCTTTCATAAATTGTAAAGGATCTTCCACATGTTCTAATACTTCTCCCATAACCACTAAATCTGCTTTATCATCAAAGTCACATTTTGTAAAATCTTTGCAAATAAATTCACATTTATCTAAAGTATTAACTTGATTTTGCACCATATCTTTACTCATTTGACAACTAATGGGCGATATATCTATACCATAATACTGATTAAATTTATTGCTTCTAATAGCTTTAACAAAAAATTCTCCGTGTCCAGGTCCTATTTCTAGATAGATATTTTTATTTTCTTTTTTATTATCTATATATTTTGCAAAATACCTTCTAACTTCAATATGGGCATTCCATATAAAAGAGGATATTGCAAGTCCTACCATATATTTTTTCATATATTCTTCATTCAAATATACTTTATCTTCTACTTCTGCTAATGTACTATATCTATATTTTCCATATTCTATGAAAAATTTTGTTTCTTCTAAAGTATCATTTAAAACTACTATATAACTTTGAGCTTGTTCTTCTAAATCTATGTTTAAACTTTCCTTGTAATAAATAACTAGTTTTTCTAAGTCTTCATATTCTTCTTTGCTAAGCTTTAAACCATCTAAACATTTTTTATGCAAAGGGTTTTTTTGTTCTATCAAATCAAATAATTTTCTTGAATTTTCTAGCATAATTTATCCTTTATAGCTTTTAATAAATCATTTTGTGATTTTAAATTTATCATTTCTTCTTTATTAAATTTTATATCAAATTCTTCTTCTAAGCTCATTATTATATCAATATGAGCTAATGAAGTCCAACTTTTAGAATTTTCCATACTTAAATTTGAATTTTCATCAACCTTAAGTTCTAAAATATTTTCTAAAATATCATAAAATTTACATTCTATACATGTATTCATGTTGGTTCCTCTTCAGTTAGAATCAAAGTCCCCCCCCCATTGATAAAAAGATCTTTCAATAGCTCTAGTGTATGATCTAAAATTAAAACTAGATACAAAACTTCCCGCAAAATCAAATTCTTTGTAATGTTTTGTGCTTTGAGCAATTTTATTGATATTATCAACATTTGGTAAAGATGGTCTATCTAAATGTCTTACATAGTAATTGATGCTAATATCCTTACTAGTTTCATCAATCATTTTACCACTGAAAGTTTTAAAATATCTATAAGGAACTTGAATTTTTTCTTCTACATAGTGAGTGATTGTATGACCTTCTCTTGTACCAAATAATATTAACTTTGCATTATATTTTACTAATAAGTCAAAAATACTATTTGTTCCAAAACAGCTATCGTGTTTTTTTATAAAATTATATTTTTTAGCTCCCCAAAGTGCAAATGAAAAAATGGGATCATTGCTACGAATGACATCTTTTTGTTTTCTAAAATATTCATTTAGTAATCCAACTTCGCATTTTGAATTTAATTTATCATAAATTTGATTTTTACAAAAACTATAGGTAAAAGTCGGCATTATTAAAGTTCCTTCTTTTCCTATGGCTTCAAAAAAGGCTTCGAGTATAGTCTGTAAAAACTCATTTTTAGGAAGTAAAGGGAAGCCAAATTTAAATAGCTCAGTATGAACGCATATGATATCACCTTTTTTGATACCAACTTCACAAAGAGTTTTTATTAAATCATCTTTGGTGTATTTTTTATTATTATGTTCTAAAAAATATTTCATTGTATAAGCTCATTTTCTTTTAATTTTTCTATTAAATCTTTTAATTCATAGCCTTGTAAATTTAATTTATTTGCTATGTCTAAAACATCGTTTTTACCATCACAATAAGCTAGAAAACTAAGTATATTTTCAACCCTTCCTTCTCTTTTACAATAATTTATATATAACCCTCTTTTACCTAAATTTGGTTCGCAAATTGTGGTATTTGTATAAATTTCATTAATTTCTAAATTTAAAATGATTTCTTTCATTGCCTCTAATCCACCTTCTAAACCTTTTTGACTAATGAAATTTAAATCATCTTTACTAGTGTGATATTCTTTATAATCGCCAAAGCGAGTTCTGCATATACCGACCACAGGTAAACTGACTAAAGGTGCACAAAATTGTCTTTCGTTTCCACCTCTATCTAGAAAGTTAAAATTTTTGAAATTTCTTTTGCTTTTTAGAGTGTGAAGAGCTACTTTATCGCTTAAAGTATTTTCGTTTGGGGAGTGTATAAGAGAGTAAGCATTATCATCACCTATGCAAGAGAGTGCAAAGCCTGCTTTGGTGTATTTTTGTAAATATTTTAAATGCTTATTTATATAAACTATGCTTCCTATAGTTTCTGGAGCTATTAAAAAGCGATAATTATATTTTCTTTCCTTTTGTTCTAAAAGCCATTTGGCTAAAAATATGGCAACAATAGGACTGCTTAATTCATTATTTGCCATAGATGGATGGCATAAATAAGAGCTTATTAAAATTTCATCTTTATTGTTTTGAGTACTAGGAATTATAAAATCAGCGTAATTTAATACCCCATCAAAATGTTTTGCATCTATAAAAACTTTATATTTACCTTGTTTTAATTTAATTTTATCTGTATGTTTGATGCAAAAACCCCATCTTCTTTGATAATAGCTTGTTACGTAAGGTATAGCATCTGGATACTCTTCTATAGAATATAAATGATCTTGTAATTGTTCTAATTCTAGTTCTTGATCTATGCCTTGAGAATAATTTAATACATGTAGATTATTCATTTTAAAATCACAAATTTTTTCTCCATCTGGAGTGATGATATAAGCATCATTTATTTTCCATTCTTGAGGAATTTCCCAATCATAAACTTTAGTGCCACTTTTTATAGAATGAATTTTTAGTATACCCCCCCCCATAGCATCATCAAGAATTTTTAAACTTTGTCTAAAACCTTCACCTGTTATACTTCTACATATTGGGAAAAGCTTGCATGCTAGATCGTACATTCTCTCCTCTCGTGATATTTTTTGCATTAATAACATCCTTTTTTGGTTTGTTGTAAAATTTCAAATAATTTATCTTTAATAAAAATGGCATCTTCTATACTCATTTCTTGATGACAAGGTATACTAAGTTCTGCTTTATAAAAATCATCTGCATTAGGTAGTTTAATATCACCCAAGAGTTTTTTATAAAAATTAAATTGATAAGTAGGTTTATAATGAACTTGCACGCCTATACCATAATCTAATAATCTTTCAAAAATAAATTCTTTTTCGCAATAAAATTCTTTATTTAATAGTATAGGATACAAATGTCTTGAACTTTTTTTATAATCTTTGATTTTTATGATACTAAAATAAGGATTATCTGTAAATTCTTTATCGTAAAAACTTGCTATATGTTCTCTTTTTTCTAAATTTATATCAAGTTTTTTAAGTTGATTGATACCTAGAGCACAAGCTACATCGCTTAAACGATAGTTGTATCCTAATTCTATCATATCACTATCCCATAATCTTTTTTTTACAATTCCATGGCTTCTTAAGAGTTTTATTTTTTCTATTAATTCTTTATCATTGCTAAGTACAGCTCCGCCTTCAAAGGTAGTAATAGGTTTTACAGGATGAAAAGAAAAGATATTTAAATCAGCTTTACTTCCCACTTTATCTTTTTTGTAATTAGCTCCTAAAGCATGACTAGCATCATCAATAAGAGGTATATTATAACTCTTGCATAAATTTATAATTTCATCTAATTCAACGCTATTTCCAGCAAAATCAACAACACAAACTGCACCTATATTTTTATGATCTTTTTCAAGTCTTAGTTTTAATTTATTTTCATTAATATTGCCATCAAATTTTATATCGATAAATTCTATCTTTGCTCCAGCCATTAAAGCAGCATTGGAAGTTGCTACAAAGCTCATAGGGGTTGTAAGAACTATTTTATCTTTTACATTTAAACTTAAATATGCAAGATGCAGTGCTGAAGTGGCTGAATTTAATACGCAAGCATATTGAGTTCCTACATATTCGCAAAGTGCTTCTTCAAAGGCTTCGACCTTACTTCCGCCGGTTAAAAAATCATCTTGTAATGCATTTATAACACTTTTTATATCGCTTTTGTCTATGTTTTGATGTGAATAAGTTATCATTTTTCCAACTCTGTATGATTTATGATATTTAAAAGATCTGCTTGATTGATCCATGAAGTATTGTTGTCTGAACTATAGGAAAATCCATTAGAAACATTACGTCCTTTTTCATTTTTTGCATTAATACTAAAATCTATATTTGTATTAGTAAATTTTATACTCGGGCTAATAGCATAATAATCTTTAAATTCATATGTTAAATGACTATCATCGCTTGAAATCATAATTTCATGAAGTTTTTCTCCAGGTCTTATACCTATGATTTTGTGTTTTAAATCTGGTGCCATAGCTTTTGCTAAATCTATGATTTTCATTGAAGGAATTTTAGGGACAAATACTTCTCCTCCATGCATAATTTCAAAGTTATTTAATACGAAATTTACTCCATCTTCAAGACTTATCCAAAATCGCGTCATTCTTTCATCAGTTATTGGAAGTTCTTTAGCATTGTTTTCTATAAGTTTTTTAAAAAAAGGTATAACTGAACCTCTTGAGCCAACTACATTACCATATCTTGTGACGCTAAATTTGGTATGAGAGTTGCCTGCTATATTATTGGCTGCTACAAAAAGTTTATCACTTGCAAGTTTTGTAGCACCATATAAATTTATAGGATTGCATGCTTTATCGGTAGAAAGTGCAATACACTTTTGAACATTATTTTCTAAACATGCATCAATGACATTTTGTGCTCCATTTATATTGGTTTTTATACATTCCATGGGATTGTATTCTGCTATTGGTACATGTTTCATAGCAGCTGCATGTATAACAAAATCCACATCTTTCATAGCTACGCTTAATCTTTCCTTATCTCTTACATCTCCTATGAAATATCTCATGCATTCATCATTAAACTTTCTTGCCATTTCAAATTGTTTTAATTCATCACGTGAGTAAATAATAATTTTTTTAGGCTTGTATTTTTGAAGAAGCGTGTTAGCATAAGTTTTACCAAAACTTCCTGTACCGCCTGTAATTAAAATACTTTTTTCATCAAACATTGCAAAATCCTATATTTGTTACTATAAATTCATATCGTCAAAAAAATATTATTTTAAAATCCTTGGCAAAGTAATGCCTGTTTGAGCTTGATATTTGCCTTTTTTATCAGCATAGGTAATATCACACGGCTCATCACCTTGTAAAAATAAAACTTGAGCTATGCCTTCATTTGCATAAATTTTTGCAGGCAAAGGAGTAGTGTTAGAAATCTCTATAGTTATGTGACCTTCAAAACCTGGTTCAAAAGGAGTTACATTTACTATAATGCCACATCTTGCGTAAGTACTTTTACCAAGACATATAGCTAAAACATTATCAGGCATTTTAAAATATTCTATAGTCCTAGCTAGTGCAAAAGAATTTGCAGGCACTATACACACATCTCCTTCAAAATCTACCACATTTTCTTCTACAAAATTTTTTGGATCAACAACCGTTGAATTTACATTAGTAAAGATTTTAAATTCTCTTCCAACTCGTATATCATAACCATAACTAGAAAGTCCATAGCTTACTATACCTTGACCTATATTAGCTTCACAAAATGGTTCTATCATTTTATGTTCTAAAGCCATCTTTTTGATCCAATTATCTGCTTTTAAACCCATGTGTTTCCTTAAAAATACAAAAGTAAATTTTTAGATTATATCTTAAAAATTAGTTAAAAATAAATAATTGAAGTTATTTTTAGTATTTTTTTATATAATTATGAATTAAGTCTATTAAGGAGTGTATATGACAAAAGAAGAAATTAAAGAACTTATGGAGCTTTTTGCAAAAGCAAATGTAAGTAAAATTAAAATAAAAGAACAAGATGGATTTGAAATAGAACTTGAAAAAGATTTATGTTGTGAATTACCTGCACCAGCTCCTGTTGTGCCAGCTCCACAACCAATTAATGTAAATGTTGTAAATGAAACTAAAACTAATCAAAATTCAAATAAACCAACTATCAATAGCCCTATGGTTGGGACTTTTTATCAAGCTCCAAGTCCAGGAGCAGCGCCTTTTGCTAAAGTAGGACAGACTATTAAAAGTGGAAGCACGATAGCAATTATTGAAGCTATGAAAATTATGAATGAAATTGAAGCTGAGTATGATTGTAGAATAGTGGAAGTGTTAGTAGCTGATGGACAGCCTGTAGAATTTGGTATGCCATTGTTTATGGTGGAGAAATTATAAAATGGAAATTAAAAAAGTTTTAATTGCAAATCGTGGAGAAATTGCCTTAAGAGCTTTAAGAACTATTAAAGAAATGGGTAAAAAAGCAATTTGTGTATATTCTACTGCAGATAAAGATGCACTTTATTTAAAATATGCTGATGCTAGTATTTGCATAGGTAATGCTAGAAGCTCAGAAAGTTATTTAAATATTCCAGCCATTATTAGCGCTGCTGAAATTAGTGAAGCTGATGCAATTTTTCCAGGATATGGATTTTTAAGTGAAAATCAAAATTTTGTGGAAATTTGTGCAAAACATAATATTAAATTTATAGGTCCTTCGGTGGCTGCTATGGCTTTAATGAGTGATAAAAGCAAGGCTAAACAAGTTATGCAACGAGCCGGAATACCAGTTATTCCAGGAAGTGATGGGGCATTAAATAGCGCTTTAGCAGCTAAACAACTTGCTAAAGAAATAGGTTATCCTGTAATTTTAAAAGCTGCTGCAGGTGGCGGTGGTCGTGGTATGCGTGTGGTTGAACAAGAAAGTGATCTTGAAAAAGCGTATTGGTCAGCCGAGAGTGAAGCAATGAGTGCATTTGGTGATGGAACTATGTATATGGAAAAATATATTCAAAATCCACGTCATATAGAAGTTCAAGTTATAGGCGATAGTTTTGGAAATGTAATTCATATAGGTGAGAGAGATTGTTCTATGCAAAGACGCCATCAAAAACTCATCGAAGAATCACCTGCAATTTTGCTAGATGAAAAAACTAGGACAAAACTTCATGAAACTGCGGTAAAGGCAGCTAAAGCTATTGGATATGAAGGTGCTGGAACTTTTGAATTTTTAGTAGATAAAAATTTGAATTTCTATTTTATAGAAATGAATACACGTTTGCAAGTAGAGCATTGTGTGAGTGAAATGGTTAGTGGGGTTGATATTATTGAGCTTATGATAAAAGTTGCTGAGGGATATCCTTTACCTAAACAAGAAGAAATCAAATTAAGAGGTCATTCTATTGAATGTAGAATAACAGCTGAAGATTCTAAAACCTTTTTACCATGCCCAGGAAAAATCACAAAATATGTAGCTCCAGCAGGTCGCAATGTAAGAATGGAAAGTCACTGTTATCAAGATTATAGTGTACCACCTTATTATGATTCTATGATAGGAAAATTAGTTGTATGGGGTGAGGATAGAAATGTAGCTATAGCAAAAATGAAAATAGCTTTACATGAACTCATTATCGGTGGGATTAAAACTACAAAAGATTTTCATCTAGCTATGATGGATAATGCAGACTTTATAAATAACAACTACGATACAAATTATCTTTCAAGACATTAAGATAGGTTTTTTGACCTATCTTATTTCTTCTATATGGGCATTTGATCTAATTTTATCAAGATGATTTTTAAGAGCTAATTCTTTTTGATTGATGGTATAAGCATTACCTATTTGTTCTTTGATTAAATCAAAATCAATAGGATTTTTTCCGTATTTTTCTTTCACAAAGTAAATAATATAGGCATTTTCGCCATTTAATACAGGTGTAAAATCACCAGCTTTTGTATTATTTAACAAAGCTAATAATCTAGGATCTATATTTGAGGCATTTAAACTAATAGCTTTTGATTTAATTTGTTCATTTTTATACATTGGATTTTGTAAAAGTTGTTGCAAAAGTTCAGGATTTGTAGAATTATAAACAACTAAATCTACATTTGAAAAAGTGCTAAATTTATCAAGATTATCTTCATAAAATTTTTTTAACACTTCATCATTGATATTTACTTTTGCGTTTTGCATAATATTATGATACAATCTTTCTCTTTGCATGTCTTTGCGAACTTGTTCTTTAAAAAGTTCAAAATTTAATCCTTTTTTTTCCATATTTTTTTGCAAACCATTGATATCAGTATTGTTGCCTTTAGCTATTTGATCTAATTTATTTTTTAAGTCAAAATCACTAATGACAATACCAAAATTTTTAGCTTCATTTTGTTGAATTTTATCATCTACTAAAAAAGCTATTGCTTTTTGTTTATCATTAGTTTTTAGTTGCTTCATCGCTTGATTAATATCATAAAGAGTAATAGGTTCATTTTCTACTATCATAGCTACTCCACCGATAGTTTGAGCATATAAAATATTTGCAGCAAAAGAGCATGATATTAAAAATTTTTTCATTTTAAAACCTTTATTTAAGTGTAAATATAGCATTATAACAATAAAAATTTAAAAAAGGTAAAAATATGCAAGAAATCTCAACGCGTTTTGCTCCTTCTCCTACAGGCTATTTGCATATTGGAGGTTTAAGAACTGCTTTGTATAATTATCTTTATGCAAGAAAAAATAATGGTAAATTTTTATTACGCATTGAAGATACTGATTTAAAAAGAAATTCTCAAGAAGCAACACAAGCTATTATAGAGGCATTTAAGTGGTGTGGACTTGATTATGATGGTAAAGTAGAATACCAATCACAAAGATTTGATATATATAAAAAATATATTCAAAAATTATTAGATGAAGGAAAAGCTTATTATTGTTATATGAGCAAAGAAGAACTTGATGAGTTAAGAACCAAACAAGAAGCAGCCAAAGAACGTCCAAGATATGATGGTAGATATAGGGATTTTAAAGGTACCCCGCCAAGTAATATTGAGCCTGTGGTGCGTATAAAGGCTCCACAAAACGGAGAGATTAAATTTATTGATGGTATTAAAGGTGAAATTAGTTTTAAAGCAGAAGATATTTTAGATGATTTTGTTATAGCAAGAAGTGATGGAAGTCCTATTTACAATCTCACAGTTGTAATTGATGATGCATTAATGGGAGTTAGTGATGTAATAAGAGGAGATGATCATCTTTCTAATACGCCTAAACAAATAGTTCTTTATAATGCTTTAGGTTTTGAAATTCCTAAATTTTATCATGTTGCTATGATACATGGAGAAGATGGCAAGAAACTTTCTAAACGCCATGGTGCTACTGATGTCATGGAATACAAAAATATGGGGATATTGCCTCAAGCTTTGTTAAATTTTTTAATAAGACTTGGATGGAGCCATGGAGATGATGAGCTTTTTAATCTTGATCAAATGAAAACATTATTTGACCCAAATCATATCAATAAAAGTGCGTCTTGCTATAATTTTAAAAAATTAGAATGGCTGAATGCGCATTATATTAAAACTTTGCCTTTTGAAGAGATTAACAAGCAGCTTAAAGAATTAGGTTTTGATTTGAATTTATATGAAAATGCAAATTTTTTATTAGATATGTTAAGAGAAAGAGCAAAAACTTTGCATGATATTATTGACGGGGCAAAAATGTTACTAAATGACCCAAAAGAATATGATCAAAAAGCTATAGATAAATTTCTTAATGAAACAAATTTATCTTATTTAGAAAAATACGCTAACGTTTTGAACGAACAAAAAAATGCTTATGAATTTGAAGAATTCACCAATAAATTTTTAGGGGAAAATAATCTAAAATTAAAAGATTTAGCACAAGCCATACGTATTGCATTAACAGGTGGTTCTGTAAGTCCTAGTATATTTGAAGTATTGGAATTTTTAGGTGTACAAAAATGTCAACTTAGAGTACAAAATTTATTAAATTACATAAAGGAAAGATGATGGATTTAAAAGAAGAAGCTTTGGAGTATCATTTAGGTGGTAAGGTTGGTATAGTTGCTAGAAAGCCTATGGACAGTGCACACGATTTATCTTTGGCATATTCACCAGGAGTTGCTGAGCCATGCATCGAGATAGCTAAAGATGAAACTCTAGCTTACAAATACACAAATAAAGCTAATTTGGTTGCTATAATTAGTGATGGAAGTGCGGTTTTAGGACTTGGCAATATAGGAGCTAGTGCAAGTAAACCTGTTATGGAAGGAAAGGCATGTTTATTTAAAAAATTTGCTGATGTTAATGCTTATGATTTAGAAATTGATGCACATAGTGTAGAAGAGGTTGTTACTTTTTGTAAAGCTGTGGCACCTACTTTTGGAGGTATTAATTTAGAAGACATTTCTGCTCCAAAATGCTTTGAAATTGAAGCGGCATTACAAGATCTTGGAATTCCTGTGATGCATGATGATCAGCATGGTACAGCTATTATTTCTACAGCGGGATTGATGAATGCTATGGAAATTAGTGGTAAAAAATTTGAAGATATTAAAGTGGTGGTTAGTGGAGCAGGTGCAGCGGGTATTGCGAGTGCTAGAATGTATAGAAATTTAGGTGTAAAAAATATTATTTTAGTTGATAGTAAAGGTGTGGTGAATACCCAAAGAAATGATTTAAATAAGTATAAACTTGAATTTGTGAGTGATACTAAAGCTATGACATTAAAGGAGGCTATAAAAGATGCTGATGTATTTTTAGGACTTAGCGCTCCAAAAATTTTAGACGATGAAATGGTTTTATCTATGGCTAAAGATCCGGTGATTTTTGCTTTAGCTAATCCTATTCCTGAAGTAATGCCAGAAGATGTAAAAAGAGTAAGAAGTGATGCTATTGTAGGTACAGGAAGAAGTGATTATCCTAATCAAATTAACAATGTTTTAGGTTTTCCTTTTATTTTTAGAGGTGCCTTAGACGTTAAAGCGACTAAAATTACAGAAAATATGAAAGTTGCAGCAGCTAAAGCTTTAGCAGATTTAGCTAAACTTGAAGTAACTGATGAAGTTAAACAAGCTTATGGCGTAGAAGAACTTAAATTCGGTAGAGATTATGTGATACCAAAACCTTTTGATAGTAGAGTTAAAGCAGTGGTAAGTGCTGCAGTTGCCAAAGCGGCTGTGGAAGATGGGGTTGCTTTAGTAAAAGAATTTGATTGTCAAAAATACATTGATAGTTTAAAATAATTTTTTCTCAAGTCTATAATAGACTTGAGAGTTATAATATCGAGAGTTTATAGCAATGATTTTTGGTAAAATTGATTATTTAAATTTACTTCCTTTGCATATTTATCTTAAAAAAATGCCTTTGCCTACTTATGTTAAGAAAATTACTGAGTATAAAAAAGGGGTTCCTAAAAAGCTTAATGAAAGTTTATATTTTAGGCGTATTGATGCTGCGATTATTTCTAGTATAGAAAGTTATAATAAAAAATATAAAACCTTGAATATTGGAATTTGTGCAAACAAAAAAGTAAAAAGTGTTTTAGTTAAAAAACAAACACAAAACAAAGAAGATAGTAGTTCAGCAACGTCTAATGCACTTGCAAAGATATTAAAGCAAAATGGTGAAGTAATTATTGGCGATAAGGCTTTAAAGCTTTATTTACAAAATCCAAATGCTTATATAGATTTGTGTGAAGTATGGTATGAAAAACTTAAACTTCCTTTTGTTTTTGCAAGATTTTCCTGTATAAAAAATTTTTCAAATTATAAAAAAATAATGAATTATTTTGTTAAAAGAAAAATTTTTATACCTCAATATATTTTGTGTGATTATGCAAAATCAAGAAAACTTTCTCAAAGAGAAATTAAAAATTATTTGAAATTAATTTATTATAAAATTGATACAAAAGAACAACTTGCATTGAAGAAGTTTTATATAATGCAAAAAGAATTAAGGATTAAAAATAAAAAAAACTAGCTATTTGCTCACTGATTTTTTCTTCTAATGTTTCTTTGACATTATCTAAATTCCCAAGATGGGTTGTTCTAGCTAAGAGTGAAGTTTTTTGTGAAGACTTTTTTGAGTTAATTTGTAAATTAACTTGCATTATGTAGTAATTTTCTACTTCCATGTCAAAAATATCATCTATTTTATCAAAATCATTGAAGAAAAATTTAGCACTTGAAGAACGAAGTCTTTGTGCATAAGAGAATTTTTTTAAATTAACAATATTGATCAGAATTTCATAATCAGCATCATTTTTATCTAAAACGAGTCCTAAATTTTGAATTTTTTTATTTATTTTTTCTTCTAAATTAGTATTTATTTTTGAAGGATTATTAATGTGTAAATTAATACTTTGTCCTTTTTTTGCTTGTAGAAAAATGCCTTCATTGCTAGTTTGAACAAAGGCATTCATAGAAGATGAGCAAGAGCTTAGAAAAAATCCAAGCAAAATAATAATCAAATTATTTTTGTGCATTTATTATCGTTGGAACAGCGCGTAAGCCAAGTTTAGAATATTTTTCAAAGGTATTTTTGACTTCATTTACCTCTGCATTACTTGGTTTGTTATATTCTTTTAAATTTTTATCATAATATTTTTTCATGATAGCAATTTTTTGAGCATCATCTTTTGCATTTTTACTTTCTTTATAAATTAATGCCGATTTTTCGAATGCGCTAATATCGTGGATTGGTGTGAGTATAAATTTTACTTGATGGGTTTTTAAAGTATCTTCGATTTTTTCCAAATGCATTCTACAATATGGACATTCTGGATCACTAAATACATAAAGTAAGGGTTTGTTTTTATCACCTAAAGAGATAAACATATTTTCTTTTTGTAATTCTACCAATGCTTTCTTAGAAAATTCGGCTTGTTGTTTTTCCATAAGTTTTGCTTGAAATACTTGAGAATAGAATCTTTCTTTTTTAAGATCTATAAGTTCTGTAGTGATAAAGTTGCCATCGGTAAATACTATTTCTTGAAAGTTTTTTCCTGAGAAATCAAAATTAACCATCACTGCCTCAAAATTGCTATCTTCAATTTTTTCTCTACTTGCAATGGTAATATTAGCATTGCTTAAGTTTGGATTTTTTTTAAAGAAATTAATTATTTCTTCGTTATTTGCTGCAAATAATGAACTAGCTAATGTTAGCAAAGCTAAAGATTTTTTCATTATATTCCTTTTTATTTTTAGATTTTAATTATTATAAAATTTTATATTTAATATTTAAGCATTCTTTTTTCATTAATTTTTTTTACTTGTTTAAAATTGTTATCAAGATATTCTAAGTATGCAATAGCATATTTTCGTGAAATTTTAAAATAATTTTTAATAAAATTTACATCTAAATTTTGTGTTTTTAAAAGTAATAAAAAATTATCCATCAATAAATCTAAAGCTTGTTTTTCTATAAATATATTATGTGTTAATCTTATTACTTTATTTTCTTTAGTTAATTTTTTGAGTATAGTATCTCCATTTTTTCTATCTAATCCCAATTGTTCGTAAAGATTATAAGGAGCTGTTGGTCTGATCCCTTCTTTTTTTAGAATTTCAAAAAGTTCGCAATAATTTTTTTCTTTTAATTTTTCAAAATCTTGTCCTTTTAGAAAATAAATTCCATCTTTAAAATCTAAAAAATCTTGCATCTGTTTTAAAGTATATGCACAAAATTCTTCGCTTGCCCATGAGAGTCTTAAAGATATAGAATTAGCTGATATTAGTGCATTTTTATTTTTAGAAAAGATAAAATTTATGAAATTTTTAAGTTCATTTTGTGACTTTAGGTTATACACATTTAAACCTTTTTCATCAATAAAAACATTTGATAAATTTTTAGCTAATTTTAAAGCTTCTTGGTGGGTTAATTTAAAACGTTGATAGCTTGAGAGTAATCCAAAACCAAATTTATGAGTATCTTTTAAGAATTCAAATATTGCATTAAATTCTTTTTGTTCTAAAAGTTCTAAAAATTGTATTTTTACATCTTTTTTTAGCGGTTCGCTTACAGAATTTAAAACTATTCCACCACTTTTGACACGTCCATTTTCAAGTAAAATAAATCTATCATCAAAGCATAAAGCTAAGTTTTTTTCAAAATCTAAAGTTGCATAAGTTTTATTTTCAAATTCTTTTATGATGTTTAATTTGGCATTAACTTTTTTACTCCCTGTGCAAAATTCTAATTCACTTTTATGTTTGATTTTATTAGAAAAAATCAAAACGTCTATACTTTTAAAACTTCTAAAAAGTCCTTTTTTTGTTAAAATGTATCCTTTTTTCAAATCATAATAATTGCAATTTAAATTCAAAGCTACTCGGTTGTAGGCACAAATTTGATCAACATTTATGTCATGAATTTGAATATTTTTTACGATAATGTCTTTTTGATTTTCAATGCAATAAATTTTTTCATTTTTAGAAATTTTTCCTTCATTTAGGCTTCCAGTAACTATTGTTCCAATTCCTTTTAAGGAAAAAACTCTATCAATAAAATATCTAAAAACAAAATCTTTATGACATTTTTTTGGATTTAAATTTAATAAATATTTTTTTAATTCTTCAGTGCTTTTTTTATCATAAATGCTAGTAAGAAAAATTTTTAATAAATTGATTTTATATGATTGCAATTCTTTTAATATAGTATTTTTTTTAAATTCAATGTTTTCACACAAATCAACTTTACTTAAAATTAAAATAATATCTTCTACACCTAAAAATTCTAAAACTTTTAAATGCTCTATACTTTGAGCTTTTAAACCTTCGTTAATATCTACAACAAACAGACATATCTTAAAAGCAAAAGCTCCGCTAATCATTGTTTTGATTAAATTTTCATGTCCAGGAACATCAATAAATGCTAAATTTGTATTAGAATTTTTCAAATGGGAAAAACTAAGATTTATGGTGATTCCTTTTTCTTGTTCTTCTTTTAAATTATCTCCATCAAAGCCATTAAGAGCCTTAATAAGAGAAGTTTTTCCATGATCAATATGACCAGCAGTTCCTACAATAATGCTATCCATTAAACACCTCATTAATGATTTGAATTAATTTTTCCAAATCTTTATCTAATATAGTTCTAAAGTCTAATACAAATTTTCCTTTTTCGATACGACCTACAACACCTTTTTTTCTAAAATTTTCTTGTAACACCAAAGCCTTACCTTTAAAACTCAATACAAAAGTATCTAAACTTTTATCAGGCATAGAGCCACCACCTACTAGACTTTTTGAAATTTTTAAATCAGAAAGAATTTGGATTTTATTTTTTACAAAAATAGCTTTTGCTTTTATATTTGTTAAATCATCATTGAGTAGTTTTAAAGTTGGAATTTTTTCATATTTTTTTTCCAAATATACTTTTGTAGTTTCATTTAAAAAGGCTAGGGTGATTTTATCAACTCTTAGCATTCTTAAGAGTTGATTTTTTTTAAGTTTTTCTATGTATTTTTTCTTTCCAAGTATTATGCCAGCTTGAGTAGATCCAAAAAGCTTATCGCCGCTAAAACTCAATATATCGCAATATTTTAGTAAGTCTTTTACACAAGGCTCATCCTTTGTAAGTTTTGAATTTAAATTTTCACACCAGCCTGAACCTAAATCATAATAGGAGATAATTTTTTTCTTTTTTGCTAAGTTATAAATTTCTTCTAGAGAAACTTCTTCGAAAAATCCTTTAAAAGTAAAATTTGAGCGATGAGTTTTTAGTATAATTTTAGTATTTAAGGAGATGGCATCTTTATAATCTTGCAAATGAGTTTTATTAGTTGTTCCTATTTCTTTAAGCTTGACTCCAGCAGCATGAATTACTTCAGGTATTCTAAAGCTACCTCCAATTTCTACTAATTCGCTTCTTGAAGTGATAACCTCGTAATCTTTTGCTAGTGTATTTAAGATTAAAAAAACTGCTGCAGCATTATTATTAACAATTAAGCAGTCTTCGCAATTAAATAAAATTTTTAAATTTGCACTAAGCCAGTCATATCTTGATCCTCTTTTGCCACTGTTAATATTAAATTCTAAATTAGAATAAGAACATACAATATCTTTTGTTTGTTCAAAAACATTTTCATCTATAATACTACGACCTAAATTAGTATGAATAATTACTCCGGTTGCATTAATTAAGCTTTTTGACTGAAGATTTAAAAATTCATTTATAGAATTTTTTATTTTAAAACTAAGATCTTCAAAAGAAAACTCTAATTTTGGATCTTTTAAAATCTGCTTTTTGCACTTTAAAACGACTAACTTTGAAAAATAATTTCTTAAATATAAAGGATAAGCACTCAAATTTTTATCATTGATGAGAGAATTTATCGGAGGAAATGTTCTAAATTTGTTCATCTTAAACCTTAAGAAAAAATTAGTAAAATTATAGCTTTTTTTATAATGAAATGTATATAATTATTAAAAAAATAAAGAGAGTAGTTATGAAAGATTTTGTTTTTTTAAAGAATGATGATTTGATTCCTTTAAGCGATGATATTTCTATAGTAACCGATATTTGCGAAGATGTTTTTATAGGAAATTCTTTGCTTTTAAATCCTGAAGTGTATGCTCCAGAGATCAATTTTTATTTGAAGAATTCTAAAGATAATATTTTAAAAAAATCAAAAACCATTGATACTTTATATAAGATAAGATCTAAAGTTTATGATATGGGGCTTGATTTAGAGTATACTAAAGAAGTAGGTAAAAATGTAATCATTGTTAGTGATGATGATGAGATAAAATTATTAGAAGAATTAAAAAAACAAGATTATAAAATTTTAAAAATTTCAAATGAAGAATGTCAAGTTGTATTAAGTTCGATAGGAGAACTTTGTGTAATAGTTTTAAAAAATAATGAACAAATAGAACTTGAATGTGATTTTTTCTTGTATAAAAATAAAAAAGATAGTTATGATAAACAAAGTGGGTGCTATGATATAAATAATTTAAGCAATGAAGAAGTTTTAAAATTATTAAATAATAATTCGCCTAAATATAAATTTAGAAATTATATTAGTTACGATGATAGTATTTGTCAATATCACAATAGAAGAAGTATTCATTGTGGAAAATGTGACGAAATATGTCCTAGCGTAGCCATTTTAAAAGATGATGAAAAAAGGCAATTGGAATTTTCTCATATTGATTGTGTTAATTGTGGTGAATGTGTAAGTATTTGTCCTAGTGGAGCACTTGATTATGCCCCTATGCCAAGAAATAGTTTTTATGAGGTTTTAAAATTTTATGAAGATAGAATAATTTTAGTTATTTCAGAAGATAAAAAGATAGAAGATTTAAATATTATTTTAAAAGAAAATGTGATGCCATTTATGGTTAAAACTGATCATTTTTTTGATCAAGCTCATCTTTTGGCTATGTTGCAAACTAGTGGCGCGAATGTGATAATTTATGGAGATAATATTACAAATAAAGAAGCAATAGATCTTGTTAATGAAATTTTTCAAAAAAAATTCAATCACGATGGAGTTTTATTAGCAAACGATGAAATTACACTTCAAAACGCTATAAATCAAGCTAATGTTATACCAAAATTAAAATTTATGATTAATAATACTTCTTTTTTGAAAAGAGAGGATTTTGCTATGAGAGTAAAAGAGCTTATCCAAGATGATAAATTAGGAAATATTCCTAGTAAAGAGTGGATACGCTATGGAAAAATTTCTGTAAATACAAATACCTGTACATTATGTTTAGCCTGTGTTGGATCTTGCAACGTAGGAGCTTTAATAGCTGATGCTAAAGATAATTCTTTGAAATTTAATGCGAGCTTGTGTACTACCTGTGGATACTGCGAAGCAAGTTGTGCAGAAAAAGATACTTTAGTGCTTCAAAGAAGTGGTATTGATTTAGAGAAAGAATATTTTTCTTTTATAACTTTAGCCAAGGACGAACTTTTTGCATGTATTGAATGTGGTAAAGAATTTGCTACAAAAAAAGCTATAGAAAAAATAGCTAGCATTATGAAACCAAAATTTTTAGGCGATGATGCTAAAATTAAAACTCTATATTGTTGTGCTGAATGTAAAGCTAAAGTAATGATTCAAAATATGAATATATTGTAGGTAGCATAATCAACACAGACTAATAAAATAGTGATTTAGTTTATGAATTTATGTTTATTTTAGATAAATTTAATCCAAAGGCTTTTTGGCTTAAAACTACTTCATCATTTTCTTTTAAATTTTGAGCTTCTAATGGACTAAGAATCACTTGACTAATCTGAGTTCCTATGCCAAGAATAGCTACTATTATACTATCTTGTTTTTGTAATTTTAAAATTCTAGCTTTGATGGCAAATTTTTGAGAGCCTTTAGTTTGTAAAAAAACTTCGCTAGGATTCCCTTGTTTTATAATTTGTCCTTGATCTAAAATTATTACTTTGTTGGCTAATTTATATACTTCACTTACATCATGACTAATTAAAATGGTAGTGATATTATAATTTTTGTGTATTTTTAAAAGATAATCTTGCAGAATAATTTTCATTTCATTATCTAAAGCACTTAAAGGTTCATCTAAAAGCAAAAGTTTTGGTTTTCTCATCAAAGCTCTAGCCAGTGCTACACGTTGTTTTTGTCCACCACTAAGTTCTAAAATAGAGCTATTTTTATGAGAGCTTAAATTTAGAAGTTCTAAAAGCTCATTAGCAGCTTGTTTGTCGTTTTTAGCATAAAGTAAATTTTGTTCTACATTCATATTTTCAAATAAAGCATAATCTTGAAACAAAAATCCTATGTTTCTTTTTTGGATACTTAAAAATTGCTCAGTATTAAAAAATATTTGTTTGTTAAATTCGCATTCTCCTTCAGCTTTTTCAAAACCAGCTATTATTCTTAAAAGTGTAGTTTTTCCACTGCCACTTTTGCCAAAAATGGCTAAAAAATCTCCTTGATTGATTTCAAATTTTACTTGAAGTTTAAAATTTTGATTTTTAAAAAATTTACAAACATCTACTTTTAGCATATAAATTTCTTTATAAATAAAGCGTTAGGATTAATATAAGTATAAATAAAATCATTAATTTGTAAATTCATATCTGTAAAAGCCTTGGTATTGATTTGTGCTTCAAATGTGCAAAAATTATTTTGCATCCTTAAAATAGTTATAATTTTTCCTTCAAAAATTTCAATTATTTTTGCATGTAATTCATTGATAAATGAATTTTTTAATTTTTCTTTACTTATGAAGCAATCATTGCTTTTAAAAGATAGCACAACTTGTTGATTGATTTTTACATTTTCATGAGTATTTAAAGAAAGCATATAAAATTTTTGCAAAGCATTTGATAATTCTATAAAATTTACACCTTCATATGAATCAATGAGGCTAATATTAGCCTCTATCACGGAATGTTATATCCATAAGCTTTGAAAATAGCTTTTCCTTTTTCGCTTAAAACAAAATCATAAAATTTCTTAGCATCCACATTATTTTCACCGTGTTTTGTTATTACTATGCCTTGATCAATAGGTGTATAAAGTTTTGGATCTACTAAAATATAATTTGTATTTTCTTTTAGATTATATTTTTGAAGACCTTCCTCATACAGAGCGCTAGCTGCTATAAAACCAGCATCTGTTGCTGTTAGAGTTTGAGTTAATGCCTCACCTATAGATTTTGCTTCTATAATTTTATTTTTAAGATTTTCATAAATTCCTAAATTTTTTAAAGCTTCTATACTTGCTTCTCCATAAGGAGCTGTTTTTGGATTGGCAATAGCAATTAATTTAACATTTTTATTTTGTAAAGTCTCTAAGCCTTTACTTAAATCTGTTATATTAGTTCTTAAAGTGAGTAATGCAATAGCTCCTTGAGCATAAATGACAGGTTTGGTAATAGCTAAATTTTCGTCGTAAAGTTTTTGTGCAAATTTCATATTAGCTGCCATAAATATATCAAATGGAGCTCCACTTTGAATTTGGGTAACTAAATTTCCACTTGCTCCTAGAGTTACATTTATAGTAGTGTCAGGATTTTCTTTTTTAAATTGACTTTCTAATTCTTTAAAAGCATAAGCAACATTTGCAGCTGCTGCAATGTTTATATTAGCACTATAGCTAAATACACATAAGGTTATTAAAATAAGAATTTTTTTCATGATTTTTCCTTAAAATTGTGATAGTTTTGTAAAAATTATAACTTATTTTTAACGTAAAAAATAAAATATTTTTTTTGCATATTTGCAAGAGACATTGATATATGTATTTAAAAAATTATTTATTTATTTTTTGCATATTTAAATAATAAAAATTTAATTGAATATAAAATATAATTTTTGATTAATTTTTAAAATTTAATAAGGAAATTAAGTTGTTAAAATATGTTATAAGTTTAGTATTGCTTTTAAATGTAGCATTTGCAGAACAAAATTTTGAAGATTTCGAACAAGAATATCAAAAAAGAGAAATTCAAGATGATTTTTATTCATATAATAAAGCAATGTCTAGGTTTAACTATAATTTTTATTATTATTTACTAAGACCGGTAACTCTTTCATATAAAAGTGTAATGCCAGAGATTGCAAGAACAGGAATTAAAAATATATTTGAAACCACAAGATCACCTTTAAAAATAGCCAACCATTTATTGAGTTTTGAGTTTAAAAAAGCTGGGGAAGAATTTGGAAGATTTTGCATAAATGTGATTTTTGGTCTTGGTATGTTAGATAGTGCAAGTAAAACTTCTTTAAAATCTTATGAAGCTGATTTTGGAATTACTTTAGGAAAGTGGGGTGTAGGTGGAGGTAGTCATCTTGTTTTGCCTTTTTTAGGACCATATAATGTAAGAGATGCATTAAGTTTACCTATAAACTGGTTTTTAACTCCTGAAGCATATATTGGAAATTTTTGGCTTGGAGCAAGTGTAAATGGAGCATTAAAGGTAAATGAATTAAGTTTTGAACATGAGAAAGTTGATGATATTTACCAAAATAGTGTAGATTATTACATTTTTATGCGTGATGCTTATGAGCAAAGACGTCAAGAATTAATCAAATAGGAGTTTGTATGCGTATAGTTGTATTATTTTTATTAAGTATTTCTTTTGTTTTTGCTTTGAAATTAGAAGATATATCTCAGGTTATGCAAAAAAATATTGATGAGAGCTTAAAAATTTTAGAACAAGAAAAAACTGATAAAACAAAGTCTGCAGATAAAATTTTTGCTTTATTTGATGGAATTTTTGATTATGATTTTATGGCAAAATTGAGTTTATCAACTAGATATGATACGCTAAATACGACCGAAAAAAGTCAATATAATAGAGCTTTTGAAGCAAATCTTAAGAAAAGTTTTACAGATAAACTTTCTTTGTATGATTCACAAAAATTAAAGGTTGTAAGTCTAACAGAACAAGGCAAGAGAGTATTTTTAAAAACTTCTATGGTGGTTGATGGTAAGGAAAATTTTGTTGTATTTAAATTTTATAATAAAGACAGCGATTGGAAAATTTATGATGTAGATATTTTTGGTATTAGTATTATTCAAACTTATAGATCGCAATTTAAAGATGTATTGGCAAATACAGACTTTGATACTTTGTTAAATAAATTATCAAGTGTTCATTTTGAATAATGTTAAGTAAAATTTTAATTTTTTTTTTAAATTTTCCAAAAATAACTTTAAGTATAGGTTTAGCGTTTTGTTTATTTTTTAGCTTTTTTGCCAAGAATTTAAATGTAGAAGCAAATGCTGAAAGTCTACTTTTAGAACATGATGAGGACTTAAAATTTTATAGAGAATTTTCAAATCGCTACAGCAGTGATAATTTTTTAATGCTTGCTTTTACTCCAAAAGATTCTCAAGTATTTTCCCAGAAAAACTTAAATTTAATTAAAAATATGAGTGAAGAATTTTCACAAATTCAGGGAGTAGAAAGAGTATTTTCCATAGCTAACGCCCCTTTGCTTATGAGTTCTAAAAATAAAGAGCTAAAAGAATTGATAAAAAACACTCCTAATATTTTTAGTGCTGATGTGGATATAAATTTAGCTAAAAATGAAATTTTAAACCATCCTTTTTATAAAAACAATTTAATCTCACAAGATGGAAAGACTATAGGAATTTTAATTTACCTACAAGCTGATGAAACATACAATACATTGATCAAATCAAGAGATGAAGCTAAAAATAAACAAGAAAAAGAATATTTTAAAAATGAACTTAAAAACCATCAAGAAAATATGAGAAAATTTAGCGAAGAAAGACTAAAACAGATTAATAACATAGTATTAAAATATAGTCAAAATGGTGATTTTTTGCATCTTGGTGGTGTAGAAATGATAGCTAATGATATGATTTCTTATGTGAAATCAGATCTTAAAATTTATGGCGTTAGTTTAATAGGTCTCTTGTTTTTGGCTCTTTGGTGGTTTTTTGGATCTTTGCGATGGGTGTTTTTAGCCTTGGGAATTTGTATTGTTTCTTTATTTACCTCAAGTGGAATTTTTACACTTTTAGGATTTGACATTACTATAGTTTCTTCAAATTATGTTGCTTTGGTTTTGATTATCACGGTTTCTGTGGTAATTCATTTAATAGTTCATTTTATAGAAAATTTACAAAAACATAAAAAATCCAGTGTTTATAGGATTTTGTTATCAACTTTACTCGATAAAGCTAGTCCGAGTTTTTACGCTATTTTAACTACTGTAGTAGGTTTTTTAAGTTTTATTTTCTCAGATATTGAACCTATTATAAAATTAGGTATTATGATGAGTCTTGGTATAAGTGTAAGCTTACTTTTAGCTTATATATATTTTGCAAGTATTTTGATGCTTTTACCAAGAGCAGAAATTAAAAAACCAGATAAGAGTTCATTTAAATTTTTAACATTTTGTGCTAATGCTAGTTTAAATCATAGGAAAATTATCTATTTAATTAGTTTTGTTTGTATGATTATAGCGGTTGTTGGAATATTTAAAATTAAGGTTGAAAATAGTTTTGTAAATTATTTTAAAGATGATTCTAGAATCAAACAAGGTTTGCTTGTCATTGATAAAGAGCTTGGAGGTACTATGCCTTTGGATGTGATAGTAAAATTTCAAGATGATAAAAATCAAAATAATACTGAAGATGACTTTGAAAATGAATTTAATGCTTTAGCACAAGATGATAGGTATTTTTTTAGTAGTGATAAAACAAGGGTAGCTGCTAAAGTGCATAATTTTTTAATTCAGCAAAAATATGTGGGCTCGGTGCTTAGTTTGCAGAGTTTACTTGAGCTTGGACAAAACATCAATGATGGTAAAGTTTTAGATGATTTTGCATTAGCATTTTTGTATGAAAATTTAGATGAATCTTTTAAAAAACAAGTTTTAAATCCTTATGTAAGTATCAAGGATAATGAATTAAGATTTAGTATGCGGATTTTAGATAGCGATCCTACTTTAAGACGTAACGAGTTCATAAAAAAACTTGAATATGATTTAAGAGAACTTTTGCAAGATGATAATGTGGAAGTTAGAGTTAGTGGTATTATGCTTTTGTATAACAATATGCTTCAAAGTCTTTTTTCGGCACAATTTGGAACGTTAATTTTTGTTATTTTAATGATTTTTATACTTTTTGTATTTATTTTTAGAAGTTTTCTTTATGCTTTTCTTGCTATTGTAGCAAATGTCATACCTTTGGCCTTAGTTTTTGGTTTAATGGGGCTATTTAATATCCCTTTAGATATTATGAGTATCACTATAGCTGCTATTTGTATAGGAATAGGTGTAGATGATATGATACATTATATTCATCGTTTCAAAGAAGAATTAAAACATAAAAGTTTGCAAGAAGCCATTAAAGCTTCACATCTTGGTATAGGTAGTGCTATATATTATACAAGTTTTACAATTATCTTGGGATTTTTAGTTATGATAAGTAGCAACTTTATCCCAACAATTTATTTTGGTTTATTGACTGTTTTGGCGATGAGTTTGCTGTTGTTTGGTTCTTTATTTTTATTACCAAGTTTGATTATTAGTTTTTTTGGTTTTAATCAAAAAATTCAAAGTATTTTTAAAAATATAAAATAAATAAACATTATGATATTTTTTCTAAAAGTTTAAATACATATTTTGAAATCATTAAAGCTTTTGATCGGTGAGATATTTGAATTTTTATCTTTTCATCAAGTTCTCCTAAAGTTTGATTAAAACCTTGAGGGATAAATAATGGATCATATCCAAAGCCATTGTTTCCTTTTGGAGTATCTGTAATTATGCCATACATGTATCCATGGGTACAAAAATGTCCATATTTAGAGCTTATAGCGATTGCTGTAGTGTAAAACGCTTTACTTTCTGAGAGATTTTTTTCATGCAAACTAGATATGATTTTTTCATTATTAGCAATATCAGTTCCTTCTTTAGAATATCTTGCAGAATATATTCCAGGAGCATTGTTTAAAGCTTCAATACTAATACCGCTATCATCGCTTAAAACTATAAATTCATCTTTTTTAAGTGTATTAAAAATTGTTGAAGATTTAATCAAAGCATTTTCTTTAAAACTTTTCCCATTTTCTATAATTTCAAATGGTTTGATTAACTCGTTTAATGAATAAATTTCATAAGATTTAAGAAAATTTTTAATTTCTTGAATTTTGTGTATATTAGAACTTGCAACAACAATTTTCAATTTATTTTTCATACAAAATTACCTTTTTTTATAAATAGCTTTCAAAAAAAGTTTATCAAAATCATAGTAAAATTATCCTTTATAAGGAGAATATATGATAAAAGCGGTTTTACCCTTGTCTTTTATAATTGGGACTAGATTTTTTGGTTTATTTATAGTTTTACCAGTTTTGAGTTTATATGCTTTAGAACTTCAAGGAGCTAATGAATTTTTAGTAGGACTTTTAGTAGGTGTTTATGCATTAACTCAGATGGCTTTACAAGTTCCTTTTGGAGTAGTTTCTGATAAAATTGGGCGTAAAAAGACTATGTTAATAGGGTTGATAATTTTTATCATAGGTTCTTTTGTGTGTTCTTACGCTAATGATATTTATACTATGATATTTGGTAGGCTTTTACAAGGTGCTGGTGCTATTGGTGCTGTAGCAACTGCTATGATAAGTGATTTTATTAATGAAGAAAATCGTGGAAAAGCTATGGCTGTAATGGGATCTTTTATAGGTCTTTCTTTTGCAGCTTCTTTGGTACTTTCTCCTTTGATGAGTGCTAAATTTGGTCTTTCAAGTTTGTTTGATCTTAGCGCTATTTTAAGTTTTGTGTGTATTGTATTGCTTTTTAGTGTTGTACCAAAAGAACATGCCATACATCATGAAAATACAAAAACCCCATTGAAAATGCTTTTAAAAGAAAAGAATCTAGCATTAATGAATTTAACTAATTGCATGCAAAAAATGTTAATGAGTATAGCGTTCTTAAGTATTCCTTTGATGTTGGTTAATGAATTTAATTACCCAAGTGAAAATTTATGGCATGTTTATGTAAGTTCTATGGTATTGGGATTTATCGCTATGGGATTGTCTGGTTCATTAGGTGAAAAAAGAGGGCTTAGTAAAGAAATTTTACTTTTAGGTGTGGTATTTTTTATCCTTTCTTATATAATTTTTGCTTTTGCTAATAGTGCTTTTGTATTTATGGTAGGTGTGGTAATCTTTTTTATAGGATTTAATTTACATGAGCCTATTATGCAAAGCTGTGCGAGTAAATTTGCTAAAGTAAATGAAAAAGGTGCAGCTTTGGGTATATTTAATTCTTTTGGTTATTTTGGAAGTTTTTTAGGTGGTGTTGTGGGAGGATATTTTCTGCATCATTTTAGTTTAAGTATTCTGGCCCTTGTTTTAGTGACTCTTTCTTTAATATGGTTGTTTTTATTGTTTTTTTTACAAAGTCCATCTGAATTTAAAAATTTATATTTATCATTAGACACTCAAGAAAATTTAAGTATCATCAAAGATTTAAAAGGTGTATCGGATGTGTATAAAAATTCCAAATTTTTGGTAATAAAATATAATAAAAAAATTACTAATGAAGAGGAAATTTTAGCGATTATTCAAACTTAAAATAATCGCTTTTTTATACAAAATGTTTTTCTTTTAAAATTATGTATAGTTTTAAAGTAGAAATGAAAAAAGTCAGTATTGCAGGACCTAAAATAATACCCCAAAAACCAAAACTTGAAATTCCAGCTATCATGGCAAAAAATATCAAGAGTTCATTGATTTGTGTTGGAATTTTTACTAGCTTATTGTTAATCCACTTAATAATGTAAGGCTTAACTAAAGTATCTGCTATAAATGAAATTGTTATAATGCTATATAAAAAGATTATTAATGCTGCGTGTAAATTTCCATTAGCAAATTCATATAAAGAAACAGGGACATAGATTAAAGCACCTCCAACAACTGGTAACAATGAGCTAAAGCAAAATACTATTCCCATTAAAAAAGCATCATAACCATAAATTTTTGTGATAATGCCAAAAAGAACTCCTTGCAAAATAGCATTTAAAACCATAGAATAAAATACCACAGACATTACATTACTCACTTCGCTTAAAATCCCTTGAGTTTCTTCTTTTTGCATAGGTATAATAGTTTTTATATAACTTATTATTTGAGATCCATATAAATTTGCAAAGAAATAAAATACGCAGATTAAGACCATATCAGTTAAAAACTTGGTGCCAAATTTTGTAGCACTAGAAAGATAAGTTAGAATATTTTTTGATATAGAATTTAAATCTATACTTGCTAAAATTTCTTTAATTTTTGGTTCTATGAAGCTTAGTGTTTCTGGTAATTGTAGATTATAATTTTTAAAATATTCTATTGTGTTATAAATGTAATTTATATCAAAATTTGTTGCTGCTTTAGCAAGTTCTATAATAGCATATACAAATGGGATAAAAAACAAAGCTAAAGTAAATAAAGTCGTTGCAAGAGCAGATATAACTTTTTTATCTTTAAAAATTGTAAGAAATTTAACATTGATATTAGAAGTAGAAACAGCCATTAAGCTAGCTATGGCTATATTCATTAAAAATGGTTTAAAAAGATATAAAACCCAAAATAAAACAACTAAAATAAAACTTATCAAAAAAAATTTACTATTTTTCATCAAACAATCCTCTATCGTATTTTAGTTTTAAAATATCAAAACTTTTCAAGCTCGCTATTCTACCTTTAGCTGTTCTTTCTATATACCCATTAGCTAGTAGATAAGGTTCAATTACATCTTCTATAGTGTTTTCGTCTTCACTTAAAGCAGCAGCTATACTAGAAAGTCCTATAGGTTTTCTTTTAGCATCAGTTAAAAGCTCTAAATATCTTAAGTCCATAGAGTCAAAACCAAGCTCATTAACTCCTAAAGAATCAAGTGCTTCTTTTGCTCTTTTTTCATTGATAGTATTTTCATCATTAACATCTGCAAAATCTCTTACGCGTTTTAATAATCTCAAGGCTATTCTTGGAGTAGAACGACTGCGTTTAGCTATTTCTAAAGCAGCTTTTTTATCACAGATTTTGTCAAGTTTTATAGCAGCTTTTTCTAAAATAATAGCAAGTTCATCATTTTTATAAAATTCTAAACGAAATTGCATACCAAAACGATCTCTTAATGGATTGCTTAGCATACCCGCTCTTGTTGTTGCACCGATTAAGGTAAATTTTGGTAAGTCTATTTTTATAGTCTGTGCTGCAGGCCCACTACCTATTATTATATCAAGACGATAATCTTCCATAGCTGGATAAAGCACTTCTTCGATGGCTGGGCTTAAGCGGTGAATTTCATCTATAAAAAGAACATCACCTTCGCTTAAATTTGTTAATATAGCTGCTAAATCACCACTTTTTTCTATCATAGGAGCTGCAGTTGTTTTTATATTTGCCCCCATTTCATAAGCTATGATATTTGCTAAAGTTGTTTTTCCAAGCCCTGCTGGCCCACTAAAAAGTATATGATCTAAGCATTCATTTCTTTTTTTGGCTGCTTTTATAAAAATTTTTAAATTTTTTTTAATATTTTCTTGTCCTATGTATCCATCAAAACTAGAAGGTCTTAGTGAATTTTCATAATTTTCATCAGGGGAAAATTTTTCAATTTCTACAATTCTATCCATTTTTTTCCATTTTTGTTTTGTTGAAGATTTGAATTTTATCTAAAATTTGTTAAAATAAACATTTAAACTTAAAATTATAGAAGTTTTTATGGGAATTTTAGAGCAGTTAGAAAGAGATTACGAGCTTGAAGAAATTGAGCGTTTTTTATACTTTTTTAGAAGTCTTTGTGATATTTTAGAACCTTTAATCGTAAAACTTAGCAGTAATAGTGAAAAATATAAAGAGGCTTTGAGAGATTTAGAGCAAAATATTCACAATGTTGTATGGGCAGCTAAAAGATTAAATCTTGAAGAGCTTGTAAATTTTGGTACCTTTTGCGAAGAAATCACAAAACAAGCTTTAAAATTTGAAGGTCCAGCTAGCGAAGAATTTACAGATTGGATGCTTTTAATAAGTGATCAATTTGAAAAATATTGTTGTAGTTATGAAAATGACGATACCGTTTTAGCTATTTTTAATCCTTTAATTGCTAATGTTCCAGATAAAATTTCTCAATAACGGGGACGACTTGGCTTCGACAGGAGTAGAGTGGCCTTAGTGGCATGTCGCTTTAAGCAAAGCGTAAAAAGCTTAAAATTAAAATTAAACGCAAACAACGTTAAATTTGCTCCTGCTTACGCTAAAGCTGCGTAAGTTCAGTTGAGCCTGAATTTTAGATGATACTATCTAGTTTAAAATTTAGTCATCTTTGATAGTGTAGATTAAAAATTGACAATTTTTAATCGAAATTGAAGTCTTAGTCTAACTTGAAATTTTGGAAGGTGAGTTTAGTTAGATGAAATTTTCACCTTTACTAAACATGTAGATGCTGTGGTTGTTTTATTTTTGGACAGGGGTTCAATTCCCCTCGTCTCCACCAAATTTAATCTTTTAATAATATAATTCACCAAAGATTCCTTGCTACTGATAAGACTTTAAGAAAGGCTTCTTTTTAGATGAGTAACAAGGTCTTTATTAATTCTAAATTTAAATTACATTATAAAGCTTGATAATATTTCTTAGCATTTTAAAAAGTTCTTTTTGATATTATTTTAAAAAAATACTAAGGTATTCTATGAATTTTTATGAAGAAATTAAAAAATATCTCGATAATAATCTTTTTACTAATTATGCTCTAGAGGTAGATTTTCCAAACATTTATAATTTTACTCAAAATGAAAATACATACAAAACAACTTTAGATGACATAATTTGCCTATATAACGCTATTCAAAAAAGTTTTCAAAAATACAATGAACATCAATTTGAAGATGAATTTATATCAAAAGTGTTAGAAATTTTAGGGTGGAAATTTATAAGACAAGATGAAAAAATCATACAAGGTAAATTAGAAAAACCTGACTTTTTACTTTTTAGCGATGAAAACATAAAAGCAAATTATGAAAATTTAGACAAAGATGTAAAAAAATCAAGCAATGAATTTACTATCATTATGGAGTCAAAAGCTTATAATGTAGAAATTGATAATAAAAAAGTAAAAGACAATCCTCACTTTCAAATTTTAAGATATCTTAGTAATTTAAAGAAAAATTATGGCTTTTTAACCAATGGTAGATTTTGGCGTTTTTATGATAACTCTACACTTAGTGCAAACAAGGTGTTTTATGAGATAAATTTAGAACAAATTATAAAAGATAAAAATTATCAAGCTTTTGCATACTTTTATAGTATTTTTGCCTCAAAAAGCTATACAGAAGAAAAACACATAGAAAAATCTTTACAAGTTAATAAAGAATCAAAAATCAAAATAGAAGATGATTTAAAATCTATCATCTATGGAACTAATGGTAATGAATCTTTATTTGAATTTATAGGTTCTAAGATTTATAACAAAACTAAAGCTGATTTAAAACTAATCTATGAAAATTCTTTATATTTTGTATTTAGGCTTTTATTTATTGCTTATTTTGAAGATAAATTTGAAAATATCTTAGAAAAGCATAAATACTTCAAAAGCAAAATTAGTATAAAAACTTTATTACAAAATTTAAGTGATGATGAAAGTTCAAGTGCTGGCTTTGGAGATTTAGAAACTATTTTTCAAATTTATAACGAGGGTAAAAGTAGTTTTGATATGCCTGTCTTTAATGGTGGATTGTTTGATGAGAGCAAGACCACTCTTTTAAGCACACCAAAGATTTTCAGTGATAAAGATCTAAAATATGTCTTAGAGCAATTATTAAATTACAAAGATAAAAATTTAACCTTCAAAAGAGATTATAAAACTTTAAGCATAGAGCATTTAGGCACGATTTATGAAGGTTTGCTTTCTTACTTTTTTGAAGTAGCAAATGAAGATATTTACTATGTAAGTTATAAAGAAAAATCAAAAGAAATAGAAAGTTATTTTGATAATTATGATTTTAAAATTTTAGAAAAATCAAAAAAAGTAGAAAAATACAATTTTTATAAAAAAGGACAAATTTATCTTAAAAATTCTAGTAATTCAAGAAAATCAACAGCAAGCTTTTATACACCTGAGTCAATAGTGAATTTTTTGATAAATAGTGCTTTAAAAGATAAACTAAACAATGAAAACATTTTGAAATTTAAAATACTAGACAATGCTTGCGGTAGCGGGCATTTTTTAGTCGGAGTTTTAAATGCTATCACGCATATTGTTTTATCAGATTTTGAACATTTTACAAATTTAAAACAACTTCACGAACAAGAAAAAGAAAATATCGCAAATCACATAAAAGATTTTACGCAAGATTATGAGCTAGATGAAAGTGATGTTTTGAAACGACTTTTGTTAAAACGCATTATTTACGGGGTGGATTTAAACCCATTTAGTATAGAACTTACAAAACTTAGCCTTTGGATAGATAGTTTTATCTTTGGAACCCCACTTTCTTTTATAGAGCATCACATAAAATGTGGTAATGCTTTAGTAGGCTCAAACATAAGTGATTTTAAAAATTTAATTTCACAAAATGCTGATAATCTTTTCACAAATTCCATTACTCAAGAATTTGAAATTTTACAAGAAGTATTTGAAAAGCTTGATAATCTACAAGATACCAACGAAGAACAAATCAAACAATCAAAACAAATCTATCAAAATGAAATCACACCAAAGCTTGATAAGCTAAATTTATATCTAAACTATATCAACTCGCTTTATTTTGCTAACAAAGAAGAATTACAATTTCTAAAAGCCTTAAGTCAAGATGATATACAAAATTTAAATCAAAATGAACAAGCAAAAGACATCATTAGCAAATATCAAAAAGAATTTAGCTTTTTTAACTATGAGTTAGAATTTCCTGAAATCATAGAAAATCAAGTCTTTAAAGGCTTTGATATCATCATAGGTAATCCACCTTGGGATAAGTCAGAGTTTAGTGATAATGATTTCTTTCCGCAATATAAAAGCGATTATAGAAGCTTAATTGCTAGCAAGAAAAAAGAAATTCAAAACAATTTGCTAGCTAAAGATTATATAAAGCAAAATTATGAAAAACAAAAAGCATATATAGATATAATTAATGTTTATTATAAAAACACATTTATGTCTAATTCTTTAACGAAAGATATTAATTTATTTCGTCTTTTTGTAGAAAAAAATCTTTCTCTTTTAAAACAAGATGGAAATTTAGCTTATGTTTTACCTAGTGCTTTAATGTTTGAAGATGGAAGTTTAACTTTAAGAAAAGAAATTTTAGAAAATAAAACTTTAGAATATTTTTATAGTTTTGAAAACAGACAAGCTATATTTGCTGATGTAGATTCAAGGTATAAATTTGCTCTTATGCTTATAAAAAATACGCAAGCAAATAATGCTCACAAAATCAAAACGATGTTTTATAAAACAGATATAAACTCACTAAAAAACAAAGATGAAATTTTAACTCTAAGTTTAAAAGATATCAAAAAGCTAAGTCCAATTCACTTAGCTTTAATGGAGTTAAAAGACAAGCAATCCTTAGAAATTTTAAAAAAATGCTATAAAAAATTTCAAAATTTATCTTTTGATTATATAGATTTTAGACAAGAATTAAATATGACTACTGATAAAGATTTGTTTATAGAAGAGTTTGGGGAAGAACTTTTGCCTTTATATGAAGGTAAAATGATACATCAATTTAATGCAAATTTTAGCCAAGCTACTTATTTTTTAAAAAAGGCTAAATTTGATGAGCGTTTAAAAAGCAAAGAACTTTCAAGAGCTAAAAAAGCTACACAAAAAGAACTAAACCCTGAATTGATAAAATATGATAGAGAATTTTTTAGACTTGGATATAGAGCTATTGCAAGAGATACAGATGAGAGGACTTTGATATTTTCACTTTTACCAAAAAATTGTGGTTTTGGGCATAGTATGTTTGCAAATGTGCCAAAACTATATATTTTAAGAGATGATGAAATTTGTATAAATGCTATGTCTCATAAAAGAATTTTATTTGCTTTAGCTTTGTTAAATTCTTTAGTGGTTGATTTCATCATAAGAAATATGGTGCAAATCAATGTAAGTAAAACTTATTTAGAAAGAATTCCATTTCCACAACCAAGTGATGATGAAATTCAAAATAATGAAATTTATAAAACTCTAGCTAAAAACGCTTTACTTTTACAACTTTACAATGATACAAATCATTATTTTGATGAATTAAAACAAGAATTTAACATAAAAGATGATGAAATTCCAAAAACTAAAAAAGCTTATGATATCTTAAGAGCAAAAAATGATTTATTAGTTAAAGAACTTTATGGTTTAAGCGATGATGAATTTTCTTACATGATAAGCACTTTTAAAGTCTTAAACGAAAAACAAAGCGAATATATAGCATTGTTAAGGAATTAGGGTGGAAGATAAATCTGTTTTAGAGCAAATTATAGTTGTTAGTCAAAATTTTAATAAAAATATAAAAAAACATGAAGATGATAGAGGATTTTTATCTCAAAATATACTCAATGAGTTAAGGAATTTAATAGAACATATTGCTTTGTATATTTACAATAGAGATACAAACAATAATTTTAATAGTCATTATGATAATTTAAAAGTTGGAATTGTATATATAAGCGATAAAGCTAAATATGTAAATATTAGAAAAATGCATAATTTCTTACAAATAACATCTTCTCATTACACTCCAGATGAGGAAACTTCAGAAAGATTGATGTTAAAATATATTTCTCTTTTAATTAAAATAAAGCAATTTTGTAAAAATAATTTAAATATAGATATCTTGCAGAATATATATGAATTTCCTATTAAGCTTGATAATCTAAGTTTGCAATATTATGAAAGAGTTACAAATGTAATCAATAATACAAGTGTGTTTGAAAATACAAGAATTGATAAATTTTATATACATAAAGTCAAGCCATTTATTGTAGATAAAAAAATGTATTATGAGATAACATTTGTATTAGCTAAAAACAATACAAGTAAATTTGATAAAATCATAGCTTTTTCAAAAGAATATATTCCAGATAATTATGCTGTTGAGTTAAAATTATATGATACTAGCATATGGTTGAATTCATTTAAGATACCTATTATATTAATAATCAATTGGAATGTAAGCATAAGACCTTGTGAGTTAAAAAATTTTTGTGTCATTTTTGGATTAGTCAATATTAATTTTATAAGAAATGCAAAGTATGAGAGAATCATGCAGTTTTTAAAATACAATGAATTGAGTTTGCTAGATATTATAAAATTAAATGATATAGAATATCAAAACATCAAGAATGAATTTAGTGAAAATAAATTTAATGATTTTTTTAAATGTCTTGATAAGGCAAGGGATATTATCACAAACAATAAAAAAGGAAAAAATATCCTTAGTTATTTATTAAATAGTATGAATAATGTTGTTGTAAAACATCAAAAAGGTGATTTTGCTAATGAAAAATTATCAAATTTATGTTTAAAAAATTCCTCCATACCTTTTGAAGATATGCCTTTTTGTACTTCTTTAGCAGGACATAATCCTAGATTAATTGATTTATATGAGTGTTTAGATGCGAAAGATAGAGGGCATGAATTATTAGCTAGAACTATTAAAAATAACTCTAAAATTCATGGAAACTTATATAAGGATATTGAGGATTTTGTGCAAATTTCTAAAGAAAATATTTTAGAACTAGTTAGGAAATACAATGATTCTATTGAGTATGAATACCATAAACCAAAAAGACATATAGAAATATTATATGAAAAATATTTATATATTAATGAAGATGAAGTTACGATAAAAAATATTATTTTAAAGCTTAAAAATTTTACTCAAAGTGGCATAGAAAATTATCAAAAAGATATAAAAGAATGGCTAGAGAATAATAACTTAGATTGTGCAGAAAAAAAGAATTTTCTAGAAAAAATGTTTTGTGATTCAAAATTAGCATTGATATATGGTGCAGCAGGAACAGGCAAAACTACATTAATAGAATATATTTCTAATTTTTTTAAAGATAAAAATATATTGTTTTTGACAAATACTTACACAGCATTAGATAATATAAAAAGAAGAATAAAAAATCCCTTATGGAGTTTTAATGTTATATCTTCTTGCATAAAAAAAAGAAAAGAGCAAGTATATGATATTGTAATTATTGATGAGTGTAGTACGATTGATAATAAAAATATATTTGAATTTTTAAATAAAGTAAAATGTGATGTTTTGGTTTGTGTTGGAGATGTATATCAAATAGAGGCTATTAATTTTGGAAATTGGTTTTTATTTGCTCAAAACTTTTTTAAAGATAAGCAAATAGAGCTAAAACATATTTATAGAACTAATGATGAAAGTTTACAAGATTTATGGAAAGAAGTAAGAGAGCTAGGAGAGAATATACTTGAAAAGCTTTCTAAGAAAAAAATATCTGAGAAAATAGAAAATTTTAATTTTAATGCGCAAAAAGAAGATGAGATTATCTTATGTCTTAATTACGGTGGATTATATGGTGTAAATAATATAAATAGGCTTTTACAAGAAAATAATCCTAAACAAGGTATTCAATTTAATAGCTTGTATTATAAAATAGACGATCCTATATTGTTTAATAATGAATCCTCTTTAAGGTTTGGGCAAGTCATTCACAATAACTTAAAAGGATCGATAGTAGACATAAAGAAAGAAAATGGATATGCTCTTTTTGTGGTAAATGTTTATAAAAATATAAGCAAAGAGAGCGAAAATAGCTTTAAAGTTACTAAAAAATTTAATAATGAATATACAGAAATTGCTTTTAAAGTAGATGAAATAAATTCTGATGAAGAGGATGAAAAAGAACATGCTGTTCCTTTTCAAGTAGCTTATGCTATTTCCATACATAAAGCACAAGGTTTAGAATATGATAATGTTTCTATAATTATTTCAGATGAGATAGAAGAGCAAATAACACATAATATATTTTATACAGCTATAACAAGAGCTAAAATAAAATTAAAAATATATTGGTCAGCCGAAACTGAAAATAAAGTATTAAATTCATTAAAACTTAAAGATATCAAGCAGGATTATAATCTTTTGTTATCTAAGTTAAAATAAGTTTTCTTTGCAAGATTACCTCGCAAAGAATTTATACAAATAAAGAATTCACGCTTTCATTATGATAAACTCTACGTATTACTTCTCCAAAAATAGGTGCTACACTTAGGACTTTGATTTTATCCATTTGTTGTTTTAAAGGTATGGTATCAGTTACTACTAGCTCATCAAGTGCATCTTTAGCTATTCTTTCATAAGCTACGCCACTAAGTACAGGGTGAGTGCAACAAGCTATAACAGATTTTGCACCTTTAGTTTTAAAAACTTCAGCAGCTTTTACTATGGTTCCTGCTGTATCGATGATATCATCTACTAAAATTACTTCTTTATCTTTTACATCACCGATGATATTCATTACTTCACTCTCATTGGCTTTTTCTCTTCTTTTATCAACTATTACTATATCAAGTCCTAAGGCTTTTGCTACGCTTCTAGCTCTTGCGATACCTCCTATATCAGGGCTTGCAATGATAGGATTTTTATAATTTTTATTCCTAATATAGTCATTAAAAATGATACTTCCATAAAGATTATCTACTGGTATATCAAAAAATCCTTGAATTTGCCCCGCATGTAAATCGATAGTAGCTACTCTATCTACTCCAGCTGACTGTATGAGATTTGCTACTAATTTTGCAGTAATTGGTACCCTAGGACTTGCTTTTCTATCTTGTCTTGCATAGCCAAAGTATGGAATTATAGCAGTTATAGAACTTGCACTTGAACGACGCAATGCATCAGTCATTATTAAAAGTTCCATTAAATTATCATTAGTTGGTGCACAAGTGCTCTGTATGATAAATACATCCTTACCACGCACACTTTCGTCTATTTGTATGCTAATTTCTCCATCACTAAAACGCTTAACTCCAGCATTACTTAAAGGTAAAGAAAGGTATTTTGAAATTTTTTTTGCAAAGTCTTCGTTTGCAGAACCAGAAAATATTTTATATCCGCGCATATATAGCCTTAGAATTTTTTTTGTTGATAATATAGAATTTTTTTTAAAAATACAATTAATTTTTAAATTAAAAACCATGTAATCTTTTTAAATCCGCATCTATGGCCAATTTATTACCATTTTTATCTACGCTTACATATGTTACAATTGCTGAGGTTACATGTATACAATATACATGCCCATTTTCATTTGCTCTTTGAGTAACAACTTCTACTTCGACTGTGATAGAAGTATTTCCTGCTTTAATAATTTTAGCATAGCACGATACTAAATCACCTACAAAAATAGGTTCTTTAAAAATGATTTTATCTACTGCGACCGTTACGACTCTTTGCGGCGAAAGTTCTCTAGCTGCTATAGCACCAGCTAGATCTATTTGAGACATAATCCAACCACCAAATATATTACCTGCTGGGTTGGTATGACTTGGCATAGCTATGACTTTTAATTTTGGTTCTTGCATATCTTTCATGGTATTCTCCTTGTATTTTGAAAAAAATATTATAATTAAGAATTAAAAATAAAGAAAGGTTCATATGAATGATTTTAGACAAATTGCACAAATAGTAAAAAACAGAAAACAATATATCAATGATTTATATAAAATTTTACAAAATGGAGAAAATCATCCACTTATAGATAGAGCATTACAATTAGCTGAGCTTGATAATGAAAAAAATAATATTTTGGCTATATTGCGTCGTTTGGTAGATTTAAAAGAAGAAAATTTAATTCAAGAACTTGAAAAAAAAGGTTTAAAAGAAGAGGAAATTACTCAAATAAAATATAAAGTACATTCCTTAGTAAGATCTTTTTATGAAGTGGAGCATCAAGATCTCATTGATGAGATAAAGAGTAAAAAATTACTTGATGATTTTTATTTGAATTTAATTCAAGGTGTTCATAATATTGGAGTAATTATGAATTCTTTTGATATTGCATGGAGTAAACAAATTTTAGATGTCAATAATAAAATTTTAAAAGAGCAGTTTCAGAATTTAAGTGATGCTTTAGAATTTTTAAAACAAAATGAACTTTATCAGTTAAATCAAGATGGTGAGATTTGTGAAAGAAGTTATGGGGCTTTAGTCAAAATTGGGACTATTTGGAGATTTTTACCTTATGCAAAAGCTTTTGAGAATGAAGTTTTAAAATTAGAATATGAATTTGATAAACTTCTAGATAAATTAAAAACTTTTGAGTTAAATGATGATAAAAAAGCTTATATAACTTATATAGAAAAGTTAAAATTTGCTTTTTGTGAAAAAGATAATAAAGAAGTAGTTAAAAAATGGCAAGAGGCTGAACTTGCTTGGATGGAAGTAAAATCACCGTTACAAATAGGTCATCCATTAGAATATTATGAAGATTCTTATACCCATGCAGTAGCGTTAGAATGGGATATACGTTTAGAAGATATTAGCGATTTTGATACTAATGTTTTTCAAGAACAAATAAAAGAAAGTTTTTCTATGATTTATGAGCAACTAGAAGAAAAAGATGAAAAGCTTTTTGAGGAGGTTAACTTTAATCTTGATAAAACTCAACTTTATATTTGTATGCCTATGATTTTTTATGGCGCAGAACTTAAAGGACTTTTTTCCGCTCAAGTTGTTCCAAATGATGAATATGTCAGTAATATAGCTGGTAAGAAAATTTTTGCTTTTTTAAATTATGTTTATGAAAATGCTAAGACCAAACCTTTTATGAAACTTTCTTCTATGATTTTTGAAAAAGAATTTTTAGATTATGGAAGAGATATTTTATTTTATAATGAAAAATTATGGAAAAAAATATATGAAGTTTCAACTATAGGACACGAATTTGGACATATTTTCTTTGTAGCAAATGATAGTGAGAAAAAAATGAATGAAAGTGGAGTATTTAAAAATATTGAAGAATTTAAAGCAACTGCAGGAGGATTGGTAAATTTCTTTTTACATGAAAAAGATGAATTAAAAATGCCTGTATTTTATGAATTAATAAAAAGAGCAGTTGGTTTAATAGCTTGGCAAAGAGTAGAAGAAGTTAAACCTTACTATACAGAAGGCCTAATACATTTATCTTTGCTTTTTAAAGCCGAAGTTTTATCTTTTGGAAATGAAAAATTAAATGTAGATTTTACTCAAGAAGCTTATGAGAGATTTAAGGAAATATTTTTACAAAATTATTATAACTTAGCAAGACATTATTTATTAAAAGAAGACGCAAAAAAATATTTAAATGATTTTTGTGTTTTAGAAGATGAATTTTTTATGCCAATAGATGATGAATGTAAAAAATTCGTGAAATATTATTATGAGTTGTACCAATTATATGGAAATGAAATTGATGAAAGTGGAGAATTTGAAAAATACACAAGTGTAAAAAACTAAAACAATTCAAAGTGGCGGACAGAGAGGGATTTGAACCCTCGAGACCCGTTAAGATCTGCACCCTTAGCAGGGGTGTGGTTTCAACCACTCACCCATCTGTCCTCAAGAGACGTAAGTATATCTTAATCTTTATAAGATATACCTTAAATTTAAACACTAAAATAGGCTACAATAAGTGTAATAATAAAACCTAAAGTTAATACTACAATTTGTTTTTTTCTGTCTTTTCGAATGGCTACAAGGGTGATTAAAATTCCAGAAATATAAAGCATTATCATTGCTGAAGCAAAAGCCAAACCAAGGATAGAAAAATACCACATACCTTTATTTTTATGTAATGAAATCATATTACCTAATAAGCTTCTAGTTTTAATGATGATTTCATAAGTGTTTTCATCAATTTTTATGATACTTGTTGTGTAATTAATACCACCAAGTTCTATACCATTGCCTTTTTTATTTGGTTTTGGTTTTAAAGAAGAGGGTAATTTAAGATGGTTTTGCTCTAAAAATGTTATTAGAAATTTAGCTTCATCATCTTTTTGTATGGTTGCTTGAATTTTATAACTTTGAATTTTTGCCCCACTATCTCCATCAAAACCAACTAAATATGCAAATCCAGTTATAGCATATAAAAAAGCTAATGGTAAAAAAAATAAACCAATATAAATATGAACTTGCCTAAAAAACTTGTTTTTATTCATAATAATATCCTTACAAAATTTATAGATAGACTGAAACTAAAGAAAAAAGTTAAATTACTCTTTTTTTAAGGTTTTAGTTAAAGTGTAAGCACTACGTAATAAACCATATAGAACATATAAACTAGCTAGTATTAAGGCACTTTCCAAAAAATATAAATAAAACATAGATAAAAGTATTACTAAAATAATTAAAACTTTTAAAACATTTGCTCTTTTTAGATCAATTTTTTTAAAACTAGGATAGCGTATATTGCTAACCATTAAAAAAGCGAGTAGTGCTTGTATACACAAAATTAACAAAGAATAATTACGAAGGAAATCATAATATAAATAAGCACTTACCCATAAAGCACTTACAATTGCTGCGGTTGGTATAGGCAAACCTATAAATACAGAAGGTTCGTATGTGCCTGTGGTAACATTAAACCTTGCTAAACGTATAGCGCCAAAAACTACAAACAAACCTGCTATAAGTGAACCTAATTTTCCATATTCATATCCTATGCTCATATAAAAAAGTATAGCTGGAGCTACACCAAAGGCTATTATGTCTGCTAAAGAATCAAACTCAATTCCAAATTTAGAAGTAGAATTTGTAGCTCTTGCAACACGCCCATCAAGTCCATCACATATGAGTGATAAAATAATATAAATAAGAGCTTTATCAAAATTTTGATTAATAGAAGCTATAATAGAAATAATTCCTAAAAAAACTGAAGCCGCTGTAAAAAGATTAGGTAATATGTAAATTAATTTAAAATTCATGGATTTAAGTAACCTATTAATGCACCTATGTGAACTTTATCGTTTTCATTGACGCAGATTTTACTGTCTTTTGGTAAAAATAAACTTATACTACCATCTAACATGAAACCTATTTTTTGAGCATGATTTAAATGATGACCAAAATCATAAATATGAGTTTTTCTATTTAAAGCACCAAAAGTGATACGCATAGCCCACAATTTATTTTTTGATTTTACTAAAAATAGGATTCTTTCAGCTAATAAATTTGTATTTTTCATGAAAGGACATAAAAAAAGTCCGTGTTTTATAGTAGTTTTGCTTACTTCTAGTTCCAATGGAGCTATAATAGTTCCTTGAGAAAAAATTGAGTTGAAAATTTGAATTTCAACACATTCTCCAATTTCTGCATAAGTAGTTGATTGAATTTTTTTAACAACCCCCTCTATGGGAGAAATAATAGTGTTAGAATCGGCTATATATCCTACAGAGCTTACCCTAAAAATATATAAAAACAGTATTAATATAAAACATAAAATCCAAGAAAATCCCCATAACAATTGAATTATTGCAAAAACTATAGCAAGAGATATTAAAAATCCTAAACCAGCTTTTGCAATAAAATCGAATTTCATTAGTTTTCCTTATTACTTTCTTGTTTATTTGCTAGTCGAGTAGAAAGATTATTTTCTTCCTCATAATTTTTTATAATTTCTCTAACTCTAACTCCATCTATAGTTTCTTCTTCATATAAAGATTGTACCATAGTTTCAATTGCTCCACTATAAGTTTTAAGAGTTTCTTTCACACCCTGATATCGTTCATCTAGGGTTTTTTTAACATATTCATCTACGTCTTGTGCCATTTTATCTGAATAATCTTTAATAGTTTGACCACCGCTTAAAAAAGTATTTCTTTGCTTTTCAAGCACCATAAGACCAGCTATATCACTCATACCATACATGGAAATCATAGCTTTTATAATATCGGTTGCACGTTCTAAATCGTTACTAGCACCAGTTGAAATTTCTTTTATGAAAATTTCTTCAGCAGCGCGTCCTCCTAAAAGAACATCAACTTCGGCTAGAAGTTCATGTTTTTGCATTAAAAATTTATTTTCTTCAGGAGTATTTAAAGTGTATCCAAGTGCTGCTAGTCCTCTTGGAATTACAGAAACTTTACTGACTTTTTTAGCTCCTTTTGTTGTTTCAGCTATTAATGCATGACCACATTCATGATATGTTACTATTTTTTTCTCTTTATCATTAATTCTGCGAGATTTCTTTTCAAGTCCAGCTATAGCTCTTTCAACGGCTTCAACTAAATCTTTTTGCTCGACGTGTTTTTTAGAATCTCTACCAGCCAAAAGAGCTGCTTCGTTAATAATATTAGCTAAGTCAGCTCCAGCTAATCCAGCAGTTAATCTTGCAATATCTTCTACTTTTACTTCAGGAGAAATTTTAACATCTTTCATATGCACTTTTAAAATATCACACCTGCCTTTAAAATCAGGTTTATCTACTAAAACTTGCCTGTCAAAACGTCCAGGTCTTAATAAAGCTGCGTCTAATACTTCTGGACGATTGGTTGCTGCTAAAACAATTACAGGAGAGCTTTCAGTACCAAATCCATCCATTTCGGCTAAAAGTTGATTTAAAGTTTGTTCTCTTTCGTCATTCCCACCCATCATACCGCTAGCGGCACGAGATTTTCCAATAGCATCAATTTCATCTATAAACACAATAGCTGGAGCTTCTTTTTTTGCATTTTCAAATAAATCTCTAACTCTTGAAGCACCAACACCAACAAACATTTCTATAAAAGATGATCCTGATACACTAAAAAATGGTACATCGGCTTCTCCAGCTACTGCTTTTGCTAATAATGTTTTACCTGTTCCTGGAGGACCTACAAGTAAAAGACCTTTTGGAATTTTTGCACCAAGTTTAATATATCTTTCTGGATACTTTAAAAAATCAACAATTTCTTTAACTTCCTCTTTTGCTTCTTCAACACCTGCGACATCACTAAATTTAACTTTAGGTTTTTCTGAATTAACTAGTTTTTTAGAGCTACCAATCCCAAGTATAGAACCACCCATATTTTTTTGCATGCGAGAAGCTAAAAACATCCAAATTCCAAAGAAAATAAATACAGGTAAAACCCAAGAAAGTAATATATCTATAAACCAATTACTTTCGTTGAATGCTCCATAAGAAACACCTTTTGAGTCTAGTAATGAAACAAAAGTTGTATCATTAGGAACTTTTTTTGTTATATAAGCCATATTTCCAGCTTTAGAAATAGCTTTTATAGTTGTTTGACCTATATTTACCTGCGCAATTTGATTATTTTCTATAAGAGTTTTAAGTTCTGAATAAGTAACTTTTTTAGTATTTTCATTGCCGATAAAACCCATAGCTGAGTCATCTGAAAAGCCTTTGAATAAAAAGATCATTACTATAGCAAAAATAGCAAAAATAAAAATAGGATTTTTATTAAAAAAATTATTGCTATTTTGATTATCTTTTTGATTATTTGGTTTTTTATTCATTATTTTCCTTTTTATAAACTAAACTTAACCATTCTCCTTTATTTTTATATTCTAATAAAGTCAAATCTTTAAATTTATTTTTAATTCTTTCTTCGTATTTGTGTAAAATACCAGATAATATTAAAAGTCCACCTTTTTTCATTTTTTCCTTCAAGTCTTTTTCTAATATTATCAAAACATCTGCTATGATGTTGGCGACAACTATATCATATTTTTGTAAGCTTTGATTAACCGAGCCAATCCAAATTTTATCAAATATAACATTATTTAGTTTAGCGTTTTCTTGACTAGCATGAATAGCCAGTTCATCGGTATCGCAAGCTTGTACTATAGCACCCATTTTAGCCATAATAATACTCAAAATTCCACTACCACACCCAACATCAAGACAATAAGCTGATTTTTTTGTATATTTTTGTATAAATTCTATGCAAGTATATGTACTTTCATGATGTCCTGATCCAAATGCTAAAGCTGGATCTATAACAATGTTTATTTTATTATTTATAGGTTTTTGCCAAGTAGTATGTATATGTATGTTATCAATACTTAATGCTTTGATACCTTTTTTGTATTCTTCTATCCAATCTTTGTTTTCTTTTTTACTTATGGTAGAACAAAAATAAAATTTTAATTGCAATATTTCACAAAGTTTTTTATGAAAATTTTCCAATGCTAAATGAACCAGTTCTAGTTCTTCTTCAGATCTTATATATATTCCATTGTCTTTTTCTTCAATTGCATCTATACCAAGAGAAAAAATCAGATCAAGAAATAAATTTATATATTCCTTGTCTGTTTGAAAAAAAAGTTCATAATAATATTTTTGCATAGAGAAGGGTATGATTTAATCTTCATTACTTCCTAAAACATCTTCAAGTTTTTCTTTTAATACTTGAGGGGTAAAAGGTTTTACAATATAGTTATTAACTCCTGCTTTTAAAGCAGTGATAACTTCAGCTTTACCACCTTCGGTTGTAACCATAATGATAGGCATATCAGCATATTTTTCTTCAGCTCTTACTTTTTTAACTAATTCCAAACCATTCATTTCTGGCATGTTCCAATCAGTGATTAAAACTTTGATATCATCATTTTGTGAAAGTAAATCCCATGCTTCAAGCCCATGTTCAGCTTCTAAAACATCTTTGTGTCCTAATCTTACTAAGGTATTTTTAATTATCCTTCTCATTGTAGAACTATCATCAACGACCAACAATTTCACTTTTTTTCCTTTGTTTGATTTCAATCACATATTTTAAAAATGCAATTTTATCGTTTTTATTTATATTAATCAAGTTAAAGTCCAAATTATATCATTTAAAATAAAACAAGAACTAATTATTCTCCGTTTTTATTGTGATTAAATTCAGGAACAATTTCTTTTAAAATTTTAGCTGGATCTATAGATTGAAGTAATCTTTGTATATCTATATTTAATTCATCTAAATTCTTAATTTCACTAGTGGTGACAAAAATACTTTCATATTTAGTCTTTAAATCATTCTCATGGATTAAAAGCTCTTCGTATAATTTTTCACCTTTTCTTAATCCGGTAATTTTTATATCTAATTTTTTATTAGATAAAAGTAGCATTTTTTTTGCTAGATCCATTATTTTTACAGGTTTACCCATATCCAACACAAATAATTCTCCACCTTTTGCGATTGCAGCAGCTTGTAAAACTAGTTGTACAGCTTCATCCACTAGCATAAAATAACGCACGATATCAGGATGAGTGAGAGTTAATGGTTCATTAGCTGCAATTTGAGCTTTGAATTTAGGTATAACACTACCACTTGAACCCAAAACATTTCCAAAACGAACACAAGCTACTTCAAAATTTTCTTGACTTGAGCTTAAAGCATATAACTCACAAATTCTTTTTGTGCAACCCATAATATTAGTAGGGCGAACTGCTTTATCGGTGCTAATCATAATAAATTTATCTACATGATATTTTTTAGCAATATCGATTAAATTCTTAGTGCCAATTATGTTGTTTAAAATAGCTGAGTGAGGATTTTGCTCACACAAAGGCACATGCTTATAAGCTGCTGCATGTAATATGAGATCTATTTTATTATTTGCTAAAATTTTTTCAAGTGCTTCTTTATCTAGAATACTTGTCATTACAGCTTCAATTTTTTCTTTATGTGCACTTAAATCTTCACTTATTTTATAAAGATTGTATTCACTATGATCAAGCATTATTAAGTGTTTTGCACCAAATTTTATACATTGTTTGCAAAGCTCACTACCTATAGTTCCCCCAGCTCCGCTTACTAAAACAATTTTATTTTTTATAAAATCAATCACGCAGGCATTATCTAAATCTTTTGGTTTTCTAGCAAGTAAATCTTCTATACTAATATCTCTTGCTTCGTTTTGGGTAAAAGAAAAAAGTTTTATATCATTTATACCATATGATATTAATTCATCAAATAAAGCTTTTAATTCATCTTGTTCTAATTTTAAAGCAATAATGGCCGTATGAATACCTTCTTGAGTATATTTTTTGATAGCTTGTTTGTTTTCTACTATAAATTTATCACAATATGTTCCTATTAAATTTTTACGTTCATCAATCACAGCTACTGGAAAAAGTCCCAAACTACCTTCCTTAGCTCCTTTTAGGAGGTGCAAAGCTTTTGAAGTAGCACCCACAACGATACAAGGATGTTCTTCATTATATTTTGGTTTTCTAAAATCTATTACCATTCTTTTGCTGATTCTTAAACTTCCAATTAACATACAAGAGATTACAAAGTCTATACCAATAACACTTCTTGGAAATGGATTGAAAAAATCATCATATAAAAAATAAATTCCTAAAAAGACTAATTCAGCTAAGGCCAAAGCTATAACCAATTTTCTTGCTTCATTTAGTGAAAAAAACCTCCACGCAACTTGATAAATTCGAAGTAAAGCTAAAAAAATAATTTTCAATAAAATTAAAACTACAGCACTTTTAAACATCCCTTCATAAAACTCATTAGGAATATCTGCGCTAAATCGTAAGGAAAAAGACAAATATATGCTAATTACGAAAAGTAAAATATCAGCACCTAAAAAAAATCCTAGGCGTTTGCTTTTGTAATCCATCTTAATCCTTTAAAGTTTTTAAAATCAGTGTAGAAACTTCCTCTACATCTTTTTTTTCCATAGTCGTCGCGCTTGGAAGACAAATTCCATTACTAAAGAAAAATTCACTATTTCCATTTAAATATGCATCATGATTTTTATATAGTTCTTGTAAGTGCATAGGTTTCCAAAGGGGGCGACTTTCTATTTGATTATCTTTTAAATTTTGAATTATTTTTAAAATTTTATTTTGTATTTGAACATTTTTATTTTCACAAATACAATGTTTTTCGTAAGTATTAAGTTTGTCTGTATTAAAATCAAGCAAAGCAGTACTAAGCCAGCGATTTGATTTAGAATCTTTTAATTCATCTAAAAAAGTAAATTTTTCACTTAAAAATTCTTTATACCATTGATAAATTTGACGTTTTTTTTCTACTCTTTCATCTAAAATTTCCATTTGTGCTGTTCCTATGGCACCTAAAATATTACTCATTCTATAGTTGTAACCATACTCTTTGTGTTCATAATGCAGGCAATTTTCTCTTGCTTGAGTACTATAAAATCTTGCTTTTTCTAATAAATCTTTATCTTCACTTACTAGCATACCACCACCACCTGTTGTGATAATTTTATTGCCATTAAATGAGTAAACACCAAAGTCTCCAAAAGTACCTAAAGCTTTGTTATGATAAAAACTTCCTAGAGCTTCTGCTGCATCTTCGATCAAATAAATATTATTTTCTTGGCAAATTTGAACAATTTCATCCATTTTAGAAGCATTACCATAAAGATGGGTAAGAATGAGTGCTTTAGGCTTTTTAAGGCTTTCTTTTATAGCTTTTTTTAATAAATTTACATCTAAATTATATGTTTCATCACAATCTATAAAAACAGGTGTAGCATTCATATAAGAAATTGGAGCAACTGAAGCTATAAAAGTAAAACTAGAAGCAAGAACAATATCTCCTTGCTTGATTCCTAAAACTCTAAGTGCTAAATGTATAGCAGCAGTAGCTGCATTTAACGCTAAAGCATTAGAACTTTTTGTATAATCTTTGATACTTTGTTCTAAAGCATTTACAAATTCTCCTAAAGGTGCTATATAATTACTCTCAAAAGCTCTATGAATATATTCTAATTCTTTGCCACTCATATGTGGTGCAGATAAAAAAAATCTCATTTTAATCCTTTATTTTTTTTGCAGGAACTCCAGCATATACGCCTTTTGAAGTTATATTTTTAATTACAACTCCTCCAGCACCTAAAGTTACATCATCGCTTAAATTTAGACAAGGAATTACGCTTGAATTAACCCCTAAAAAACATCTTTTGCCTATTTTTACAGCTCCACCAAGTTTAACGCCTACACTAATATGCGTAAATTCATCTACAAAGCACTCATGTTCAATCACGCAAGCACTATTTAAAATTACACCTTTTTTAATGCAGGCTTTTGCATTAACTATAACATTAGGCATAATTAAAATACCTTCATCGTCTAAAGATGCATTTTCACTAATGATAGCACTTTTATGTATCAAATTTACTAATTTAAAACCATCTTTTATAACTTTTTTACAAAGTTGTTCCCTAATGGTATTAGCTCCTATGGCTATAAACATATCATATTTTTCTAAGTTGGGTGAATATTGCAAACCTTTATAGTCATCTAAAAAAATAATTTTTTCATAACCCATGCTTTTAGCCACATCCGCACAAACTAAGCCATGACCACTAGCTCCATAAATATAAATATTTTTAGTTGTACCCATTGAATTTATCCGTTGTTACTGTTCCTTCTTTATTTACACCGCTACGCTTTAATACTTTTATGATAGTCATAAAAAATATTTTTACATCAAATAAAAAAGAACATTGATTGACATATTCTACATCAAATTTAAATTTTTGTTCCCAAGATATAGCATTTCTTCCATTAATTTGTGCCCATCCTGTGATACCTGGTCTTACATTGTGGCGTTTTTTTTGTTCATTATTATATAAAGGAAGATATTCAACAAGTAAAGGTCTAGGACCTATAAAACTCATATCACCTTTTAATACATTAAAAAGCTGAGGTAATTCATCTAAACTCAAACTTCTTATAAATTTTCCAAAAGGTTTTAAGCGTATCTCATCACTTAATAGTTCTCCATTTTCATCTTTTTCATCACTCATAGTTTTGAATTTATAAATATAAAATATCTTTTCATTTAAACCAGGTCTTGCTTGTTTAAAGATAACACTTCCTTGTATTATTTTTAGCATGAGAGCTATAAGTAAGATAAAAGGTAAAAATATAATGAGTAAAACTAAAGCAAGACAAAAATCTAATATTCTTTTAAATCCATTTTTATACATTTACAAATCCTTTATAAAATTCTATATATCTTAAAGCAATATCATCTTCGTTGTAATTTTGTGCTTTCAAGAAAGCATTTTGCGCTAAGGTGTCTTTTAATGTTGGATCTTCTAATAAAATTTGAATTTTTTCTGCTAAGTCTTTGCTATCTTTACATTTGCAAATTAAGCCATCTATGGCATTTTCTACCGCTTCAATGCAACCTTCAGCATCACTTACTACGCAAGCTTTTTTACAAGCCATGGCTTCTAAAACAGTTCTTGGATAACCTTCTTTATAGCTTGGTAAGACAAAAATATCGCATAAATTTAGCAATTTTGTAATATCTTTTCTAGCTCCTAGATAAAATACTTCTTTTGAATTTAAAAATTCAAGTGGAGCACAAGATTTATTATCATCTCGCCCTCCGACTAAAACAAAATTTGCTTTTTCTTTTAAGATTAAGGCAGCTTCATAAAATTCTTTTATTCCTTTATGCCATAAAGCTCTTGATATCATTAAAATTATAGGTTTTTGTGGCATATTAAATTCATTTAAAAATAAAGTTTTTTCTTCTGGAGAAATTTGTAGTGGCAAGTATTGTTTTAAATTTACTCCTACGGATTTGATGATTTTAATTTTATTCTGTTTTAGCCCTAAATTTTCCATAAATAAAGCATTACTTTCATTAACAAAAATAAAACCATTTGCCAACTTAAAAGAGATTTTATATAAAAAATTAATTCCTAATCTAACTAGTTTACTTTTAAAATCATCATCAATATAAAAACTTCCTAAACCTTCAACCAAACCAAAAGTATGTTTTATGCCAGCCATTTTAGCAGCTATAATACCTGTGGTATTACTTTTATGTGCACTTGTTTGTAAAAAATCTAAATTTAGTTTTTTGAGGGTATTTTTCAAACTTAAAAGGTTCTTTAAAACCACAAAAGGATTTACACTAGATCTTGCAAGCTCATAATGGCAGATATTATAGCCTTGTTTAGCAAGTTCTAGAGAAAAATCATCTTTTGGAGTAATGATAAAAACCTCATGATTTCTTTTAATTAAAGCTTTAATAAGTGCCAATCTAAAATAATACACACTCATAGCACTGTGAGTTAAAATTCCTATTCTCATCTTTTTAACCTATAAATTTTTGCTCTTGGGTCATTGGTAATTTGTTCGTATAAATTTTGATCATACTGATTTAACAAAAACATTTGTATATAAGTACTATTATAAAGATTTTCATCTAAAAGAATAAAGCTTTTATATTCTCTTAAAAATAATAAATAAATTTGTGATTTTGGATCGATTTCATTGTAATAATATTTTCCATTTGTAATTGATTCAATATCCACAAATGCTTTTAGAGAAAAAGTATTTCCTTCTATTTTTAAGGCTCTAAAATCATTGATAATTTCAACTCCATTATCAAGCATTACAGAACCTGAAGTGGGATCTTGAGCTATGGCATTAGCTTGAGAAAAAAATAAACTTTTTTCTTGATTTCCTGTATCAGGACTAGTGTTGGAAAATTGAGCTACTATAGGCATGATTCTTAGCATTCTATAAGGCATATAAATATAAATATCCCTAGTTTTTTCATTGAGATTAAAATTTATATCATTTAAATTCTCTAAAAAGTCTTTAGCATTGGTTTGATTATAGTCTTTAATCATGGCTTTTAAAATATCAGGATAATTTTCCTTAAAAGATTTTTCTGTGTATTCTACGCTAAGTCTTGCCATATTCGCAGCTGAAATAGGATCTTTGCTCAAAATAAAAGAAGAAAAGAAATTATCTTTTCCTAAGTGCTTACCCCCGTCAATTAAAGTTTTAACATCACTAAAGTATCGTATAGGATAACCATAATCCCACCAAGCGACAACATAATCTTCTCTTTGAGCTTTTTGCTTTAAATCATCCAAAATTTGTGCTTCATAAGAGGTAAAAACAGTAGAAGATTTGTAATAATATATATGTATCATTGCTGGTACAAGTGCAAAAATACTTGCAAGAATCAAAATAATATTAATATTTTTAAAATTAGAAAGTATTTTTTTTCTTCGTAAAAATGTGATAAAAATATGTAAAAAGTATCCAAATCCTAAAGCCATTACAGGAACTGCATATATGGTAAATCTAAGTCCTGCTACCAAGGCTACAAAACCTAATGCAAGTATAGGTAAAGCTAAAAACATACTTTTATGATCTTTGCATAAAAAAAACAAACCTATAAAAGAAAGAATAAACACTGCAACACTGGAGCTAATTCTTTGCATAAATACTTCAAGATCGATAGTATTAACTTCCATAATAGTTTCATTAACATTAAAATATAAAAATGCAGCCTCTTTTAAATTTTGAACGTCGTTAGATTTAAAAATATAAAATTTAAGTTGATATAAAACAGGATCTAATCCTCCACTTAAAAATAGTATTAAAATACTTGCAAAGATTAAACTCCAAATTATATAAAAATTAATTTTTTCTTCTTTTAAAGCAAAAATAGCAAACAATAATACAATTAAAGTCAACTTATAATACCAAGCTAACATACTTAAAGCTACGATCATTACTATAATGGCTAGATAAAAAATTTTTTCTTTTTTGTGAAATATCAAAGTATAAAGTGCAAAAAGTCCTATCATGGCAAAATTTAAAGAATAGCTAGATGGATACCACCAAAGATAAATCATTATAAAAATAGGGCTTAAGAGTAAAGTAAAAATATCTTTATCTATGGTTAATCTTATAAAAGAAAGTAAAACTAGCATTGGTAATACAAGTACTAACATATCTGTGTCATAGTAGCCACTCATAGTACGGTTATAATAACTATTTGCAATACTTGCTAGCAAAGCGGCTATAAAGCCATATGTTGTTAGTTTGTATTCTCTTGCTATTAAAATTATAGGGATAACTATTAATGAAGCAAAAAAAGTACTCATATAAACCATAATACCTTCAAAACTAAAAGGTAGAATTTTATAAAGCCAATAAGTTAAGGTGGAAAGTGAGCTATTAAAATAAGATAAGTCATTTGGCTGATGAAATCCAGCTATCATATCTCTTGCACCTTCTGCAAAAGCATATCCATCATTAGTCGTAATCATAAGTTGATTATTAAAGAAAAATTCATGAAATTCACTTGCCCAAGCAACCCAGTAAAGTCTACATAATACGCTAAAAGTAAATGCAATGAGAATTAAAATACAAGTATAAATAAAGGAATTATTTTCAATATAATTTGGTTTTACTTTCATTTTAAGCCTCATTAAAAAAATCAAAAAGCTTTTTAGCAATTTGAACTTTATCAAAATCTTTTGCTCTATTAAATGCTTTATTTCTATAATCAGCCTTTAAATCTTCATTATTGACCATCTTTTCTAAACCTTCTCGCATAGCATTTTCATCATCAACTTTAACTAAAAGTCCAAATTTATTATCTAAAAACAATTCTCGTGCGCCGCTTTTGTGATCAGTGCAAAGTACAGCAGCATTGCAAGCTAAACATTCAATTAATACATTTGAAAAACCTTCAAAAGAAGAAGCAAAAGCAAAAAAATCACACTTACTCATATATTTATAAGGATTGTTGTCAAAACCAAGTAAAAATACCTTATCTTCCAAATTTAATTCTTTGATTAAAGATAAAAGTTCGTTCTTTAAGATCCCTTCTCCCAGAATGACAAGCTTTAAATTTGTTTGAATTTTAGAGTAAGCTTTGATTAGCATTGCATGATTTTTTCCATGATCTAATCTTCCAACACTTAAAATAAATGGCTCTTTAAAATCAATGTTTTCTTTTGATTTTTCCACGATACTTTCTATGTCTATGGCATTGTATAAAATATCACATTTGTTTGATTGGATGTTAAAATTTTGCAAAAGATCTTCTTTATTTCCCAAAGAATTAGCCAAAATCAGATCAGCTTTGTTGTATAAGTTTTTAATCAAAAATTTATTAATAAAAGAATTTAAATTATTATGTTGATATATAACACTTGGCGTAGTACATTCATTAATAATAAGAGTAGATTTTAAGCCTAAAACTTTGGCCATTAGTGCTATATAGTTGGGACGATTTAAAAAGACAAATTGTAAGTTAATATCTAATTTCTCGCACAATTTTTTATATTTTAAGGCTAACATAGGGAGTTTTAAAAATTTAGATAAATTGCTTTCATTTGGAGTTGATTTTTCTAAATAATGAATATTTACTTCGGGTATATCGTAAGAAATTTTATCATTCATTAAAATTAAATGAACTTCGTATTTTAAATTTAATATTGGAAGTAAAGTTGAAACAACTCTTTCAGCCCCACCACTACCCAAAGAATATATAAAAATTGCGAGTTTTTTCATTATTTAGCCTTTATTTCGTTAATCAAATCTATCCACTTATTTGCTACATTGCTAACTTCATAATCTTTGCATCTTTTAAGAGCATTTATTGCTATTTGTTTTCTTAAATTTTCATCTTGCATAAGTAAGGTAAGCTTCATACTTAAATCCTTATCATCATTTAAATCTACTAATAATCCATCGTAATTATCATTAATTAAATCTTTATGCCCACTTAAATATTTTGTGCTAATGCGTGCAACTTGAAAATATAAACTTTCTAATAAAATAGTTGGTAATCCTTCAATATACGAGCAAAGGCAAATGATTTTAGCTTTTTCATAGAGTTCTTGTATATTAGAAACTTTTCCTAAAAAATTGACTTTTAAATTGAGTGCGTTTGCTTCATTTTGAAGTTGTTTTCTTAACTCTCCATCTCCTGCAACTAAAAATTCATAATCATGTTGTAGATTTTTATCTAGTCTTGATATAGCTTTTAAAAACATTGAAGCATTTTTGTTATGGTCAAGTCTTCCTACAAATAAAACAGTATTTTCTTTCTTGAACTCATTTTTAGTAAGTTCAAAATGGCAAGGATTAGGCATATTTACCACTTTTTTAACAAATTTCTCATAATAATTTTTGTCATCATTGCTAAGTACAGTTAGAGCATCAGCATAGGGAAAGCTAATATTACGCAAAAATTTCCAAATTTTTGATTTTAAATAAGCATGTGAACTATGTTCGCTAATGATTAAAGGAGTATTTAAACCTCTTTTAGCCCAAATACAAGCAATATTTGTTGTATCTAAAAATGAAATAAAAACATCACTAGGATTTTCTTTTAAAATCTGTTTTAAAGCTTGAAATTTTTTAATACGTGAAGCAATTTTATTGTAAATAGTAGAAAAATCAAATTGATTAAGCGTGAGTAATCTTATAGCTGGATTTAATTTATAAAAGGATTCTTCTTTATGAAATTTAATAATAGTAACATCGTGTTTTTTACAAAGTTCATTTGCTAAAGTTACCAAAACTCTTTCAGCTCCACCTGAATTTAAAGTCGCAATAATAAAACAAATTTTCATTTTTTTTCCTTTAAATTACCACGATCAACTTCAAAAACTCTATCGCATTTTTGTATAGTAGATAATCTATGGGCTATGATAATCAAAGTTTTATCTTGAGAAATTTTGTAAATTTCATCCATAATTTTTGCTTCACTTTCTTGATCTAGTGCACTAGTAGCTTCATCTAAAACTAAAATTTGAGGTTGTTGATAAAGAGCTCTTGCTATGGCTATTCTTTGTCTTTGACCACCGCTTAAAAATGATCCTGAATCTCCAACTTTAGTGTGAATTCCATGTTCGAGTGAATTTACAAAATTTTCAAGATTAGCTTGCTTGATGACTTGTTTTAAGAGATTTTCATCAATGTCTTCTCCAAAGCTGATATTTTTAGCTATGGAATCATTAAAAAGGTAAATTTGCTGAGGTATGTAACCAATTTTGCTTCTAAAACTTTTTATATTATTTTCATCTAATTTTATTCCATCTATAAAAATAGCTCCATCATTTGGTTTTAAAAGTCCTATTATAAGATCTACTAAGGTACTTTTTCCACTACCACTTTTTCCTATAAATGCAATTTTTTCATTTTTTTGAAGCGTAAAATTTAAACCTTTAAATAGATTTTTCTTTCCTTTATAGGCAAAAAATAAATCTTTAAGTTCTATTTTCTCTTCAAATTCTATATTTTCATTACCTAATTTTTCTTCTTTTTCATTTAAAATATCATAGATAATATCTAAGGAATTTCTATAATAAATGATTTCGTTGTAACTAGTGATAATACGATTTGCACTAGGCATTAAACGATAAAGTGCAACTACAAAAATTGTTATAGTTGCTAAGATAGAAGAAATATCACTTTCGTATCTTAAAACTAAATATACAACAATCAAACAAAGCATGCAAAATCCCATACCTTCAAGATAAATTCTTGGTATGCTTGACATACTTTCGTTGCTGATATTTGCTTTAGCAAAAAGCCCACTTTGAATTTCATATAATTTTTGAGTGCTTTGTTCTTTTGTTTTTAATTTGATAATTTTAAAATTATTAAGATTAGCGTTTAAAATTTCAAAATAATTTTTCATCGCTTCTTCTCTAGCAAAACTTGCTTTTTTGACTAAAGGTGAGAGAATTTTTATTAAAATAAATGCATTCAACAATAAAAATACACTTAAAGCTAAAGTAATTTTGTAATTAATTATCAATAAAAGAGTATATAGTAAAAACACTACAAAACTTTCACTTAACATTAATAAAAATGCACTAATTAAAGTACTTAAGTGAAAAACTTCTTGGGTGATAGTTTTTAAGAGTTCTGATTGATTTTTGTTGGTAAAATTTTCATATTCAAGGTGTAAATATTTGTTAAAAATTCTACAAGCAAAAGTATGATAACGCCCTTTGGAAAAACGAGCTAGTAAATGAAAATAAAAAGCATTTAAAAAAGCTCTAAAAATATAAAAAACTATTAAAATACAACCAAAATAAGCTACAAGTTTATATGAGGGCAAATTTAAGTATTCATAAATAGGTCTAAAGTAAGAACTCTTCTCTAAGAGTTCAAAATTACTCGCTACAGAAACAAAAGGCATTATCAAAGATATAGCAAAGCTTTCAATAAATCCTATGAAAATAGAAAATGTAAGCAAAGCAAATAAAAACTTTTTGTCGTGAGAATTAAGTATAAAAAATAATTTTTTTAACACTGCTTTTCCCAATCATAAGCAGATTTGCAAATAAGTTTTAAATCATCAAATTTTGGTTTCCATGAGGTTAAAGTTTTAATTTTATTGGCGTTTGAAATTAAAACTGAAGGATCTCCTGCTCTTTTTGGAGCATACTCAACTTTAAAATCAACTCCACTTATTTCTTTCATTGTTTCAACAACTTCTTTTACACTAAAACCATGTCCATAACCTACGTTGAAGATGTTGCTTTCATTATTTTTTAAATAATCTAAAGCAGCTAAGTGAGCACTTGAAATATCATCAACATGAATAAAATCTCTAATGCAAGTACCATCTTTTGTGTCATAATCAGTACCAAAAATATAGAGTTTATCTCTTTTGCCTGCTGCTACTTCAGCAGCAACTTTTATAAGTAAAGTAGCTTTTGGATAGCGTTGACCTATAGGATAATCCATACAAGCTCCAGCCACATTAAAATATCTTAAAATGCAGTATTTAAAGTCAGGATTTGCCATATTTGCATCACGTAATACTTGCTCACTCATTAATTTACTATAACCATAAGGATTAATAGGTGCTAATGGACTTTGTTCATCTACAATTGGGCTTTGTGGCTCACCATAAGTAGCAGCAGTTGAAGAAAAGATGAATTTTTTAACTCCTGTTTCCAAACAAGTCTGGATCAAATTACTTGTATTTGCTGTATTATTCATATAATATTTTAGTGGATTTTGCATACTTTCAGGCACTTCAATGCTAGCTGCAAAATGCACAATTGCGTCAAATTTTTCTTCTTTAAAAAGTTTTTTAACTCCAGCAAAGTCGCTTAAATCTTGTTCGAAAAATTTAAAAGTTTTTATTTTTGAAAGTTCATCAAGACTGATTTTGCTTCCTTTTGAAAGATTATCTAAAACGCAAATTTCATTTTCAGTTTGCAAAAATTGTTTTAATGTGTGAGATCCTATATATCCTGCTCCGCCAGTTATTAATATTTTCATATTTTGCCCTTTTTGAGTTATTTTTTTGTGAATTTTAATATACATTTATTAATTAATTCAAAATTATGCTTTTTTCTTTTTCTATAGCTTCTAAAAAAGGTTTTTGGTAACTTTTTTGAGTAAGCTTTAAAAGTTCTTCTTTAAAATGTTCTAAAATATTTAGATAATCTTCTTTTGTAATATTTGATTTAATAAGTTCATATTTTAAAAAAAGCATATAAGTGTTTAGCACATCACTTTCGCAGTATTCGTGAATTTTTTCAATTTCATTTTTATAAAAAAGTTCTAATACCTGATCGCCACTGACATCATATTTTCCTGGCAAATTTGCCATAGTGCAAAGCGTATCAAGCTTTAATCCTTTTTGTCCAAAACTTCCTAAAGATTCCAATAAATCGCAATGCTTATTTTCAGCATATTTGCTTTTATAATTATCCCATTTATCACTTACATCTAAATATGCACTTGCATCAACGTTATATTTTAAAGCTCTAATTACAAATAAAGGCATATCGTAATTTTTGCCATTAAAACTGATTAAACGAGGCTGATATTTTTTTATGAAATTAAAAAAATCTTCTAACATCTGTTTTTCATTTTCACCTTTAATCTTGCTAACTTTTATGAAATTTCCAAATTTATCTGCCAAAACTGCACAAATACTAACTATTTTATGAAAAGGTAAGGGTAAAAATTCATTTGCACTTTCTTCTTTTTGTTTTTGCAAAGCTTGTTTGCTGATGCTTAAATCATCTCCACTAAAATAATGGATTTTTTTAATTAACTCTACATCTGGTATGCTTTCGCAATCAAATACACATATATATTCTTGCATTATCAACCTTTTTTTAAATAATATTTGATAAAATCATAACAAGAAATATTAAAAAATAAAGTTATAGATGAAAATAGGTTTAGTAAAATTATCTGCTCTTGGAGATATCATCCATGCGGCTATTGTATTGCAATTTATTAAAAAACACCTTCCAAAAGCTAGTATTGATTGGTTTGTAGATGCAAAATTTGCAACTTTATTACAAGATCATCCTATGATTGATGAAGTTTATGCTCTACCTTTGAAAGAAAAAAAAATTAAAGAAAGTTTTTCGATTCTTTTAGAAGCTAGACAAAATCAATATGATGTTGTGATTGATTTACAAGGTTTGATTAAATCAGCTTTAGTGAGTAAATTTTTATGTACAAATACTTTTGGGTTTGATCAAGATAGTATAAAAGAAAGTTTTGCAAGTAATTTTTATAGACATAAATTTGCTTGCAACTATGAAGAAAATATTATAGTGCGTAATTTATCTTTAGTTGCATATGTTTTAAATGAGCATTTTGACCATGGAGATATCAAATTAAAACAGAGTTGTTTTTTTATAGATGAGGATTTAAAAGATGAATTAGAACAAACACTTTCATTAAAAGAAGCAGATGTTGTTATATTGATGCATGTGGGTTCTTCAATGCCTAATAAAATTTATCCAAAAGAACGTTTAACTTTGCTTTGTAGAATGCTTTTAGAGCACTTTGCAAATACTAAGATTTTATTAGGTTGGGGTAGCGTGAGCGAATTTAATTTTGCCAAAGATATGGTTTTGAATTTAAAGCATTTAAATATAGATTTAGCACCAAAACTAAATTTAAATGAGCTATGTGCTTTAACTAAAGCAGTTGATTTAGTTATTGGTAATGATAGTGGTCCTACTCATCTTGCTTTTGCTTTAAATAAGCCATCTATTACTATTTTTGGAGCTACTCCTAGTCAAAGAAATACTTATGAAACAACTATAAATAAAACAATCAATGCGGGTAAAAAAATACTTTATTCAAAACATATCGACAAGAGTGATTTTTGCATACAAAATATCGATGAAAAAGATATTTTTAAATTAGCTTGTGAGCTTTTGGAAAAAAAATGAGTTGTATTTATTTAAGTCTTTTTTATATTTTAAAATTCTTAGTTACCTTTTTACCTAAAAAAATGCTTTATAAATTTGCTGATTTAGTAGCTTTAATAAGTTATAAATTTAACAAAAAACATAGAAAAATCATTGATATTAATCTTCAAATCTGTTTTCCCGATAAGGATAAGAATTGGCGTGAGCAAACTAGTCTTAATGTCTATAAAAATTACGCTAAATTTGGTATAGATTTTATAAAAAATCAAAATATCACTAAAGAAGAGCTTGTTAATAAAATCCATTTTGAAAATCAAAGCATAGTAGAAGAACTTATACAAAGTGATATTCCTCTTATTGTAACTACAGCTCATTATGGTAATTGGGAGCTTTTGGCTTTGCTTTTTGGGGCTAAATTTAAGGGTATTTCTATAGTGGCAAGACCTTTAGATAGTAAAGTTATGGATAAAATTTTAAGTAAAAATCGTAAGCAATTTGATATAGAACTTATAGAAAAAAAAGGTGGGCTTAAGAAAATGCTAAAAGCATTGAAAGAAAAAAGAACCCTTGGAATACTAACAGATCAGCATGCTAGTGATAGCGAGAGTATTAAAATATCTTATTTTAATCAAGAAGTTAATTTTATTTCCGGTGCAAGTGTGCTTGCAAAAAAAGTAAAAGGAGTTATTTTACCTTGTTTTGTTTATCAAAAAGATGGACAATTTTTTATTAAAAATTTTCAAGCAATGTATGCTAGTGAAAAAAGCATTGAAGAATTAACTTTATATCAAGCAAAATGTTGTGAGGAAATGATTAAATTTAAGCCTGATGAGTATTTTTTCTTTCATAAGAGATTTAAAAGCAAGGTAAAATATAAGGTTTAAATATGGATATAAAAAAAATTTCTGTAATAATGATTGTTAAAAATGCTCAAGATACCTTAAAACAATGTTTAAAATCTCTTAAAGACTTTGGAGAAATTATTTTACTAATCAATGAAAGTAGTGATGAAAGCTATGATATTGCTAAACAATTTCAAAAGCATCATTCTCATTTGAAAATTTATCATCATCATTTTATAGGTTTTGGAGCTTTGAAAAATTTAGCCCTTTCTTATGCAAGTAATGAATGGATTTTTAATATTGATGTAGATGAAGTTGTTGGAGAAGAAATTTTTTCTGAGCTTAGTAAGATACAAGTTCAGACAAATCAAATTTTGCTTTTAGCAAGAAAAAATTTATATAAAAATGAATGGATAAAAGCTTGCGGTTGGTATCCTGATTATGTTATGCGTATCTTCAATAAAAATCACACTTGTTTTAATGATAATTTGGTTCATGAAAGTTTAATTATCCATAATAATACGCAAAAAATTAAGTTAAAAAGTGCTCTAACGCACTATGCTTTTGAAGATATAAATGCTTTACTTGATAAGCTTCAAAGGTATTCAAGTCTTTGGGCTTTGCAAAATTTACACAAAGATAGTGGTGTTTTAAAAGCTTTAATACGCGGTGGATGGACTTTTTTGAGGAATTATTTTTTCAAGAAAGGAATTTTTTATGGATATAAAGGTTTTATAATTAGTTTGTGTAATGGACTTGGAGCGTTTTTTAAATATATGAAATTGTATGAATTAAAACTTCAAAAACCACATACTTGTTCTTTGGTTATCACAACTTATAATCAAAAAGAAAGACTCGCCTTAGTGCTAGATAGTGTTAAAAATTTAAGTATTTTGCCAGATGAAGTTTTAATAGCTGATGATGGTAGTAAAGAAGATACAGCTAAACTTATACAAGTATATCAGAAAGATTTTCCTTGTAATTTAAAACATATTTGGCAAGAAGACGAAGGGTTTAGATTAAGTCAAGTTAGAAATAAAGCTATCAAAGCTTCCAAAGGTGAATATATAATCGTTGTTGATGGAGATATGATTTTAGAAAAAAACTTCATTGGAGATCATTTAAAATTTGCACAAAAAAAAGTATTTTTACAAGGTTCTAGAGTGATTTTAAACGAAAAAGAAAGCAAAGAACTCTTAGAAAAAAATGATTTTAGTTTAGCCTTTGCTAAAAAAGGTTTCAAAAATAAAAAAAATACTTTTTTAGCTAAATGCGTATATAAATTTTCAAAGCTTAATAAGATTTTTTTTGAAAAATCCCAACTTATTAAAGGCGTAAGAGGATGCAATATGAGTTTTTATAAAAGTGATTTTGAAGCTATTGATGGTTTTAATGAAAAATTTATAGGCTGGGGTAGAGAAGATAGTGAGTTTGTAGCTAGATTTTTATTTAACAATGGTACTTTTGCAAGAGTTAAATTTTATGCTTTAGCTTATCATATTTATCATAAGGAAAATAGTAAAAATATGCTTGAGAGTAATCATAAAATTTATTTAGATACTATAAAAAATAAAAAAATTACATGGAAAGAAAATGAATAAAAAAGTCGGCGTAGTAATCCCTATATATAATGTAGAAAAATATCTAAGAGAATGTTTAGATAGTGTAATCAATCAAACTTATAAAAATTTAGAAATAGTATTAGTTAATGATGGAAGTACAGATGAAAATTCACTTAATATAGCTAAAGAATATACTTTAAAAGATGAAAGATTTATTTTATTTGATAAAGAAAACGGTGGACTTAGTTCAGCTAGAAATGTAGGTATAGAATATTTTAGTGGAGAATATAAACTACAAAGTACAAACACAGAAAATGATTTAATAGAATTTGATGTAGAAAATAATCATTACAATATATACAAAGCTTATAAAAGCTCTAAAGCTTTTAATAATGAACAAGATTTAACTAACTTTACTTATCCTATTATAGATTATATTATCTTTTTAGATTCTGATAATTCTTGGGAATTAAACTGCATAGAAGAATGTATAAATAAAATGAGTAATGTTGAAGTGCTTTGGTTTAATCATTCTTGTATTTATGAAAAAGGCATTAAAGATAAGGGACAAAAAAACAGAATGGATATTTTTAATTATTACAATGAATGCATTATAAGTCCTAAAGAATATGCTGCTAGAGCCATTAGCATAGGATCAAAAGATATTTCTTTTGGTTGGAATGGTATGATAGATTTTACTTTTTTAAAAGGTATAAAGCTTAAATTTATTGATAAAATCATCAATGAAGATATACATTTTGGTATGGTTTTGTTTGCTAGTGTTAAGAAAATTTATGTTTTGCCTAAAAGATTGTATCGTTGTTGTTTAAGAGCTAATAGCATATCAAATCATGATAAAAAAGTCAGTAAAGAAAACATAACACACTATTTTAATGATATATATGAAAATTTTAATCAAGATCCAAAAGAAGCTAAAAAGTATTTAAAAGCTTCTAGTAGGGTAATAACAGCTTTGAAGTTAATAGAATTTTTTAAAGATAAAAATGATGAAAATGCAAATGCTATTAAAGAAGCATTTTTGTCTTTTTATGCAAAAAAAGCATTGATGATAAATAAGTTTGATAAAGATCCTTTAAATTTAAAAAAACAATTAGTGCTTATAAAGCCATTTATCAATTTTACCCTTCCTTATGATATAGATAAAATTTGGCATAAGATAAAAAATATTTTATTTAAAAATTAATTTTTATTTTGCATGATAATTGCATCTATCATGGAGTTTTTCTTTATGGTTTTAAAATGTGTAAGTTTATGTAAGAAACTTTGATTTTTAATTTCTTCCCATAAGCAAGGATCAAATTTTTCTTTCGCATAAAATTGTAATAAATGGCATTGTATATCGCTCATATTCTTATATGTTTTGTTTATATAGCCATGTTTTTTAAGAAGTTCAAAAATGATTTGGAAAGTAAAATAATAAAAATTGTTGCAATTTTTTTCATTGTGCCAATAGTACAAAAGCATATCTTTTAAGGCTTGAATATTTTTATTGTTAGCTTTGGCTATGATAAAGCTATTTAGTAGTTTGACTTTAAAATCATCATTCCAATTAAAATATCCATAAGAAAAATATCCACTTTTAATAAAACGTTTTAACTCTTCTTTGCTTGGCTTGTTTTGTGCCCTTTCAAAGGCAAAAAAATCTTCTTCGCATAAATTTTGTGGGATTTTATCGCTTAAAAATATATTAGCATCACACCATATTCCTCCGTAAGTAGAAAGTAAACATACTCTTAAAAGATCTGAAAAGAAAGTGATGGTTTTTTCTCCAAAAAAATTATTGATTAATTTTTCTTTTACAAAGGGTGGAAAATCAAGATAATTTTCTAGGTTATTTTTATCTAAAATAATGATGGTGTAATTACCCCCCCCCATATATTTTTGTATAGATTTAAAACATTGTTGTATAAGAGGTGAAGCTTGATCTTTACCTTGATACCAAAATTGCCAAATGATTTTATCATTTTTAAAGTGATATTTTTTCTCAAAAATAAAATGAGAAATTTTTCTTTCTAAAAAAGGGTTGATATAATTAATAGTAAGATAATTTGCTACCTTTGGGTGCTCTATTTTATAACTTATATGGTTTCTTAATTTTCTTCTTAATGATTTAATGGGTATTAATTTACTTAATGATTTTGTGAAATTATTGTAAAAATAGAATTGGACAGTTGAAAATTTATTAAAAAAAGTCTTTATTTTTGTTGGATGTCTTAAGATAAACCTTAGTTCTACAAAAAATTTAAGTAAATCTAAATTTTTATAACCCATTGAATCTAGTAACAAAATAAAACCCAAATAATCTTGCGGATAGTATTTTTCTAAGTAAAGATAATTATATCGTTTTATACTTTTTTTGAGAAAATACTTTTCTTTATTATTTAATAAGTTGGGGCTAATATAAAATTTATAAATTTTAAAAGCAATCATACAAAAACAATATGATCTAAAATATTCTCTTAAATCATTATAATTTCTAAAGTAAGGTTTTAAAATTTCTAAATTTTTTGGTAAATTTTCAGGCATTTGTTGGTTTTCAAAATTAGTAATTGATCCCTGTCTTATCCTATAAACCATTAAAACTTTATCGATGTAAAATGTTTTTTTGGCTAAACAAAATAAAATAGTTCCAAAATCATGATCTTCATGATAAATTCCATGAGTGAAACGGAGATTGTATTGATTTAGAATTTTACTCTGAAAGCAACCATAGCAAGCAAAGGCAAAATTATATAATTTGTTTTTTATAAGCATATCAATGCCTTTATTTTCCATTATTTCTAGATTAAAACATGAATAGTTATTTTTTCTATCTTTTATGGATTTTTCAAAATTATGTATGCAGATATCTAGTTCCTTTTCTAACATTTTTTCTATACAAAGCTCTATACAATCTTTTAACAAACAATCATCAGAATCCAAGAAATGTATTATAGAATTTGGTAATTCTTGAATTATAAAATCATTAATATTTTCTATATTTGTCTTGATGTATCTTTCTTCAATTTGAACAAAATTGGCTTCTATGTTGTCCTTTGTGATAATTTTTGTATCTTTACTAAAAATATTAATTGTTGTGTATGAAAGAATGTCTTCCTTATCTTGATTTTCAAAAAAATTTCGAAGCTTTGTGTTCTTTATAAACTCTATTCCTATATTTCTAGCCGAACTAAGTCCACCATTTTCCTTGGAAATTAAAAACATTCTTTTATCTTTTCTTAGATATTCTAAAGCTATATTTAAACTATTATCGTTACTTCCATCATCTATTAAAATAATATCTAAATTGCTATAGGTTTGGTTTATGACACTATCTAAGCATTCTTGTAAATAAGGAGCAACATTGTAAATTGGGATAATAATAGAAACTAAAGGATTATTCATATATACTTCTTTTTATTTAATTTTATATTAATAAACATAAAAGACAAATGAAAAATAAAATTTAATATTAGTATAGAAATATGAGAAATAACACCTAGGAAAATTTCATGCAATTTAACTTTTTAAGAAATATAGAAAGAAAACTAAGAACTTATTTTAAACATAAATCCATACCCTTAAATAAAATAGATTTGTTAATAGAAACAAATATAGTATCTAGTATTAATAATCATTCAAATGAATATTTTATACAAAAAAATAAAGATATTTATGGGGGGGGGCATAAAGGATATTTTGATTTTGATATAAAATCAAAAGATCATAAATCCCCTTTAAATCCTTGGGCTTTTATAAGAGTAAAAAATGAAGCTATAACTTTAAGAGCTTCATTAGAAAGTATGTTACCTGCTATACAAAGAGGTATAATAGCTTATAATGATTGTACAGATGGTAGTGAAGAGATTATTTTAGAATTTTGTAAGCAGTATCCTTCATTTATTCCTAAAAAATATCCCTATGAAGTTCAAATGGAAAATCCACAAAGTGAAGATAATAAATTACATAGTTATTATAATTTTGCTCTTTCTTTTATACCTAAAGGAGAATGGCTTATCAAAATAGATACAGATCATATTTATGATGCTAAGAAGCTTTATAAGAGTTTTTATATACCTAAAAAAGATTATCATATAGTGTGTTATTCTAGGATAGATTTTGTATTTAGAGATGATAAATTTTATGTGTGTCAAGATAAAGATGATAATGTGTTAAAAGCACCTAGTGATCATTGGCTTTTAAAAAATAAAAAAATATATTTTAAAGAAATTTTAAGAAGTTGGGGGTATAGCTATCATCATAGCAATGTTATTGATAAAAAACAAATGAGATTCTATGAAGAATTAGTAGCAAAGCATAAAATTAAATATTTTACAGAATTAAATAATTATCATTTTCCATATATAAAAAAATATAGAAATATTCCTTCTAATCTAAAGCTTATTTTATTAGATGAATTTGTAGAAAAAAATAAAATAAAATTGAAAGATAAAATAGACTTTACTATGTTAGAGAAAGATATTTTATATAGAATTTATGAAAATTTTATTCTTAAAGAATAGTTGATTTTTGTAATTTATTCTTACAATATATTTGAATGTAATAGTTATATTGTTTCGGTATTTTATTTCTTTAAAAATATGGTAAAATTTAATTTCACAAATTAAGATAATAGGGGAATTATGGAAGAAAAAAATGCATTGATATGTGGTAACGGACCTAGTTTAAGAGAAATAGAATATGAAAAATTGCCAAAGAATTATGATGTTTTTAGGTGCAATCAGTTTTATTTTGAAGATAAATATTATGCGGGTAAAAATATACAATATGCTTTTTTTAATCCATATGTATTTTTTGAGCAATACTATACCATAAAAAATATTATAGATAAAGATGAATATGATATAAAAAATATAGTATGTTCTTCGTTTGGTTTGGAAAGCATAGACAGTAGAAATTTATTAGAATTTTTTTACAATTATTTTCCTGATACTATTTTTGGATTTGATTTGATAAAACAATTAAAAGAATTTCATTCTTTTATTAAATTTAATGAAATATATAATGAACAAAGGATAACTTCTGGAATTTATATGTGTGCTTTTGCTGTTGCTATGGGGTATAAAAATATTTATATATCAGGGATTGACTTTTATTCTAATAAAAATCAACCATATTTATTTAAGTATCAAACTAATAATGTTTTAAAATTAATTCCTGAATTTAAAAATGAGATAAAAGCAACTATACATAGTAAAAATTTTGATTTAAAAGCTTTAGAATTTTTAAGTAAAACCTATAATGTAAATTTTTATTCTTTAAATCAAAATAGTGAGTTAAGTAAGTATATAAAATTAGCTTCAATTATACGAGGAAATAATGATTTTGTTATAGATAATAAGCCTAAAGATTATATTGATGATATTTTACTTCCAGCAAATAATACTTATAAAAAATTTAAAAAATTTCCTTTACCTGTTATAAAAAATAACCTTTGGTTTAGACTGATAAAAGATTTAGTTAGATTGCCAAGTGATATAAAACATTATTTGAAAGATAAGCGATGAAAATTGAACATTTAGAAATATCAAAAGAAAACCCTTTAGTTGTACCTGAAATTGGTATTAATCACAATGGTAGTTTAGAAATAGCTAAACTTATGGTTGATAGTGCTAAAAGAGCAGGAGCAAAAATAATAAAACATCAAACTCACGTAGTTGAAGATGAGATGAGCAATGCTGCGAAAAAAGTTATACCTGGTAATGCAGACATAAGTATATATGAAATTATGAAGCAATGTGCTTTAAGTTTTAAGGATGAATTGGCTTTAAAAGAATATACACAAAAACAAGGCTTGGTATATCTTAGCACACCTTTTAGTAGAGCAGCGGCAAATCGTTTGGAGGATATGGGAGTTAGTGCTTTTAAAATAGGTTCAGGAGAATGTAATAATTATCCTTTGATAAAGCATATAGCGCAGTTTAAAAAGCCTATGATAATAAGCACGGGTATGAATAGCATAGAGACTATAAGACCAACAGTTAGAATTTTACAAGATTTTAACATTCCTTTTGTTTTACTCCATACTACTAATTTATATCCTACACCAACGCATTTAGTAAGATTAAAAGCTATGTGTGAACTTGAAAAAGAATTTAAATGTCTTGTAGGATTGAGCGATCATACTACTAATAATTTAGCTTGTTTAGGAGCAGTAGTGCTTGGTGCTAGTATTTTAGAAAGACATTTTAGCGATACCATGGATAGACAAGGCCCTGATATAGTATGTTCTATGGATGAATTTGCTTTAAAAGATCTTATAACACAAAGTAAAGAAATGGCACTTTTAAGAGGAACTAGTGCAAAAAATGCACTGACAGAAGAACAAGTAACTATTGATTTTGCGTTTGCTAGTGTAGTGAGTATTAAAGAGATTAAAAAAGGTGAAACTTTAACGATGAAAAATATTTGGGTAAAAAGACCCGGACTTGGAGGCATTCCTGCTAGTGAATTTGAAAATATTTTAGGTAAAGTCGCATTAAGGGATATAGCTAATGATACTCAATTGAGTTTTGAGGATTATAGGTGAAAAGAGTTGTTTTTATAACTGGTACAAGAGCAGATTTTTCCAAAATAAAATCATTGATGTTAAAAATAGAACAGTCAAAAGAATTTGAATTATTTGTTTTTGCAACTGGTATGCATATGAGTAAAAATTTTGGATATACCTATATAGAAATAGAAAAATGTGGATTTAAAAATATTTTTAAATTTATAAATCATGATAAGTATTTTCAAATGGATAAAGCTTTATCAAGTACCATAGATGGTTTTTCTAAATTTATACACGAAATAGAACCCGATTTAATCATTGTGCATGGAGATAGAGTTGAACCTTTGGCCGGTGCTATAGTTGGAAGTTTAAATAATATACTAGTAGCTCATATAGAAGGTGGAGAATTATCAGGAACCATAGATGATAGCATAAGACATGCTATAACTAAATTAGCTCATATTCATCTTGTGAATGATGAGATAGCAAAGAAAAGACTTTTACAGCTTGGTGAAGATGAAAAATCTATATTTATTATAGGATCTCCTGATTTAGAAATTTTAGTGAATAATCAAGTTTCCATAGAGGAAGCTAAAAAATATTATGATATACAATTTGAAAATTATGCGATAGTAATGTTTCATCCAGTGACAACTGAGATAGCTAGTATAAAAGAACAAGCTGATAATCTAGTTCAAGCACTTAAGCAAAGTAATAAAAATTATATTATTGTTTATCCTAATAACGATCTTGGTTTTGAATTGATTTTACAAAGTTATGATCAATTGAGAAATTTAGATAATTTTAGGTTTTTTCCTTCTTTAAGATTTGAATATTTTATAAGTTTATTGAAAAATGCTGATTTTATCATAGGAAATTCAAGTTGTATTTTAAAAGAAGCTTTGTATTTAAATATACCATCTATACTTATTGGAACTAGACAAAATGGTCGCCTTGGTAGTGAAGAAGTGGTAAAAATTGATGCAAAATATGAACAAATATTACATTCTATTAATACCATACATAAAAAACATGATGCAAATCTGGGAAAATTAGAAATTTTAGATAGTTCAAAAGTATTTTTTGAATATCTTACAAATGGAGTTTTTTTTGAAATTAAAAAGCAAAAGATATTTAGAGATATCAAAGAAATATAATTGATAAGAAGCAAATTTTTATGAAAGATAAATTATGACTTTGGCAATTATTCCAGCCCGTGGTGGTTCAAAAGGTATAAAAAATAAAAATTTAACCTTACTTAGAGGTAAACCTCTTTTGTATTATACGATTAAAGCTGCTAAAGAATCTAAGTATATAGATAAAATTGTTTTAAGTAGCGACAATGACGATATTTTATTTTATGGAAAAAGTCAAGGAATTGAAATTTTAAAACGTCCTGAAGAATTAGCACTTGATGATACTACAAGCGATCAAGTGGTTTTTCATACTTTAGCAAATTACAAAAACTACGAAAATATAATCTTGCTTCAGCCAACTTCTCCATTGAGAACAAATAAACACATAGATGAAGCTTTTTGTATTTTTGCAGATGAAAATACTAATGCTTTAATTAGTGTATGTGAGTATGATAATAAAATTTTAAAAGCTTTTGTATGTGATGAAAATGGAAATTTAAAAGGAGTTTGCAATGATAATTATCCTTTTATGCCAAGACAAAAATTACCTAAAACTTATATGAGTAATGGAGCAATTTATATCATAAAAACAAAAGAATTTTTAAATAATCTTAGCTTTTTGCAAGATACAACAAAATATTATTTAATGGATTATATATCAAGTATAGATATTGACAATATGGAAGATTTGATAAAGGTTGAGAATATATTATGTCAGTCGAATTAAAATGTAATCAAGCGATATTAAAAATATTACAAGAATATAATATTTATACCAATACCTATGTTAAAAATAGGAAAAAATTTTCAAGATTAAAATTAAGGGATAAAATATTCGTTCCTAAAATAGATCATGGGGAGGGGGTTAGAAGAGTATTGTGCTTTTAAATTTAGCAATATCTTTCATTCCGTGGGATCTTTTTCTTTTAGCGGATCTTTTTTACCTCATTACACGGAAGTTGGAAGATATTGTTCTATAGCTGATGGAGTAAGTATGTTTAATTTTCAGCATCCTTTAGATAGAATTAGCACAGCAAGTTTTACTTATGAGACAAATCATAGTTTTATTAATGATGCTAGTTTGAAACAAATTAATAAAATTTTTTCTGTTAAGCCGCACAATCTAAGCTCATCAATTCAAAAATTAAATATACAAAATGACGTATGGATAGGAAAAGATGTTTTATTAAAACAAGGCATTACCTTAGAAACTGGGTGTGTTATCGGCCAACGTTCTGTTGTGACCAAAGATGTCCCAGCATACGCTATAGTAGCAGGTGTCCCAGCTAAAATTATACGTTATCGATTTGATGATAAAACCATAGAAAGACTTTTGAAAATTAAATGGTGGAATTATCATTTTGCGGATTTTAATGATATTGATTAAATATTCCAATCAATCACTATTTAGATGCATTAGAAGAAAAAATTATAAAAAATAATATACAAATTTATAATCCTAAAAAACTTTATTTTAAAGATTTATTGGCTTTAAATAAAAGAAAATTTTTATTTTTCAATTCTTTGTTGTAGATTATCGTTTTCTCTTTGTAATATTTGTAATAAAATGTTATGAAAGTCATTTTTTTTAAAATTAAAAGATAAATTTTTTATAAGTTCTAAACTTCTTTTTTTATCTTTATAATTTTGCCACAAAATTTCTTTATTTTTATTTTCATATCTTCCATTTTCGTTAAATTCATAATGATAAATGCATTCTTTAGATATAAAAAATTTTTCACAAAGCATAAAATTTATATAGTTAAAAAGTATATCTTCTCCATAGCAAAGATCTTCTTTAAAGTTAAGATATTCAAAATTTTTTAAAATCAATTCTTTTTTATAAATTTTTGCCCAAACACTCCAACAAAAATGTTTTTGCCCAAGTAAAAATTCCAAAAATTTATCTTTTTTAAAAAATTCATCTTGCTTAAATCTATAAAATTTCTTAAATTTTACTCTATGGACATATGCATCAAACAACACTATATCTACATTTTTGATTTTTTCAAGCCCAAGCTCACAAGCATTAAGCTCTAAATAATCATCAGGATCTAAAAACATTATATAATCAGATTTAGAATTTAATACCCCGATGTTTCTACTAGCAAAGGTTCCTAAATTCTCTTCATTATGTATGATTTTTATTCTATCATCTTTACTAGCATATTCTTTAGCTATATCTATACTTTTATCATTTCCAAGGTCATCAACCACAATTATCTCTATATCTTTAAAAGTTTGATTAATACAGCTTTCTAAGGCTCTTGCTATATATTTTTCTACATTATAAGTAGGAAGTATGATTGAAATTTGAGGCATTTGTACCTTTATTATAATATTTAAATTTCGATATTGTTTATATAAATGGTATTATTTTAACTTATTTATTAAAAATTAGGAAAGTGATGAAAAAAATACTAGTTACAGGTGCTGATGGTTTTATAGGATCTCATTTGGTTGAAATGCTTTATAAAGAAAGTAAAAATGAGAAGTCTTGTTTTTATGATTATAAAATTCAAGCTTTAAGTCAATATAATTCTTTTAATCATTGGGGTTGGCTTGAAGATGTAGAGTGTTTAAAGGATATAGAAGTTATTTGTGGAGATATTAGGGATCCGCATTTTTGCAAACATATCACTAAAGATGTGGAAGTTATTTTTCATTTAGCTGCTTTGATAGCTATACCTTTTTCTTATGTTGCTCCTGATAGTTATGTGGATGTTAATGTAAAAGGTACATTAAATATTTGTCAAAGTGCGCTTGAAAATGGAGTAAAGCGTGTTATTCATACTAGTACCAGTGAAGTTTATGGCACAGCTTTGTATGTACCCATAGATGAAAAGCACCCTTTGCAAGCTCAAAGTCCATATTCAGCAAGTAAAATAGGTGCTGATGCCATCGCTATGAGTTTTTATAATGCTTTTAATCTTCCACTTGTTATAGCAAGACCTTTTAATACTTATGGGCCAAGACAAAGTGCAAGAGCTGTTATACCTACTATTATTACGCAAATTGCAAATGGGATAAAACAGATTAAACTAGGCGATGTTTCTCCTACAAGAGATTTTAATTATGTTAAAGATACTTGTTTAGGTTTTATAAAATTATCTCAATGCCAAAAAGCCATTGGAGAAGTTGTAAATATAGGATCAAACCATGAAATTAGTATCAAAGATACCTTAGAACTTATTAAAAAGCTTATGAAATCTAATGTGGAATTTATTATAGAAAATGAGAGAATAAGACCTAAAAATAGCGAAGTGTTTAGACTTTGCTGTGATAATATAAAGATAAAAACTCTTACAGATTTTTCATCAAAATATGATATAGAAAAAGGTTTAAAAGAAACAATAAATTGGTTTAGTAACCCTTTAAATTTAAAGAAATATAAAAGTGACATTTATAATGTTTAAAATGTTACTGGCAAGATTTAATTTGTAATATAAGATAAAAAATGAAGGAGAAATATGAAAAAATATATTAGCAATGAAGAAATTTCAGATAATTTAGGAAGTAATGAAGAAATTTGGGAACAAATTTTCTCTAAAAAAGAATGGGGTAAATATCCAAGTGAAAGTATTATAAGATTTATAGCAAGAAATTTTTATAATGCTCAAGATAGAAGTAAGATAAATATTTTAGAACTTGGTTTTGGAACAGGATCAAATTTATGGTTTTGTGCAAAAGAAGGATTTAGTGTTAGTGGTATAGAGTGGAGTAAAACAGGGGCACAGCGTTTTCAAGCTAGAATGGAAGATGAGAATTTAAGTGATAAAATCAAACAAATTGAAATTGGTGATTATATTGATAAATTAGATAATTTTGAAGATGAGAGTTTTGATGCTTGGATTGATAATTATTCTTTAGCTTATAATGATTTTGATAAAACTAAGACCATAATAGAAAAAGCTATGAAAAAGCTTAAAAGAGGTGGTAAATTTCTTTCTATAACTCCCAGCCTTTATAATGATGGCTTTGAAAAAGATGAAAGTTTAGGATATCACTTGGTAAAACCTACAAGTGGAAGTGATGCTTGTACTGGAGTTATAAGATATTGTGATGAAAAAGATTTACAGGAGCTTTATAAAGGTGCAACTTATAGCATTAATGACATAAAAATTCATATACAAAAAAATTTAATTAAACAATTAAATGAACTTTTTATAGTTGAGGGGTATAAAATATGAATTGTTTATGGGAACAAATTTTCTCTAAAAAAGAATGGGGTAAATATCCAAGTGAAAGTATTATAAGATTTATAGCAAGAAATTTTTATAATGCTCAAGATAGAAGTAAGATAAATATTTTAGAACTTGGTTTTGGAACAGGATCAAATTTATGGTTTTGTGCAAAAGAAGGATTTAGTGTTAGTGGTATAGAGTGGAGTAAAACAGGGGCACAGCGTTTTCAAGCTAGAATGGAAGATGAGAATTTAAGTGATAAAATCAAACAAATTGAAATTGGTGATTATATTGATAAATTAGATAATTTTGAAGATGAGAGTTTTGATGCTATTATAGATGTAGCTTCACTTTGTTGCAATGATAGAGAAAAATCAAAAAATATCTTTAAAAAAGCTATGAAAAAGCTTAAAAATGGTGGTAAATTTTATTCTAGCGCTTTATCAAAACAAATTTTTGGCTATGAAGCAAATAAAGATGATTTTTTCGAGCCAACTAATGGAATTTATGTGAAAATGGGTCCCTTGCGTTTTGACGATGAAAAAAGTTTAAAAGAGCTTTACAAAGAATTAAAATGTATAAATTTTTATACTCAGACATTAAAAAATAATGAAATTATTAATGATGAAATTTTAATTTTTGAAGGTGAAAAAAGTCCTACGGAGAGGGATATTATCAAAAATCAGGTTTTGGAAAATGAGTAAAATTTTACTTGAAAATTTTAATGATCATTTTTGTGATGATTTTAGTGAAGATATTTATTTTCAAAAAGAATATGTAAAACTTTATGGAGAAGTTTTTAAATTTATTTATAAAGAAGATAAAAATTTTTTAAAAGTCATAGCAAATAAAAAAAGCATACAAGATACTCCTTTTTTTGATTTGCAAAGTCCTTATGGTTATGGTGGAATTTATAGCAATAGTGATGATTATGCCTTTTTAAATAGAGCTTTAAAAAATTTAAAACAACGAGCTTTGCAAGAAAATATCATCGCCTTTTTTATAAGGTTTCATCCTTTTGATAGAAATTTGAATTTTTATCAAATAAAGTTTGATTTTTTCAAAAAAGAAAGAAAAATAGTAATAGTGCCAATTTATAAAGATTTAGAACAAATTAGAGCAAATTACAGCCCAAGAATAAGATCTTACATAAAAAAAGCAAGAAAAGAACTTGAAATTTCAATAGTTGATATAAATGATGCTAAAGATTTTAAAAGACTTTATGATGATACTATGACAAAAAATCAGGCTAGTGAATTTTATTTTTTTAGTAGTGATTATTTTAAAAACCTTTTTAATTTCAAACAAAATTTAGTCTTAAAAGCAAACTATAATGATGAAATTTTAGCTTATGCTAGTTTTTTCTTGGATAAAAGATTTGCTTATTATCATCTTAGTGCAAATAAAAATGAAAAAAATGCAAATGCAGCTTTACTTGATTATTCTTTTGAAATTTGTTCAAGTAAAGGGATAGATTTTGTTTTGCTTGGTGGTGGAGTTAAAGATGATGATAATTTGTTTTATTTTAAACAAAAATTTTCAACACTTGAAGGCTTTTTTTATATAGGTGGCATAATTTTTGATGAGTTAAACTATAATGAACTTTCTAAAGCTTATAAAAATAATTTTTTTCTCAAATATCGTGATATGAGGGGGGGGGTAGAAGTGATTTTTATGATCTTTAAGTGGAGTAAAAATGAAATATTGTGATTATTGTGTTATGCCAGATACTAGACCTGGTATTAAATTTTTTAAAGATGAAAATGACAAAAATATATGTAGTGCTTGTGTAAATCATAAAAATAAAGAAAAAATTGATTATAAGGCAAGATTTAAGGAATTGGAAAAACTTTGTGATAAATACAGACATATGAATGGAAAATATGAATATGATTGTGCTATAGCAGTAAGCGGTGGAAAAGATAGCCATTTTCAAGTGCATATTATGAAAGAAAAATTAGGCATGAATCCTATTTTATTTAGCGTTGAAGATAATTTTACTATGACGCAAGCGGGTAAAAAAAATCTTCGCAATTTATCTGAAGAATTTAAATGCCATATTATTAGCTTAAAGCCAGACATTAAAACTCAAAAGAAAGTTGCTTTGAAAACTTTTGAAAGATATGGCAAACCTACTTGGTTTATAGATCGTCTTATATATTCTTATCCTTTTGCAATGGCTTTAAAATTTAATACTCCTTTACTTGTTTATGGAGAAAATGTCAGCTATGAATATGGTGGAAATGATAGTTTAGAAACTCCTAGTGCTAAAGATATTTTCTTAAATGGAGTAGCAAGCGATTTAGATATTGATGAATTTATTGATGATGATATAAGTAGAGAAAATTTACAATTATTTTTTAATCCAAAAAAAGATGATATTGCTAAATTAGATCCTATTTATCTTTCTTATTTTGTTAAATGGAATTCTTATGAAAATTATATTTTTGCTAAGAGCAGAGGGTTTTGTGATTTAAATGGAGAGTGGGATAGAACCCATTGTGCTGAAAATTTTGATCAAATAGATAGTATAGGCTATATACTTCATGCTTGGATGAAGTACCCAAAATTTGGACATGCTATGGCGAGTGATTATGCTGCAAGATTTGTAAGATATGGGCTTTTAAGCAGGCAAGAAGCTATAAAAATAGTTAAGAAAAAAGATCATTTACTTGATAATAAATGTATAGAAGATTTTTGTTCTTTTGTTGGAATTTCAAAAGCTAAATTTTATACAATAGTACAAAAGCATTATAATTTAGACTTATTTTATAAAAATGAATTTGGCGAATACAAACTCAAACAAGAATTAAAAGGATAGTTATGATTTCATCTTTAAAAGCTTATAATGAAAAATATGATAAAGGTTATGGAGTATTGCATCCTGATGGTCATGTTGTAAGATTTTATGAAAGAGTATTAAAATACAAATTAAATAAAACAAGTGGGAATTTGCTTGATTTTGGTTGTGGTAATGGTGTTCATTGTGCTTATTTTAAAAATAAAGGGTTTAATCCTTTTGGTATAGATATAGTAGCTAGTGTTAAAACTAGTTGGGAAAAGTTATCACTGGGGGGGGGTAATTTGCATATAATAAAACCAAATGCAAGTTTTAAGCACCTTTTTGATGAAAAAATAGATGTTATATTTGCAAATCAAAGTTTGTATTATTTGTCTAATTTAAAAGAAAATATTCAAGAATTTTATGAATTAGCAAATAAAGAAGCTATAATTTTTGCCACTATGATGAGTGAAAAAAATTATTATTACAAAAATTCTAGCGAATGTGAAAATACAAATTTAAGAAAGGTAGTTTTAAAGGGTAGGTTAAACGAGGAAAGTTATATTAATTTTATTAAAGACCCTTGTGATTTAAAAGAACTTTTTAAGCCCTTTAAAACTCTTTATCTTGGCGAGTATGATCCTATTAATATTTTTGATTTTGAAAATGAAGGAAGTGCCCATCATTATATTTATATAGGTGTTAAAGAATGAAAAAAACTATTATCATAGCAGAAGCTGGAGTTAATCATAATGGCGATATAAATTTAGCTAAAAAACTCATAGAGCTTGCTGCAAAAGCTGGCGCTGATTATGTGAAATTTCAAAGTTTTATAGCAAAAGATTGTGTTTGTGCCCATACTAAAAAAGCTCAATATCAAATCAATAATACACAAAATAATAAAGAAAGTCAGCTTGAAATGATAGAAAAATTAGAGCTTGATAAAAAAGCTCATGAGATTTTGATTGCTCATTGCAAAAAACATAATATTAAATTTTTATCCACACCTTTTGATTTAGCTAGCATCGAGCTTTTGTCTGATTTTAATTTGGATTTTTTTAAAATTCCAAGTGGAGAAATTACTAATTTTATATATTTGAAAAAAATAGCAAAATTAAATAAAAAAATTATACTTTCAACAGGTATGAGTAGTTTAGGTGAGATTGAAGAAGCAATTAATGTCTTAGTAAAATATGGTACAAAAAGAAAAAATATAAAATTATTACATTGCAATAGTGCTTATCCTACGCCTTTTGAAGATGTTAATTTAAAAGCCATGCAAACATTAAAAGATGCTTTTAAACTTGATGTTGGATACTCTGATCATACTTTGGGAATTCATATTTCCTTAGCTGCTGTAGCTCTTGGGGCTTGTGTTATAGAAAAACATTTTACTTTAGATAAAAATATGCAAGGGCCTGATCACTTAGCTAGTTTAGATCCTCAAGAATTATATGCTTTGTGTAAAAATATAAGAGAATTAGAACTTAGTTTTGGAGATGGTATTAAAAAAACTAGTAAAAGCGAAAAGTCAAATTTAAAAATAGTTAGAAAATTTTTAGTAGCTAATAAAGATATTAAAAAAGGTGAAAGATTTAACGAAGAAAATTTATGCGCTAAGAGAAGTAGTGGGGGAATTTGTGCTATGAAATATGAAAAATATATTAATAAAATAGCTAAGAAAAACTATAAAAAAGATGAAATAATAAATGAGTAGAAAAATTTGTGTAATCAGTGGCACAAGAGCTGAATGGTATTTACTTAGAAATTTATGTGATCAAATACAACAAGATAAGGATTTGAAATTACAACTCATTTTAACTGCCTCGCATTTAAGTAAGGATTTTGGCTTTACTTATAAAGAAATAGAAAAAGAATTTAAAGTTGATAAAAAAATAGATATTTTATTGAGTAATGACAACAACATATCACTTTGTAAGAGCATGGCTTTACTTGAACTTTCACTTTGTGAAACTTTTGCACAATTAAAACCTGATATAGTAGTTGTTTTAGGCGATAGATATGAGATGTTAGCTGTAGCTAGCGTATGTCTTGTGATGCAACTTCCTTTGGCTCATATTTGTGGTGGTGAGCTTACCCTAGGTGCTATAGATGACAGTATAAGACATAGCATCACTAAAATGGCACATTTGCATTTTGTTTCTACTAAAGAATATAAAAAAAGAGTTTTGCAACTTGGAGAAGATGAAAAAAGAGTTTTTAATGTAGGATCTTTAGGTGGAGAATTGATAAAAAATATGAATTTTTTAGATAAAAAAACATTAGAAGGTGATTTAAATATAAAATTTAAAGAAAATATTTATTTAATTACCTATCACCCACAAACTATAAATAAAAAATCTATCAAAAAAGAAATCAATGCTTTGTTAAATTTTTTAGATACCATAGAAAATGTAAGTTTGATTTTCACAAAGGCAAATGCTGATGAGAATGGATTTTTAATTAATGAGATGATTCAATCTTATTGTGAAAAGAAATCATTTAAAGCAAGATTATTTGATAATTTGGGTTCTTTAAGATATTTGAATTTAATGAAAATTTGCAAAGCTGTTATAGGCAATAGCTCTAGTGGAATTTGCGAAAGCCCTTTTTTAAGAGTACCTTGTATAAATATAGGCGATAGACAAAGAGGTAGAATATGTGCAAACAATATTATAAATTGTGATATATCAAATTTAAGACAAGCTTTTGAAAAACTTAATTGTAAAGAATATAAGCAAAATCTAAAAAAAATTATTAATCCTTTTTATAGTGAAAATACTAGCTATAATATTAAAGAAATTTTAAAATCTTATGATTTGCAAACAATACTTAATAAAGAATTTATAGATCTATGAATATAAATAATTTAAAATTAACAGAAAATTCTAGTATAAAACAAGCTTTACAAACTATAGGTAAACTCAGGGTAAGACTTGCTTTGGTCGTAGATGAAAACGATAATTTTTTGGGTGTTATCAGCGATTCTAATATAAGAAAAGCTTTGATTAATGACTATAAGCTAGAAGATAGTATTAAAAAAATTTATACAAAAAATCCAGTTGTTGTGCAAGAAGATTGCGATGAGAAAACTTTATTAAATTTGAGTGCAAAATACGATATTTATGATTTTCCTGTTTTAGATAAAAATAAAAAAGTTATCGCTATAAAATCCATAGCTTCGATGCTTCATAAAGAAAAAAATAAAAATAATGTGGTTTTAATGGCAGGCGGCCTTGGAACTCGTTTAAAAGAATTGACAAAAAATACTCCAAAACCTATGTTAAAGGTGGGAAATAAGCCTATATTAGAAAGTATTATTACTAAATTTAAAGAGCAAAATTTTGAAAATTTTATTTTTTGCGTTAATTATAAAAAGCAAGTTATAGAAAAATACTTTAAAAATGGTGATAAATTTGATGTTAATATAAAATATATAAAAGAAAAAAAGAGACTAGGGACAGCAGGTGCTTTAAGCCTTATTAAAGATGAATTTAAAGATAGTTTCATTGTAATGAATGCTGATATTTTAACTGAACTTGATTTTAATAAATTACTCAAAGCACATAAAAAAAGCAAAGCTTTAATGAGTGTGTGTTTAAGAGAATTTATTTATCAAAATCCTTACGGAGTAGTAGAGCTTAGTAGAAATTATATTAAAAATATTAAGGAAAAACCTGTGCAAAAATTTTTAGTTAGTGCAGGAATTTATGTCTGTGAACCTTATGTTTTGAAGTTTTTAAGAGAAAATGAATATCTTGATATGCCAGATTTTATTAAATTGCTTATGAAAGAAAATAAAATCAATACTTTTTTGATTGATGATTATTGGATAGATATAGGTCAGATAGATGAGTTTAAAAAAGCTAATGAGGAATTTAAATGAAAGCCTTAATAGTAGGTTATGGCAGTATAGCTAAAAAACATTTTTTAGCTATGAAATCTTTAGGATATGAGATAAGTGTAGTTTCAAAACATCTTGATGATGCAAGTATTAAAAGTTATAAAAATTTAGATGAGCTTGATTTGAATTTTTATGATTTATTTGTAATTTGTAATATCACAACAAAACATTATGAGACATTAAAATATATAGATGAAAAAGTAAAAGATAAAATTATTTTAGTGGAAAAGCCTTTATTTGAAAAATATAAAATTTTAAATACAAATAACACCATATATGTAGCTTACCTTTTAAGGTTTAATTCTTTAGTACAAAGATTAAAAGAGCTTGTAGATACTGATAAAAACATATATTTTACTAAATTTATATGTGGCTCTTATTTACCAAATTGGCGAGAATGTGATTATACAAAAAATTATAGTGCTAAGAAAGATTTAGGTGGTGGAGTTTTACTTGATCTTTCTCATGAAATTGATCTTGCGTTTTACTTTTTTCAAGATCTTACCTTGCTTTATTCTCAAAGATTAAAACTTTCAGAATTAAAAATAGATAGTGATGATTTTTCTTTTTTGTCATTACAATCAAAAAGGAGTTTAATTCACATAGAGCTTGATTATTTCTCTAAATTTATACAAAGAAAGATAATTTTTCATTCTAGTGAGTATAGTTATGAAGCAAATTTGATAGAAAACACTTTAAAAATTTATAATACAAATCATCAAGTTGAAATACAAAATTTTAAAAACGATACCATTGATACTTTAAAAAATTTGCATATTAATATAGCTAGAAAGAGTCAAGATTTGTGTGATTATTCACAAGCAAGTAAAATTTTAAAATTATGTGATGAGGTTCATTATGGATAATATTTTATGTACAATTTGTGCTAGAGGTGGTTCTAAAGGGGTTAAAAATAAAAATATCAAAAAGATTAATAATTTAGAATTAATTGCTTATAGTATTATTCAAGCTAAAAATTCAAAACTTTTCAAACATATAGTAGTAAGCACAGATAGTGATGAAATAGCAAATGTAGCTTTAAAATATGGTGCGGAAATTTTTTTTAAAAGAGAAGCTAAATTAGCTAGTGATGATGCGCCTAAACTTCCTGTTATGAGAGATGCATTATTAAAAAGTGAAAAATACTTTGATACTAAATTTGATACCTTAATAGACTTAGATGCTTCAGCACCTTTAAGAAGTAGTTTAGATATAAAAAAAGCTTATGAGCTTTTTATAAAAGAAAATAAACAAAATTTAATAACTGCTGTGCCTGCAAGACGCAATCCTTATTTTAATCTTATTGAGGTAAATGAAAATTGTGTGCAATTGTCAAAAAAAGGAAATTTTAACACCAGACAAAGTGCTCCAAAATGTTATGATATGAATGCTAGTATTTATATTTTTAAGCGTGATAAACTTTTAAGTAGTGATGATTTATTTGGCAACGAAACTTCACTTTATGTGATGGATGAAAGAAGTGCTTTTGATGTAGATAGTGAATTTGACTTTGAAATAGTTGAATTTTTAATTAAAAAAGCTAATTTAAAGCAGGAAGATTTTTAATGATAAAAGATAAAGTTGTATTAATAGTTGGAGCTTGTGGTAGGATAGGAAGTGCTTTGAGTAAAGCTTGTTTAACACATAATGGAAAAATTATTATTGCTGATATAGATGAGGATAAATTATATAAATTAAAAAATAGTCTAAACAATGAAGAAAATATTTTAAGCATAGTATTTGATATTAATGATAAAAATGCTATTGGTATGTGCTTGCAAAAAGGAATGGGTAAATTTGGAAAAATAGATGCTTTTATTAATTGTGCTTATCCTATGGGTAAAGATTGGGGTAAATTGTCGTATTATGAGGCAAGTTATGAACAAATTTGTGAAAGCTTGAATTTACATTTAGGCAGTTTCATGTTTATAGCTTGTGAGATGGCTAAATTTTTTAAAAAACAAGGATTTGGAAATATAATTAATTTAAGTTCTATTATGGGGGTGTATGCTCCTAAATTTGAAAATTATGAGGGTACTTCAATGCAAAGTTCCTTAGAATATAGTGTTATAAAAGCAGGTATTAATCATCTTGGAGTGTGGCTTGCCAAAGAACTTTTTAATACAAATATACGAGTTAATTCAGTAGCTTTTGGGGGTATTAAAGATAATCAGCCTCAAATTTTTTTAGATGCTTATAGGAAATGCTGTGCTAGCAAAGGTATGTTAGAAGCAGATGATGTGTGCGGTATTTTGTTGTTTTTAATCTCTGATTATTCTAAATTTATTACAGGTCAGACTATGATAGTAGATGATGGTTGGGGGTTATGAATATGTTTGCAAAAAATATACAAGCTTTACTAAATCCGCATTTAAAACAAAAATTACTTCAAATTCAAAAACAAAACAAATTCCAAATAATACAAGGTAAGGATAATTTAGATATAAATTTATTAAATACTCAAGATAATACTTTGATGTATGAAAATACTTTAGAAGAATTAAATGCTATGTTAAATGCTTATCATGAAAAATATTTTTTATATCCTGTTCTTTATTTTTATGGTTTTGGTAATGGAATTTTATATAAAGCTTTATTACAAAATCAAAATCACAAACATATAATAGTTTTTGAAAACGATTTAGAATTAATATACGCTATGTTTCAAATTTTAGATTTTAGCAAGGAGTTGGAAGAAGCAAGGCTTGTTATAATCGATACTAATGATCTTAAAAGACGAGATTATGATTATTTATGCTCAAATGATCCTATGTTTAATTTTTCAAGAACGTATTTTTTAGAATTACATTCTAATTATTATGAAAAATATCAAGATGATGTATTAAGGGTAAATAATAATTTATTAAATTCTTTTAAAAATTCAATATTTTCTCATGGAAATTCCCCTATAGACGTTTTGCAAGGCATAGAGCAATTTGTTTATAATATACCTTCTATGATAAGTAATCCAAGTTATAAAGAATTATTAAATAAAAGAAAAAATTTAAGTGATACTGCCATAATAGTTTCTACAGGTCCTTCTTTAATAAAACAGTTACCGCTTTTAAAACAATACTCTAGTAAAGCAACAATATTTTGTGCTGATAGTGCTTATCCTATACTTGCAAAATACAATATAAAACCTGATTATGTTTGTATGTTAGAGCGTATTGATATCACCGCTGAATTTTTTAATAATGATTTTGGAGAATTTGATAAAGATATAGTTTTTGTTTTAAAATCTGTAGTTCATCCTAATGCTTTTAAATATTTAGAAAAAAAACAAACTAAAATAGTAGTGATATCTGAAAATTCTCATTTTATTAACTTTATAGATTTACAAAATCTTGGTTATGCATATTCTGGTCCAAGTGTTGCCAATATGGCTTATAAATTAGCAACCAACTTAAATCATAAAAATATCATCTTCATAGGGCAAGATTTAGCTTATGCTGAAAATGGAGATTCACATCCTAAAGACTATCAAAATTCAGCTACCTTTGAAAGCGATACTTATGAGCACATAGATACTTTAGCTTATGGGGGGGGGTATATGGTAAAAACTCACTTTATATGGCTTTTATTTAAAAATGAAATGGAAAAATTAATATCAAGAAATGAAAATTGTGCAACTTACAATTGTACTGAAGGTGGTGCTAGGATAGAAGGAGCTATAGAAAAACCTTTTAAAGAAATTTGTGAAACTCTTTTAAGCAAAAATTTACATAAACCTTTTGCAAAATTAGATACTTTAAATATAAATAAGCAAAATGAGCTTTTGCTAAAAGCGTATTGTAAAATCAATCAAAGTATAAAAAAATGTGTTGATTTAAAGAAAGATTTTCAAAAAGAATTAGATTCTTTAAATAAAATGATGAATGATTTTTTGCTTAGTGCAAATGAACGATTATTAAACGATATGATTTTGCATGTAGATAAAATAAAAATAAAAGTAGAAAATTTTAAAACAATGAATGACTTGTATGAGATATTGGGACCTACAATAGTACAATTTGAATTAAACCTTGCTAGAATTTATGTACTAAATCCTAAGACAAAAGAAGATAGCTTTAACAAATCTGTACTTTGGATAAAAGAGCATTTAGAATGGATACAACTTATAATAGCTCATATTAATGCTCAAAAATTAGGACTTATTAAAAATATCAAACAATTAGAATGTGTCTTAATAAATAGAGGCTTTGAAAAGTTGGTAGAAAAAATATGCAAATGAAAATTTTTATTAATCTTCCGACTTGGCTTGGTGATGCTGTAATGGCTAGTGCTGCTATTTATGCTATAAGAGAAAAATTTAAAGATGCTGAATTTATTTTTTATGGTTCTTTTGCTAGTACAGAACTTTTTAAACGCTTGCCAAATTCTAAGATTATAGTTGAAAACAAAAAGCAAAGATATATGCAAATTTTAAAACTAAGATCCCAATTAGGTTTTTTTAATCTAGCTTTTTCTTTTCGTTCAGCATTTTCAAGTAAGATCATTTTAAATTTAATTAAAACTCAAAAAAGATTTTATTTTGATAAAAATATTTTAAAAGAAGAACATCAAGTATTAAAGTATTTAAATTTTATAGAAGATGCTTTAGAATTTAAAGCTAGCTCTCAAAAACTTCAATTACCTATACAAGCAAAAAAAAATAAAAAAATTTTAGGTATTAATCCTGGAGCCCATTTTGGAAGTGCCAAAAGATGGAAAAGTGAATATTTTTATGAAGTTGCAAAAGAATTTGCAACAACACATAGTATTATTATTTTTGGTGTAAAAAGCGAAGAGTTGATTTGTCAAAATATAGAAAATTTGTTTGTAAAAAATGGAATAAAAGTGAAAAATTTATGTGGTAAAACAAGTATTTTCACTTTATGCAAAAATATTTCTATGCTAGATATACTAATTACAAATGATAGTGGTCCTATGCATATAGGTGCTGTTTATGGTACAAAGACGCTAGCTATTTTTGGCCCTACCAAATTTAAACAGACTTCTCCTTGGCAACAAAATGCGAAATTAGTTCATTTAAATTTACCTTGTATGCCTTGCATGAAAAAAGTTTGTCCTTTAAAACACCACGCTTGTATGGAGGATTTAAAACCTGATATGGTAATAAGTCTTGTGAAAAAATTAATAGGAGATTGAGTGTTATTTAGTTCTTATGAATTTATATTTGTATTTTTACCAATAGTTTTGATTATATTTCATACTCTCAAGAAGATTAATTTTATTCAAAGTGCAAAAATATTTTTGGTTTTGGCAAGTTTATTTTTTTATGCATTCTGGAAGGTTGAATATGTGTTCATATTATTATTTTCAATGTTTGTAAATTATAATATTGCAAATATGCTGTTAAAAAGTAGTTTGCTGAAAAAAAAAGGGGGGGGGTAGTACTTGGCATAATATTTAATATAACTTTACTTGGATTTTTTAAATATACAGATTTTTTACTAGAAAATTTCAACACCTTTTCAAAACTTATTAATTTAAATTTTAACATACCATTGCCGCACATACTTTTACCACTTGCTATATCTTTTTTTACTTTTCAGCAAATTGCATTTTTAGTTGATTGTTATAAAAAAAACAATATAGAAGACTTAAAAAATAAAAATGGATATAAAATAAATATCATAGACTATTCTCTCTTTATAACATTTTTTCCACAACTTATAGCCGGTCCTATAGTTCATCATAAGGAAATGATGTCACAATTTAATAAATTATCACATAATAAATTTCTTGTAAATTGGGAAAATACGGCAAAAGGTTTGTTTATATTTTCTCTTGGTTTATTTAAAAAAGTTTTTATTGCAGATTCTTTTGGCAAATGGGCAAATGCTGGATTTGGTATAGTTGAAAATGGTGAATTTTTGAATATTATAGCAGCTTGGTTTGTATCATTGTCTTATTCTTTTCAGCTTTATTTTGATTTTAGTGGATATTGCGATATGGCTATAGGACTTGGATTATTTTTTGGTATAAAACTTCCTGTAAATTTTAATTCACCTTATAAAGCTTTAAATATATCTGATTTCTGGAAAAAATGGCATATAACATTAGGGAAATTTTTTAAAGTTTATATGTATATACCACTTGGAGGAAATAAAATTTCTAAGATATTAAATTTAAGAAATCTTTTTATAGTAGCTTTTATTAGTGGTTTTTGGCATGGAGCTAGTTGGGGATTTATTATATGGGGAATTTTGCATGGATTGGCTATGGTTATTCATAGAATTTATACTTTTGCAATACCAAATGCACATTTTAAAGAAAATATCATCTATAAAATATTTGCTTGGTTTACAACTTTTAACTTTATAAATGTATCTTGGATTTTCTTTAGAAGTGAAAATTTGCAAGGTGCTATAAATCTTTTAAAATCGATGTTTGGTATAGTTTGGGTAGATTTGCCGATAAAATGGTATAGAACTAAAGAAACTTTGCTAGATATTAATGGCAACAATGAAACATTTTTTTATATCATAATTGCTTTTATAATATGTTTATATTTTAAAAATAGTATCTATTATATGGAAATAATTAAACCAAATTACAAATTTATATTTTTAACAGCTTTTAGTTTATATGTGGAGTTAATAACATTATATTCGGCTTCTTATATAGAATTTATATATTTTAATTTTTAAGGTGTTTTATGAGTTATAAAAAAGTTGTTTTATTATCTTTGACTTTACCTTTACCGATTATCTTTATATTTATTATTTTACTTTATATTTATGATCCTTTGCAGCTTTATCACGAGCCATTGTTTAGAGAAAAGACTTGGCATAGTGATATGAGACTTCAAGCAAAAAGTATTATAGATAATAATGATTTTGATTCTGTGATAATTGGCTCATCTATGCTTGAAAATACTTCAGTTAAAGAAGCTAGTGATAAATTAAATAGTAAATTTATGAATTTATCTTTAGCGGCTAGTACATTTCATGAAAGATTTATTATATTAGAATATTTAATTAAACATAAAAAAATCAAAAATATTATTTATTCTTTGGATGGATTTTCTTTAGTGAATGGAGATAAAATTCGACCAAATATCAAAAGATTTGATTTTCTTTACGATGATAATATTATGAATGATTTTAAGTTATATTTAAATAAACATTTCATTCTATGTGCGATATTTTTTTCTCATAAAAAACAATGCATAGGAAAACAGATAGATGTTTATAATTTATTGCAGTGGGAGGAAAATCAAAAAACTTTAGGTGCTTTGATTTTAAACAGTCCAAATATTAAATTTTCTAAAAATAAAGTGTCATATTTTGGACAATCTTATATTGATAATAGTAAATATTTAAATCATTTTTTATTAAAGATGATGATTGAAAATAAAGAAATTAATTTTCATTTGATTATTCCAACTCAGCCTAGAATATTTTATAAGTTAGAAAGCTATAGAAATTATTTTAGTCAAGATGATAAATATTTTCTTTCACTTTATAAAAATATACAATTTCTTATTGAACAGACGAAAAAATATCAAAATATAAAAATTTATGGTTTTGATGATTTAGATTATGCTGATAATATTGCAAACTATAAAGATTTTGTTCACTATAATGTAGATATGAATTCAATACATCTTGATGCTATTAAATACCACAAACATATTCTAACTAATGAAAATATAGATAAATACTTTAAAATAATGGAAGAAAAAATTAATAAATATAATTTAGAATTTTAATTGAGCAAAATAATGGAGGTAGTATCAAATAAATAAGGAATTTACATAAAAACTCTTGCAAAAGCTTGATAAATGTGCTAAACTTAAGGACCATTTTGAAAAAGGAGTTTTTTATGACTAAAGCAGATTTCATTTCTCAAGTTGCTCAAACTGCAGGGCTAACTAAAAAAGACGCAACTGCTGCTACAGATGCTGTTATTGCTACTATTAGTGATGTATTAGCAAAAGGCGATAGTATTAGCTTTATAGGTTTTGGTACTTTTTCAGTAGCTGAAAGAGCTGCTAGAACAGCAAGAGTTCCAAGCACAGGAAAAACTATTAATGTTCCTGCTACTAAAGTTGCTAAATTTAAAGTAGGAAAAAATCTTAAAGATGCAGTTGCTGCTGCTAAAGCTGCAAAAAAAGCTAAAAAATAATTTTTAAGCAAGAGCTAGGACTCTTGCGTTCTTTTGTCTAATTTTAAAATTAATCTCAACTTATTTTTATTACTTACAAAGTTTACTAAATTTTTAAATTTACATGTGATTAAAATTAATTTTTGAAGTTATAATAAGATATTTTTTTCTATAATTTCAGTCTCAAAGCTATGAATTTTTATATTTTAATAATATTAAAAATAGGTAAAAGCATAAAAATATTTTAATGGAGCAAAGATGAACCAAAACAATGAACATTTTGACTTAGACTTAGAAAGAGCGATACTTAGTTCATGTATTTATAGCGAAGATTCTTTTTTTAGTATATCTTCAGATGTAGAAGTTAATGATTTTTCCCTTAAGGCTCATCAAGATATTTATAAAGCTATTTTAGCTTGCGTTAATGCTGGAGAACCTATAAGTGTTAGTTTCATAAGAAAACATAAAAAAATCGATGAGCAAGTATTAAGTGAAATTTTGGCGACTACTTCTATTGCTGATGTGAGTAAGTATGCCCATGAATTAAGGGAAAAGTCAATCAGAAGACAGCTTTTAAATTTTGCTTATACTATACCTATGAGAGTTAATGAAGATAAAAGTATTTCTCAAATATCAGATGAAATTGGTAAAGAAATTTTTAATTTAACCAATAGAGTTAATACTAATAGTATTAAAGATATGACTATGGTTTTATCAGAATTGGTTGAAGAATTTAAAAAACAAAAAGAAGCTGAAAATAAAGATATCTTAGGACTTGATACTGGCTTTAGTGAATTAAATAAAATGACAAAAGGTTTTAAAGCTGGAGATCTTGTTATTATAGCAGCACGTCCTGGTATGGGTAAAACAACTATTTGTTTGAATTTTATAGAAAAAACTCTAAAACAAAATAAAGGTGTGGTGATGTTTTCACTAGAAATGCCTGCGATGCAAATTATGCAAAGATTAATTAGTGCAAAAACTTCTATACCTTTACAAAAAATCTTAATTGCAGATTTAAATGATGATGAGTGGAGCAGGGTAAGTGATGCTTGCGAAGAGTATTCTCAAAAAAACCTTTATATTTATGATAATGGATATGCAAGTATAGCTGATATTCGTTCAGTTTTAAGAAAAATTAAAGCTCAAGATGAGAGTGTAGAACTTTGTGTAGTTGATTATATAGGTCTTATGATGAGCAATTCAGCATTTAATGATAGACATTTGCAAGTAAGTGAAATTTCAAGAGGGTTGAAGCTTTTGGCAAGAGAGTTAAATATGCCTGTAGTAGCACTTTCTCAATTAAATCGTTCATTAGAAAGTCGGGCAAATAAACGTCCTATGCTTAGTGATTTAAGAGAAAGTGGTGCTATAGAGCAAGATGCTGATACTATATTATTTGTATATAGAGATGAAATTTATCGAGAGCAAGAAGAAAAAGAAAGAGAAAATAAGGCGAAAATAGAGGGAAAAAATTATGAAAGAAAATTTATGCCAAATCCTGTTCAAGAAAAAGCTGAGTTAATTATAGGAAAAAATAGAAATGGACCTGTTGGGCATGTAGATTTATTATTTTTAAAAGAAAAATCTTGTTTTATAGAAGCTCCAAAAGAGGAATTTATTGTAACTGATTTTGAGGGTTAAAAAACAAATGCTGATTTTATTATAAAAGTATCATTTTTGCTAGAAGTAAAAAACTAAAAAATCCTAATGCATCAGTAATTGCTGTGATAACTACACTAGACCCAACTGCTGGGTCTATTTTGAGTTTTTTTAATGTTAAAGGTACGAAAGAACCTATAAAGCCAGCTAGCGCTAAATTGATAAGCATAGATAAAGCGATTACAAGTCCTAGCATTAGTGTTTTAAACCATACAAAGGTTATAATACTCATGATACCAGCAAAGATAAATCCATTAAGCAATGAAATACCGCTTTCTCTTAAAATAACTTTTTTAGCATCTTTAAATTCAACTTCGTTAAGTGAAAGCTTTCTTACTGTAACAGCTAAAGCTTGTGAGCCTGTATTGCCTCCCATAGAAGCAACAATAGGCATCAAAACAGCTAAAGCTACTAATTGCTCAATTTCTCCTGAAAACAAGCTTATGATATTAGCTGAAATTAATGAGGTTGTAAGATTGATCATCAGCCAAAAAGCCCTTGCTTTAGCAGCTTTTAAAGCGCTTTCTTCTTCAACTTCTTTATCAACGCCAGCTAAGTTATAAATTTGTTCTGTTGCATTATCTTGAATTAAATCATGTATATCATCATAAGTAATTCTTCCTAAAAGAATTCCTTCATCATTTACAACAGCTAAAACACTTAAATCATAATCTTCAACCATATCAATAGCCATTTGTATATCATCGTGATCTTTGACGCTATAGCTTTGATATTTTTTATCATTTTCTTTAATAATATCAGCGAAACTTAATTTAAAATCCCAAAGTAAAAGATCGCTTAAATTTATAGAATTGCAAAGTTTTCCATTTTCATCAGTAATATATATCTGAAAAATTTGATCTATTTTTTCACTTTTTTTTAGTATCCTATATCTTTTGATAGCTTTTTCTATGCTTTCATCTAAAAATGCCGTGAAAATCTCAGTTTGCATATAAGCACCAGCTGTATTTTCGTCATAATTTTTCAAACGAAGAATTTCTTCTTTATCTTCAGAACTTAAACGATTTAGTATTGTAAGAGTTTTTTGCGGATTTAATTCTTCAAAGCGTTTAATTAAGTCAGTAGCATCATCACTTTCTAATTCTCCAACCGCTTGAGCTATTTTTGTGATACTTAGGTATTCTAAAATATCTTCAAGTATATATTCGGGTGTGATAGTAGCTACATTTGCTAAAGTGAATGTATCAAGAGAATTTAAAGTTTGTAAAAAAAGCTCTTCATTATGCCTTTTGATAGTTTTTAACGCTTCATTAATCTCATAAGTGCTTTGGGAGCTAGAAATATTTTTTAAAAGTTCTTGTGCTTCTAAAAAATCATGAGACATATTAAAGCTCCACTGAATTTTCTATGTTTTGTTCTTTTGGTGGATTTTTGAAATCTTCTTTTATATTATCAAGGATATTTTGATAATCTTTAGATATTTTTAAAAATTCCTCTTTATTTGTACCGCTTAAGCTTGATTTTGGAATTTTTACTATAGTTTCAGGATTAATTGCTTTGTTGTTTAAATAGAGACCAAAATGCAAATGAGGACCAGTACTCATACCAGTTGATCCTACGTAAGCTATTACTTGACCTTGCTTGACTTTTTGATTACGCTTAATTTTTGCAAAGCGACTAAGATGAGCGTATAAAGTCATATAACCCGAAGTATGCTTAATTTGTATTACTTTTCCATAACCACCTTTGGTCCCAATGAAACTAACAACCCCATCCCCGGCACTTTTTACTGGAGTTCCTGTAGGTGCTGCGTAATCTATTCCTAAATGAGCTCTATATCTTTTTAAAATAGGGTGATATCTTGCTTTTGTAAAGCGATCTGAAATTCTAGTGTATTGTACAGGTTTAGTTAAAAAGAAATTTTCTAATTCTTTTCCTTGAGCATTGTAGTAAGAATCTTTATATAAAAAAATAGAATACTCTTTTCCTCTTATGTTAGCCAAAGCCGCATTTATACTAATGTCGCCAAAAAGTCTTCCTAAACGTCTTTTTTGTTCATAAATTAAAATAACGCTATCGCCTTTTTTTACATTTTTAAAATTAACACTATTTTTAAAGGCACGCACCATAGCTCGTGCTAAAGTTACACTTCCACTTTCATCATATACATCTTGATAAGCAGAATTATTAATAGCTACTCTTAATGTTCTTTTTTCTTTAATATAAGAAATTGGAGTGAAGCTAAGAACAAATTTATTGTCTATGTTTTTATAGATATGAATTTGTAAATCATCACTAATTGGTATTAAAACTTGTTCGAGATTACCTTGATCATCTTTTAACATTTGATATTTTACACCACTTGCAATTTCTGCACTTGATTCTTTATCTTCTGTATCCAAATTATAATAAAGATTAAGCGGGATAGAATGATCTTGTAAAAAGTCAAGTAAGGTTTTGCCATCTTCCCATGAAAGTTCTTCTACGCTTGAAAATGCAAATAATTTTATTGAAAGAAATAAAGATATAAAAAATTTTTTCATAATTAAAAAATAAAACCCCTAAAATAAAATAAATTTGTATTTTACTTAATTTTTCTTACAATTTTGTAAGGAAAAGACATTATAATTTACTTTTTATATCCTAAAAGGAGATGCAATTGGTAAGATTGATTATAATGAGTTTGTGTTTTGCGGTGTTTTCGTATGCAAAAAGCTTTGATTTGATACAAACTAAACTAGAAAAAGTTGAAGATATTTATGGCTATGTACAAGATGATCCTAGAATTTTAATGCATTCTAGTGGTATTGTGGTTCATAGTATTGAAAATCAAGATTCCATTATTGCAAGAGTGAGTGTTGTAGGACGTGAAAACGGCTTAGTAAAGCTACAATTTAAAGTATTTGATATGTTGACTCAAGATGCTATGCCTTTACCAAATGTTTTACCAGAGATTGATGATAAGGTAGTTTTAAATTATCTTTATGATAGAGCTTTAATCATAGCTCCTGATAAAAAAGTGTATGATTATATCGCACAAAAATTTAGTGATTTATATTTTTTGCATCCTGATTTATTTGGTGCTCATATGATACAAGAATATCGTCAAACTCCAAAAAGGTTAGATTTTAGATCGTTTTGTTCAAAAAATGCAGTAGGGCTTTTAGTTGTTGCTTTAGAAAATAAAGCTGAGTTAGTCGACTGTCAGGATTTTGAAAAATTACAAGAGATTGAAATTCCGCAAGCACAAGGTTTGCAGATACCATTTTATTCAAGAATTAGTGGATATAAAAGTGATATTTTTAGTTTGAATGATGAAGCTATAGAGAATTATTATATTTATTATAAAAATTTAATTAGCTTAACTAGAGAACAATAAAAATGCAAGAAAGTCATAAAAGGTTTTTCCAAAATTTATTAGGAAAAGATAATGTTTTCTTCGATGAAATACATAAACGAGCTTATAGTTATGATGCGACAAAAAATCACTATTTACCAGATGGCGTGCTTTTTCCAAGAAATGAAAACGATGTTAGTGAAATTTTAAAATATTGTAACAAAGAAAATATTATCATAATTCCTAGAGGTTCAGGTTCTGGTTTTACAGGTGGAGCCTTGGCTGTTAATGGTGGTATAGTTTTAAGTTTTGAAAAACATATGAATAAGATTTTAGAAATTGATCTTGAAAATTTAGTTGCTGTAGTAGAACCTGGAGTAATTAATGCAAAATTACAAAAAGTACTAAGTGAATACAATTTATTTTATCCACCTGATCCTGCTAGTATGGATTATTCTTCAATAGGTGGTAATGTAAGTGAAAATGCTGGTGGAATGAGAGCTGCAAAATATGGCATCACTAAAGATTATGTGATGGCTTTAAGAGCTGTCTTGCCTAATGGAGAAGTTATTAGAGCTGGTAAAAAAACAATAAAAGATGTAGCAGGTTATAATTTGGCCGGAATCTTAATAGCTAGTGAAGGATCTTTAGCTGTACTTACTCAAATTACACTCAAACTTGTAGCTTTACCTAAAATTAAAAAAACTGCCATGGGAATTTTTGATAGCATAGATGATGCTATGAATGCTGTTTATAAAACTTTAGCAAAAGGTGTTACGCCAGTATCTATGGAATTTTTAGATCAATTAAGTATTCAAGCGCTTGAGCTTAAATTTAATAAGGGTTTGCCAGTAGATGCAGGAGCTATTTTAATTGCTGATGTAGATGGAAATGTGGAAGAATCTGTAGAAGCAGATTTGAAGATATTGCAAGAGAATTTTTTAGATTCTAAAGCTAGGGAATTTAAAATTGCAAAAGATGAGCAAGAAGCTGCAGATATTTGGTTTGCAAGAAGAAACTGCTCCCAAAGTGTTGCAATGTACGGGAAATTAAAGCTTAATGAGGATATTACAGTGCCTCGTGCAAAATTACCAGAGCTTTTAAAAGGAATATCTGAAATTTCTAAAAAATATGATTTTAAAATCCCTTGTTTTGGTCATGCAGGCGATGGAAATGTTCACACTAATGTTATGGTAAGTGATAAAAATAATTCTGAATTAGTAGTAAAAGGTTATGAGGCAGTAGAAGAAATTTTTAAACTTACGGTTTCTTTAGGAGGGACTTTAAGTGGAGAGCATGGTATAGGAATTTCTAAGGCTCCATTTATGAAATTGGCATTTAATGAAGCTGAGATGGAATTGATGCGAAATATAAAAAAAGCATTTGATCCAAATAATATATTAAACCCTTTTAAAATGGGTCTTTGATGAATTTTAAAAATATCTTAAAAATATTTTTATATCTAAGAGATAAAGAAATTTTAAATTATGCTGCGGCCTTGAGTTTTTATACTATTTTATCTTTAATCCCACTTTTGTTTTTGTGTTTTTGGGTTTTTACCCAAATTCCAAGTTTTGAAATATATCAAGAAAAAATTAAAAATTTAATTTTTGCATTTTTGATTCCAACTCAACAAGAATTAATAATAGGCTATATAAATACCTTTTTAAAAAATAGTGTTAATATAGGCTTAATAGGACTTGTAGCTATGGCCATCACTTCGCTTGCGTTTTTTTCAGGTTATGATTATGTGGTCAATAAACTTTTACAAGAAGAAACTAAAAATTTATGGCATAGTATTAGTTCTTATTGGACTTTAGTTACTTTAACACCTTTAGGATTAGGTCTTAGTTTTTATATTTCAGGCTTGATACAAAAGACATTAGATGATTTTAATATTGGTTTAAATTTTTTTGAAATTTTACCTTATGTTATTATTTGGGTTTTATTTTTTATATCATATTCTAGTTCATTGAATAAAAAAGGTAGTGTAAAGCTTTTACTTATAATTTCTTTTGGCGCTTCTGTTATATGGTATATTTCTAAAACTATTTTTGTGTACTATGCGGTATATAATAAAACTTATTTAAATGTGTATGGTTCTTTTTCTGTTATTTTATTTTTCTTTTTATGGATATATATTTCGTGGATAATTTATCTTTTGGGTTTGAAAGTTTATATTTTATTAGATCAAGAAAATAAAGGGAATAAACCCAAGAGAAACTACAAAAAGAGCTAAATATTTGTTAAAAATAGCAAATAGCGACATTAGTAAATAAGCTAAATAAATATAAAATGAAATTTTAAAATTAATGCTGTAAAATTTTATATCAAAAAAATAGATTAAAATATTATCTAAAAAATTTCCATATCCAATAATATGAAGCAGTAAAACTAGAGGGTAAAATATTATAAATAAAATACTAAGAGGAATAGCTAGAAATTGTTGCAAACTAAGTAAAGGGAAAAAATATAATACTGGTAATATCATAGCTAGAAAAGTCCAAAAGTTTAACAAAATTATGTGAGTTAGATTTGAAAAATAATTTTTAAAATGATGAATATATAAGTAAATATAAAAAACTCCTAAAATTGAAAATAAAAATCCTACACTAAAGATTAATTGTGGAAAAATACTTATACATAAAACTATGCTCAAAAATAAAAAATTAAAGCTTAAAATATTTATATTTTTGCAATAAAAATAAAATCCAAGTAAAGCCATGCACAAAGCTCTTATATAAGAAGGTGGAAAATTGATCAAAAATGTATAAGATATTAAAAGTGTAAAAACTAATAAACTAATATCAAATTTCAAACTTCTATAGGGAAAATATCTTTTTTGAAAAAAAGCATATATAGGTGTAAAAATAAAAAAACAAAAGCTAAATAATAATCCTAAATGATATCCACTAATTGCTATTAAATGTGCTATACCATAAAAATTTATATCCTGACGTAGTTGATATGAAATACTTTTAGCAAAAAACAAAGCTCCATAAAATTCTATTATTTTTGAATTTTGATGTTGATTTAAAAAATATCTAGTAATAAAATTATCTTGTTTGATGGATGTTGTTTGGTTGATATCATAACTTGGCGCAAAAAAATTTTTACTCAAATAATCTTTAAAATTTACATTTTTTGTGATAATTCTAAGATTTATGCGTTTATTTCTATCTAAATCTAATATTTTATAATCTAGAGTATAAAGGGTAAAATCAGAATTTTTAAGCTTTAAAATTTGATATCTTTTTCCATTTGTATTTTCTTTAATATGACTTGAAATAATTATATTATCTTTAAGATAAAGATGTTTAGTGAGTTTAAAATTTTGATAATGTTTATATTCGTAAAAAAGATTAAGTAAAAGAATAATTAAAAAGCAAAGAAATAAAATGCTAAATTCTCTATAATTTTTAAATACAGAGAATTTAAAATTCATTTTTTCTTAGAAAATTTTGATAAATATAACCATATGATTAAAGCGAGAGTAATTATAAAAATAGGTGCTATATATGGATAGTGAGAAAGTATTTCAAAAATATCTTGCAAGGCATTGCCAAAAATAAATCCAACATAACCCAAAGCAATAGCCCAGATTAAACTTGCTACGGTATTAATAATAACAAATCTTACAAAACTGAATTTACAGAGTCCAGCAGCTATAGGAATGATGGTTTTAACTCCATATATAAATTTTTGTATGATTAAAAGTAAATCGCCATATTTTTTAATCTTAATCATAGCAAGAGCGATTTTTCTTCTGTGATTTTTAAAATAGGGCATAATATCTTTTTTGTAGTACTTTCCAAGTATAAAAAGCAAGGTAGAACCTAAGGTGTTTGCTAAAAAAGCTAAAAAAATACACCAATGCAAGTCAAGTTTGGTTGAGCTTGCACAAAAGACACCAGCAGCTAAAATAGCTACCATGCCACCACCAAAAGAATAAAAAAATAAAATCAAATATCCATAAGTACTAAGATTATCAATCATTTCTTGCATATTTAGCCTTATTTTGCGTAATCAACCGCTCTTAATTCTCTAATGACATTGACTTTAATTTCACCAGGATATTGAACTTTTTCTTGAATTTCTTCAGCAATTTCTTTGGCTAAAAGTATAGATTCATCATCATTAACTAATTTTGCATTAACAATAACTCTTATCTCTCTACCAGCATTAATAGCATAGGCTTTTTTAACTCCTGACTTATTTTTTGCTATGTCTTCAAGTTCACTTACTCTTTTTAAGAAGGCTTCTAGTACTTCTCTTCTTGCCCCAGGTCTTGCTGCACTAAGAGTATCTGCTGTACAAACTGCAGCTGATTCTATACTAAAAGCTTCTTCATGACCGTGATGCGCGTAAATAGCATTAATAACAACAGGATGTTCTTTATATCTTTTGCAAAGTTCAGCTCCTAAATCTACGTGTGAACCTTCAAATTCATGAGTTAAAGCTTTTCCTATATCGTGTAAAATTCCAGCTCTTCTAGCTAATTTTTCATCACCACCGCATTCTGCTGCTATGATTCCAGCTAAATGTGCTACTTCTAGAGAATGCGTCAAAGCATTTTGTCCATAACTTGCTCTATATCTTAACTTACCTATAAGTTTTACAATTTCAGGATGAATATTGTTAAGTCCTAAATCCATGACGATAGTTTGACCTTCTTCTAAGATATTATCGTCAAATTCTTTGCATACTTTTTCGTGGATTTCTTCGATTCTTGCAGGTTGAATTCTTCCATCTTCAACTAAAAGTTCTATAACTTTCGTTGCTATAGCTCTTCGATAAAGATTAAAACAACTGACTATAATAGCTCCTGGAGTATCATCTATGATGATATCTACTCCTAAAACCATTTCTAAAGTTTTAACATTTCTTCCTTCTTTTCCTATTATACGACCTTTTAATTCATCGTTTTTAATATTAACAACATTGATTAATCTTTCAGCAGCAAATTCTCCAGCAAATCTTGAAGTAGCTTGTGCTAGTATATAATTAGCCTTTCTTTTAGCTTCAGTTTTAGCTTCTTCTTCATATTTTCTAATTATATGAGCAATTTCATCTCTTGCACTCTCTTCTGTTTTTTGCAAAACTATAGCTTTAGCTTCTTGTTGAGTAAGACCTGCAGAATGTTCAAGTATTTTTAAAACCTCATCTAATTTTTGCATATAAGTTCGTTTTAGATTTTCATTTTCTTCTGTTAGAGTTTTAATATTTTGTTTTTCTTTAATAAGACTAGTTTTATTTTCTTCATTAAGTTTTTCTTGATGAAATAAATTTTGTTCTTTTTTATTGAGTTCTTCCATTTTCATAGAATGTTCTCTATGAAGTTTTTGAATTTTTTCATCAAATTTTTTCTTAGCACCAAATTCGGCTTCAGCTACGGAATTTTTAGCATCTTTTAATATTAACTCAGCTTCATATTCTATAGCTTTTGCTTTTGCTTTTGCTTGTTCTAAAAAGATGTTGAAATTTGCATCGTGAATCTTTTTAGCGACTACATATCCAATCCCTCCGCCTATAAAAACGGCTATTAATGCAACTATAATTTCTATCATTTTTATTTACTTTCCTAAAATATTTTTTATAAGGGTTAATATAAAAATCACCTTTTATGTCATGATTTTCACATAAATTTTCTTTAATTTTGCTATTAATTATTTGTACAAAAATAATTTTAGGTTTTTTATGAGTAAAATTTGCAAAAAATCTATCATAAAATCCTTTCCCATGACCTATTCTCTTAAAATTTTCATCTACACCTATGACAGGAACGATGGCTATATCTACACGAGAATGCAAAAAGGAATTTTTTGGTTCATATACCCCAAAACTCTTTTTATCAAGAGTTAGCCTTAATTTTACTACCTTTAAACTTTTATCTTGCATAAATGGAACAAAAATTTGATATTTATTAGAAAGTAAATGCCTAAATCTATAAATATCAACTTCATGTTTTAAAGGTATGTAAATTAGTATGTTTTTTGTTGTTTTTAGCATTTTTAAAATTTTGATTATTTCTTTAAAAATAATAAAATTTTTTTTATATTGAAATTTTATTCTTTGATTAGTTTTATTTTTTTGAATTTGTCTAAAAATATTTTTTGTCAAAGGCTTCCTTAGCTTTTTACTTTTTATGTTATAATTTTAAGCTTAAATGATCATAAGGATAATGCTTGAAGATTAATTTTTTTTTAGTAATTTTTATATTAGTTTTTTTTAGTGCTTGTTCGAGTGAAAAAGAAGATACACAAGAGATGAATGGTGCTAGTTTAACGCAAAGTGAAAATGTGCATTTTACTTTAAAATTTTTAGATGATAAAAAATTATTTGTCAATTATCAAGATCAAAAATTTGATTTTGATGATAATTCTAAAGCAAAATTATTTGTATTTTTTACTTCGTGGTGTATACCCTGCAAAGCAGAAATTGCACATTTAAATAATTTACATAGAAAATATAAAGATGGATTGGATATTATAGTACTTTTTTTAGAGGAAAATAAAGACAAAGAAATACTTGAATTTATACAAGAAAATAAAATAACTTTTCAAGCAGGATCAGGAGAAAATAGTCTCATTTTTTCTAAGATTTTAAATATAGGCTCCATCCCCACAATGGTTTTATTTGACACAAAGGGCCAGAAAATAAAAGAATACTTAGGACTAATTCCTGAAGAAATGTTAGATATAGATATACAAAAAGTGATAATGTGATGTTTGGATTTTTAAAAAATGGTTTAAAAAAGACTTTAGAGAGTATAAATTTAGTTAAAGCAGACAATAAAATTGTTACAAAAGAATTATTAGAAGAAATGCTATTAGAAGCTGATGTTGCTTATGAAATAATAGAAGAAATTATTTATTATTTACCACCTAATGATGAAGTAAAAAGGGCTGATTTAGAGCGTGTAATGGGAACTTATTTTATTTATGATAAGCCTGAATTTTCCAGCGATAAGCCTTTTGTAGATTTAATTTTAGGAGTTAATGGGGTTGGAAAAACTACAAGCATTGCTAAGATGGCATTTTTACACAAAACAAATGGTGAAAAAGTTATACTTGGAGCTTGTGATACTTTTAGAGCTGGAGCTATTGAACAACTAAAACTTTGGGCACAAAAACTTGATATGGATATTATAGCCACTTCTCAAGGACACGATCCATCAGCAGTTGCCTTTGATACCATCTCTAAAGCATTGGCTAAAAAATACGATAGAGTTATTTTAGATACTGCGGGTAGATTACAAAATCAAAAAAATTTGGCTAATGAATTAGAAAAAATTGTGCGTATTAGTGCTAAAGCTATGCAAGGCGCACCACATAGAAAAATACTTATTCTTGATGGCACGCAAGGAGTATCTGGAATTTTGCAAGCTAAAGCTTTTAATGAATTAGTTCAACTTGATGGTGTTATTATTACAAAACTTGATGGTACTGCTAAAGGTGGAGCATTATTTAGTATAGCTAGAGAATTGGAGCTTCCGATATTTTATGTTGGTATAGGAGAAAAAATGGAAGATCTTTGTGAATTTAATGTCAAAGAATATCTAGATGCTATTTTGGAACCTATTTTTAAATGAGTATATTATCTAAAAATTTAGCATCATTAAATAATCCTTATTTATTAGATCAACTAAGAAAAATACAAAATAATAAATTTCAAAAAATAGATAATGGGGGGGGATCAATCTAAATTTTATAAATACTAAAACTAATATAGCAATTTATGACAATCTAGACTCATATTTACAAGAAAAAATAAAATTTTATCAAGAAAAATATTTGTTGTATCCTGTGTTATATTTTTATGGGTTTGGAAATGGAATCTTGTATAAATGTCTTTTAAAAAATCAAAATTTAAAACATATTATTGTTTTTGAAGATGATTTAGAATTATTGCAAATTGCACTGAGTAATTTTGATTTTTCTCAAGAGTTAAAAGAACAAAAAATTATTATTTTAAATAGCGATATTGATAGTTCAGATTTGATGATTTTATTTCAAAAATTTCCTTTTTTTAATTTTTTGAGAGTATATGATATGCATTTGCATAGTGATTACTATAGCGACGTTCAAACAAAAATTTTAAAACTAAATGATAAAATTTCACAATGTATAAAAACTATCATTTTATATCAAGGAGATGATATAGGAGATACAATTCAAGGAATTGCACAATTTACTTATAATATGTCAAAAATGATTACTGGTTTAACCTTGCAAAGTTTACTACAAAACAGAAATAAAAAGTCAAAATCAGCTATTATAGTTTCTACTGGACCATCTTTAACAAAGCAACTTCCTTTGTTGAAAAGATATCAAGATAATTTTAGTATATTCTGTGTAGATAGTGCTTATTCTATTTTGGCTAAAAATGAAATTAAACCTGATTATGTTTTAATGAGTGAACGTAGTGAAATGACAGCTGATTTATTAAAACAAAATTATGAAAATATAGATAAAAATATAGTATTTATTTTGTTGACTCTGGTGCATCCTTTGGTTATAAAGTATCTAGAAGATACAAAAAGACAATACACTTTGACACCTTATACAACAAAATTTATTGATAATTTAAATTTAGATAGTTTTGGAAATTTGTCAGCTGGTAGCACAGTGGCACTTAATGCTTTGCATTTAGCATGTGAATTAAGCCATGAAAATATTATATTTATAGGACAAGATTTAGCTTATGCAAATGATGGTACCTCCCATCCTAAAGAGTATATTTATGGTCCAAATTATGAAAGTTATACAGATAAAGAATCTGCTAAAGCTTATGGCGGTGATGGTATTGTGGTTACTCATAGATTTTGGAATATATTTAGATTAACGATACAAAATTATATAGCTAGCAAAGAAGGTTTTAAATTTTATAATGCTACTGAAGGTGGGGCGCATATTGAAGGGACCATAGAAAAACCTTTTAAAGAATGTTGTGAAGAATTTCTAGATAAAAAAATAACTAAACCTTTTGAAAAACCTGTATCATTAGATAAAAATATGCAAAATGATTTGTTGATACAAAGTTATAATGAAATAAAAAATAACATAAAATTTAGTAAAGGTTTTATTGAAGAATTTCAACTTCATTTAGATAACTTAAAGCAATACAATCAAAAAATCTATCAAATTTCTTTGTTTGAAGAAAAGAAAAAAATGATTATGCAAACTATGCAATTTTTAGATACTTCTAAAATAAAACTTGACGAATATTGCAAAAGTTTTTTATATGAGTTTATCAGACCATTTTTGCAACAATTTGAATTTAATTTAGCAAGAATTTATGTAATAAATCCGAGAAATAATGACGAATGGTTAAATAAAAATTTAACTTGGATAAAAGATCATATATTTTTATTTGAAGTTTTAATTCAAAATATAAAATTTACAAATGAAGAAATACTTAAAAATATTATCCCTTTAGAAGAAGAAATAGTAAAAAGAAATCTTAAAGATATTTAATTAAAATATGAAATCATAATTTTAGGTAGTTTAATGGCTAAAAAACATATTTTATTTGAATGTCAAGCTTGTGGTAATCAGCAAACAAAATGGCTTGGAAAATGTCCTGATTGTGGTGCTTGGGATAGCTTTGTAGAATTAAAACAAGAACAAATAAAAGTTTTAAAAGAGCTTGAAAATATAAATAAAAGCAATCTAGCAGTTTGTATTAACGATGTAGAAGAAGAAAATTTTATCCGAATTTCTACTCAATATAGGGAACTTGATTTAGTATTAGGTGGTGGATTGGTTATAGGTTCTTTGACTTTAATAGGAGGTTCCCCAGGAGTTGGAAAATCTACTCTTTTACTTAAGATTGCTTCAAATTTAGCTAAAAATGGTAAAAAAGTCTTATATGTAAGTGGTGAAGAAAGTAAAGCTCAAATTAAACTCAGGGCAAATAGATTAGAGGCTAATGATAAAAATTTATTTTTGCTAACTGAGCTTTGTTTAGAGGATATTCTGAGTGAACTTTTAAAAGATCAATATGAAATTTTAATTATCGATTCTATACAAACAATTTATTCTAATAAAATTGCTTCAGCAGCTGGTAGCGTAACTCAAGTTAGGGAAATTACTTTTGAATTAATGCGTTTTTGTAAAGCTAGAAATATAAGTACTTTTGTTATAGGCCATATTACAAAAGATGGAGCGATTGCTGGTCCTAGAATTTTAGAACATATGGTTGATGTAGTGCTTTATTTTGAAGGTGATAATAATAAAGAAATTCGAATTTTACGTGGTTTTAAAAATCGTTTTGGAAATATTAGTGAAGTCGGAATTTTTGAAATGACTTCTAAAGGATTAATTAGCGCAAAAGATATTTCGAATAAATTTTTTACTAGAGGTAAAGCAGTTAGTGGTAGTGCTTTGAGTGTTGTTATGGAAGGATCAAGAGCATTGATTTTAGAAATTCAAGCCTTAGTGTGCGAGAGCACTTATCCAAAAAGAAGTGCTACAGGTTATGAAAAAAATCGTTTAGATATGCTTATAGCGTTACTTGAGAGAAAACTTGAAATTCCTCTTGGGAGATATGATGTTTTTATAAATGTTAGTGGTGGAGTTAAAATCAATGAAACAGCAGCGGATTTAGCAGTAGTTGCCGCCATTATTTCAAGTTTTAAAAATAGACCCCTAAGTAAAGATAGTGTTTTTATAGGAGAGCTTAGCTTAAATGGTGAAATTAAAGAAGTTTTTTCACTTGATGTAAGATTAAAAGAAGCGAAGATGCAAAATTTTAAAAATGCTATTATAGCAAGTGATCCTTTGGAAAAAATAGGATTAAAATGCTTTGTTGCAAAGGAATTGCGTGAAGTATTAGAATGGATGTAGTTTGTAAAAATATTTTTTCATTAAAATATAAGAAAAATTGTTTTATAATAGTTGCTTTTGAATATTCTAGCTGAGGTTTTTTAATGAAAGATTTATTTTTATTTAGTTCTTTTATCGATACTAGTCATACTTTTGCTTATTTTTTTCATCTTGCTATAGTTGTTGTAATTTCTTTGGTTTTGGCTAAATTTGCTACAAAATCAATGCAAATCGTTCCTAGAGGAAGTCAGAATTTAGCTGAGGCATATATGGAAGGTATACTAAGCATGGGAAGAGATACCATGGGAAGTGATGAAGCTGCAAGAAGATATTTGCCACTTGTTGCAACTATAGGTTTTATGGTATTTTTTAGCAATTTAATAGGTATAATACCTGGCTTTGAAGCTCCTAGTGCTAGTTTGAATTTTAGTGCCACTTTAGCTATTATCGTATTTTTTTATTATCATTATGAAGGTATTAGAACTCAAGGAATTTTTAAATATTTTGGACATTTTATGGGCCCTGTAAAAATTTTAGCCCCATTGATGTTTCCTATAGAAATTGTTTCCCATATTTCAAGAGTTATTTCTTTATCATTTCGTCTATTTGGAAATATAAAAGGAGATGATTTATTTTTAGCTGTTATTTTAGCACTTGTACCTTGGGTAGCTCCTTTACCAGCTTATATACTTTTAACTTTTATGGCATTTTTGCAATCATTTATTTTTATGATATTAACTTATGTTTATTTAGCTGGTGCTACTGTAGTTGATGAACAGCACTGATTTTATAAAAAGCAATAAAATGCTTTTTATAACTCTTCTTTGATTCTTTTAAACTCTTTTTGAAATAAAACACGATAAAATAAAAACAAAATTCTAAGGAAAATTAATGTTTGAGGTAGTTATAGGGTTAGAAGTTCATGCACAATTAAATACTAAAACTAAGATTTTTTGTTCATGTGCAACTTCTTTTGGAGAAGAATCAAATACAAATGTTTGTCCTACATGCTTAGCCTTACCAGGTGCTTTGCCTGTTTTAAATAAAGAAGCAACAACTAAAGCTATAGCTTTTGGTAAAGCTATTAATGCGACAATAAATCAAAAAAGTATATTTAATAGAAAAAATTATTTTTATCCTGATTTACCAAAAGCTTATCAAATTTCACAATTTGATGTGCCTATAGTTGAAAACGGAGAACTTTTTATAAATATAAATGGTGATAATAAGCGCATAGGTATTACAAGAGCTCATCTAGAAGAAGATGCAGGAAAAAATATTCATGAAAGTAATTTTTCAAAAGTTGATTTAAATAGAGCAGGTACGCCTTTGCTAGAGATAGTGAGTGAGCCTGAACTTAGAAGTTCTGATGAGGCTGTAGCTTATCTTAAAAAATTACATTCTATTATAAGGTTTTTAGATATTTCTGATGCAAATATGCAAGAAGGAAGTTTTAGATGTGATGCAAATGTAAGTATTAGACCAAAAGGAGATACTAAACTTTATACTAGAGTAGAGATAAAAAATTTAAATTCATTCCGCTTTATACAAAAAGCTATAGACTATGAAGTAATGCGTCAAAGTCAAGCTTGGGAAGATGGTGTGTATGAAGATGAAGTATTTCAAGAAACAAGATTGTTTGATACTGTAAATTTGGTTACTAAAAGTATGAGAGGTAAAGAAGACTCTGCAGAATATAGATATTTTCCAGATCCTGATCTTTTACCCGTAATCTTAAGTGATGATATGTTAAATATAAAAATTCCAGAATTGCCAGATGAAAAAAAGGCTAAATTTATTGATAAATTTGGTATAAAAGAAAGTGATAGTGAAGTTTTAGTTTCTTCTTTAGAGCTTTGTAGATATTTTGAATATTTAATAAGTCAAAATTTAAGTCCAAAATTATGTGTGACATGGCTTACGACAGAGCTTATGGGGCTTTTAAAAGGTGATTTAACTATAGAAAATTCACCTGTCAAACAAGAAAAATTAGCCTTGCTTATTCGACGTATAGAAGAGGGAGTAATTAGTGCTAAAGCAGGCAAGGATATACTTGCATATGTGTTTGAAAATGTAGAGATTGACATTGATGATGCCATAGAAAAACTTGGATTAAAACAAGTTAGTGATGATGGTGCAATTGAAAAAATTATTGATGAAATTTTACAATCTAATGAAGATAAAGTTGCTGAATATAAAAGCGGTAAAGATAAACTTTTTGGATTTTTTGTTGGTCAAGCTATGAAAGCAGGCAAAGGAGCATTTAATCCTAATAAGGTAAATGAAATTCTAAAAGCAAAGCTTGGATAATGAAAATAGCAGTTATTGGTGCAGGCAAATGGGGAAGTGCCTTATATGACGCTTTAAGCGTACATAATGAATGTGTGATTACTTCATATCACAATAAAGATATTCCGAATTTTGTTAGTACTGATATCGCTTTAGAATGCGAATACTTAATTTTTGCCTTGTATGCTCAAGGTTCTTATGAATGGTTAAAAAATAATTTTAAAGACTGCGATCATAAAATTTTGGTTGCTTCTAAAGGTATTGATTTTAAAAGTTTAAAATTCATGGATGAAATTTTTATGGATTTCATAGCCAGTGATAGAATTTGTTTTTTAAGCGGCCCTTCTTTTGCTTTAGAGGTTTTAGAAAAAAAACCATGTGCTTTAGTTATTAGTGGAAAAAATAAACAACTTTGTAGCAAATTTTCATCCTTTTTTCCAAAATATGTAAAAACTTATATAAGTAATGATGTTAAAGGTGCTGAAATTTGTGGAGCATATAAAAATGTTTTAGCTATTGCTAGCGGTGTATGTGATGGTTTAAAATTAGGAAATAATGCGCGAGCTTCACTTGTATCAAGAGGTTTGGTTGAAATGCATCGTTTTGGTAGATATTTTAATGCAAGTGAAGAAACTTTTTTAGGATTGAGTGGAGCAGGAGATTTATTTCTTAGTGCTTCAAGTCCACTTTCTAGAAATTATAGAGTGGGTTTTAATCTCGCACAAAATAAAAATTTAGAACAAATTTTGCAAGAATTGGGTGAAGTTGCAGAGGGAGTGCAAACAGCATTTGCTATTCATTCTTTAGCGCAAAAATATCAGATTTATACTCCCATTGTTAATGAAGTAGTTTTCATGTTAAATGGTAAAAACATTCAAAAATGTGTAGCTGATTTAATGTTATCAAAAGAGGAAATTCAATGATTTTAAAAAATGCAAGAATTTATGGCGAAGAAAAAGTTGATATTCAAATTCAAGATGGTAAAATTATTCATATAGATAGTTTTATTAGTGATAAATCAGATTTAGTTATTGATTTAGAAGAAAAAACTCTTTTGCCTTCTTTTATTGATTTAAATGTCAATTTATTAGATAATGATTTTGAATTTGATAGCTTGGTTGCTTTAGAAAAACAATGTTTGAGTGGAGGTGTTTCTACTATAGTTTTAAGAGATAGTTTGGATGTTAACACTCAAGGATATAAATTATATTTTGATAAATTAAAAACTTTAAAAATTAATATTATTCCTACTATAAAAGTACTAGATAAAGAAAACAAAATGAAAGATATATCAATTTTGTTAGATAGCGGTGCAAAAGGATTAGAAATTCAAAGTAATATAGAATCAAATTTTTTAAGACAAAGTATGCAATATGCTAAGATGAAAGATAGTTTAGTGTTTATAAAATGTTTTGATGAAAAATTTGATGACCACGGTGTTATGAATGATGGTAAGATGAGTTTTGAATTAGGGCTTATTGGTATTAGTGATATAGCTGAAAGTAGTGAAGTTGCTAAAATGAAAGAAATTTCAGAATTTTATGATGTTAATGTGAATTTTGACGCATTAAGCTTAACTCGATCTTTTGATTTATTGCAAGATAAAAATAGTGAAATTTCTATCCATCATTTATTAAAGAATGATAATGCATGCGATAATTTTAATACCAGTGCAAAAATTTTACCTCCTTTAAAAGATCAAAAAACGCAGACAAAATTAAAAGAATATTTTTTAGATTATAAAATTAAATTTTTAACTTCATTACATTCTCCTATCTCGACATCAAAGAAGAATTTGGCTTTTGATGAAGCTAAATTCGGAGTTGATGCTATTGATATGTATGTTAGTTTATGTTTTACTTATTTTGTGCAAAATAATTTATTAAGTTGGAAGAAACTTTGCGACTTTACAAGTTATAATCAAGCAAAATTCCTAGGATTGAATAAGGGAAAGATAGCAATAGGGTATGATGCAGATTTTATTATCTTTGATGAAAAATATAAAAAAATAATAGATAATGAATATTCTTTATATCATAATGAAGAAATCTGCGGTATTGTTACACATTCTGTAATTAATGGAGAAATAATAAAATTAAATAACTAAAATTATTCTTTTTGTAGTTCATTAAATTTATTCATCAAATACATTCTTAATTCATCGCTTAACTTTTCTCCATCTTGGATGAAATCTATAAGTAAATTTTCTAATTCTTTTAAAAATAAAAAAAGTTCATTTTGCCATATGGTATCGCTTTTATTGCTCAAATTCATTGTTTGTATATGATTTAATTTTCTACTCATATTGCTTAAATTTTCTAAAAAATACTCTTTGTCGGTATTATTTTTAAGTTCAATTTCGCTATTTAATAGTTGAGTTTTTAATAATCTTATTTTTTCATTAATCAAGTCACAAAATTCAGGATAAATATTTGTTTTTATGGGTTCTAATAGTGATTTTTTATCTAAATTTAATGTGTATTTTTTTACAGAGTATATAAGAACTAAAAATGCTATAGCACTAACAAGAAGATAGAAAGTCATTTTAAAATCCTAACATTATGGTGCGGTTAGCGAGATTTGAACTCGCACACGCTGAGCGCACCACCCCCTCAAGATGGCGTGTCTACCAATTCCACCATAACCGCATAAACCTTCTACAATAGAAGGTATTAATTTTTTTAAGCTGCCACTAACGCTTGAAATGGATTAGCATAAAGAGCAATCAATGCTATAACAAGTGCATAAATTACTTGAGCTTCTATCATTGCTAAAGCAATAAACATAGTAGTCATTAATTTACCGCCAAGACCAGGATTTCTAGCTGTTCCTGCTATAGTAGCTGCTGCTGTATTTCCCATTCCTATAGCTCCACCTAAAGCTGCAACACCAAGGCCAAGACCTGCTGCTAAAACAGAAAATGATGCTAACCATTGATTCATACTTCCTTCTGCTGCAAACGCAAAACCACTTAGAGCTAGCATTAAAAATATAATCTTTTTCATAATTTTTCCTTAAATTAGTGATTTAATAATTAAAATTCTTTCGGCTTGCGTATCCCTACTCGTAATTTTAAAGCATTGATTTTATAAAAAAATAACTTTAAAAATATTGAAATTTTAATAAATTAAACTCCATTTTAAAATAAATTAAAGTTTTTTTAGCTAAATTAAACCCTTTATAATTGTAATTAGGGTGTTTTTATGAATGAAAAGTTTTCTAAGATAGGATTTGTTTTAGCGGTTGCAGGATCAGCTGTTGGACTTGGAAATGCGTGGAAATTTCCAACTTTAGTAGGTAATAATGGCGGGTCAGCTTTTGTGATCGTATATTTACTTTTAACTTTAGGTGTTGGTTTTATAATATTTCTAGCTGAACTTAGCATAGGAAAGCTAAGTGAGAAAGATCCTGTAAATGCTTATTATACTTTGGCGCCAAAAAATAAACGATTATGGTCTCTTGTGGGATTTTCTATGATAGGTGCAATTTTAATAGTTTCTTTTTATAGTGTGATTATAGGTTGGATTGTTAAGTATATTTATTTTGGATTTTTTCCTTTGCCAAAGAGTATAGATGAAAGTGCAGCAAGTTTTGGAAATTTACTTTCAAATGATGTTATATCACAATTTGTGTGTTTTACATTTGTATTTGTAGTAATTTTTTATGTAGTATCAAAAGGAGTAAAAAGTGGTATAGAAAAACTAAATGTCTGGATGATGCCAAGTTTATTTATATTACTTATCTTAATGCTTGGATATTCTTTTAGTATGGAAGGATTTTCTAAAGCTAGTGACTTTTTGTTTTCTCCTGATTTTTCAAAGTTGGGAGTTGGCTCGTTTTTAAGCGCTTTAGGACTTGCATGTTTTTCTTTGTCAATTGGAGTTGGTTCTATTATCACTTATTCAGCAAGTTTGCCTGATAAAACTAATTTTATAAGTAGCACTATTAATATCATATTTATCAATGTCATTATAGGTATTATGATGGGTTTGATTGTTTTTACTTTTGTTTTTGAATTTAATGGAGATCCAGCTCAACAAGGACCAGGATTAATTTTTGTTTCCTTAATGAATTTATTTTCAAATATCAATCCGATAGGTTTTTTACCTTTGGGTAATGTTTTAGCTGTAGTCTTTTTTATAGCTTTGTTTTTTGCGGGCATAACTTCAGCAATCTCAATGATAGAACCACTAACTTTTTATTTGATTAACTCTTATAATTTTTCTCGTAAAAAGGCTTTAGTATTGATTGCTTTTGTGGTATATTTTTTAGGAAGTTTATGTATTTTATCAAGTATTGAGTGGAGTAAAGATTCTTTAGAATTTTTTGGAAAAAGTTTTTTTGATATACTTGATTTTGTTGCTTCAAATTTAATGATGCCTTTGGGGGGATTATTTGGTGCTATTTTTGTTGGGTTTGTTTTGAAAAAAGAAGTATTAAAAACATTATTTAATCCTTATATGAGGGGAATATTTTTTGAAATATGGTATTTCTTTTTAAGATTTATCTCTCCTTTAGCTGTGATTTTAATCATGGCAAAACAAATTTTTTTCTAGGATTTAGCATATGAATGATAAATTTTCTAAGATAGGATTTGTTTTAGCGGTTGCAGGATCAGCTGTTGGACTTGGAAATGCGTGGAAATTTCCAACTTTAGTGGGACAAAATGGCGGATCAGCTTTTGTACTTTTATATTTGATTTTAACTTTAGGTGTTGGTTTTATAATATTTCTAGCTGAACTTAGCATAGGAAAGCTAAGTGAGAAAGATCCTGTAAATGCTTATTATACTTTGGCGCCAAAAAATAAACGATTATGGTCTCTTGCTGGTTTTTTTATGTTAGGAGCTATAATTTTAGTTTCTTTTTATAGTGTTGTTATAGGTTGGATTGTTAAGTACGCGTATTTAGGATTTTTTGAACTCCCGCATAATACTAGTGAGGCAGGTGTAGTTTTTGGAAATTTACTTTCAAATGATGTTATATCACAATTTGTGTGTTTTACATTTGTATTTGTAGTAATTTTTTATGTAGTATCAAAAGGAGTAAAAAGTGGTATAGAAAAACTAAATGTCTGGATGATGCCAAGTTTATTTATATTACTTATCTTAATGCTTGGATATTCTTTTAGTATGGAAGGATTTTCTAAAGCTAGTGACTTTTTGTTTTCTCCTGATTTTTCAAAGTTAAGTGTAAATTCTATATTAGATGCTTTAGGTTTAGCATTTTTTAGCATGTCTTTGGGCGTGTGTGTTATTTTGACTTATGCAGCAAGTTTACCTGATAAAACTAATTTTATAAGTAGTGCGCTAAACATTATTATTATAAATACTATCATAGGTATTATGATGGGCTTGATTGTTTTTACTTTTATTTTTGAATTCGGTGCTGATCCTACACAACAAGGACCAGGGTTGATTTTCATTTCATTAACAACCTTATTTGCAAAATTAGGATATTTGGGTAATGTTTTAGCTGTAGTCTTTTTTATAGCTTTGTTTTTTGCGGGCATAACTTCAGCAATCTCAATGATAGAACCTTTTACTTTTTATCTTATAAATCGTTACCATATTTCAAGAAAGAAAGCTTTAGCTTTTGTTGGGGTTATAGTATATTTTTTGGGAAGTTTGTCAATATTATCTTTTTATGATTTGAGTGCTGATAGCTTGAAATTTTTTGGAAAAAGTTTTTTTGACATTTTAGATTTTTTTATACAAAATCTTTTGATGCCTATTTCAGCTTTGATTACCGCATTTTTTGTTGGGTTTGTTTTGAAAAAAGAAGTATTAAAAACATTATTTAATCCTTATATGAGGGGAATATTTTTTGAAATATGGTATTTCTTTTTAAGATTTATCTCTCCTTTAGCTGTGATTTTAATCATGGCAAAACAAATTTTTTTCTAGGAGTTAGCATATGAATGATAAATTTTCTAAGATAGGATTTGTCTTAGCGGTCGCAGGTGGAGCTATAGGACTTGGAAATGCGTGGAAATTTCCAACTTTAGTAGGGCAAAATGGTGGTTTTGCTTTTGTACTTTTGTATCTAGTTTTAACTATTAGTGTTGGATTTTGTGTTTTTTTAGCAGAAATAGCTATGGGTAAATTAAGTCATAAAGATCCTGTAAATGCTTATAAAACTTTAGCTTTAAAATATTCTCAAAAATGGAAATTTGCAGGATTCTTTATGCTAGGTGGAATTTTTGTTTTATCCTTCTATTTAGTAATTATGGGTTGGGTTTTAAAATATATGGTTACATCGATTTATTATCTGCCAAGTAACACTCAAGAAGCTGGAGCTTTATTTGGAAATTTGGTAGAAAATAGCGTTGTAGAAAGTAGCATGTATTTTTTAATTGCTTTTGTTCTTACTTTATTTATAGTATCAAAAGGAGTTAAAAGTGGAATAGAAAAACTTAATGTTTGGATTATGCCAAGTTTATTTATCATGCTTATTTTGATGCTTGGATATTGTTTTTTTCAAGATGGATTTAGCCAAGCTTTCTCTTATCTTTTTTACCCTGATTTTTCTAAATTAAATTTAAATTCTATCCTTACAGCTTTAGGGCTTGCATTTTTTACTTTATGTTTAGGTATAGGGTGTATCACAACTTATGCAGCGTCTTTAAAAGATGACACGAATGTAATCACCAGCTCTTTAGTTATAGTATTATTAAATATTTGTATAGGTCTTATGATGGGACTTATAGTTTTTACTTTTATATTTAAGTTTAATGCCAATCCAGCAGAAGGCGCAGGTCTTGTATTTATATCTTTAACTACTTTATTTTCAAATTTGGAAAATTATTTTGGAAATTTTCTAGCTTTTTATTTTTTTCTAGCTTTGTTTTTTGCAGGCATAACTTCAGCAGTTTCGATGATAGAACCTTTTACTTTTTATCTTATTAACGAATATAAAATTTCTAGAGTAAAAGCCTTAGTTTTTATAGGTTTTATAGTATTTATTTTAGGTATAAGTTGTATTTTGTCCTTTAGTGGAGCATATAAAGAATATTTTAGCTTTTTTGGATTAAGTTTTTTTGATATTCTGGATAAATTAACTTCAAATTTTATGTTGCCATTAGGGGCTTTAGCTAGTGCTATATTTGTAGGTTTTTTTATGAGTAAAGAAAAAATTTATCAACTTTTTTCTCAATTTATGGGAAATAAAACATTTGAAATTTGGTATTTTTTGCTTAGATTTGTTGCTCCATTGGCTATTATTATTATTATGTTAAATCAAATTTTATAAATTTTATTTTTTTAAGAAAGTTAGAGTTATAATTATTTTTGATACAACATTAAGGAAAAGAAATGGCTAAAAAATTCATAGATGTAATGGATACAACTTTTAGAGATGGATTTCAATCTGTTTATGGTGCTAGAGTTTTGATGCAAGATTTTTTTCCTGCTTTGGAGGCAGCTAAGGAAGCGGGGATTACTCATTTTGAATTTGGCGGAGGAGCAAGATTTCAGAGTTTATTTTTCTATTTAAATGAAAATGCCTTTGAAATGATGGATAAATTTAGATCAATTGTAGGTCATGAAACAAATCTACAAACCTTAGCTAGGGGTGTTAATACTGTTACATTAGATACTGGTAGTAGAGAGATTATAGATTTACATGCAAAAATGTTTGCAAAACATGGTACAACTACAATAAGAAATTTTGATGCATTAAATGATGTGAATAATTTAAAATTTAGTGGGGAGTGTATAGTTAAATATGGTGTAAAACATGAAATTACCATTACTTTAATGGATTTACCTCCACAATGTACAGGAGCTCATGATGTGGCTTTTTATGAAAAAATCTTAAAAGAAATTCTACAAGCTCAAATTCCTTTTGATAGTATTTGTTTTAAAGATGCAAGTGGAACTTCAAATCCAAATAAAATTTATGAAGTCATTAAAATGGCAAGGCGGAATTTGCCTCAGAGTATGCATATAAGATTGCATACTCATGAAACGGCTGGAGTAAGTGTTGCTTGCTATATGGCAGCTTTAGAAGCAGGTGTAGATGGTATAGATTTGGCTGCATCACCTGTGAGTGGCGGGACTTCACAGCCTGATATTTTAACCATGACTCATGTTTTAAAGGGGAAAGAATTTGATTTTGGCTTAGATAGTGAGAAAATTTTAAAATATGAAGAAGTTTTAAAAGAATGTCTAAAAGACTACTTTTTGCCTCCTGAAGCGACTTCTGTTAACCCTTTAATTCCTTTCTCTCCTATGCCAGGTGGAGCTTTAACTGCAAATACTCAAATGATGAGAGATAATAATATTTTAGATAAATTTCCTGCTGTAATTAAAGCAATGCAAGAAGTGGTAGAAAAAGGTGGATATGGTACTTCGGTAACACCAGTTTCACAATTTTATTTTCAGCAAGCTTTCAATAATGTAATGTTTGGATCTTGGAATAAAATTGCAGAAGGCTATGGGAAAATGGTTTTAGGATATTTTGGAAAAACTCCTGTTGCTCCAGATAAAAAAGTAGTTGAATTAGCTAGTAAGCAATTAAAACTAGATCCTACTACTAAATGTGCGATTGATATTGCTGATGCAGATGAAACAAAAAGTTTAGCATATGCAAAAGCTTTATTAGAGAAAGAAAATTTAGAGCTTAGCGAAGAAAATATTTTTATAGTTGCAGCTTGTAAAGACAAAGGATTAAGCTTTTTAAAAGGTGAAGCTAAAATTCAAGTAAGAAAAAATGAAAAAATAAAGTCAGTTGATTCTAGTGATAATAATCAATTTACAGTTTCTGTGAATGGAAACAAATATCACGTAGAAGTTAATAGTGGATTTGACAAAGATGTTAATATAAAAAATGCTGTTAAGATAAAAAATGATATGATTAATACAGAAACTAAGCAATCAGTTAATAATACTGATGCTATAGTAGCAAGTATGAATGCTAATGTTTTTAAAATTATGGCTAATGCGGGAGATAAAGTTAAGGAAGGTCAGGTTGTGGTTATACTTGAAGCTATGAAAATGGAAATTGAAATTAATGCACCTAAGGATGGAGAAGTTCTTGAAGTTCTTGTAAGTACCGGTGATAGTGTCAATGAGGGACAAATTTTAATGAGCTATAGATAAGGAGATAGAATGAAAGGTTTAGAGAATTTAGGTTTAAAAAATATAGGACAAGTTTTTCATAATCTTAGTTATGATGAACTTTTAAAACATGAAATTCAGAATAAAGAAGGGAAATGTACAAATAATGGAACTTTCAGTGTAGATACAGGAATTTTTACAGGAAGAAGTCCAAAAGACAAGTATTTTGTAAAACAAGATCCTTCTCAAAAATATATAGCTTGGGGAAAAATTAATCAGCCAATTAATGAAGAATTGTTCGAAAAACTTTTAGAAAAAGCAAAGGTACAATTGAGTGATTGTGATATTTATATACAAGATGCTTATTGCGGTGCTTCTTTAAAAAGTCGTAAAGCTATACGTTTTGTGACTCAAATTGCTTGGCAAGCACATTTTGTAAAAAATATGTTTATTCGTCCTGATGAAAAAGATTTAGATGATTTTGAGCCTGATTTTGTGGTATATAATGCATGCAAATGCGTTAATGAAGATTATAAAAAAGATGAGCTGAATTCAGAGGTATTTGTTATTTTTAATATAGAGAAAAATATAGCAGTAATTGGTGGAACATGGTATGGTGGTGAAATGAAAAAAGGAATTTTTTCTATGATGAATTATTGGCTTCCACTTGAAAATAAATTTCCTATGCATTGTAGTGCTAATGTGGGAGAAAAAGGTGATGTTGCGCTTTTCTTTGGACTTAGTGGTACTGGAAAAACTACTCTTTCAACAGATCCAAAAAGAAAATTAATAGGTGATGATGAACACGGTTGGGATGATGAGGGAGTATTTAATTTTGAAGGAGGTTGTTATGCAAAATGTATCAACCTTGACCCTAATAGCGAACCAGAAATTTATGGCGCTATTAAACAAAATGCACTTTTAGAAAATGTTGTTTTAAGACCAGATTTAAGTGTAGATTTTAATGATGGCTCAAAAACTGAAAACACTAGAGTTTCTTACCCTATTGAGCATATTTTAAATCATGAAAAAAGCCTATGTGCTACACATCCAAGTAATATTATATTTTTGTCTGCGGATGCTTTTGGAGTATTACCTCCTGTTAGTAAACTTAGCAAAGAGCAAGCAATGTACTATTTTTTAAGTGGCTATACAGCAAAAGTTGCAGGTACTGAAAGAGGTATTACTGAACCAGTAGCTACTTTCTCAGCTTGCTTTGGCGAGGTATTTTTGCCACTTCATCCTACTGTATATGCAAAACTTTTGGGTGAAAAAATCACTAAACACAATGTTAATGTTTATTTAGTAAACACAGGCTGGAGCGGTGGTGCTTATGGTGTTGGACAAAGAATGAGTATTAAAGCAACTAGAGCTTGTATTAATGCTATTTTAGATGGTAGTATTTTAAAATGTGATTTTGAAAACTATGATTTATTTAATCTTGCAGTACCAAAAGCATTAGAAGGCGTTGAAAGTAATTTGCTAAATCCTATTAATACTTGGAAAGATAAAAAAGCTTATGAGGAAACTAAAGTTAAACTTGCAAAAATGTTTATAGAAAATTTTAAACGTTATGAAGATGTTAAAGAGGGTGTTGAATTTAAATTAGCAGGTCCAGTATTCTAAAAAAGAGTTTTAACTCTTTTTTAGAATAATGATTCTGGATTAACTTGATTGTCTTTATTCTTTGGAAGTTCAAATCCACCTAACATATGAAAATGTAGATGAAATACTTCTTGCCCACTATTTTTTCCACAATTTGTTATTAATCTATATCCACTTTTATCAAGTCCTAATAATACTGCTAATTCTTGCATAAATTTTGTCATATCACACATTATTTCAGGATTTAATTCTTGAAAATTTGCAAAATGTTCTTTTGGAATAATCAAAATATGTATAGGTGCTTTAGGATTGATATCGTGAAATGCTAGAAATTTTTCACTTTCTAAGACTTTGTTAGCTGGAACTTTTCCTTCGACTATAAGTTCAAAAATAGTTTTTTCTCTCATTATTTATCCTTTTTTAGTTTGATTTTTTGCTAAGTTTAAATAATTTTACATTAGAATATTTTTAAAAAATTATTTGGAGCAAAAATTGCAAGAAAATATAATATTACAAATTAATTCTGCAAATACTTTAGTGGAGCTTGAAAACGTAAGAATTGGTGTTTTGGGAAAAAAAGGAATTTTGACCCTAGAATTTGCTAAATTAAGAAATTTAAAAGATGAGGAAAAAAAAGAATTTGCTGATAATCTAAATAAAATAAGAGATGAATTTAATCAAATATATCAATCAAAACTTAAAGAATTAGAAAAAGAAGCTTTAAATGAAAAGATGAAACAAGAAGTACAAGATTTTAGTTTTTTTGATGAAAATTCAAATTCAGGTGCTTTACATCCAATCGCTTTTACTATGGATAAGATTATAGAATATTTTAGTGCTTTGAATTTCAGTATAGAAAAAGGACCATTGATAGAGGATGATTTTCATAATTTTGAAGCCTTAAATTTACCGCAAAATCATCCAGCTAGAGATATGCAAGATACTTTTTATTTTGAAGATAAAACTTTACTAAGATCACAAACTTCTCCAGTGCAAATTAGAACTATGCTTGCACAAAAACCTCCTATTAGAATGATAGCACCAGGTGCAGTTTTTAGAAGAGATTTTGATATTACACACACTCCTATGTTTCATCAAGTAGAAGGACTTGTGGTTGAAGAGGGTAATAAAATTAATTTTGCAAATTTAAAAGATATGTTGGAAAATTTCTTAAAACATATGTTTGGTGATGTGAAAGTGCGTTTTAGACCGAGTTTTTTCCCTTTTACAGAGCCTTCAGCCGAGGTTGATATTTCTTGTGTATTTTGTAAGGGTTGTGGTTGTAGAGTTTGTAAGCAAACTGGATGGTTAGAAGTTTTAGGTTGTGGAGTTGTTGATCCTAATGTTTATAATTTTGTTGGCTATAAAGATGTTAGTGGTTATGCTTTTGGTTTAGGTGTAGAGCGTTTTGCCATGTTGTTACATAAAATTCCTGATTTGCGCTCTATGTTTGAAGGAGATTTGAGATTATTGGAGCAATTTAGATGATTATTAGTAAAAATTGGTTAAGTGAATGGATTGATTTAAGTGATATTTCCACGCAAACTATTGTTAATACTTTAAATTCTATAGGTTTAGAAGTTGATAATTTTAAAAGTGTTAAAGCTCCAGATAAAGTAGTGATAGGAAAAATTTTAGAAAAAACAAAACACGAAAATTCAGATAAATTAAATATTTGTAAAGTTGATGTTGGAAATGAAGTTTTACAGATTGTATGTGGAGCTAAAAATGTCGAAGAAGAACAATTTGTAGCAGTTTCTTTGATTGGTGCTTTATTGCCTAATGGTATTGAAATAAAACCAGCAAAACTAAGAGGCGTAGAATCTATGGGTATGATATGCTCATCTAGTGAATTGGGTTTTGGAAAAAGCAATGAAGGTATTATGATTTTAGATGAAAGCATAGGGGAATTAGTTCTTGGCAAGGCTCTTAATGAATATGAATTATTTAATGATGAAATTATTGAGATAGATCTTACGCCAAATCGTGGTGATTGCTTAAGCTTGTATGGTGTTGCAAGGGATTTAAGTGCAGCATTAGATTTGAATTTAAAAGAAATAAATGTCTTAAAAGATAATGAAAATAGTGTAGGTATTGGAAGGATTTTAAGTATTAAAAATAATACCAAGCTAGATGGATTATTTACATATAAAGCTTTAGAAATTAAAGAAAAATTTAAACTTAATATAGTGATACAAATTCGTCTAGCATTGGTACAAAAATATAAAAATAGTCCTATTGAAAACCTTTTATCTTATAGTACTCATGCTACTGGTGTCATTCTTAATGCGTATGATTTTCATAAACTTTGCAAAGAATGCCAAGTGGATGAAAAAGTTGTTTTAGAAATAAAAGTTCAAGAGCATGGAGAATATGGAATTTATTATAACGATAAATTAATTTCTTTAGCTGGAATTGAACAAAAAGATGAATTTAAAATTAATGATGATAGTAAAATTATTGTTATTGAAGCAAGCTATATACACCCAAATATTGTTGCGAATGCTTTAGCATATTATAAAAACAAAAACGATATGAATTATCATACTTTAAGAGGTAGTGAGCCAAAACTTTCTTTAGGTATTGATTATTTATCAAATGAATGCTTAAAAATAGAAAATATTAGTATTTTTTCAGGCATTCAACAAGTATTTTGCGACATAGAAGAAAAGATCATAGGAATATTTACAAGTGATATTGATAAAATTATTGGCATGCCAATAGATAGAAATATATTAGTTAAAATTTTGAAAAAATTGGGTTTTGAAATTTCTGCAATTAATGAAGAACAAATTAATGTAAAAATTCCTTTACATCGAAGCGATATAGCTAACATTGCTGATATTAGTGAAGAAATTTTAAGAATTATAGGTATTGATAATATTCCTTCAAGAGCTTTGGAATTTAAGGAAAAAAATCGCTTAAATAAAATTTATTTTGACTATCAAGATCTTAAGAATTTAAGATTAAAGGCTAGTCATAATGGATACTTTGAAAGTATACATTATGTTTTAGATAATGAAGAAGAATTAAATTTTCTAGGCTTTAAATGTATAAAAAATAAATTAATTAATCCTATAACAAGCGAACTTAATACCTTAAGAAGCACTTTGATTAATCATCTTTTAAAAGCAGTAAGTTTTAATCTCAAAAATTCTAGAAAAAAGATTAAACTTTTTGAATGCGGAAGTGTTTTTGATGAGTATTCTGTTGAGCATTCCAAATTTGCTATGGTTTATTGTGGTTTTAAAGAAGAAGCAAAAATTTCAAATAAGGCAAAACCAGCTGCAATTGATTTTTATACCTTTTTAGCTGAAATAAAAAGTGTTATAGGTGATTTTACTATGCAAAAATCTAATCATTGTTTTTTAAGTCCATATGAGCAAGCTAATGTTTATAAAAATGGTAAATGTATAGGTTTTGTTGGAAGAATGCATTTGAGTATTGAAAATAAGAGAGATTTAATAAAGACTTATGTGTGTGAATTTGATGTAGAAAATTTAAAGCAAGAATTTAAGATTGTTAAAAATTATTCTAAATTTCCTTCTATGAGTAGAGATTTAAGTATTTTAATTCCTAAAGGATTTGAATACGATAAAATCAAAAAAGCTATTATTAAATTAGATATAAATATTTTAGAAAGCTTTAAAGTAGTAGATCTATATACTGATGAATCTTTAGGAGATTTTTATAGTCTAACGATTAATTTTGTATTTAGAGATTTTGAAAAGACTCTAGAAGATAGTATTGTGATAGAGCAGACTAATATAATTTTGCAAACTTTAAATGAAGAATTTGGATTAAATTTAAGATGAGAATTTTTCCCATCTCTTCTTTTGTGGCAACATTTGAAGATATAGCATCTGATAAATCTATATCTCATCGTTGTGCAATTTTTTCTTTATTTACAAATGGTACATGTAAAATAAAAAATTATCTTAATGCACAAGATACATTAAATACTTTAAAAATTATCACTTCGTTGGGTGCTGAAGTTAAAAATGATAAAAATTGTATTTATATTACTCCACCGATAAAAATTCAATCTCCTAATAAGGTGTTAGATTGTGGAAATTCTGGTACTTCAATGAGGCTTTTGATAGGATTTTTGAGTTCTATTGAGAATGAATTTTTTGTCTTAAGTGGTGATAAGTATCTAAATGCTAGACCAATGAGAAGAATATGTAAACCATTACAGGATATTGACGCTAAAATTTATGGGAGAAATGATGCTAATTTAGCTCCAATTTGTATCCAAGGAGTTAAAATTAATAAATTTGATTATAAAAGCAATATAGCATCTGCTCAAGTAAAAACAGCAATGATTTTAGCTGCTTTAAATGCAAAGGATAAATGTTATTTTGAAGAAATAGAGCTTTCAAGAGATCATAGTGAAATAATGCTTGCTAAAATGGGTGCAGATATTCAAATACTAAATAATAAAATTCAAATATCACCTTTAAAAGATAAACTTAAGCCTTTTGAAATTTACGTGCCCAATGATCCATCATCAGCTTTTTATTTTGCATTAGCTGCTTGTATTTTACCTAATTCTAAGGTTGTTTTAAAAAACATTGTATTGAATAAAACGCGTATAGAAGCTTTTAAAATTTTAGAAAAAATGGGTGCTAAAATTTCTTATATTCAAACTAGTGATGATTATGAGAGTGTGGGAGATATATATGTTGAAAGTTCTTGTTTAAATGGTGTTATTGTAAATGAAAAGATAGCTTGGCTTATAGATGAAATTCCTGCACTTGCTATAGCTTTTGCGTGTGCAAACGGTAAGAGTATTGTGAAAAATGCTAAAGAGCTTCGCGTAAAAGAAAGCGATAGAATTAAAGCCATCGTTATAAATTTGCAAAAATGTGGAGTAAAAATAAAAGAATTAGATGATGGTTTTGAAATTGAAGGTGGCGTATCTAATGGTGCTCAAATAGAAAGTTTTGGTGATCATCGCATAGCAATGTCTTTTTTAATTTTAGGATTAAAATATGGAATGGAAGTGGATGATTGTGATTGTATTCAAACTTCTTTTCCAAATTTTATAGATATGTTAAAACAAATGGGGGCAAAATTTGGAAATTGAATTGGCAAATAGTTATGGATTTTGTTTTGGAGTAAAAAGAGCAATTAAAAAAGCAGAACAGATTAAAGATGCAGCTACCATAGGACCATTGATCCACAATAATGAAGAAATTACTCGTTTATGGAAGAATTATAATGTAAAAACCTTACACGATATCAATGAGTTAAAAGATGAAGGGAAAGCTATTATTCGTACCCATGGTATTACTAAACAAGATTTAGCAGAGTTAAAGAAAAAAAATATAGAAATTTTTGATGCAACTTGTCCTTTTGTTACCAAACCTCAAAAAATTTGTGAGCAAATGAGTAATGAAGGTTATGAAATTGTTATTTTTGGAGATGAAAATCATCCTGAGGTAAAAGGTGTAAAAAGTTATGTAAGCACTAAAGCTTATGTGATACTTGATGAAAAAGAGTTGATTGATGTAAAATTACCTTCTAAAATAGCTGTAATTTCGCAGACTACTAAAAAGGTTGAAAAATTTATGGAAATAGTAAATTTTTTAATGCTTAAAATCAAAGAAGTAAGAGTTTTTAATACAATCTGTGACGCAACTTTTAAGAATCAAGAAGCCATTAATGAACTTGCTAAAAAAAGTGACGTGATGATTATAGTTGGAGGTAAAAATTCAGCCAATACTAAACAATTGTTTTTGATAGCTAAAAATTATTGCGAGGATAGTTATTTAATAGAAAACGAAAAAGAAATTCAAAAAGAATGGTTTAAAAACAAAAAACATTGCGGAATAAGTGCTGGTGCTTCAACACCGGATTGGGTTATAAATTTGGTACTTGAAAAAATAAAGGAATATGCTTAAAATTAATTAAGTTTAAAGAAAACAATATTATAATCTACAATTCAAAAATTTAAAATAAAGGACCACGATGAGCGAGGTGAACAAAAAAGTTCAAAATAGACTAGAAGATATAGTCATAGAAGAAGATTTTGAGCAAATGCTTGAGGAATCTTTTAAATTTAATGAAACAGCGGCTACGCAAGGTGTTATTGTTGAAATCAAAGGCAGTGAAGTATTTGTTAATATTGGGCAAAAATCTGAAGGTATTTTAGACTTAGAAGAAATTCAAAATAATGAAGGTGAATTGATTTTTAAAGAAGGTGATACTTTAGAGGTTGCTGTGATAGGTTCTCGTGGTGGTAGATCTTTGCTTTCTCACAAGAAGGCTTTAAGAAAACAAAAAGTAAAAGAATTTATAGAAAATTACAAGGAAAATGATAATATTTTTGACGTAAAAATTATTGGCAAAAATAAAGGAGGCTTTGTAGCTGTTGATGACAATGGCGTTGAATTTTTTCTTCCAAGATCTCAAAGTAATTTTAAAGATAATAATGTTATCAATAAAACTTTTAAAGTAAAAATTATTAAAATTGATACAGAAGCCCAAAGTATCGTTGTTTCAAGAAAAAAAATTGTAGATGAAGAAAGAAGAAAGCGTAAAGAGATTATTTCTAATGTAATTAATCAAGATGAAATTATCGAAGGTATAGTTAAAAAAATTACGACTTATGGAATGTTTGTAGATGTAGGCGGAGTTGACGGGTTGGTTCACTATAGCGAAATTTCTTATAAAGGACCTGTAAATCCTAATTCTTTGTATAACGAAGGCGATAAAGTTCCAGTAAAAGTTATAAAATATGATAAAGAAAAAAAACATCTTTCTTTATCAATTAAATTAGCTATGCCAGATCCTTGGGACGAAATTAAAGATGGTTTAGAGCTCGGTGATACTATTAAAGTTACTGTATCTAATATAGAACCATATGGCGCATTTGTAGATTTAGGTAATGATATAGAAGGATTTTTACATATAAGTGAAATTTCATGGGATAAAAATGCCAAAAATCCAAAAGATTATATCAGTGAAGGTCAAGAGCTTGATGTAGAAGTTATTGAAATAAACGCAAAAGAAAGAAGACTCAGAGTATCTTTAAAAAATTTACTTGCAAAGCCTTTTGATGAGTTTTTGAAAAAATATAAAGTTGGCGATGTGGTTAAAGGAAGCGTTACTTCTGTAACTAATTTTGGTGCTTTTATAAAGATTGCAAATATGGAAGGTCTATTACATAATGAAGATGCTTCTTGGGATAGAAATGATAAGTGCAAGGATTTATATAAGATTGGTGATGAGTTAGAAGTTAAAATTATCAAATTAGATAAAGAAAGTCAAAAAATTTCTTTAAGCGTGAAAGAATTGCAAAAGAGTCCTGTTCAAACATACGCTCAAAATCATCATATAAATGAAATTATTGTGGGTAAAATTCGTGATATTAAAGATTTTGGATTGTTTGTGGAATTGGATGAAGGTGTAGATGCTTTAATTCACAAAGAAGATTTGGGTAATATTGATCTTTCTAGCTTAAAAATAGGTGAAAATATAGAAGCTTTAATCGTTTTTATTGATGAAAAGAAAAATAGAATTCGTTTAAGTGTTAGAAGTCTTGCTAAGATGAAAGAAAGAGAAGCATTAAATGAAATCAATGATAACGATAAGGTTACTTTAGGTGATATTATAAAAGATAAACTTTCATAATAGTAGATGAAAAAATATGCTCTTTATGGTATTCTAAGCTTTTTAAGTTTAATTTTATTAATCGCTTTTATTTTTATGGTGAAATATGTAAATATAAAAGATTTACATATTTCTCAGAATGTAAAATATTCTTTTGATGATATCAAAAGAGAAATTCCTCAAACTTGGCAAGATAAGTTTTCAAATCTTAAAATAAATGATTATTATCCAGCTGCAAATGAATTTTATATGAGTTTTAATATGGATGACTCTGCGGCAAAACCGAAACAAAAATTCTACATTCTTGATGTAAATAAAAATGATGTATATTCTATGTTTTGTTTAAAACAGACATTGCAAGCTTTTTTAATTAAGTATACTTTAATTCAGAGTAAAAACGAAGTAGTAATTTATCTTGATACTGATAATAAGCAAGTGTTAAAAAATTTAATTGAACGATTAAAATTTTACGATATAAATGCAAATTTAAAGGAGGCATGGTTATGAAAAAAATTATAGTTTGTGATGCAATATTAGACAAAGGGGTTGATCTTTTAAAAAATGCTGATGATATCGAGCTTATAGAAGCTTCTCATTTATCTAAAGAAGTACTTTTGACAAAACTTGCTGATGTTGATGTTGCAATTACTAGAAGTTCTACTGATGTTGATTTAAAGTTTTTAAATGCTTGTAAAAATTTAAAAGCTTTGGTAAGAGCTGGTGTAGGCGTTGATAATGTTGATATTGATGAATGTTCTAAAAAAGGTATTATAGTGATGAACGTGCCAACAGCAAATACCATTGCTGCTGTTGAGTTAACAATGAATCACTTACTTTGTTCTGCTAGATCTTTTGTAAATGCTCATAATTTTTTAAAAATTCAAAGAAAATGGGAAAGAGAATTGTGGTACGGTGTGGAGCTTATGAATAAAACTTTAGGTGTAATAGGTTTTGGTAATATAGGCTCAAGGGTGGCAGTTCGTGCTAAGGCATTTGGTATGAAAGTAATTGCATTTGATCCTTATGTTGCAGCTTCAAAAATGAAGGAATTAGGAATAGAATGTGTAGATTCATTAGATGAAATTTTAGTTCAAAGTGATTTTATAACAATTCATACACCAAAAACAAAAGAAACAACAAATATGATTTCTTATGAAGAAATTAATAAAATGAAAGATGGCGTTAGACTTATAAATTGTGCTAGAGGAGGGCTTTATAATGAGCAAGCTCTATGCGATGGTCTAAAAAACAATAAAATAGCATGGCTTGGTATTGATGTTTTTGATAAAGAACCAGCAACTAATCATCCGTTTTTAGATTTTGAAAATATTTCAGTTACTTCACACTTAGGTGCTAATACCTTAGAAAGTCAAGAAAATATATCTATACAAGCATGTGAACAAGCTTTAAATGCGGCAAGAGGTATATCTTATCCGAATGCTTTAAATTTACCAATTAAAACAGAAGATCTACCTAATTTCGTAGCTCCATATATAGAATTAATTTCTAAAATGGGATTTTTGGCAGCTCAGCTTGATAAAAATCCAATCAAAGCTATTAAATTAGAAAGCGAAGGTGATATCAGTGATTACAATGAGTCTTTATTAACTTTTGCAGTTGTAAGCGTTTTAAGAGGAATTTTGGGTGAAAAAATTAATTATATAAATGCAAAATTTGTCGCTCAAGATAAAGGTATAGAACTTTCTCATGATGTTTTACCAAGAAGTGGATATAGCAATAAAATTTCAATAAAAGTTATTACAGATAATTCAAGTCTTTCTATAGCTGGAACTATTTTTGGTGATAGCGAGCAAAGAATAGTTGAATTAAATGGCTTCGATATAGACTTTAAGCCTAAAGGAAAAATGATTATTTTAAATAATAACGATATTCCTGGGGTTATTGCAAATGTTAGTGGAATTTTGGCTCATAATAATGTAAACATAGCAGATTTTAGACTTGGAAGAAATGGGTTTGGTAAAGCTTTAGCGGTAATTTTGTTGGATGAAAAAATTTCAAAAACTATACTTGCGGAGCTAAGAGCAATAGATGCTTGTATTTTTGCAGAATATGCAGAGATTTAAAGTTTTTTATAAAGCTTAATTGATACAATGTAATTTGAAATTAAAATTTAAGGAAAATATATGGCTTCTTATGGAATGGGAGATTTGAAAAAAGGTTTAAAAATAGAGATTGATGGTGTTCCTTTTAAAATAGTGGAGTACCAACACGTAAAACCAGGTAAAGGTCCTGCTTTTGTACGTATTAAAATCAAATCTTTTATTGATGGTAAAGTTTTAGAAAAGACTTTTCATGCAGGAGATAAATGTGAATCTCCAAATTTAGAAGAAAAACAAATGCAATATTTATATGATGATGGCGAAAATTGTCAATTTATGGATACTCAAACTTATGAGCAAGTTGCTATTAGTGATGAAGATGTAGGAGAGGCTAAAAAATGGATGCTTGATGGAACTATGGTTGATGTGTTGTTTCATAATGGTAAAGCAATTGGTGTTGAAGTGCCACAAGTAATGGAGCTTAAAATTGTAGAAACTGCACCTAATTTTAAAGGAGATACTCAAGGATCAAATAAAAAACCAGCAACGCTAGAAACTGGTGCGGTAGTACAAATTCCTTTTCACGTCTTAGAAGGTGAAATAATTCGTGTTGATACTGTCCGTGGTGAGTACATTGAAAGAGCAAATAAATAATTACCCTTTATTTTAGGGTAATTTATAAAGTTCTTAATTTATTGATTTCATCTCTAAGCATAGCAGCTTTTTCAAATTCAAGCTCTTTAGCTGCTTTTAACATTTGATTTCTTAGATCTTTTATTATTTTTGCACGTTCTTTGGCAGGCATTTTTTCAACTTCTTTGCTTTTGCGGTAAATTTCTGCTTGATCGATTTCTTGTTTTAAGCTTTTTTCAATATCTCTTTTTACTGAAGTTGGTGTGATATTGTGTTTTTTGTTATAAGATTCTTGTAAAATTCTTCTTTGATTGGTAGTTTCAATAGCTTCTTGCATAGATTTTGTGATTTTTTTACAAAAAAGCAACACTCTACCATTTATATTTCTTGCAGCTCTACCCATAGTCTGAATCAATGCTGTTGTGCTTCTTAAAAAACCTTCTTTATCGGCATCCATAATGGCTATAAGAGAAACTTCTGGTAAATCAAGTCCTTCTCTTAAAAGATTAATTCCGATTAAAATATCAAAAAAACCATTTCTTAAATCACGAATAATCTCATTTCTTTCAATCGCATCTATTTCTGAATGCATATATTTAACTTTTAAACCAAGTTCAAGATAATATTTGCTTAGATCTTCTGCCATTTTTTTAGTTAAAACAGTTACCAATACTCTTTCGTTGCGTTTTATTACCTTTTTGGCTTCATCAAATAAAATTTCTACTTGATTATCGCTATCTTTAAGTTCTATAATAGGATCTAATAAGCCAGTAGGTCGCATAATTTGATGAAAAATTTTATTCTTACTAAGTTCTAATTCAAGAGGTGCAGGAGTAGCTGAAACAAATAAAAATTTGCAATTTTTATTAATAAATTCATCAAACATTAAAGGTCGATTATCTAAAGCGCTAGGTAAGCGAAAACCATAATCAACTAAAACTTGTTTTCTACTACGATCTCCTGCAAACATACCTTTAAATTGTGGCAAAGAAACATGGCTTTCGTCTACAATAACTAGAAAATCTTTATTTTTAATAGCAAAATAATCAAATAAAGTATAAGGAGTGTCACCACTTTTAAGTCCTGTAAGATGTAATGCATAATTTTCTACCCCTTTGCACATACCAGTACTTTGAAGCATTTCAATATCAAATTCAACTCTTTGTTTTAATCTTTGAGCTTCTACGAGTTTATTTTCATTTTCAAAATAAGCTAGACGTTCGTTAAGTTCATTTTTGATGCCATTAATAGCCTCTTTAAGTCTAAGTTCTCCTACGCTGAATTGACTTGTTGGATAAAGTATGAATTTATTTAAATTCTTGCCTTTTTTATTTTCAAACACATCATAATGATACATAACTTCTAATTCATCTCCAAAAAATTCAAGTCTAATAGCTTCGTCTTCATAGTATGCTGGATAAATATCGATTATATCCCCATTTACACGAAAATCAGCTCTATCAAAAAAATTATCGTTGCGTTTATATCCCATATCTACGAGTTTTTTTAATAATTGCTTTTGTGAAATTTGCATATTTAATTCCAAAATCAAAACCATGCCAATATATTCACTAGGATTACCCAAGCCGTAATTTGCTGAAACACTTGCAATACAAATTACATCATCATAGCTTAAAAGTGAGGCACTAGCACTCAATCTTAGTCTTTCTAGATCTTCATTAGTAGAGCTATCTTTTTCTATAAAAATGTCTGTTCTTGGTATGTAGGCTTCTGGTTGATAATAATCATAATAACTTATAAAATATTCCACATGATTTTGAGAGAAAAAGCCTTTAAATTCACTATAAAGTTGAGCACATAAACTTTTATTGTGAGACATTATTAAAGTTGGCATATTTAGTTGTTTAATTATATTTGCCATAGTAAATGTTTTACCACTTCCTGTAACACCAAGTAAAGTTTGATATTTATTACCTTCTTTAATGCTTTTAACAATACCATCTATAGCTTGTTTTTGATCAGGACTAGGAGTGTAATTGCTTGTAAGATTAAACATAAAATTTCCTATGATTATTTTTTGTGAATTTTACACAAAAATTTTTGTAAAATTAAATTTTTTTTTGTTACAATTGAGTATTTAAAAGACTCTTATAATTAAAATCAAAAAAGGCAGAAAAATGTATGATGAAAAAATTATTAACACTATGACAGATAAGGTAAATGAGCTAATTGAAAAATATAATGAAGTGTGTGAGATAAATGAAAATTTAAGAAATGAATTAGTTAGTGTAAAAGCACAGAATGAAGCAAAAAGCAATCAAATTGCACGTTTAGAAGAAGAATTAAAATCGCGTAATGCTCAAAGTGAAGATATTTTCAAAAAAATAGAGGCAGTTCTTGGCAAATAACAATCAAAGAAAAGTTACAATCAATGTCTATGCTAAAGATTTTGTTGTAACTTGCAGTAATGAATTTGCTAATCATCTTGAAGATGAAGTAGCTTTGATTTCTGGAGGTACAGGAAAGATAGAGCTTGCAAATTTTATTAATGCTTTTGTAAAACTTAGCTATGAAAATTATATTATCAAAAAAGAGTTAAATAAACTTGTAGTTACTATAGATAAAGAAATTAAAAACAATGCAATTTAAGAGAGCTTTCACTATGATAGAGCTTGTTTTTTGTATGATTATTATTGCAATACTCTCGATGGTAGCATATCCTTACTTTTCCTTTACTAAAACAGATGCAAAGATTGTTAAATTAAAAAGTGAAGTGGAATTTATTAATGCATCTTTAGCCATGCTTAAAAATCAATTTGTATTTAGTCCGTCAAAATTTCCTAAAATATTAGATGAATCTTTAATCAATAAAGAAAATCAAAAACTCTTTTATTGTTCTTACAACCAAATTCAAAATTGCAATAATGGAAATTGTTGCTCTTATAGTATATTTGAAAAAGCAATAATATCAAACAAATTTTCATGGATGAAAATTGGAAATAATCAGTATAGATATTTTATTAATGCAAAAAAATATATTGATTTTTCATATGATAATCAAAAAGTTTTTTTAGAATGTGTAAGTTCAAATTGTAAGGATTATGGAATTTGAAATATTATGAGCTTGCTATTAAAGGATATTATCTTGATACATTAATTTTTGAAAGTCAAGAATATATAGAACCTTTAAGTGAAGTAGTAGTGGATGTAGCTAGAAAAAAAAACCTTAAAGCTATAGTGTTAAAAGAGTGTCCAAAGCCAGAATTTAAAACACAAATAATTAAAGAAAAAACTTATAATAAAATCACAAATTTTCAATATGAACTTGCTAAATTTATTGCTTATTATTATGCAAGTAAGATTTCTTTTGTTTTAGGGATGTTTGAGAGCATAGGTACTTGTATTTTAGAAAAATCGTTATATGTAGAAAATACTCCAAAATTAAATATCGAACAAAAAAAAGCATTAAATTTTATTAAAGAACACAAAATTTCTTTGTTGTTTGGTGATACAGGTTGTGGAAAAACTGAGATTTATATTTCACTAATCAAAGAATATTTAGAACAAGGAAAACAAGTTTTACTCTTGATGCCAGAAATTGCATTAACTCCGCAAATGCAAAAAAGATTAAAAATCTATTTTAACGAATATTTTTTTTTGTGGCACTCTAAAATTTCAAAAAAGAAAAAACAAGATTATCTACAAAATTTGCAAAATTCTAGCGCCCTTTTGGTAGCTGGTGCAAGATCGGCTTTATTTTTACCTTTTGAGAATTTAGGACTTATTATTGTAGATGAAGAACATGATAATTCTTACAAAGCAAATAACAATCCAAGACTTAATGCGCGAGATTTAGCTTTATTTTTAGCAAATAAAAAAGATATTAAAATACTTTTAGGATCAGCAACTCCTAGTGTAACAAGTTTTTATAAGCATCCTGTATATAGACTTAAAGGAACATTTTTTGAAAGTCAAAAAGAAATTTTATATGACGAGAGTGAGGATATTATTTCATCTAAATTACTTTTAGAACTAAGAAATACCTTAAAAGAAAAAAAACAAGCAATAATTTTTTTACCTATAAGGGCTAATTTTAGACAAATTTTATGTAAAAATTGCGGTATTACTATAAAGTGTCCATTTTGTTCTGTAGCTTTGAGTATGCATAAAAAAAAGAATATTCTTAAATGTCATTATTGTAATTTTATTAAAGAAATTGATAAAAAATGTCCAAGTTGCGATACTATTATGCTTGAGGCAAAAAAGATGGGAACTGCAGAGCTTTGTGAACGCTTAGAAAAAGAATTTAGCGAATATAATATTGTGATAAAAAAATTTGATAGCGATGAAATTAGTAGTATAAAAAAACTTGATAACATTTTAAAAGATTTTAATGATCAAAAAATAGATATCTTAGTCGGTACTTCAATGCTCGCTAAAGGTCACGATTATCATAGTGTAAGTTTGAGTGTTGTTTTAGGTTTAGATGAATATTTATTTAGGCCTAATTTTAAAGCTTTAGAAGAAACTTTATCTTTGGCTATACAAGTTGCAGGAAGAGCTGGTAGAAAAGGTTTTGGTAGAGTTTTATTACAAACTAAAAATAGAATTTTTTTTGAAAAATATTTACAAAATTATGATGCTTTTTTAGAAGATGAATTAAACACAAGAAAAAATCTTTATCCACCATATATAAGACTTTTGAGATTGATTATTGAGGATGAAGATAGAGATAAAGCTAATGTAATATGTGAATATTTAACTAATTATTGTAGGAATTTTAAGCAAGTTGAAGTCATAGGAAGTGGAAACTGTGCAATTGAGATTTTAAATAAAAAATGGCGTTTTAATGTATTATTGCGTAGTAAATTCTATCATGAACTCGTTAAAATAGAACATTTTGCTTTAAATTTTAAGAATGTAATTTGTGATATTGATCCTATAGAATTTAATTAATTTTAAAATTTTTAAAGTCAAAAAATTATAAAATTCATAAAAAGTGAGAATAAATGAATTATCAAAGATATAAGACAAGACAGATCAAAGTGGGCAATGTTTTAATTGGGGGAGATGCGCCAATTTCAGTGCAGTCAATGTTGTTTAGTAAGACAAGAGATGTTCAAGGTTCCTTAGATCAACTTAATAGGTTGTATTTTGCTGGAGCAAATATCGTCCGTTTGGCATGTTTAGACATGATTGATGCAAAAGCATTAAAAGAAATCAAGGAAAAAAGTCCTCTACCTTTAATAGTTGATATTCATTTTAATCATAAATTGGCTGTATTTTGTGCAGAGTTTATTGATGGTATTCGTATAAACCCTGGTAATATTGGATCAAAGGGTAATATTAAAGAGGTTGTGAAAGCGTGCAAACAAAGAAATATTCCTATACGCATAGGAATAAATCATGGTTCTATAGAAAAACAATTTAGTGATAAATATGGTTATAATATAGAAGCTATGCTAGAAAGTGCCAAATATAATATTAAGCTTTTGGAAGATTTTGATTTTTTTGATATTAAAATTTCAATGAAAACTTCTAATGTTCAAACTACTATTAAAGCTTATGAAAAATTACGACCACTTTGTGATTATCCTTTTCATCTTGGGGTAACAGAAGCAGGAACAAAATTTCATAGCACCATAAAAAGCTCCATCGCTCTAGGAAATTTGCTTTTAAAAGGCATCGGTGATACGATGCGTGTTTCCATGACTGGAGAATTAGAAGAAGAAATTCGTGTTGCAAGGGCTATTTTACAAGATAGTGGAATTCAAAAAAGTGGTATAAATATTATTTCATGCCCAACTTGTGGGCGAATTCAAAGTGATTTAGTAAGCGCCATTAAGATAGTAGAAGAAAAAACTAAACATATTAAAGAACCTCTAAATATTAGTGTAATGGGTTGTGTGGTTAATGCATTGGGTGAAGCAAAAGGTGCAGATGTTGCTATAGCTTTTGGTAAGAATCAAGGTCTTGTAATAAGACATGGAGAAGTGGTAGCTAAGCTTAAAGAGAGTGAATTGGTAGATAGATTTTTACTCGAAGTAGAAGATGAAGTTAAGTTAAGAGAGAAGAATTAAATTAATTGTTGTTGTATATTTTTTAATCGTTTTGAGATTTTTACTTTATAAAAACTTATATTATTAAGTTTTTTATATTTTTGATTTAATTTGCTGATGTTTTCTTTGTAAAAATCTTGGATAGATAGTAAATCTGGACTTTCATAAACTAATTTCCCATTTGTAAAAATAAGATTTAGCATTTCTTTTGAATGGAGATTTTTATAATTTAAAATTTTTTCATCGTGATTATATAATTTATCAAAATATATTTTATTATTTTTGTAATAGCGAATTAATTTTTTGAATGATGGTAGGGTAGTTTTACTACTTTGTTCGCTGATTTTTATTTTTGGAATGATTTGATTGTTTTCTTCTATGGCAACCAATTTATAAACTGCACCAAAAATAGGTGAACTTGCTGAGGTTATAAGATTTTCTCCAACACCAAAACCATCAATCGGGGCTTTATTTTTTAGTAGTTTTGAAATTTTTATTTCATCTAGAGCATTGCTTACAAATATTTTGCAATCATATAAATTATTTTCATCAAGCATTTTTCTTGCTAATTTAGATAATTTTAAAATATTTCCAGAATCTATGCGTATGGCGTAATTTTTTAGATTTTTATTTTTAAATTTTTTAAATACCAAGATGGCATTTTCAATTCCTTTAATGCAATTATAAGTATCCACTAAAAGTGTAATATTATCTTGATAAATTTTGCAATAGGCTTCAAAAGCTTCAATTTCATTATTATGCATTTGCACCCAAGCATGAGACATGGTGCCACTAATAGGAATATTAAAAATTTTTCCTGCTAGTGTATTTGCAGTGGCATCAAAGCCGCCTATGAAAGCTGCTCTTGCTCCGTTAATAGCGGAGCTTTCCCCATGAGCTCGGCGTGATCCAAATTCTAAAAGTATTTTTTTATGAGCATTTAAATAAATTCTAGAAGCTTTAGTGGCAATTAAACATTGGTGGTTTAAAGTTAAAAGTATAAAAGTTTCCAATAATAAAGCTTCAATAATTGGTGCTTTAATGTATAACAAAGGTTCATTTGTAAATATACATTCTCCTTCTTGGATGCTATACATATCGCCGCTAAATCGTATTGTGGAAATATAATCTAAAAATTCACAATCGAATTTATTGACACTTTTTAAATAATGAATATCATCTTGTGTAAAGAAAAAATTTTGTATGTGCTCTATAATCTGTTTTAAGCCAGCATAAATGGCAAAATTTGCATTGTCTGGAGTTTGTCGAAAAAAAACTTCGAAATAAGCTATTTGCTTATGCTTATTTTGTTTGAAGTAAGCATAAGCCATAGTTAATTCATAAAAATCACATAATAGAGTATGATTCATAAAATGGATTTATCTTAATCCATTTGGCGGCGTAAAAATGCTGGAACATCAAGTTGAGAAATAACTTCTTCATCAAATCCACCACTTGCTTTGCGTAAATTCATATAAGAATTTTTCTTACTTTCTTCTTGTTCTTTTGCTTGAATTTCATTTTTATCTTCAAATCCAGTAGCTATAATAGTTACCTCTACTTTATCCCCCATAGATTCATCAGCTGTAACACCAAATATAACTTTTGCATTTTCATCTGATTCATCACTAATACTTTGAGTTGCTTGAGAAATTTCAAGTAGTGAGCATTCTGGTCCTACTTTATAATGAATAATAACCCCTTTCGCACCTTTCATAGTCATGCCATCTAGCAAAGGAGATTCTATGGCACTTTCCAATGCTTCCATGATAGCATTTTCACCTTCACCTTGCCCTACTCCCATTAGAGCTAAGCCTCTATGACTCATAACAGTTCTAACATCTGCAAAGTCTACATTGATATCACCATCTTCTAAAAGTATAGAAACCATTCCTCTAACAGCTCTTGTTAAAATATCATCTACTAATTTAAATGCTTCTTTAATTCCTGCTTTCTTAGGAAGTATGCTAAGGAGTTTTTCATTTTGGATTACAATGATAGAATCACTTTCTTTTTTTAATTCTGCTAAACCCATTTCAGCAAGTTTTTTTCTTTGTTTACCCTCAAAAGTAAAAGGCATAGTTACTACAGAAACTGTTAAAGCTCCTGCTTCTTTAGCGGCTTGAGCAACTACAGGAGCAGCTCCTGTACCAGTTCCTCCACCAAGACCAGCAGAAATAAATACAATATCGCTTTGAGATAAGGCTGCTTTTATTTCTTCAAAACTTTCTCTTGCGCTTTCAGCACCTATCTCAGGTTGCATACCTGCACCAAGCCCTTTAGTTTTTTTCTCTCCAAGTTGAATTTTTGTTTTAGCTAAGGATTTCATTATAGCTTGTGCATCAGTGTTTGCAGATATAAGATCTAAATCGTTCAACCCCATATTAACCATATGATCTATCATGTTTCCACCGCCACCACCGCAGCCAATGACTTTAATTTTTGCACCTTTTGCGTGTTGCATTTCTTCCACCAAAAATTCACTCATTATATTCTCCTATTAGAACTGATTTATAACTTTATTCCACAATTTAGAAAAAGCACTTGGTTTTTTTTCTTTTTTTATTTCAGTTTTATTAAAAACTTCTTTTTCATCATCAAAATCTCGTTTATCTTGAAAAATTTCTTCAAATTTCTCTTCCTCTTGATCTTCTTCTATAATAAGATTTTGTTTGACTTGTTTGTTAATAAATTCAGGTTCGCCTTTATATCTTAGCTTCTCATTTGAGTCTAATTCATAAGGAGTAAAATATCCTCCACCATAAAGACAAAGTCCTATCGCACAACTATTTTCTGGATCATCAAAAATTTCTTTAAAACCATCCATTGTATCTTTTTTTGCACTTGCTATTCTAACAGCTTTATTATCAAAGTAAGCTGAAGCAAGTTTATCAAGTCCTGCAAATTTTGTCATACCACCGGTTAAGACTATACCGGCTCCTGCTTGATTTGCATTTGAATTATCGCTTAGCATTTTTGCTAGTATAATGATAGTTTCTTCTATTCTTGCATAAATTACATTAGAAATAACTTCTATAGAAACCTCATTTTTTCTTTTTTCATCACCCATATATGGAATTTGTATTAACGAATTTTCATTTTGTGCTAGTGATGCATAATTTAGTTTTAATTTTTCAGCTTCTTTAGGGGGCGTGTGTAATGCTATAGAAAGATCGTTAGTTATATTTACAGAGCCAATTTGCAAACATTCGTTATATCTTACAGAATTTCCTGCGTGAATAATCATATCACAAACTGCACCGCCCATATCTATTAATATCGCACCTAATTCTTTTTCACTATCATCAAAACAAGCAATTGATGATGCGTATCCAGATAAAACAATGTTATCAACTCTAAGATCAGCTAATTCTACAGCTTTTTTTAAATTTTTAATATGGACTTCTTGGGAAATAACAATATGAGTAGAAACCTCCAAACGATTTCCACTCATTCCTAGAGGATCTTCTACGTGTTCTAAATCATTAACCTTGAAATTATAAGGCAATACATGAATAATTTCATACCCATTTGGTATATTTGCGGTATGTTTAGCAGTACTTACGGCTCTATGAATTTCTTTTATGCCTATTTCTTGATTGGGGATATTTACAACTCCTATGCTATCAACACTTTTTGCATATGCTCCAGATATTGAAATAATTACCTTATCATAATGCACCCCTGACATCATTTGAGCATTAGCAACAGCTTCTTCAATAGATTTTGACGCTAGTTCTATATTAGTAATAGCTCCTTTTTTTACTCCACTAGATTTTGATTTACCAAAACCTATAATCTTAAGTCCTTCTTCATTTTTTTGTGCTAAAATCGCACATGTTTGCACAGAGCCTAGATCAATTCCTAAAATATTCAACTTGCATTTCCTTTATAGTATCGTTTAATTGGGTATAGTTCAATAAGTTTTTTTAACAATTCTTCTTTTAAAATTGTTTGTTTTGTTTGTCTTGCACTTTGTTCTATGATAAATTGATAAATTTTATCTTTTTCTTTATTTTGTAATTTTTGTTCGCTAATTTCATAGACAATAGCCTTATTATCAAATAAAACATAAGATTTTTGTTTATTTGAGTCAAATACCTGCATTAAAAATTCACTAAATTCGGTATTATTCATTATTCTATCATCAACTTTAGTATTTTTGCTAGAATCTCTACTGTAAATTCCTATATCTATACCTTTAAAGTTTGTTAAAGCTTTTTTAGCTTCTTCTTCGAGTATTTTTCTAGCTTTTTCTTTTAAATATATAGTTTCAACTTCTTTTTTAGCTTGTTCAAAAGTTTTAGTTTGTATAGGGTTTATTTTGACAATTTGAGCAATCATATAGCCATCTTTAAACCTAAAAGGCTTAATAAAATCTTTTTCTTTGCTCTTTTGTATGCTTTCTAAAGGATAATAAATGTCAGCATCGCTAATAGTGATATTTTTGTCAAATTTCAACTCTCCTTTTTTAAGGGCGACATAGCTTTCATTAGCTTGAACTTTTAAATTTGATAATTCAAAATCTTTTGTAATTTTATCCTTACTTTCTTCTAAACTTAAAATTTTACCATTAAAATCTTTATAATTATTTTTATTTTCTTCATAGAATTGAATAAGTTCTTTTTCATTTATCTGCATTTTTTTTGGTTCTAGAAAATATGTAGCTAATTCATAACTTGGCTCTGTCTTATATAAATTTTTATTTTTTTCCCAAGTTTGATAGAGTTCTTTTTCATCTATAGAAATGTTTTTGTCATCAATATAAACTACTTGAATTTTTAATTTATCTTGCATCAAAAAACTTGCCGCAAACATTTCAATTTCGTTTTCTTTTAAAGGCAAATTAAAAATAGCATTTATTTTTTTCAATAACAATTCATCATGAATAATTTGTTCATAATTTTTAGCAGTATAATTATTTCTTGAAAGTATGTTGTAGTAAATATTTTTATCAAAAATACCTGAATCATTTTGAAAAATTTTTTGATGTGCAAGATCATAAGCAATTTCTTCTTCACTTACGCTTAAACCTAATGACTTCGCATAAGAAAGCAATAACTTCTCTCGTATTAATTCATCTATTGCTTGAGTATCTAATCCATCTTTGAGAGCTTGCTCTTGGGTGTAATCTCCATTGTTTAGTTGAGAATAATAGCCAAATAATTGAGAATATTTGAGATTAAATTCGTCATAGCTTATTTTTTCATCACCTACTTTTGCAACAGCGTTTGCGCGATCTGTATTAAAATCATAACTACCCCAACCAACAAATCCTGCACCTACAAAAGCAATTACGCTAATCCAAATAGTTACGACCAAATATTTTTTATGATGCTGCATCCAAGTGAGCATAATCTCCCCAATCAGTTAAAATTTAATCATAAATTATAGATAATTTGTGATTAATAAAAAATTAATTTTTTAAAAAAATTATGATAAATTTGTTTCAGCTAGATAAATAATTTTACATGAATTTTCTATTAAATCTATGATTTTGCCAAGTTCATAACTTGTTCTTCCGTAGGCGAAAATTCCATAACCTTTTATTACGGCAAAATTTTGTTTTTGTTCTAGCATGTAACGATAAATTTCGGTTTGAGATCTATCTTCCCAGTCTTCGTAGTTTTTAGGATTATAAACACGAATCTCTTCTAAAAATATTTCTCCAAAATAATCTTGAGGAACTATAAAATCACGATTTAAACTCATAGAAAGAGTAAAAGAAGGACAAGCAAAACATATAAATTTTGCTTCAGGTATATTTTCATAGATACTCTTATGAATTTCGCAATCTTGACTTGCTTCATTCCAACTATAATCTTTGCTAAATTTTAATATGCTGAGATTTTTTTCACTAATATGGCTTAAAAAAGCATCATTTTTATTTATAATAAAAGAACTTTGTGAAAGTTTGGCAGAAATAGAACCATGGTGAATACCAAAAAAATTTTTTTTAAACATAGAATCAGAGAGTATTTGAATTTGGGAAATAATATTATCTTTATTCACTAAGAGCCTTTTTTAAACTTAATTGAGATATTATACTAAAAAATAAATTAAGGTTTTGTTTGAATAGTCCACATATTTCAGTTTTATTGAAAGAAGTTTTAGATGTTTTTAAAGATCTAGATCAAGGTGATTTTTTAGATTGCACTCTTGGTTATGCTGGTCATAGCAGTGCTATTTTAAAAGCTCATCCGAAAATAAATTTATTTGCTTGTGATAAAGACATAGAAGCTCTAAATTTTTCTAAAAAAATATTAAGTAATTTTCCTAATAAAATTACATTCAAGCATATAGGATTTAAGGATATTTTAAAAGAAATTCCACTTTTGAATTTAAAAGGTATATTAGCTGATATAGGAGTTTCTTCTTTGCAACTTGATAAAAACGATAGAGGATTTTCTTTACAATCAGATTTTTTAGATATGAGAATGAATCAAAATCAAAAGTTAAGCGCAAAAGACATTGTAAATTTATATTCTCAAGAAGAATTAGAAAGAATTTTTAGAGAATATGGAGATTTAGGTAATCTTTCTCGATCCTTAGCACATAAAATAGTGCAAAGTAGAAATATCAGAGAAATTTTGAGTGCAAAAGAATTATCTAATATAATTGGTACAGCTAAATTTCAAGGACGTAGAGTAAGTGTAGCTTTGCTTGTATTTCAAGCTTTGCGTATAGAAGTAAATAATGAATTAGATGAATTAAAAAAATTACTTGTAGAAATTGAAAAAGCAAGGCTTAAAGATTGTAAATTTGCTATTATTAGTTTCCATTCTTTAGAAGATAGGTTAATAAAAAATACTTTTAAAAAATGGGAAAAAGATTGTATTTGTGATGATAAAGCGATAAAGTGTGAATGTGGTAAAAATCATAGTCTTGGTAAAATTCTTAGCAAGAAGGCTATAAGTGCATCCAAAGAAGAAGTAAGATACAATAGCAGATCAAGTTGTGCAAAAATGAGAATTTTTTATTTTAGGTAGAATATGGTTGATGATGATTTTTTAAAAGAGAAGCAAAATATACGAGAAAAAATGCTTAAATATTCAAGAGCTGTTAAGGAAGGTAAAGCTCATGAAATACGTCAATATGAATTAAATGAAAGCGATCGTATCTTAAAAAATAGAATCAATTATAAAAAAAGACCAAAATTTATAGATTTTGATGATGAGTATGAAATAAAACCGAAAAAACAATCATCTATTTATCTTAAAGAAGATTTAATTAATGTTAAATTGGAAGAAAAAAAGCCATTTAATATAAAATTAAATTTTTTTAAAAATAAAAAAAAGATTGTGAATTTTAAAAAGAAAGATATTGAGCATATTAAGGAAAACAAATTAAAATTTTCCAAGATTATTATGCAAAGTAATGCTTATTTAGCATGTAAAATTCAAAATTTAAAAGAAAAACAAAAATTAAAAACACAAATTAAACAAGAATCCAAGAAAAAGCAAAAAAATGAAAATTTTCAAAAAGTAGAAGAAGAGATTGTTCAGGAAAAATCACAAGTTCAAGAGCGAGATTTTCAAGAACAAAACGAAAATTATATTATTGAAGATAAATATGAGTTATTGGATAATATTAAAACAGAAGAAAATAAAAATTTAAGTCTTAAAAATTTATTATATGCAGGAATTATTTTATTTTTTACTTTATTAATATTTTTACCACAAATTTATATTAGAAACCAAATTTATTATATTAGTAGAGATATCGCAGATTTAAGATCACAAGAGTGGATATTAGATGAAGAAAATAAAGAGCTTCAAAGACAACTTGAGGCAATATATTTTCAAAATCAAGTTTTAGATTTTCTAGATTAATTATTAAATTGAATAATTTTTTCTAAGACATATTGTTCTAGTTGATTTTTCGGAATTTCTTCTTTTATAGCTTGATTGTAAACATTTTCTAAGACTTTAGAATATTTTTCATAAGAAAAAAAAGGAAAATGCAAACTCCAAGATTTTTTTATTAACTTTTTGCTAATAATTTTTCTTGTATAGATTTTGAATATATCATAACCTATAAAAACACAAGCGGTTACAAAAATGGCACTTAAAATACTAATATGAAAATCAACTATAGTTAAAAAGTAGTGTGTGATAAATAAAGATGGAATAAGTATTATAGCGCATAAAAGAGCATATATAAGATAAGAATTAATAACTCTAAAATTATAATTTAACTTCGCTGGATCAACCAACATACCTTCATTAAATAGAGCATTTGCTTCTAAAAGATCTTTTAAATTTACTGGTTGATTTGAAATTTTAAAAATAGAATTAAAAATAAAATCTTGAATCTTCATAAATATTTGCCTAAAATTTATTTGTAATATTTTATCATTTTTTTATTTTAAATAAAAGTAAGTTTTGGTTTTTTAAATCATTATATTATGTTAAAATTTAGCATAATAATAATTAGGAGATGAAAATGCAAGAAAAAGAAATAGTTTTTTTAAATGGGGAATTTGTTAAGTCTAATGAAGCTAAAATCAGTATATTTGATAGAGGCTTTATTTTTGGAGATGGAATTTATGAAGTGGTTCCCATAATAAATTTTAAAATGGCTGATAAAGAAGAATTCTTTGAAAGATTAGAAAGGAGTATGAAGCAAATTGATTTGAAGATTACTTATTCTAAAGAAGAGTTTGAAAATATTATAAAAGAATTAATTACTCAAAATTCTTTAAAAGAAGGAGGGGTATATATACAAATTACTAGAGGTGTAGCTAGTAGGAATTTTGCACTCTTAAAAGGACTAACACCTACTGTTATGGCTTTTGTTTTTGAGTGTAAAGTTGTTGATCATGAATTATCAAAGCAAGGAGTTAGTATAGTTTCAACTGCTGATTTAAGATGGAAAAGAAGAGATATAAAATCAATTTCTTTGTTAGCCCAGTGTCTTGCAAAAGAAGAAGCAATCAAAGCTAAGGCGTTTGAAGCTTTTATGGTTGAAAATACCTGGGTGACTGAAGCTTCTAGTAGTTCAGCTTTTATCATAAAAGATGACACTTTAATTACTAAGCCATTTTCTAATGAGATCTTGCCAGGTATAAGACGAAAAAATATTTTAAATTTTGCAAAAGATATAGGACTTAAGATAAATCAAAGAGCTTTTAGTATGAAAGAGGTATACGAGGCAGATGAGGTTTTTATTTCAGCAGCTACCTTTCTAATTTTAGGTGTTATCAAAGCTGATAGTAAAATTATTAAAGATGGAAAAGTTGGATTTTATACACAACAATTAAGGAAAAAATACGTAGAAAAAGTTATAAATGAAACTTTATAATTTTGATGAAATATTATTTAAATATTGTTTTTAAATAATGATAATGTTTATCTTAATTTAAGAAATGAAGTAATATACTTCCAGCTATAATTTTAAAAATGAATATCATTTTTGGAGATATATAGTGTTAAAACATTTTTTCCCTCTTTTAATTTTATTATTGTATTCATTAACTTTCGCAAGGGATATAAATTATAAAGAAGAAAGTCAAATTATCAAAAGTATCTTAAGCGAAAGTATGTCTTTATATAAAGAAAATAAAAATTTGGAAGCAAAAAAGAAAGTTGAAGATGCTTATTTTCAGCATTTTGAAAATATGGAAGGCTCAATTGGACGTAATATCGGTAAAAAAGTTATCGTTATGGAAAGAAAATTTAATAGTCTTAGGAAAATGTATAAAGATAAAGAAGAAATTTCCAAAATTGAAGCTTTAATTAGTAGTTTATCTTTTGATTTAGATGAGGTTACACCAGCTCTAGAAGAAGGTTTTCAGTTGCAAGCTGAAGCAAGTGATACTAGTTATGATAAACAAGAGGCTGAGAATTCTTCTATAAAGGCTGAAAAAGAAAGACAAGCAGCAGCAGCAGCAATGTTTGCAAATTTACTTGGAGAAGAATTAGGAGCAAATAAATTAGATTTAAATTCAAGTCAAGAAAAACAAGTAGATAATGAAAAGAATTTGCTTTCTTTGCAAGAAGCTTCTATGTTAGATGATAGGTTGCAGTTTTTATTAGATAATATAAGTTCTAAATTAGATCAAGCGGCCTTAGCTTTTTTAAATAAAGATTATCAAAAGGCTAAGAATTTCATTCAATCTGCTTTGTTTGATGATTATAGAAATTCGAAGGTTGAGATTCTAGTTGCAAGATATACAAGAGCAAATTTGGATAAAGAAATTCAAACTAGTTTAAGAAAAATAATAATAGAAATAAATGAAAATTCGATTGATGAAAAAGCTATAAGAAGTGAAATTTCAAATATAGTTGATTTGATATATGAAGCTTTTTTGATGTTGCCAAAAGAAGAGTTATCGGTTTTACAAATTCAAGGTTTTAAATCAAATGATGAAAATTTTAAAGATTATAGTAAAGTTTCTGAAGATATTAAATTTGCATTAAATGAGATATTAAAAAATTATGAAGGTTTTAATTTAGATAGTATTGACGCTTTGCAAAATGTATATTTAGATATATTTGAAGCAAGTGGAATGGAAAGCAAGATAGGAGCTATTGATAGTGCTTTAAAATTAAAAATTGAAAGTTATTTTTCTAAAGGCGTTGCGCTTATCAAAGCAAGTGCTTCAAAAGAAGAGTTAGAGAGAAATTTTGGCGAACTAAATGCCTTAATAGAAAGTTCTTTAGATAGTATTCAAAATTCTTCACCTTTATCTTTGTTTATATGGGCTTTAGGAATTATTTTAAGAGAAGGCTTAGAAGCTTTAATTATTATTGTAGCAATAGTGTCTTATTTGGTTCAAAGTGGTAACAAAAAGCGTTTAAATATAGTCTATTCAGCACTTTGGAGTGGAGTATTCTTAAGTTTTGTAACAGCTTTTTTAGTATCGTGGTTTTTTAAAGAATATGCTGGACAAAGTAGAGAATTATTAGAAGGCATTACGATGCTTGTAGCTGTTGTTTTACTTATTTATGTTGGATTTTGGCTTTTATCTAATGCACAAAATAAAAAGTGGGCAAATTATGTTAAATCTCAAGCTATAGAATCTATTTCTAATAATTGTGCTAAAACTTTATGGCTTAGCGTATTTTTAGCTGTATATCGAGAGGGTGCTGAGACTATACTTTTTTACCAAGCTTTATTATTTGATGCAAAAACAAATTTAGGATATACGCTTGTATTGGCAGGTTTAGCGTGTGGTTTAATTATTCTTGTAGTGTTATACTTTTTATTAAAATCTGGCGCTTTAAAAATTCCTGTAAAACAATTTTTTTATATTACTTCATACATTATTTTTTACATGGTCTTTGTTTTTACGGGCAAAGGCATAGGTGAGCTTATAGAAGCTAAGGTCATTACTCCAAATTTACTTCCATTTGATTTTAATGGAATTTTGTGGCTTGGAATTTATCCTTACTATGAGAGCATCATACCTCAGTTTATAGTTTTAACTTTACTCGTTACGGGTATTTTTATAACAAATCAAATTTCACATAAAAAGGAGAATACATGAAAAAAACTTTATTAAGTTTAGGTGCTGCAGCTAGTATTTTTGCTAGTTCAATGTTTTCAGCAGAAGTTCCAATTGGGGATCCTTATGAATTAAATGGTATGGAAATAGCAGCTGTTTATTTACAGCCTATTGAAATGGAACCAAGAGGTATTGATCTTGCAGCTAGTTTAGCAGATATCCACCTTGAAGCAGATATTCATGCATTAAAAGGCAATAAAAATGGATTTCCTGAAGGTTTTTGGATTCCATATTTAAGTATCGCTTATAAACTTACAAATCTTGACAATGGAAAGGTGAAAACAGGAACTCTTATGCCAATGGTAGCAGATGATGGTCCTCACTATGGTGCAAATCTTAAAATGGATACTGGTATAGGAAATTATGAATTAGTATTTTTAATTGATAATCCAGAAAAACAAGGTTTTGGTCGCCATGTAGATAAAGAAACTGGTGTTGGTAAATGGTTTGAACCATTTTCAGTAAAATATAATTTTAAATATACAGGTAAACCTCAATGATTTATCCTAGCTATTAAGGCTAGGATTTATGTAAAGAATTTAAGATTTTTTACATAAATCCTATCTAAAGAAGTATTATAATGTCTATTTATTTCATACATTTTTTTATAACTATATTTCCCTGTGTATTTTTAGGTGCTTTATTTTTTTATAATTTAAATAAGTTTTTTGTTTTAAAACTTAGTGCAATAGGATTTATTTTTGCATATTTTGCTTTTTTTATTAGTTCTAAAAATTTAGCATATGATGTATTAAATTTTTTTAATTCTATTTTATTGGTTGTTTTAACTTTGAGTATTATTGGTTTATCTTTAATAAAAAATTTTTCTTTTAGAAAAAATATTCAAAGTGCAATAGTTTTTTTACTATCTTTTGCTTTTGGCGTAAAATATTTATATATTTCTATAAATTTTCCGCTTTTTAGTACTAATTTATTAGATTCTTTGACATTTAATTCTTTTGGATTTATATTGCTTGCTTTGTTTTTATCTTTTGGTTTTTATCTATTTATATGCTGGGTGAAAGAATTTAATTTTAAAATTTTAAATATATTTTTGTTGATTATTGGTATTTTGTATTGCAATGAGTCCTTAGCTCAAATTTTACTTTATCTCATGAGAGAAGGAAATATAGAAACAGAAAGTATTTATTTAAGTTATGTAGCAAAAAGTGTGTATTATGTGCAATTTTATCCTTATATTTTATTAAGTTTTATAGGAATAATTGTTGTTTTAGTATTAAAAAGACGAGAAGAACAGTGTGCTAAAAAAAAGGACTTTGATATAGAATTTAGAAAAATTCGAGCAAAGAATTTAAAAATTACTAAATTTAGTGCAAGTATTTTTAGTGCAAGTATTTTTAGTCTTTGTATTTTGCTTTTTTATGATTTACATGCTTCAAAACCTATTACTATAGATGAACCTACTTATGTGGAACCAAACGAAAATAATGAGTTTGTTTTTGATGTAAAAATGCTAAGAGATAATAAATTGCATCGTTTCGCATATATTAGCGATGAAGGTAAAGTAGTGAGATTTTTTCTCATTAATAAAAGAGAAGATCGAGACTCTCCAGTAGCTGTTTTTGATGCTTGCAGTATTTGTGGAGATGTGGGATATATTAAAAGAGATGGGGAATTAATTTGTATTTCTTGTAATGTAAGGATATTTTTACCAAGTGTGGGAAAAGCGGGCGGTTGTAATCCTATTCCTATGTTGTATAAATTTGAAAATGATCAAGTCATTATTCCTTTTTCTGAAATTTTAAATGGGATAAATTTTTTCACTAAAATAGTGGAGAAAAAAGTATATGATCCAATTGATAATACCGAACTTATTAATTTAAAAGCTCCAAGAAGTTATATGTATAAAGGGAGAACTTATTTTTTTGCTAATGAAAAAAATTATGAGAAATTTAAAGATGATCCTGAAAAGTACATAGGTGCTAATGAGAGTTCTAAGTTTAGAATTCATAATTTATTAGGAAACAATTATGCAAGTTAAGATTATTAAAAATTCTATTTTTCAAAATAAAATTCAAAAATCTCTAGCTCTTTTTACTATTTTTTTAGCCACTTTGCTTATTGCCACTATGTTAAATCTTACTTTAGGCATAGGAAATGAATTAGCTAAAGAGTTAAGAAGTTATGGATCTAATATTTTAGTTTTGCCAAAAGGTGCAAGTTTAAGTATTGAAGTAGGGAATAAAATTTATGAACCTTTAAAAAATCAAAATTTTTTAGAAGAAGATAAACTTCATACTATTAAAGAAATTTTTTGGAGAAATAATATTAATGCCTTTTCTCCATTTTTAAATTCACAAATTGATGTGAAAATTCAAGATAAAAACATTAATAATATTTCTTTGTTAGGGACTTATTTTAATAAGGCTATAAAAATTCAAGATGATGATGATTTTTATGCTGGAATAGAACAGTTATATAAATATAGTAAAATTGAAGGAGTATATCCGCAAGATGATAGTTTAGATGAGATTATTGTGGGAAAAGAATTGGCGGAAAAATATCATTTAAATTTAAATGATGAAATCGAATTAATTAAAAATGAAAAAAGATTTAAAGTTAAAATAGTAGCAATTATAAGCTTAGTAGATGAATTTTCTAATAAAATTATTGCTTCTTTACTTTTATCTCAAAAACTTTTAGATAAGGAAGGCTTATTCGCTAAGGCTGAAGTTTCAGCATTAACTATACCAGAAAATGACTTAGCTCAAAAAGCTCGCAGGGATGTTAGTAGTCTTGATCAGTTAGAGTATGATCATTGGTACTGCACAGCTTATGTAAGTTCTATAGCTTATCAAATTGCAGAAGATTTTAAAGGAGCAAGCACCAAAGTTATTAGTGCTATTTCTGATGCAGAAAGTTTAATAGTATCTAAAATTCAATCTTTAATGATGGTTATTAGCATAATATGTTTGATTGTTGCTTCCATAGCTATTTCATCTTTAATGAGTGCAGATATTTATAGAAGAAAAAGTGAAATAGGGCTTTTAAAAGCTCTTGGTGCAAGTATTTTGCAAATATATATGATTTTCGTTTTAGAAGGTGTAATAATAGCTATTATTGGGGCTATTTTAGGTTTCATTTGCGGTGTCGTGATTTCAGAATTTATAGCATTGAGTATCTTTTCTCATAGTGTTGATATTTCTTGGATTATTTTGCCACTTTGTATTTTCTTTGCAATACTAATAATATTTTTAGGATGTTTATTATCAATTAAAAGTATTTCTAAACTTTCCACTTCAGAGGTTTTATATGGGAAATAATTTTTTTGTGCAAGAAATTTTCAAATCGCTTATTTTTTCTTATAAGCGAGTAAGTGTTATTTTTATAGCTATTTTTATAGGTGCTATGGTTAGTACATCGTTTTTTAATATATATTTTGATATTGATGCAAAACTTTCTAAAGAATTAAAAGCTTATGGTGCAAATTTTATTATCACTCCAAAAAATAGTGAATTTTTAGATATGCAAGAATTTTTGCAAATCAAAGAACAATTAAAAGCAAGATCCATAGCACCTTTTTTATATGGTTTTTATAATCTTGAAAGTTCAAGCGCCATAGTTTTAGGAACTGATTTTGCAAGTTTGAAACTTACCAAACCTTTTATAGAAGTCTTAAAAGGTAATTTTTCTTTAAGTGATTTTAAGGAAGATAGTGCTTTTGTAGGAGCTGATTTAGCAAAACAATTAGAACTTAAAATAGGTCAAGAGATACAAATTTATAATCCAAGTCTTTCCAAGATTGTTAAAGTCGTTATAAAAGGTATTTTAAGAAGTAATGATGAGCAAGATGGTGTTTTGATAGTGTCTTTACAAAAAGCTCAGGAATTAGCTGATAAAAATGTTGTAAATTATGCAGAGGCTATAGTTTTAGGTGATTATGAAACTCTAAATAATACAGGTAAGAAATTAAGCCAAGATAATATAGAAGCTAGACCGATATCTTCAGTTTCCATAAGTGAAGGGCTTATTTTAGATAAAATGAAAGCTTTAATGGCTTTAATTAGTATTGTTATTTTATTAATTAGTTCTTTGAGTGTGAATACAACTCTTAGTGCGGTAATTTTTTCAAGAAAAAAAGAAATAGCATTGCATCTTGCATTGGGTGCAAAACAAAAAGATTTGATCAAACTTTTTGGCGCCGAAGTTTTAATTCTTAGTTTGAGCGCTAGTTTGTTTGGGGCATTTAGCGGATATTTTTTAGCAAATATTTTTGGGTATTTAATCTTTAATGCAAGTATAGATTTTCGATTGATTTCTGTACTCTTTGCCATAATTATATCTTTAATATTTGCGTTTTTTGCAAGTTTCTTACCATTAAAAAAAGCATTGACAATCAATGTTTGTGAAAATTTAAAAGGCGAATGATGAAAAATATTATACAAATTTCAAATTTAAATCGTGATTTTAACGAAGTTAAAGCTTTACAAAATATAAATTTAGAGGTTAAACAAGGTGAATGGTTAGCTATTATGGGTCCTTCAGGATCTGGAAAATCTACACTTTTAAATATACTTTCTTTGATGGATACTCAAAGTAGTGGAGAATATTTTTTAGATGGAAAAGAAGTTGGAAATTTAAATGAAGAGGAAAAAAGTATCATAAGAAGAGACAAAATAGGATTAATCTTTCAACAATTTCATCTTATTCCTTATTTAAATGCTTTAGAAAATGTTATGTTGGCACAATTTTATCATTCTTGCGTAGAGCAAAAAGATGCGACAATTGCGTTAGAAAAAGTAGGACTTTCTCATAGACTCACTCATTTACCTAGTCAATTAAGTGGTGGAGAACAACAAAGATTGTGTATAGCAAGAGCTTTGGTTAATGATCCTGAGATTTTATTGGCAGATGAACCGACAGGAAATTTAGATGAGGCAAATGAAAAAAATATTTTAGAGTTGTTTTGTCAGTTAAAGCAAGAAGGTAAAACCATAGTTTTAATTACACACAATCCTGATTTGGCTACTTTTGCTGATAGAACTATTATTCTAAGTCATGGAGTAATAAAGTCATGAGAATTAAAATTTTGATTCTAACTTTTTTTTGTATGATATTTTTAAATGCTTGTTTTGAAAATAACAATAAAAATGGAGGAAAAATAGGCTTGCATGCTCCAGAAATTTCAGCCAAAAATATAAAAGGACAAAAAGTAAAAATTTCTGATTTTGATAATCTTGTTATTTTAACTTTTGTACAACAAGGCTGTGCTTCTTGTTTGAAAGATTTACCACTTTTAGAAAAATTAGCTGATGATAATCCACAAAAAATAACTATTTTAGCAGTAGATTCTATAGATAAAGATATTAAATTTAAAGATTTTGTAAATGCAAATGATTATAAAAATATTATTTTTCTAGAGGATGATTTAGATATTTCTTGGCAAAGATTTAATATCTTTGCTGTTCCAACAACTTTTATTATTAAAAATGGAATAGTGCAAGATAAAATTATAGGAGAAAAGCCATGGTCGTACTTAAAAAATTCTATATCTTCTTGGCTTTAGCTTTTTTATTAAGTTCGTGTGCTAACAATGAATTCAAAGCTTTAAATGGCGATGAAAATTTAGAATTTTTATATGATGGTTTTCAAAAAACTTTAAAGATTAAAGATCAAAACCAGCCTTATGCTTTATTTTTTCTTACTCCAGATTGTGGAGTTTGCAAAGCTCAAATACCTATACTTAATGAACTTTATAAAACAAGAAAATTTAAAATTATTGCGGTATTAAATGGTGTTAAGGATAAAAATGAGGCTCAGCAAAATATTTTAGAAAAAAATATTCTTTTTCCACTTTTATACCAAGCGAAAGCAAGTTTGTTTTTGTCTAAAGCTGTAGGTGATATATATGGGGTTCCTGTAATAGTTTTTGTTGATGAAAATGGTATTTTGAAAGAAAAATTTATAGGACTTACTCCAAAAAATATTCTTGAAAATCAAATAAAACTTCTCAAACAATATGATGATTAAAAATAATTAATATAATTTTTAATTAAATTTTATATTTCAAAAAATACTTCAGGCTTTAATTTTAACATTAGGCAAAAAGCGGCTAGACATGCTTGTTCTCGTGTGTAATTTCTATTGCCTTGTATGTGAATACATTCTTGCAAAAATGTTCCATCTTTATACATAGCTCCAATATATATGGTACCTGATTTTGTATTTTTATCATCACTATCAGCTACTCCACTAATTGCTAAAGCAAAATCAGGATTTGCTGTTTTAAAAACCCCTTTTAACATAAAATATATACAACGATCTGAATATTCGCCCACGCTTTCTAAAGTGTCATTGCTTACTCCAAGCCAAGCATTTTTTAAACGATTAGAATAAGTAATAAGGGAGCCTTCGTAAATCTTTGAAATTCCAGAAATTTCTGCTAGTTTTGAAGCACACAAGCCAGCTGTACAACTTTCTGCAAAGGAAATCTTTAAATTTTTTTCTAAAAGTTTTTTTGTGACAAAATTTATAGGATTGTTTCCTAAAAATACTTTTGCATTAAATAGTTTAAATACTCCTTTTAAAAATCCTTCTAATTTTCCATATTGGTTAGCATTAGCTCTTATACAGATTAGGTTTTCAAGTAAAGCACTAGAATTTGTTTGAACTTCAAAAGATTTAGTAAGAGTATTAAGTAAAACATTTGCACTCATTTCATCAATATCTAAAAGACAAAAATGTACATAATTTAATTCTGGTTTATTTAAAATTTGAGGTAATTTTGATGTTATGTTAGTATTTAGTAAATTGATATAGCATTCATTTATTTGAGTTAAAAAGCTATTTTTAACACGATTTGATTTTGAAGGAATTAAAGTATCATTTTCTAAAATCAATGCATCATCATCAAGCGTAGCTAGTATTTTTGCTATGGTAGCATAGTATTCATTTACGCAAAAAATGCTTATATACTTAAATTCTTCTGTTAAATTTTGGAGTAAAAAAGGAAGCTCTTTGTCTGGTTTGTTTATAAATTTTATTTCATAAAGCTCTAAAAATTGTTTTTTGTATTCTTCATAAATATAACGCATATAGTTTTCATTGATGATAAGTTCATTGCCAATTACAATGATAAGATGTTTCATAAATTTCCTTTTTTGTAATCATTATAACAAAAAAATAAGTGCAAATTAAAATTATTTTAAGTAAAATTGAACATTTTTATATTTTGAGGTCGATTGTATGGATTATAAAGATACGCTGTTGCTGCCTAATACAACTTTTGCTATGCGTGCAAATTTAGCAGAACTTGAGACTAAACGTTTTGATAAATGGTTTAAAAATAACTATGCTTATGATAAAATGAAGCAAAAAAGACAAAGTGCAAATGAAAATTTTACACTTCATGATGGTCCTCCTTATGCAAATGGGCATTTGCATATTGGTCATGCTTTGAATAAAATTTTAAAAGATATTATTATTAAAATGCATTATTTTCAGGGTAAAAAAGTACGTTTTACTCCAGGATGGGATTGTCATGGACTACCTATAGAACAACAAGTTGAAGTAAAATTAAAAGAAAAAAAACAAAGCTTAAGCAAGAAAGAAATCCGTGAATTTTGTAGACAACATGCTAAGGAATTTGTTGATATACAAAGGGAAGAATTTAAGTCTTTAGGGGTAATTGCTGATTGGAATGAACCTTATTTAACTATGAAAAATGCTTTTGAAGCAGATATCTATAGAGCTTTATGTGAGATTGCTAAAAAAGGACTTTTATTAGAAAGAAGTAAGCCTGTTTTTTGGAGTTGGGCAGCTAAAACAGCTTTAGCTGAGGCTGAGGTAGAATACGAAGATAAGGAAGATTATTCTATATTTGTAGCTTTTAGTTTAGATGAATCTTCATGTAAAAAACTTGGTGTAGTTAATGCAAAGGCAGTTATTTGGACTACTACCCCTTGGACTTTACCTGCAAATCAAGCTATATCTTTAAATCCAAATGAAAAGTATGTTATAACTAAAGATGGTTTTATTTTTGCTAAACCTTTGCTTGAAAATATGATTAATAAACAATTTACCCAAGGTGAAATTCAAAAAGAAGTTATGGGCTATGAATTTGAAAATTTAAGCGCTATTAATCCACTCAACCAAAGAAAATCTACTTTAATTTTAGGTGAACATGTTTTAATGGAAGGTGGAACTGGGCTTGTTCATACTGCACCAGGACATGGTGAGGATGATTATTACGTATGTTTAAAATATAATATTGAAGTAATTATGCCAGTAGATGATGGAGGATGCTATGATGAAACGCTTAGGACTAAAAATCTTTTACCAGAACATTTATTAAATGAATTTATAGGCCTTCATATATTTAAAGCAAATGAGCGTATATTAGAACTTTTAGGAGATGCTTTGCTTGAAAGTTCTAAATTCATACATTCTTATCCTTTCTGTTGGAGAACACATAAACCAGTAATCTATAGAGCTACTAAACAATGGTTTATTTTGATGGATGAAAAAAAGCTTGATGGAAAATCTTTAAGAGAACTAGCATTAGAAGAACTGAGTAAGGTTAAATTTTATCCTGAAAGTGGTATTAAACGTCTTAATTCCATGATAGAGAATCGTCCTGATTGGTGTATTTCAAGACAAAGAGATTGGGGTGTACCTATAGCTTTTTTTAGAAATAAAAATACTAAAGAGATTATTTTTGACGAATCAGTTTTAAATCATTTGATAAATATTTTTGAGAAAAATGGTGCTGATGCATGGTGGGATTTAGAAATAAAAGATTTATTACCACAAAATAGCAATTATAATCCGTGTGATTTAGAAAAAGTTTATGATATTTTAGATGTTTGGTTTGATAGTGGTAGCACTTGGGAGGCTGTTTTAAATTCTAATAGATATGATGCGGGAGAATACCAAGCTTCTATGTATCTTGAAGGAAGTGATCAACACCGTGGATGGTTTCAAAGTTCGCTCTTAATTTCTACAGCCATTAATCACAAAGCTCCTTATAATAATATACTTACTCATGGTTTTACGGTAGATGAAAAAGGTCAAAAAATGAGTAAATCTAAGGGTAATGTAATTTTACCTCAAAATGTTGCTAGAGATTATGGTGTAGAAATTTTGAGATTATGGATTATGTTAAGTGATTATTCTAGTGATTTAAAAATTTCAGATAATATTTTAAAGCAAGTAAGTGAGCAATATAGAAAAATAAGAAACACTATACGATTTTTATTAGCTAACACTAACGATATAGAATTTGTAGAAACTAAGCATTTTACATTCTTAGATAAATGGATTTTAATGCGAGCTAAAATAGCTTTTGAAATATGTGAAAATGCCTTCGAAAAATATGAATTTGCAAAAGGATTTAGTGCTCTTTTAAATTTCTTAAGCGCTGATTTAAGTGGAATTTATCTTGATGTCTGTAAGGATAGATTGTATTGTAATGCTAAGGATAATATTAAAAGAATTAGTGCACAAAGCGCTATGGTATTAATAACTAGAAAACTTTTTTCGCTTTTAGCTCCAAGCTTAACTTATACTATAGATGAAGCATTAGAGCATGCTAACATAGCTATTAAAGAAAATGCAAAAGATGTGTTTGATTTATTGTTAAAAAACGGATTTGATTATGAATTTAAAATTGATGATGAATTATTTATTCAATCAAGAGAAAAATTCTTTGAGATTATTGATGGGTTAAAAAAAGATAAGCTTATAAAATCAACACTAGAATTATCATTGCAAACTAGTGCCAATGAAATTTTAAGTGAAGATTTGGAAGAAATGGCAGATTGGTTTATGGTAAGTTCAGTGGAAAGTTTTGATGATAAAGAAGTCTTGGGCGAATTTGAAGTTAATAAGACAAAATTTAAAATTGTTAAAGCTTCCTTATATAAATGTCCAAGATGTTGGAAATTTTTAGCAAAAGAAGAAGAGTGTTTGTGTCCAAGATGTTATGGGGTTGAAAAAATAAAAAATGTTTGAACAAGCTTTGCCTTTTAGCGTGGTAGTTGTGACTACAATATGTTTTTTATTTGCTACTTTGTTTTTATTTTATATAGTTAGAAAATTTAAGGATAAATGATGGTAACTTTAAAAGAAGCTTTGAAATTTTCGCAAGAAGAAATAGAAAATTTGAAAAAAGAATTAAATTCTAAGGCACAAGCACAAAAGCATATTGGTGCTTATGTCGAGCAATTTTTAAATAAAGATTTAACTAGTTCAGGTTCTGGAATCCCAATAGCAATTAAAGATAACATTAGTGTTAAAGAATGGGAATTAACTTGTGCTTCTAAAATTTTGCAAGGTTATATATCTCCGTATGATGCCACTGCGATAAAAAATTTGAGAAAAAATAATTTTGCTCCTTTTGGAAGATGCAATATGGATGAATTTGCTATGGGTAGTACAAGTGCAACTTCTTTTTATGGAAAAACTTTAAATCCATTTGACAATACTAAAGTTCCTGGCGGGAGTAGTGGGGGAAGCGCTGCTGCGGTAGCTTCTGGAATGGCTTTGGCAAGTTTAGGGTCTGATACAGGGGGTTCAGTAAGACAACCTGCTGCATTTTGTGGTTGTGTAGGATTTAAGCCAAGTTATGGAAGAGTGAGTAGATATGGTTTAGCAGCATATTCTTCAAGTCTTGATCAAATTGGCGTTTTGACGCAAAATGTAGAAGATGCAGCTATTTTATATGATTCTATAGCAGGCTATGATGAAAAAGATAGTACAAGTGCAAATATCGGTTTTGAATCTACTGCTCAAAAATTAAATGCAAATAAAAAATTAAGAATAGCTGTAATCAAAAACTATATAGATCAAACTAATGATGATGTTAAAAAAGCATTATTAGATACCATTGAAATGTTAAAAGCTAATAATCATGAAATTATTTATAAAGATTTGATGGACTCTAAGTTTGATGTGGCAGCATATTATATAATTGCTTCAGCTGAAGCTAGTGCGAATTTAAGTCGTTATGACGGAGTTCGCTATGGCAGAAGAAGTGAGAATAATCAAAATTTAAATGATCTTTATGTTAATAGTAGAAGTGAAGGTTTTGGTGAAGAAGTAAAAAGAAGAATTTTATTAGGAACTTTTGTTTTAAGTAGTGGATATTATGATGCATATTATATTAAAGCGCAAAAAGCTAGAAGATTTATAAAAGAAAAATATGAAGAAATTTTAAATGATTGTGATTTGATTTTTATGCCTGTTGCTCCAAGTGTAGCTTTTGGTTTTAATGATGTTAAAACTCCGGTACAAATGTATTTAGAAGATGTATTTACAATTTCTGTAAATCTCGCAGGACTTGGTGGTATTAGTGTCCCAGTTGCTAAAAATCAAGATGGGCTTAATATTTCAGCTCAATTAATTTGCAAGGCTTATAACGAACAAACTTTGCTTGATGGAGCTTTAAGTTTAGAATATCTAGTTAAAAATAAATAAAGGAAAAATATGAAAATTCTCAAACGCGCTTTAACTTTTGAAGATGTTTTATTGGTTCCGCAATATTCTGAAGTTTTACCAAAAGAAGTAGAAATTAAGACTAAATTGACTAAAAATATTACATTAAATATGCCTTTAGTTTCTGCAGCTATGGATACGGTTACTGAACATAGGGCTGCTATTATGATGGCAAGGCTTGGCGGTATAGGTGTAATCCATAAGAATATGGATATTGCTTCACAAGTAAGAGAAATTAAAAGAGTAAAAAAAAGTGAGAGTGGAGTTATTATGGATCCTATTTATATAGGAGCTAAAGCAAGCGTAAAAGAAGCTTTAGAACTTATGGCAGAATATAGAATTTCTGGGGTTCCTGTGGTAGATGAAAATAAGACTTTAATAGGAATTTTAACTAATCGTGATTTAAGATTTGAGACAAATTTTGATAATTTGGTAGAAAATGTGATGACTAAAATGCCTTTAATTACTGCAAAAAAAGGTTCAACTTTAGATGATGCTGAAAGAATTTTTTCAACAAATAAAGTAGAAAAACTTCCAATTGTTGATGAAAATAATCGTTTAGAAGGTTTAATTACTATTAAAGATCTTAAAAAACGTAAAGAATATCCAAATTCTAATAAGGATTCTTATGGAAGATTAAGAGTTGCAGCTGCAGTGGGAGTAGGTCAACTTGATCGTGTGAGAGCTTTGGTTGAAGCTGAGGTAGATGTTATAGTGATGGATAGTGCACATGGGCATTCTAAAGGGATTATTGATACATTAAAAGCTATTAAGGCTGAATTTAATGTTGATGTAATTGTTGGAAATGTTGCGAGTGCAAAAGCGGTTAAAGATCTTTGTGAGGCTGGTGCTGATGCTATTAAGGTAGGTATAGGACCTGGTAGTATTTGTACCACACGTATAGTTTCAGGTGTGGGTGTGCCTCAAATTTCAGCCATAGATGAATGTGCGATAGAAGCAAGTAGATATGATGTACCAGTGATTGCCGATGGAGGTATAAAATACTCAGGTGACATAGCAAAAGCTATTGCAGCAGGAGCAAGTAGCGTGATGATAGGATCACTTTTAGCGGGAACTGATGAAAGTCCTGGTGAGCTTTTTACGTATCAAGGAAGACAATATAAAAGTTATAGAGGTATGGGAAGCTTAGGTGCTATGCAAAAAGGAAGCTCTGATAGATATTTTCAAGAAGGGACAGCGCAAGATAAACTTGTTCCAGAGGGTATTGAAGGTAGAGTGCCTTATGTGGGAAGTATTAAAAGTGTAGTTCATCAACTTTTAGGCGGTCTTAGGTCTTCTATGGGATATGTTGGAGCTGCAAATATTAAAGCTTTTCGAGAAAAAGCTGAATTTGTAGAAATTACTGCAGCAGGATTAAAAGAAAGTCATGTACACGATGTTACTATTACTGCTGAAGCGCCAAATTATAAGGTAAGTAATTAATGGAATTTGAAAAATTTTTACAACAAGCTGAAGCTTCTTTAGAAAAGCTAAATGATAAAGATTTAAAGCTTCAAGCATGTATTGAAATTTATAAAGAAGGTCTAAAAAATATACAAGCAGCAAGAGAACTTCTAGACAAAGCAAAATTAGAAATAGAGCAGATTGATGAGTAGTATTGTTGCTTTACAATTTCCTACTTTAGCATTGAGCGAATCAAGACTTGATTATTATTTAAAAATTGCTAAAGATAATGGTGCGAATTTGGTAGTTTTAGGTGAATATGTTTTAAATAGCTTTTTTACTGAGCTTATTACTATGCCAAAATCAATGATAAAAGAGCAAAGTGAGAGTAAAAAAGAAAGTTTAATTCGTTTAGCAAATAAATATGATTTAGAAATTATCGCTCCCTTTGTGAGTGTAGATGCTAAAGGTTGTCGTAAATTTTGTCTTAAGGTATCTTCTAAAGGTGTTAAAAACTATGAGCAACAAATTTTAATGCCTTATGCACACTGGAATGAGGATAAATTTTTTCAAAATAAAAAAAATGAACATATTAAGCTTTTTACTTTTAGCTATGAAAATTTAAAATGTGCTTTGCTTTTTGGATTTGAGGCACATTTTGATATTTTTTGGCAGATGATTATGAAAAAAAAGATAGACTTAGTTATTATTCCTACAGCTAGTACTTTTGAGAGTAATCAAAGATGGTTAGAGCTTTTAAAAACTAGAGCTTTTTTAAATTCAACAAATATTTTAAGAGTTAATCGCATTGGTAAGCTTAAAGATGGTTGGAATTTTTATGGTGATACTTTCTTTATCAATGCTTTTGGGGAGGTGCAAGATAGGCTTACAGATAAGGAAGAGATGCTAATTGTGGAACCTCAAAAAGCTGATGAAGCAAGAAAAGTTTGGGAATTTGAAAAAATAATTAGGAATTTTTTATAAATTTTTAAAACAACAAAATTGTTTAAGTATTAATGAGGTTTTTTATGAGAAAAGTTTTATTACAAATTTCCATTTTTAGTGTTTTATTTTCTATTGTTTTTGCTTTAAATCGTTTTTTAATGCAAGTGGATTTTATTCCGGAGAATTTATCAACTTCAAGTGAAATTGTTATGATGTATTCTTTGGGATTATTTCATGATATAAGATTTTTAAGTGCTATCTTTTTGCCGCTTTTATTATGTGGATTTTTTACTTTATTTTTTTGTAATATAAAAAATCAAAAATTGACGATGCAAGGAAAGAAGTTTTATTTTATTTTTTCTAATATCTACGTAATTTTTGTTGCTGTGTTAAGTATAGGATTTTCTTATGCAAAATACTATTATTATGAAATTTATAAAAGTAAATTTGATATTTTTCTTTTTAGTGTAAAAGATGAAAACACTCAAGCTATTTATGATATCATCATCTCTGATTATCCTTTGATAAAAATTACTTTAATAATGATTGTTTTTTGTGCGTTTTGTGTATTTATTAATACAAGAATTTTAAATTTAAAATTAAAACCCATAAAATTCAAAATGCCAACTTTAATTTTTTTAAATATTGTATTGGTATGTGTTTATATTGTAGCTCTAAGAGGACCTTTTAAACATGTTGCCATTAATGTACAAAATTATTCCTTTAGTGAATTTAAGGTTATAAATGATGTAATGTTAAATCCTGTTATGGCTTTTAGTTGGGCTTATAAACAATATAAAGAAGAAGAAAAAATGAATTTTATCACTCATACGCAAGCTGAAAATTTGCAAAATGAGCTTTTTATGTATTGGTCAAAGAGTCCTCATAATGAATACGCTAAAAATTTCCGTCCTAGTATTTTTATAAATTTTATGGAAAGTTTTGGCTGGAATTTGGCAGATTTTAAAGATGAAGAGCATAATTATTTAGGTGCTTTAGATAGACATTTTAAACAAGATTTTGTTTTTCAAAAATTTTTAAGTTCCACTAATGGAACTATTCCAAGCTTTGCAAATTTATTTTTTCTTAGTCCTTTTGCAAATATTTCAACAAGTAAATTTCAAAAAACATATTTAAAATATACTCCTATAGAACTTTATAAGCAGCAAGGTTATAAAATTATTTTTGTGAGTGCTGGTAATGGTGCTTGGCAAAATATAAGAAGTTATTTAAGTGTACTAGGTGTTGATGAAATCATAGATGAAAATATTTTAATAAGAGAATTTAATGGTGCTAAAGAAAGTGAAAATGGTTATGGAGTAGCTGATGAATTTTTATATAAAAAAGTTTATGATTTATTAGAAAAAAATCCACATAATACTTTAATTATATCTCTTACTATCTCAAATCATCCACCATACAAGATATCACATTTTGATGAAAATATTTTAAAAAATACCCACAAAGGATTATTAGATTTACTTCCTTATAATGAGGAAAAACAAAATAACATTATAAAAGCTTACACTTATGCTAATGATGAATTTGGAAAGTTCTTAGATAAAATTAAACAAAGCTCTTTTAAAGATAGTGTTATTATAGCAGCTACTGGTGATCATCGTGTAAGAGAAATGAGTATGGATGCAAAAACCCAAAAAGCTTTTGCATATAGTGTACCTTTTTATCTTTATGTGCCTAAGAATTTACAAAAAGATATATATTATGATAAAAATCGTATTGGCTCGCATAAGGACATTTTTCCTACTTTGTATGCTCTTAGCTTAGATAATGTAGATTATTTGAGTTTGGGTGGTAAAAGTATGCTAAGAACTCCAAGTGATAAAAAACTTGAATTTGGTTTTAATGATGTTGTATGGGTGGATGAAAACGGAGTGTATCCTGTAAATAGTTTTAAAGGTTATCGCTTTGAAAAAAATACAAGTTTGAAAGATACAAATGAAGCTTTTGATTTGGATTCTTATCATAAAGATTTTGCAAAAAAATATCAAGAATTAAATTTTTATTTTCTAGGAATTCGTTTAGGATTAATAGAATAAATATTTTAGCTATATTTTATTTTTAGTAAATAAATGATAGAATTTTGCCTTAAATTTTGAAAAATTTGAGGCAATAATGCAAAAAGTTCATTTTATAGGTATAGGTGGTATTGGAATTTCAGCTTTAGCGAGATTTTTAAAAGAACAAGGCTTTAAAATTAGTGGTTCTGATATCAAAGAAAGTAAAACTACAAAAGAATTAGAAAAAGAAGGCATAAATATAAAAATTCCTCATCATAAAGACAATGTTAAAGATGTGGATTTAGTAGTATATTCAGCTGCTATTAAAGAAGACAATGAAGAGTTAATTAGCGCAAAAAATCAAAATATTACAACACTTTCAAGAAAAGAAGCCTTGCCTATGATTTTAAAAGATAAAAGAGTTTTTGCAGTTGCGGGAGCTCATGGAAAAAGCACGACTTCAAGTATTTTAGCAAGCTTAATAGAAGCTTCTGTAATCATTGGTGCGGTTTTAAAAGAAAGTGGCACCAATATGCTTTATAAGGAAAGTGAAAATCTCATTTTTGAAGCTGATGAAAGTGATAGTTCTTTTTTAAATTCAAATCCATATTTAGCTATAGTTACTAATGTGGAAGCAGAGCATTTAGACCATTATGGAAATGATCTTGCAAAATTACACAAGGCTTATGAGGACTTTTTGCATTTGTCTAAAATTCAAGTGATTAATGCTGAAGATGAATTTTTAGCAAGTTTAAATTTAAATAATGCTAAAAAGCTTTATCCTAGTAAAGATATTACAAATATTTATATGAAAGTAGAAGATTTCAAACCTAGAACTTATTTTACACTTAAAAATTTAGGAGAATTTAGCGTTTTTGGTATGGGCGAACATATGGCAATGGACGCTGCTTTGGCTATTTTGGCTGCAAGTGAATTTTTAAACACAGAACAAATTCGTAAAAAAATACATAATTATCAAGGTATTAAGAAAAGGTTTGATATTTTATTTGCAAATGATAAAATGGCTTTGATTGATGATTATGGACATCATCCAACTGAAATTAAAACCACTTTAAAAGCGGCTAGTGAGTATGCAAGATTAGCTGGATATAAAAAAAATATAGCCATTTTTGAGCCCCATCGCTATACTCGCTTAAATGCTAATATAGAGTATTTTAGTGAAGTTTTAAGAGAAGTTGATGAGCTTTATATTCTGCCTGTATATGCAGCAGGAGAATCTAAAATAGAAATTAATATGCAAAAATATTTCCCAAAAGCCAAATTCATAAAAGAAATTAAAAGAGAGCAAAGTGTTATTTACCTTGATGATATCTTGATTGAAAGTGGCTTGGTTATTGGTTTTGGTGCAGGTGATATAAGTACAAAACTCAGGGGAAAATATGTTTAAAATTATCTTGTATGTTTTAGTTTTTTTTGTGGTTTTGCTTTTTTTTGTATTTTTGCGTAAAAAAATTGGCAAGATCGGTAATTATCTTTTAGTTTTAATATTGATTTTGGCTACTATTTTTGCAATTAAATTTGAGCTAAGTGCTACAAGAAGTGGAGTTGTAAAAAAAGAAATACTTAATGCATTTTTACAAGGACAAAGTTTAAAATGTAAAGATATCAATATAAGCAAAGAATATTTTAATTTTGAACATGGAACGCAGAGTTTTATTTCAAATGGTAAAAATAAACAATTTAAAGCTTTGATTTTTGATATTAAAGAATGCCAGTTGGTTCGATAAAATGCAAGAGCAATTTTTTAAAAAACTTGATCTAGATATTTATATAAAAGACTTTAAAAATTTATTTGCTAGAGATAAAGAGATATTTTTGCAAGGCGATAGCAAGCTTCATTTTAAAAGGATTAATGAACTTTGTTTGATAGATTTTACTCCACCGCCAATAATTGGGAATTTAAATACTGCATTAACTCATCTTAGCAAACAAGGAATTTTACATTTAAATCAAAGCTTTGAATTTATAAAAATTTGTATGTATTTTAATTATTTAAAAGGTTTAAAATTCGATGAAAGTTTAAGAGAATGGCTTTTAAAAATAGAAATTCCACAAAGCATTATAGAATTTATAGAATATTTTGATGAAAAAGGTGAAATTAAAGAAAGTATTGATGAGAGACTTATTAATTTAAATTTAGCACTAAAAATGAAAAAAGAAAGCTTGGTGGCTGAATTTAAAAAACTTACTTATACAAAAAATCTTAGTGCGTATTTAATAGATACTCAAGTTCATCTCATAAATGGTATGGAAGCTTTACTTTTGCGTGGTGGATTTAACCATGCTTTAAAAGCTAAAATTATAGGTAGAAGTAGCAGTGGTGGTTTTTATGTAGTACCTTTAAGTGTAGAAAAAATTCAAAGTCAAATTGATGAGATAAAAGATGCAAAAGAAGAAATTTTTTATGAATATGCTAAAAAAATTAGTTTAATTTTTTATAAAAATTTGATGTTTTTAAAATTTATTAATCAAGCTTTTGATTTATTTGATCATTATAGCGCTAGGGTTTTGATGGCTAAGAAAAATGATTTTGAATTTGTTTTAACAGATAATTCTAGTAATTTAAAATTATATAATTTTGCACACCCAGCTTTAAAAAATGCAAAGAGTGTGGATGTAAATTTTTCTCAAAAGGTATTGATTATTACAGGGGTTAATGCAGGCGGTAAATCGATGCTTTTAAAAGGTATTTTAAGCGCTGCTTTACTTGCTAAATACTTGCTTCCTATGAAGATTAATGCTCAAAAAAGTCAGATAGGAAATTTTAAAGAATTTGATGCAATTTTAGAAGATCCTCAAAATGTAAAAAATGATATTTCTACTTTTGCAGGAAGAATGTTGCATTTTTCTAAACTTTTTAATAAAAAAAATATTTTACTAGGTATAGATGAAATAGAGCTTGGAACAGATTTTGAGGAAGCTGCATGTTTATATAATGAGTTAATTACGCATTTAATTAAGCATGATAATAAAATTATAATTACCACTCATCATAAGCGTCTTGCTATGCTTTTGGCTAAAAATTCACAAGTAGAACTTTTAGCAGCTTTGTATGATGAAGAGCTTTCAAGGCCAAAATATGAGTTTTTAAAAGGTACTATAGGTAAATCTTATGCTTTTGAAACAGCTTTAAGATATGGAATAAGTGCTAATTTAGTACAAAATGCTAAAAAACTTTATGGAGAAGATAAAGAGAATTTAGAAGAAATGGTAAGTAAAAATATTAATTTAGAGCTTAGCTTGCGTAAGAAAAGTCAGGAACTTGAAATGAAAGAAGTTAAAGTTGATGAAATTTTACTTTCACTTAAAGATCAAAAAGAAAAAAATGAACAAGAATTTAAAAAACTTATTTCGAATTTAGAATTTAAATATCATCAAGCCATACAAGAAGCTAAAAAAACCATTAGTCTTAAAGATACTAAAGAAAAACAAAGAAGTTTAAATAAAGCAAATGAATTTAAAAAAAGTATTATTCTACCGAGTATGGAACAAAACGAAGAATTTAGAGTAGGAGATTTTGTAAAATACGAAAAAATTAAAGGAAAAATTACAGCTATTTCAAAAAATGATGTAATGATTCAAAGTGATGGGCTGAGTTTGCGTGTACCGCTAAAACTTCTTAAAAAGAGTAATCAAATTCCTACACAAAAGGTAAAATCAAGTATAAATATAACACGTCCAAATACTTTAAATATGACTTTAGATTTACATGGACTTAGAAGCGATGAGGCTATAGAAAGGCTTGATAAGTTTATTTCAGATGCACTTATAGCTGGTTTTGATGAGGTTGTGGTGTATCATGGCATAGGCACAGGAAAATTAGCTTTTGCGGTGAGAGAATTTTTAAAAGCTCATAAAAGCGTAAAAAGTTTTAGCGATGCGCCATTTAATCAAGGTGGATTTGGCGCTAAGGTAGTTAAGCTTTGATTTTCTAATGAGAGTAAATCTCATTAGAATTCTTTTTTGTTAACATCTTCTAAAATTTCGTTAGCTATTTTTGAAACATTATTACTAATTTTAGAAGTAGAAAGAGAAATATCAAGATTGGTTTGAGTATTAAGTTCTAATTCTGAAATTCTTTCATTGATATGATTTATGCCTTTAGATTGCTCTGCGATTGAACCTACGATTTCATTGATAGATTGGGTAAGTAAATTGGTATTTGCATCAATTTCATCAAGACTTTTTTGTGTTCTTTCAGCTAAATTTCTAACTTCATCAGCGACAACTGCAAAGCCGCGTCCATGTTCTCTCCAGCACGAGCTGCTTCAATAGCTGCATTTAAAGCTAAAAGATTGGTTTGTTCGGCTATTTCTTTTATGACACTAACTATTTTTGTAATATCCTCACTTTGTTGTATAATATTTTCTCCTCTTTGATTCATATGAGTCATTGAATTTGCTATTTGTTCTACAGCGCTTGATATGGAACCTAAAGATTTTACTTGTTGTTGTGAGCTTTGTTCTAATTGCATGATTGAATCATTAAGATTTTGACTATGAATGTTTAAAGCATCGGCTAGCTCTTTTGAGGTAACTAGCATCTTGGCTATATTATGTATGAGGGTATTAACATCTTTTTCTATACCAACAGGAGTTGTAATTTGCACTTTAAAATTTTCTTTTTCTACTTGTTTGAATGTTTCTAAAATTCTAGAAAGATCTGTAGTAATGGTTTCACATAATGTTGCACTCATTTCATTAATGGAAGTTTTGAGTGTATTAAGACTAGGATTTTTTGATTTAAAAATCAACATTTTTCCAAATCGACCTTCTTTTGCTTCATTAGCTATCGTGTTAATATCTTCTTGTATGGCATGTTCTTGATCTCTTAATTTTTGTATTTCGTTTATATTCTCATCGATATAATTAGCCATTTGCTTAAATTCATCTTGAGTTTTAATAATAATAGGTGAATATTTCTTTTCTTCATAATTAAGATATCTGAAAAAATTTGCTAAATTAGATTTCAAATCTTTTAATGGAGTGAGTAGATAAGATATAGTAAGGTAGATTATACTTAGCAATATAACAAAACCTATTAAAAACCATATAAAATTTTTAACAGCAATATATTTTAATTCTTTTGTGTAGTCATTATAAGAATTTGTCAAACAAATATTCCAACCTATATTGCTTATCCCACAAGTTGCGAGCCTTTCATCATTATCTAAGGAAGAGTGGTATTTAAAAGCTTTATCTTTATGTATTTCATATCCATCTTTTAAAGCTTTAATAAAAGGTTTTCCAGCCTCATCTAAAATATATTTTCCAGGTGTTACATAAAATAAATCTTCAAAAACAAGAACTCTAGCCGATTGTGAAAATTTAAATTTATTAATAGCATTGCTAAAAACATCTAAGGGTAAATCTCCAGAAATAATACCTATAAGTTTATTTTTTGAGTCAAAGACAGGTTGTGAAAATCCTAAGGTTAAAGCATTGCTAACAACATCAACAAATGGTTTTGTAATTACTGTATTTTTTTCCTGTATAGTTTGTTTAAACCAAATTCTATCTTTTGGATTAAATTTGGTTCCATCTGGATTTAGTAAAATTACTGCATCGGCATAATTATTTGATTTACTACTGATAATCAAATCACCACTATCAACATAAGTAAAATAAAAATTATAAAATCCAGAAGATCTGGCTATATTTTGAATAAAACTATATATTCTTGAACTTTGATAAATATTAGGATCAAGTTGTAGTGTGTTTGCTGCTTCTATTAAAACTTGTTTTTCTCTGTCTAAATAATTATTTGTATAAGTTAATACAGATTGCAAGGCAAACTCCCGACTTTCATTTGATTTTTGTTGAAAGATATTAACACTATCAAGATAACTAAATACTCCAAAAAATGTAAAAATTACAAATAATGCTATTGAAAGAACTGCTATAATTTTTGTTTTTAAACTATTCATAAAACAAACTCCTTTTTATTTTTATTAGATACTTTACAAATAATACAAATATAATCTTAAAAAAGATTTCTATTAATTTTTAATTTATAAAATCGTTTTTTTTATTTGATTTTTGTTACCACTTTATACATTTAATCTTTTTTTTAAATTAATATTACTTCAATGATATTTTAGATAGTATAATCATCACAAAATAACTTTTAATCAAATCAATTTTTAGTTTAAGATTTAGTTAAATTTAAATCAAGGAAAATATAAAATATATGTTAGAAATTTTTTTAAATGGTCTAATTTTAGGTATGGCAGTGTCAGTTCCCTTTGGACCTGTAAATATTTTGATTTTAAATACGGCTTTATCATCTTTTAAAAGTGCTTTTTATATAGGTTTTGGAGCCTTAAATGCTGATATATTATTTTTAATTTTGATTAATTTTGGAGTTTTAAACTTTATAGATAATGAAATTTTTCATAAAATATTAGCTATTTTTGGTTTTTTATTTTTAAGTTTTATGGTGTTTTTAATGCTTAAAAATACAAAAAAAATTAATTTAAATCAAATTTATAAAACTCACCCGATAAAAGGCTTTGCTAAAGGATTTTTTCTTAATCTAACAAATCCTTATGTGATAGGTTTTTGGGTGAGTGTAGCAGGACTTAGTGTGCAGAGTGAAAATTCTTTTGCTTTGCTTTGCGGATTGGTAGGTTTTATTATTTTTTGGATCTTTGCTTTAGCTTTTTTTGTGTCTAAATTTAAAACTTTAGTAAAAAATAAACATATTTTTTATATTAATTTCTTTTCAGCAATTATTTTAGAGTATTTTGCTCTTTCTTTATTATACAAAGCATTTATAGGATAAAACATTATGCAAGTAGTAAATTTTTTAAAAGAATTAACTAAATTTAAGTCTATTACTCCAGATGATGATGGCGCATTAAATTATATCGCAGTGGAGCTTAGCGATTTTGAGGCTTTTTTTATAGAAAAAGAAGGGGTAAAAAATCTTTTGCTTACTAAAAAATTTAGTGATGTTGGCGAGCATTTAGCTTTTGGAGGGCATGTTGATGTTGTGCCACCAGGAGATGGTTGGAGTAATGATCCTTTTATTCCTTTAGAAAAAGATGGCTTTATTTACGCAAGAGGGGCTCAAGATATGAAAAGTGGCGTAGCAGCCTTTGTTAATGCAATTAAAGATGCTGATTTTAAAGGTTCAAGGCTAAGCATTATTCTTACGAGCGATGAAGAAGGTGAAGCAAAATATGGCACTTTAGAGGTACTTAAATTTATGCAAGAAAAAGATCTTTTACCAGATTTTGCAGTAGTAGCTGAACCAACTTGTGATAAAAAATTTGGAGATAGTATTAAAATAGGTCGTCGCGGATCAATTAATGGTATTTTGCGTATTAAAGGTAAACAAGGACATGTAGCTTATCCGCAAAAATGTACTAACCCTGTGCATAATTTTGCTGCGTCTTTAAAGTTTTTAGCTGGATTTGATTTAGATCCAGGAGATGAGGCTTTTTTGCCATCAAAAATAGTTATTACAGATATAAGAGCTGGAATGGAAGTGACAAATGTAACACCTAGCGAATTGAAAATTATGTTTAATATTCGCAATTCTTTACAAACTAGTTTAGAAGATGTACAAAATTATATAGAAAAAATTTGCGAAGGGCTTGATTATGAGTTTTCTTTAAATCAAAGCTCTAAACCATTTTTAACTGATGCAAATAGCAAAATTGTGCAAAAATTAAACGAAAGTGTGCAAAAAATTACTTCTGTAGTGCCAGAATTTAATACTAAAGGAGGCACAAGCGATGCAAGATATTTTGCTGAGTTTGGAGTTAAAGTAGTAGAATTTGGAGTTTGTAATGACACAATTCACGCAGTTGATGAAAGAGTGAGTATAGAAGAGCTTGAAAAATTATATTTAGTTTTTAAAGATTTACTAGAGAATTTTAACTAGGAAAAATATGGATATATTTAAAAAATATACAAGTGAAATTCAAGTAATTTTTGGGGCAAAAAATTATAATGAACACAGCTTTAGAACTTGTTTTGAAAATTTGCTTAATGAGCTAAAACCCAAAGAGATAAAAATTATCCATGAGCCAAAAAGTGAAAAAGGACAAGGTTCTATAAGACCTGATTTTAAAACCTATAAACTCATAGATAAAGAAAAAGAGTTAAGTTATAATCATTTAATAGGCTTTATAGAGTGTAAAAATTTAGATGTAGATTTAAATTTACATTTAAAAGGAAATCAACTTAGCAAATATTTGCAAATTTCACCTAATATCATTTTTACAAATTACAAACGCTTTATGCTTTTTTCTTTTGAAAAAGTTGTTTTTGATATCAATTTACTCGATGATAGTTTAAATTTAAAAGAAGAAAATATAAGTATATTTAAAAACCTTTTAAAAGCTTATTTTGATGACAATAGCACCACCATTAAGTCAAAACAAGAACTAATAAAAGTTTTAAGTACGCAAAGCTTTTATCTTAGTAGTGCTTTAAAAATTTCTTTTGATGAAAGTGATGTAAATTCTTCTTTTAGAAGATTCTTTCAAAAAACAAAAGATACTTTTGAAAGTATAGAAAAGATAGATTTGAAAGATGAAGAATTTTGTGATATTTTAGCTCAAGCTATAGTGTATGGAATTTTTGTTTCTTATATAGAAAATGATGATTATGATTTAGAAAAAATCCCTATAGAAAATTTTATTTCATTTTTGCCTAGCACTTTTAGAACCTTAAGTGAATTTGTGTATTTTGCTGTGCCATCTTTTTCTTTGCCGCAAGATATTAAATATACTTTAGAAAATATCAAAAAAACTCTATCTTTGATAGATAAAATCGCCCTTTGTGGTATTTTAAATCAAGATTTAGAAAGCATAAGTATATATTTGTATGAAGATTTTTTAAAAGCTTATGATGATTTAAGAGCTACGCAAAAGCGTAAAGAAGGTGGTGTTTTTTATACCCCAAAAAGTATTGTAGATATGATAGTTTCATCTCTTGATGAGCTTTTAAAAACTAAATTTGGTAAAAATAAAGGCTTTAATGATGAGAGTGTAAAAGTGCTTGATTTTGCGACAGGCACAGGAAGCTTCTTAGCCAGTGTTTTTGAAAAAATTATTTCCAAAGAAAGTGAAGTTTTTAAAAATGAAGCTATAAAAAATAAATTTTTAAAAGATATTTATGGCTTTGAGCTTTCTTTTGTGCCTTATATCGTAGCAAGATTAAAACTAGGGCAAATTTTAAGAAAAAATGGCTTTAAGGATTTTAGCGAAGCTGATTTTCAAATTTTTCTTAATAATACTTTAGACTTAGAAAAAAATGCAAATTTTGATATGTTTATGCCTTTGGAAAATTTAGATACAGAGTGGAAAAAAGCAAGAGATGTTAAGCACGATAAAAATTTACTTGTGATTTTAGGAAATCCTCCTTATAATGCAAAAAGCAAAAACAAAGGCAAAGAAATATTGGAGCTTTTGCAAACTTACAAACAAGGCTTAAATGAAACAAAGATAAATTTAGATGATGATTACATTAAATTTATGCGTTTTGCGCAGTGGAAATTATTAGAGCAAAAAAGAGCTAATATCTTTGAAAACAATACAGGCTTAATGGGATTTATCACCAACAATTCTTTTTTAAATGGAAAAACTCATAGAAAAATGAGAAAAAGTTTATATAAAAGTTTTGATGAAATTTATATATTAAATTTACACGGAAGCGATAAAGATGCTAAAAACGATGAAAATGTTTTTGATATAAAAATAGGCGTTTGTGTAAGTTTATTTGTAAAGCATAAAGACAAGCCAAGTGATGGTGCTAAAGTATTTTATTATTCTACAAGTGAAAATAATATCTTTTTACGAAAAGAAAAATTCGCTCTTTTAGATGAGATCAAACAAAATGGTTTAAATGCTATCAAATGGCAAGAATTAAGCTTAGATGAGCCTTATTTTTGGTTTATCAAAAAAGAATTTGAAAATGAAGAATATGAAAATTTTTGGGCTTTAGCAAGTGATAAAGCTTTAGGTGATAAAAAGGCTATATTTTTAAATTATAATAGTGGTATAGAAACTCAAAAAGATAATATAGCTATACAACTAAACAAACAAAGTATGGAAAATGTTTTAAATGATTTTAAAAATTTAAATAGTATTGATTTAATAAAAAAATATGATTTAGAAGACTCAAGAGATTGGAAAATTTCTAACTCCATTAATGCTGCAAAAAATAATCTTGGAAAAATAAAATGTATAGCTTATCGTCCATTTGATATAAGATGGACTTTTTATACTAATGAGTCAAAAAGTTTTATAGCTTATCCTAGATATGAAGTTATGCAACATTTTATAGATAAAGAAAATTTAGGACTTTGTTTTTCTAAGGTATTAAATAGTAATTATTATGCACATACTTTTATTTTAAACAATATAGCAGAAAGAGGCATTATAAGCTCCAAAACAAGTGAAAATGCTTATATAGTACCACTTTATCTTCATGATGAAAATGATGAAAAAATTCCAAATTTCACAAATGAATTTTTAGCCTACAAAGAAAATCATAAGGTTTTAAAAGATAAAAGCCCTGAGGAAATTTTGTATTTTATCTATGCAAGTTTATATGATCCAAAATATAGAACAAAATACTTAGAGTATTTAAAAACAGGCTTTGCTAGGATAAATTTTGAAGTAGATAAAAATACTTTTAATGAATTTGTTAAATTTGGTAAAGAGCTTGTGAATTTGCATTTATTTAAAGAAAATTTAGATGATGATATAGATTTTATCTTTTTAAAAGAAGATAAAAGAGCAAATTTCAAGATCAAAAAATACCAAGAAAAAGATCGTTTTGTAGAAAATAAAATCATTTTAAATGAAGATTTAGCTATAAAAAATATCAATGATGAAATTTGGCAATTTACTATAGGTGGTTATCAAGTCATAAAACAATGGCTAAAATACCGCAATGATTATGAATGCTCTAAAGAAGAATTAGAACATTTGTTAAAAATATGCAAGGTTATAAAAGAAACTATAAGAATTCAAAAGGTTTTAAATGATTATTAATGGACAAAAACTTGAGTTAAAAGAACTTAAGTTTATGGACTATGTGAAAGAAAAGAAGCTAAAAATAGAATTTATCGCTTTGGAATTAAATGGAAAAATTATCCCAAAGGATGAATTTGAAGCTTTAATTTTAAAAGAAAATGATAAAGCAGAGATTGTAACTTTTGTAGGAGGTGGCTGATGAGAATTAAATTTAATGGCAAAGAACTTGAGACAAAGTTCAAAACTAGCTTAGAGTTTTTTCAAAGTATAAGTAAAAATGAAAATGATGTGTGGATAGTGAATGGCTTTGCTACTAAGGAAAATTTAAATTTAAATGAGAATGATGAGCTTTTTTGTATAGAAAAAAATATTATGCCTCCAAAAGATGCACTTGATGCTATGATGAGAGCACGCCATACTCCAAAACTTCACGATAAATTAAAAAAAGCAAGTGTTGCAATTTGTGGTCTTGGGGGACTTGGCTCGCATATAGCTATAAATTTAGCAAGAAGTGGAGTTGGAAGACTTCACTTGATAGATTTTGATGTGGTTGAACCTAGTAATTTGAATCGTCAAGCTTATATGGTAGAAGATTTAGGTAAATTTAAAAGTGATGCCTTAAAAGAACAAATTAGTAAAATTAATCCTTTTATAGAAGTATTTTCTCAAAATCTTAAAATAGAAAAAGAAAATATAGCTCAGCTTTTTATAGATGATGATATAGTTTGCGAGGCTTTTGATAGTGCTAAATATAAAGCTATTTTGGCACAAAATTTTCATAAATATTTTGATAAAATTTTAATTTGTGGATCTGGACTTGCAGGGTATGGAGATAGTAATTCCATACAAACTAAAAAAATTGCTAAGAATTTTTATGTGTGTGGAGATTTAAAAAGTGAAGCAAAACCAGGATCTGGACTTATGGCACCACGTGTAAATATTTGTGCGGGACATCAAGCTAATTTAGTTTTAGAACTTTTAGCACAAAGGGAATAAAATGCAAGATAATTTAAAAATAGGAAAATTTGAATTTAACTCACGCTTTATTTTGGGTTCAGGTAAGTATTCTTTAGAATTAATACAAGCTGCTATTAAAGAAGCTAATGCTCAAATTGTTACTTTAGCGCTAAGGCGTGTTAATACAAATGGACTTGAAAATATCCTTGATTTTATCCCTAAAGATATCACTCTTTTGCCTAACACCTCAGGAGCTAGAAATGCTGATGAAGCTTTGCGTATAGCAAGGCTTGCTAGAGAACTTTGCGGTAGTGAGCTTATAAAAATAGAAGTTATAAGAGATAGTAAATATCTTTTGCCTGATAATTACGAAACTATCAAGGCAGTAGAGTTATTGGCAAAAGAAGGTTTTACACCTTTGCCTTATATGAGTGCTGATTTATATGCTGCTAGGGCTATGCAAGATGCTGGAGCGGCTGCTATTATGCCTTTAGCTGCACCTATAGGGACAAATAAGGGTTTATGTGCTAAGGAATTTATACAAATTTTATTAGATGAAATAAACTTACCCATTATCGTTGATGCTGGGCTTGGAAGTCCTGCTCAAGCTTGCGAGGCTATGCAAATGGGAGCAAGTGCTGTAATGGTTAATACTGCCTTAGCTCAAGCACAAAATATCACGCAAATGGCTAAGGCTTTTTCTTTGGCTGTAGAGGCAGGACGCAATGCTTATTTAGCAGGACTTGCTAGTGTTAATGAAAGTCCAAGAGCTAGCTCACCTTTGACAGGTTTTTTAAGAGATTAAAAAATATGCAAGATAATGCCATTTTAAATAAAATCACAAAAGAGCTTGAAAACTATCATGATGAAGATTTTGGCTTTGATGATGTAAGACAGGCTCTTGATGCAAGGACTTTGAACATAAGACATTTAAAGGCTTTACTTTCAAGTGCGGCTGAGGAATTCATAGAAGAGCTAGCTTTTAAAGCAAGCAAGATAAGGCTTAAGTATTTTGGCAATGGAGTTTCTTTATTTACCCCGCTTTATCTTTCAAATTATTGCAATAGCAAGTGCACCTATTGTGGTTTTCAAAAGGGTAATAAAATCGCGCGTTCTAAGCTCAATGAAGCACAAATTCATGCTGAAATGCAAGCTATAGCAAAAAGTGGCTTGCAAGAACTTATTATGCTAACAGGTGAGGGTAGGGAGTATGCAAGTGTTGCTTATATAGCAAAGGCCTGTAAAATAGCAAGGCAGTATTTTAAGGTTGTAGGAGTTGAGGTTTATCCTATGGAAATAGCAGAATATGAGCTTTTGCATGAAAATGGCTGTGATTATGTAACCATTTTTCAAGAAACTTATAATGCGCAAAGTTATAAAAAATTCCATCTAAGTGGGGAAAAGAGTGATTTTTACTATCGTTTTAATGGCCAAGAAAGAGCTTTAAAAGCAGGCATGAGAGGGGTTGCTTTTGGGGCTTTGTTAGGACTTGATGATTTTAGAAAAGATGCCCTAGCTACTTTACTTCATGCTTATTATCTGCAGCAGCTTTATCCTCAAGCTGAGCTATCCTTGTCTGTGCCTCGTTTAAGGCCTATTATTAACAATGCTAAAATTCATCCCAAAGATGTCAGCGAAAAACGCCTTTTACAGGTACTTTGTGCTTATAGGATTTTTCTTCCTTATGCAGGCTTGACTATCTCAAGTCGTGAAAGAGCGGGTTTTAGAGATGAGGTGTTAAAACTTGGTGCGACTAAAATAAGTGCTGGAGTGAGTGTGGGTATAGGGGAACACTCGGGAGAAAAAACAGGAGATGATCAGTTTCAAATAACTGATGGCAGGGGTGTACAAGATATTTTACATATGTTAAAAGAGCGAAATTTGCAAGCTATAATGAGTGATAGTATTTATGTGGGCTAAAAAAATTATCGCTATTAGTGATAGTCAAATTTTAAACGAAGATTTTTTGATTTATATTGAAAAACTAACAAAAGCAAAAATTGATACTCTAGTACTTAGAGAAAAACATTTAAGCGATGTAGAATATTATGATTTGGCAAAAGAGGTTTTAAAAATTTGTAAAAAAAATAATACAAATTGCGTATTACATAATTTTGACAGAATAAGTTTAAAACTTAATCATAAATTTTTTCATGCACCTTTGAATTTGCTTAGAAATAATCCAAGATTATATAAGTATTTTCATATTTTAGGAACTTCAATACACTCTAAAGAAGAATTATACGAAGCTATGATGTATAAGGTAAATTATGCTTTTGTAGGTCATATTTTTGATAGTTCTTGTAAAATTGATTTGCCTCCTTATGGGCTTGAGCTCATGAAAGAGTTGTTAATGATAAGTAAAATTCCGCTTTATGCTATAGGTGGTATAAACTTACAAAATATTAATAAATTTCAAGATTTAGATATAGCAGGGGTATGTATGAGAGAAGCATTTGTGCATCAAAAGAATTTAAGACATTATATTAATGAATGCAAAAATATATTAAATCCATAAAATAGGTTGTGATGATGGATAAAGCTTATAAAAGGATTTATTATTTAAATTTATTTATTGTTATTGTTGTTGCTTTTAATCTTAGAGCTCCTATAACTGCTTTAGGACCTATGGCTGAGATGATTAAAGAATATTTTGATATAAATTATACTTTAATAGGCATTGTAAATTCTTTGCCTTTATTTACATTTGGATTTTTATCTTTTTTTGTGGGGTATTTTTCGCCATTGCGAGCCATGTTAGGTGGAATTTGCTTAATAGCTATTGGTGAATTAGTAAGAAGTTATACTGGGATTAATGGTTTGTTTTTAGGCACTTTCCTTTTGGGTTGTGGTATTGCTATAGCAAATGTTTTAGTTCCTAGTTTGATAAAGCAAAAATTTCCTGACAATGTTACTAAAATGATGGGTATTTATGGAATGATGCTTGGAATTTCTTCTATGGCTGGAATTGCCTTATCTTTGCCTTTAGTTTATGCTTTTGGTGTTAAATATGCTTTGTTTTTTTGGGGTATTTTTGCTGTGTTGGCTTTGCTGGTTTATTATCCTCAAATTAAAAATAAAAGATTTTTTAGAAAAAAACAAAAGCAGTATAATAAAATTCATTTATTTAAAAACACAACAGCTTGGAAAATTACATTATTTATGGGGACGCAAAGTTTTTTAGCATATAGTTTATTTGCTTGGCTTGCTTTAATTATAAAATCCAAAGGATTTAGCATAGAAGCTAGTACAAATTTGATTTTGTTAGCACAGATTATAGGACTTCCTGTAGCATTTTTAACGCCATTATTATTTGGAAAAATTAAAGAAAAATTCAAATTATTTTACGTAGTAGGTTTGTGTTTTTTATATGTTTTATCATTTTTTATTATTGTATTAAGTGTTGATAAATATATAGTAGTAATTGGTGTATGTTTGATGAGTATTCCATGGGGAGGAGCTTTTACTATAGCATTATTTTTTATTGCGCATAAAAGTAAAAATCACTTCATAGCGGCAAAACTTTCTTCTTTTGCTCAAGGTTTTGGATATTTATTAGCTTCTACTTCGTCTATTATTATAGGCTATTTATATGATTATTTTAAAAGTTTTGAAGAAATTTTGATATTTTTTATTTTTATTAGCATTCTTCTTTGTTTATTTGGATATTTTGCTTATAAGAGTAAAATAATAAGTTAATCTTTTAGTCCAAGATTGGACTAAAAGATTAAAGCCAGAAAAAGTAAGCTATGAGAGCAATACTTATCGAGCAAAAGATATTGAGAATAATTCCAACTTTAATCATTTCTCGCTGTTTAATATGACCTGTTCCAAAAACTATAGCATTTGGTGGTGTTGCTACTGGTAACATAAATGCACAAGAAGCACCTATGCCTATAATTAAAGCAAGTCCTAAAGCAGGCACACCTAAAGTTTCTGCAATAGAAATAAACAAAGGCACTAAAAGAGCAGCTGAAGCAGTGTTAGAGGTAAATTCTGTTAAAAACACTATGAAAAAAGCTACAATTAAGCTTATAATAAATAAATTTCCGTTTTCTATAAATGCTATGAGTGTATCAGCCATAACTTTACTAGCTCCTGAATCTTTCAATACTACACTTAAAGTGATGCCTCCACCAAAGAGCATTAAAACACCCCAATCTGTATTTTTTTGTATGCTTTTCCAATCAATTACTTTGAATGCACACACCAAAACCGCAGCCAATAAAGCAATAATAGCATCAAGGTTTGCTATTTTATAGCCAAATGTACTTTCTATAATAGGATCAATTTTGCTACTAAATATCCAAGCTAAAGCAATCACCAAAAATATAATTAAAGTAATAATTCTTGGTCTATTTAATTCTACATAATCAGTGTGAGAATCAATTTTAGTATTAAATCTAGGTTTAAATACAAAATATAATATTAAAATCATAGCAGGTAAAAAGACTAAAACAATAGGAATTCCATATTGTAACCATTGAGCAAAACTTATTTTAAGTTGTGTTGCTACTATGGCATTAGGCGGGGTTCCTACTATAGTTCCTATACCACCAATGCTTGCACTAAAGGCTATTCCTAAAAGAACAAAAATATAAGTATTTCTATCTTTATTTTCGTCTAAAGAAGCTAACATTCCAATGGCTAATGGAAGCATCATAGCTGCTGTTGCTGTATTACTCATCCACATTGACAAAAATGCAGTTGTAATGAAAATATACAAGCTTGATAATCCTAAATGTCCTTTAGCTAGAGAAAGAATTTTATGCGCTATCATTTTATCTAGTTTTTGATGATGCATTGCAGCAGCTAAAGCAAAACCACCGAAAAATAAAAAAATATTTGAATCTGCAAAATTATTTAAGGCTTTTGAAGTAGGTAGTAAACCTAAAATAACAGCTAGTACAGGTACCAAAATGGCCGTAATAGTAACATGTAATGCTTCACTTAACCATAATATGGCAATGAATATGAGCAAAGATAATCCTTGATTTACTTTTGTTTCTCCAAAAGGTGAGAAATACAATAAAGCAATAAAAAGCACTAAATTTGCTATAACAATTAGTGTTTTTGTATTTGAATTCATTACAATGACCCCCTTGATGTAAAATTGTAATTTCGTAACATAATTATAAACGATTTTCATTAAACAATATTTTTATTCATTAAAAAATATCAATATTGTGTAAAAAAGTAGTTTTAGTATAATTTTATTTTTTTGGTATAATTTTTGCTATATTAACTCTAATGTTAAGTTCAGTGAAATTTAATGACTTAAAATTTTTAAGGATGGAAAAATGATAAAAAAAATATTTTTATTAGCAATAGCTTTATTTTTTAGTGCTTGTGCGGTTGCCACTAAAAATAGTGCTAAAAATCAAGGTGTGATAAGGGTAAATGAGGTTGTAAAAATTCAAACACAATGTTATAATCCTTCGGATTCTAAAGCTTATGAAGCTAAAATTCAAGGTTTAACTTATGTTAGTGATGTAGGACTTAAATACTGTGCAAACAAAAGAACCGTAGATAAAAGTCCTTCTTTGAAGAAAGTATATATTCATAGAATTTATGATTTAGATGAAAACAAAAAGATTTCGATGTCAGAAAAGACTAGTTACTATATAGATGAGAATTTTAATTATTATTTTTATGTTTTTTTAAAACAAGAATTACATAATAGAGGTATTGTGGTTGTAGAGAATGTTCAAGATTCTCCTTATATTTTAAAAATTAATTTAAGTTTTACTGATTTTTATTCAAGATTTAATTCTAATTCTCTTTATTCTGCTATTAAGGGTCAATTAGAAATTCAAAATATTAACAATAATAAAAAAATTGGCATAAAAACCAAGCAAGAAATCAGAGGTTTTAATAAAGTTAATGAATTGCCTTTTTATACTCAACTTCTTATCAAACAAATGGCTAATAAAGCTGCAGATATTATAAGCTCTTTGTGAGATGCTTTAGTTGTTATGAATTTTCCCTGACAAGCTTTTGTGATTCTTGTCAAAAAGAATTGCTAGAATATTCTTTAGGTATTAGAGAGCTTGAGGGAAAATTGAAAGTTTATTATTTTTATCAATATGAAAATATTAAACATCTATTGTATTCCAAACATAAATTTCATGGTTATTTTATTTTAAATGCACTTGCAAAATTAAGTTTTTATAGATTTAAAGATTTTTTTCAACCTTCTTGTTTTATTAATGCTATTGCTCTTGATGATAAAACCCATGGTGCTTATTCTCATACTGCTATTTTAGCTAAGTATTTAAAAACTAAATTTGTAAAACCTATGTTTAATACCTTACAATCAAAGTCAAATATAAAATACAGTGGACAGACTTTAGAATTTAGAAAGACAAATAAAAGATTATATGAACTCAAAAAAATTCCAAAATACCCTGTGATTTTAGTTGATGATGTGGTAACTACAGGATTGAGTTTGCTTCAGGCAAAAGAAATTTTAGAAAAAAATAATATCGAAGTTCTTTTTGCTTTGGTTTTAGCTAATGCAAAAGAATAATTTGTTAAAATACAAAGATTAATTTTCAAGGATTTTTATGGAAAATATGTTTACCAAAGATTCAGATATCGAAGACATAGATATAGAAAGTTCTATAAAAAGTAGCTATTTAGATTATTCTATGAGTGTTATTATAGGTCGTGCGTTACCTGATGCAAGAGACGGGCTAAAACCTGTTCATAGAAGAATTTTGTATGCAATGAATGATTTAGGTGTTGGAAGTCGTAGTGCTTATAAGAAATCAGCTCGTATAGTCGGGGATGTTATCGGTAAATATCATCCACATGGTGATGTTGCTGTTTATGATGCTTTAGTAAGAATGGCACAAGATTTTTCAATGCGTTATCCAAGCGTTGATGGTCAAGGAAATTTTGGTTCAATTGATGGAGATGGCGCAGCAGCTATGCGTTATACGGAAGCTAGAATGACAATTTTGGCTGAAGAATTGTTGCGTGATATAGACAAAGATACTGTTGATTTTGTGCCAAATTATGATGATTCTATGAGTGAACCTGATGTATTACCTGCTAGGGTTCCAAATTTATTACTCAATGGCTCAAGTGGTATTGCCGTAGGTATGGCGACTAACATTCCACCACATAGTTTAAATGAACTTATTGATGGCTTGCTTTATTTAATTGAAAACAAAGAATGTTCTTTAGAAGAAATTATGCAGTTTATTAAAGGTCCAGATTTTCCAACTGGTGGTATTATCTATGGTAAAAAAGGTATTATTGAAGCTTATAAAACTGGGCGTGGAAGAGTAAAGGTGCGCGCTAAAACTCATATAGAAAAAAGAGCTAATAAAGATATAATTGTAATTGATGAATTACCCTATCAAACTAATAAAGCAAGACTGATTGAGCAAATTGCTGATCTAGCTAAAGAAAAACAAATTGAAGGTATTGCTGAAGTTAGAGATGAGAGTGATAGAGAAGGTATTCGTGTTGTGATTGAATTAAAGCGCGATGCTATGAGTGAAATTGTTTTAAATAATTTATTTAAATCAACTACCATGGAAAGCACTTTTGGCGTCATAATGCTTGCAATACATAATAAAGAACCAAAAATATTTTCTTTAATTGAATTGTTGAAATTATTCTTAAATCATAGAAAAACTGTTATCATAAGAAGAACTATTTTTGAACTTCAAAAAGCAAGAGCAAGAGCACATATTTTAGAAGGTTTAAAAATCGCTCTTGATAATATTGATGAAGTTATAGCTTTGATTAAAAATTCGCCTGATAATCCAACAGCTAAAAATTTGCTGATGGAAAAATTTGGGCTTAGTGAATTGCAATCAAATGCTATTTTGGATATGAAATTAGGTCGTTTGACAGGACTTGAAAGAGAAAAAATTGATAATGAATTAAAAGAATTACTTGCTGAGATTGAAAGATTAGATCAAATTTTAAAAAGTGAAACTTTATTAGAAAATCTAATTAAAGATGAATTAAAGGAAATCAAAACCAAATTTGATGTTCCAAGAATTACACAAATTGAAGATGATTATGATGACATTGATATTGAGGATTTAATACCTAATGAAAATATGGTAGTTACAATAACACATCGTGGATATATTAAACGTGTACCTAGCAAGCAGTATGAAAAACAAAAACGTGGTGGAAAGGGAAAAGTTGCTGTTACTACTTACGATGATGATTTTATAGAAAATTTCTTTACTGCTAATACGCATGATACTTTAATGTTTGTAACAGATCGTGGTCAACTTTATTGGCTTAAGGTTTATAAAATTCCAGAAGGTAGTCGAACAGCTAAAGGCAAAGCTGTAGTTAATCTTATCAATCTTCAAGTAGATGAAAAAATTATGGCTATTATTCCAACTACTGATTTTGACGAAAATAAATCATTATGCTTCTTCACTAAAAACGGTATTATCAAACGTACTAATTTAAGTGAATATCAAAATATTAGAAGCGTAGGGGTAAAAGCGATTAATTTAGATGAAAATGATGAATTAGTCACAGCAATAATTGTTACGCGAGATGAAAATGAAAAATTAGAATTACAAAATGATGAAAATGAAATTTTAGATGAAGAAATTGATGAAAATGTAAAAGGTAAAATGCTTTTTGCGGTTACTAAAAAAGGCATGTGTATTAAATTCTTATTAGCAAAAGTAAGAGAGATTGGTCGTGTTAGTAGAGGTGTAACTGCTATAAAATTCAAAGAAAAAGACGATGAATTGGTAGGTGCGGTTGTAATTGAAAATAATGAGCAAGAAATTTTAAGTATAAGTGCAAAAGGTATAGGTAAACGAACTAATGCCGGTGAATATCGATTGCAAAGCAGGGGAGGTAAAGGTGTTATTTGTATGAAGCTTACTTCAAAAACTAAAGATTTAATTAGTGTTGTAATCGTCGATGAAAGTATGGATTTGATGGCTTTAACAAGTAGCGGTAAAATGATTCGTGTGGATATGCAAAGTATTAGAAAAGCAGGCAGGAACACAAGTGGAGTCATTGTGGTTAATGTAGAAAATGATGAGGTTGTAAGCATTGCTAAGTGTCCTAAAGAAGAAGAGGATGAATTAGATAATGATACTAATGTAGATTTAAATTTAGAATAGTAGAATTCTTGGAATGCTTTTTGCTATCTTTAAAAAATCAAATAAATTGAAGGTGTTTAAAATGAAAAAACTTATTTTAATGTTTTGTTTAGCTCTAGGTTTTAGTGCTTGTGCTTTAGATCAAAGGAATATGAGTGCTAATAAAAATCAAGCTCCTACTAATGCAGCTACTTCAAGTGATGTTGTAGTTCAAAAAGTAGACAAAGATGATGTTCGTAGTATCATTCGAGAAGAAAAAATGCTTGCAAATGATATAAATACTGACAATGATTTAACTTTTACTGCAGTGGGTGAGGGTATAGCACCATTGAATACAGTTTCTGTAGGTCAAGCTTTAGCTTTAGCTAAAAGAGCAGCTATTACTGATGCTTATAGACAATTAGCTAGTAAGTTATATGGTGTAAGAGTTAATGGTAAAGATACAGTAAAAGATGCTATGCTTAAAAGCTCAACTATCACAGCTCAAGTAAATGGTCTTATTAAAAATGCAAGTGTTGTTGATCAAGACTTCAAAGATGGACTTTATAGAGTTAATGTAGAATTAAAAATTGATTCAGACAAGTGGAAAGAATTATTTGCTTACTAATTTGTTTATATTTTAAAGTTATTGCTCAAGATGAATTTATATTTTGGGCAGAACTTTCTAATAAAAATTTGATACTCTTTCATCAAAATGAAACTATTTCTATGGCAATGACAAAAAGTAAAAATAAAAAGCTTGAATTTGCTTGTGAAATTCCTTATAGTAACAAAGATTTTATATCTTTACCTCGGAATGATTTTGGTATGGTTGATGAAGAGAAAATGACCAAACTGGATAAATTTAATTTTTTAAATTTACATAAAAGTAATTTAATTGATTGTTTTTTTAATGCTAAAATTGATGTAAAAGATTTTACAAATACTAATTTTGCTTCAGCTCAGAGTGAAACTTATGTCAGAATTTTGCCTCTTAGATTTATGGTAGAATTTAACGACTATAGTGTTTTTGTATACTATTTAAAGTGATTTATGAAAATATTTGTATTGTTTTATTGTTAGAATAAATAAAAAATAGAGTTAAGATGAAAAGTATTCCTAGATATTTATTATTTAAATATTTGCGTTTTGATAAAGATCAACCATTTATAACATTATCTAAAATTTTGGCTTTTTTAGGTGTGAGTATTGGTCTGTGTGTTCTTTTAGTGGCCATGGCTATAATGAATGGTTTTGATAAGGAATTTGAAAGAAAACTTTTTACAATGAACTATCCTATATCTATTTTACCACGTTTTGGAACAAATGTTGATGAAAAATTATTACAAGAATTAAGATTAAAATTTCCTAATTTAATTTTTAGTCCTTATATTAGTACTCAAGTGATAGCTAGAAATGATTTTAAACTAGAAGGAGGGGTATTATTTGGTGTAAATTTTGAGGATGAGAAAAAAATTAATGAGATTATCAATACAGCATTGGAAAACAAAGATATTCAAGATTTTGAAATCTTAATTGGAAATGGCTTAAAAAACGAATTTAATCTTGCATTTGACGATAAATTAACACTTATTTTTTCAAATTTAAATGCTAATGGTTTATCTTTAATACCACAAATAAAACGTTTTGATGTAAAAGCTTCTTTTTCTTCAGGCTTGTTAGCTTATGATAAAGCATATATGTATACAGATATAAAATCCCTAGCAAAAATTTTATCTTATCCTCAAGGGAGTTATGATGGCTTACATGTGTATTCTAAAAATCCTTTTAAGGATGTAAAACTTATAGAAGAATTTGTAGGAGCTAAATATATTAGTGTTGGATGGTGGGAACAAAATGGAAATTTTTTTGCAGCTTTAGCTTTGGAAAAAAGAGCACTTTTTATAGTACTGATGCTTATTATTTTGGTTGCAAGTTTAAATATAGTTAGTTCTTTACTTATGATAGTTATGAATCGACGCAATGAAATAGCTTTATTATTATCTTTAGGTGTAAGTAAAATAGAGATTAAAAAAACTTTTTTCTCTTTAGGATTTTTAATTGGTGGGAGTGGAATTGTTGTTGGTATGATTTTAGCAGCAATAGTTTTATATGTATTAGGAAATTTTGATATTATTTCTTTGCCAAGTGATGTGTATGGTATGAGTAAATTACCATTAGAGCTTTCTATTGTTGATTTTTTAGCAACTATTTTAGGTGCTATTATTATTATTGTTTTATCTTCGTATTATCCTGCTAAGAAAGCCACTCAAGTAAATATTTTAGATACTTTGAGAAATGAATAAAGCTTAATTATCTAAAAATTGTTTAATTTCATTGTAGAAATTTTCATAGCTAATGTCATTAATTGTCTTGAAGAATTTTCCTTTTTCATCTATAAGATAAAATTCTCCACTATGAGCTATAGAATACTTCATGGCAGAATCTTTTAAAGGAATTTTTTGATAAATTACACCATAATTTTGTGTAATTTGTTTAAGTGTTTTTTCATCTTGTGCAATCAAAGCGGTAGAATTTGGATAAAAATATTGCACCCATTGATTAGATTGAGTTAAATTATTATCTCTACTTGGATCTAAAGATATAAATAAAAGATGTGTTTGATTTTTAATATCTAATTTTTTTAAAATTTTTCCAATTAAAGCTAACTCCGTGGGACATATATCGGGACAATATGTATAGCCAAAATATATAACTAATTTTTTTCCTGCGAAGTCTTTTAAGCTTAACATTCCTTTTTCAGAATTTAAAGAAAAGTCATATTTGTTGTTTTTAAAATATTCCATTGAAATAAAAATAAATCCAATTGCTACTATACAGACTAAAACAAAAGAAAATTTTTTCATTACTTACCTTTTTATATCAAAATCAAAATAAAAGTCCAATGCTTTTTCATCTTCAAAAAGTTCTATTCTAAAACGCATAACATCTAAAGTACAAGAACTTAATACTAATTTTGCATGATAGGAATTATTATTTTTTTTAAATTTAGGAACAATATCTCCCATATACATATTTAATCCATAAACTCTTGCATTTAAGTTGCTAAAATCTCCAAGATTACTAATATTTAAATCAAGTTCGCTCATAGAAGAAATTGGCTTTGGATTTAAAGAGACCAATATTTTTTGTCCATTAAAATCATAGCTACAATCTTGTATATTTAAGTCACATTGCAATGGAGTTAATGTGGTGATAAGTTCTCTTTTTTTACTTTGATTGTTGCTAGTATAAGTATAGGCCATAGCTATTAAACTAATAATAACTATGACAAAAATGAGTAGTTTTTTCATTATTTCATAATATTTTTTGAATGAATGTCTTTTATCACAATAGTGCTATTATCATCAAAATATAAAGTTAAATCGGCTTTTGTGTCCTCGGTAATATTTTGATTAAGATTTAATACCATAATATGTTTTCCACCTGGTTTTAAAGTGGTGCTAGAATTTGCTTTTATAGTTATTTGTGGAATTTGCATCATCATTTTTTTGCCATTATCCATAACATGATCGTGAATTTCGGTTGTATCACTTAGTGAACTTTCAGCTTTTATGAGTGCAATGTCATTATTTGATTTGTTTGTAAGTTCTAAAAAAAATGCTGTTGATTTTACATTTGGCGGAGTTTGTCTTACATAAGGATCATTTACGACAATATTATTTGCGAAAATAAATGAGCTAAAAGCACAAAGAGCTAAAATTTTTTTCATATTTTTTCCTTTAATAAATTTATTAACATTGAAACATTATACACATATAAATTTAAATATATATTTATTGTAAAAATATTATAATTAAGACTTTTAATTTGAATACGAAAGGTTGACTTTGTTGTTTAAAATATTATTTTCACTTGCATTTTTTTTCGTTTTTGCTAATGCAAATAATCTTGCAAAAATATATTTAAACGAAGGTTTAGAGGCGGTTGAAAGAGTTTTAGAACAAGAATTAGCGTCGAAAGAATTTTGGTCTAAAGAATTAAAAGATAAAAACGTAAGTTTGGGTTATTATGATAACGACACAGCGATAGTTTTGACAAATAAAGGTGATAAAATAATTAAAGTGTTTTATTATAATGATGGAAAAATTGAGAAAAAATTTACTCAAAAAGATGTTTTAACGGGTTTATCTGGCGATAAAGAAATAGAAGGAGATTTAAAAACTCCTATAGGTTTTTATGAGCTAGGAAAAAAATTTTATCCAGGAGATCCATATTATGGTCCTTTTGCATTCGCGACAACCTATCCTAATATCTTAGATAGGACTTTAGGTAAAACAGGTGGTGGAATATGGATACATGGCTATCCACTAGATGGAACGCGTTTGGATACATATAAAACTAGAGGTTGTATTGCGGTTCATAATGATTTGTTGGAGGAATTTTATAAAGTGGTAGCTGATAGAAGAACATATGCCATGATAGAAGAAAAAGATAAAATTACTACCAATATAGATGAAATTTCTACACTTCTTGCAAATTTATTTACTTGGAAGGAAAGTTGGCAAAATAATGATATAAAAAGATATTTATCTTTCTATGATCAAAAAGTATTTAAACATAATAATAAATATAAATATGAGCAGTTTGCAAAGACAAAAGAAAGAGTTTTTTCAAAAAATGATAAAAAAATTATTAAATTTTCGGATTTAAGTATTAGTCCTTATCCAAATATTAAAAATGAGAAAATTTTTAGAATAGGTTTTTATGAAGATTATGATACTAAAAATTATAAATTTAAAGGTGATAAGGTTATTTATGTAAGATTGCAAGATAGCAAAATGCAAATTTTAGCTGAGCAATAATGGCATATATAAAATTAGATCGTAAAGCCTATGAGTTTAATTTAGATCTAATTGCTTCTAAAATTCGATCTTATGAAAAAATAATATGTGTTTTTAAAGATAATGCCTATGGACATGGAGCTAAAGATTTAGCTCCTATTGCAAGAGCTAAGGGCGTAAATTTCATTGCAGTTAAAAACGAGTATGAAGCAACACAACTACAAGATATTTTTGACAATATTTTAATCTTATCTCATATTCCCAATTTTAATGAAAATGATAAATTTATTTATGCGTTAAATGATAAAAGAGATATTAAAAAAATAAAAACTAATACTAAAATACATTTGGTAGTTGATACAAATATGCATAGAAACGGTATTTCATTTTATGAGATAGAAGAAGTTTTAAATCAAATAAAAAATCATCAGTTAAAATTGTGTGGTGTTATGATGCATTTTGCAGGAAGCGATGAATTTGATGGAAGCTATTATGTGCAAAAGCAAAATTTTAAATTTGTAAAAGAAAAAGTAAAAAAAATACTTGGTGAAGAGTCTAAAAAAATTATTTTTCATTCTCATAATTCTGAAGCATTGTTTAGGTCAAGTAAATTAGATGATGATGAATATTGTAGAGTAGGTCTTGTACAATTTGGATATGCTTATTTTAATCAAAATTTGCGTAAAGTATTAAGTTTATGGGCAAATAAAATCAGCCAAAGGACTTTGCAACCATATCAAAGTTTAGGTTATGGTGGGGCTTATGTTGCCAAGAATACTATAAACATTGCAACTTATGATTTAGGATATGGAGATGGTTTGTTTCGTTATAATGGTAAAAAAGATTTAATTTTACCAAATGGAAAAAAAATACTTGGCAAAATGTCTATGGACAATTTTTCTTGCGAAGACTGTGGTGATGAAATTTGTGTAATAAAAGATGCTAATGAAATGGCGCGATTTTTTAATACGATTAATTATGAAATTTTAGTTAAACTTTCACCATTTTTAGAAAGAATTGTAGTTTAAGTCAAAAGATATTAATATGTCTTGAGGAAAGGAAAGAAGTATGGAATTTTTAAATTGGACCATATTAATTTTATTTTTATTTATAGTGTTTTTGCTCATTAATCGTTATGAAAGAAAAATAAAAATTTTATACAAAAATATAGAGATTTTAAAGAATGAATGTAAAAAAAATAATGAAAATATAGAAAAAAATAGAATGTTAATAGAAAAAAATAGATCAAACATAGAAGATATTAAAAATTTTCAAGAATAATTTTCTTCTAATGTTTTAGCTATTAATTCTAAAGGGTGTAAAAATTTAGTATTAATTTTTTCATGTTCGAGTGAGTTTGAAATTTGCATCCTGCAAGCAGAGCATTCCGCACTTACCACTTGAACTTTTGTATGTTTAATATTATTTGCTTTTTTTATGCCAACTTTTAATGCATTATTATAATTTTCCATTTGCATACTAATACCACCAAAACCGCAGCATTCATTTGCGTTAGGTAATTCTTTAAAAATATAATTATTTCTAAGCAAAGTCCTTGGTTCTTTAAAAACTCCTTGCATTTTTTTAGCATGGCAAGGATCATGATAGGTAATACTAAAATCAAATTTTTTACTATTTTTTAAAATTTCTTCTAGATTGGTATGATCATAAAGATATTTTGTAGCTAATAAAATTTTAGAAGATACCATTTTCGCTCTTTTAGCCCACTCTGTATCATTATTCATATGAAAAAAATGTTCATAATCAATATTCAGCATAGCAGAACAAGTAGCTTCAGGAACAATAATATAATCTAGTTTTTTTAGTTTTTCTTCAAAATAGATTATGTTTTTTTTAGCTAATTTTTCAACACTTTTAAAATCTCCGGTAAAATAATGAGGAGCCCCGCAGCATTTTTGTTGTTTTAACAAATCAACATTAATTTTTAGATGCTTACAAATTTTAAGTAAAGCAAATCCTGTATCTGTATAAGAATAATTAGCCAAACATCCTATGAAAATACCTATATTTTTATCCCCATTATTATCTATAAAATCACCATTAGCATTTAAAAAACTTTTTTTAGTTAGAGAGGGCAGCAAACGATCTTTTTTAATTAATGGAAGATTAAATTTAGCTTTCATACCCAAATTAACATCTTGTAATTTAAAAGCACAACTTTGAAAGACATAACCAAATTTTGCCAATAGATTTAAAATACTTCTTTTTCTTAAGAGAAAGAATATGATTTTTTTATACCATGCAATACCAAATTTTTCCGCTATATCGTAACGAACTTTTTCTATTGCACTATCTACTTTTAAATTACTTGGACAAACTTCAACACAGTTAGTGCATAAAAAACATGATTCAAAAATTTTTTTAAGATCTTTGTCTAAATTTAATTCTTGATTCTCATATGCGTTAATTAAATCCAAAAATCCTCTTGGAGAAGTAGTTTCATCGCGATTGATTTCATGTATTGTACAGATAGGAATGCATTTGCCACATTTTACACAGGCGTTTGAAATTTCAGATATATTCAGCATTTTAAACCGTTTTAGAAAAAACTTTTTTATCTTCGCTAATTTGTTTTAAATATTTATCAAAGCACATTGCGATATTCCTTATAAGTAAAACTCCTGTTTCGTTTACCTTGATAAATTTTGAATTTATATCTAAAAATTGTTTTAATTCTTCTAATTGTTTTAATTCATCTTTAAAATACTCAAAAAAATCAACTTTAAATTCTTGTTCAATTTTGTCTATATTTAATGCAAAATTACTCATAAGTTCCATGATCACTGCTTTTCTTAAAACATCATCATCATCAAGCATAATGCCTTTTTCGCAAGGCAGTTTTCCCTCATCAATAGCTTTTTCATACTTTAGCATATCTTTAAAATTTTGCATATAATGTCTTTTACCTTCACCAATACTAGTTAAGCCAATACCTAGCAAGTCAGTGCCACCCTTGGTTGTATAGCCTTGAAAATTCCTATGTAAAGTACCATTTTCTAATGCCTTAAAAAGTTCATCTTGTGGTTTTGCAAAATGATCCATTCCAATCATTTTATATCCATTTTGAGTTAAAAATTTTTCACAATATTCTAAAATTTGAAGTTTTACATTAGGGGTTGGTAAAGTACTTTCATCAAATTTTCTCATGTTTTTTTTAAGCCAAGGTACATGCGCATAATTAAAAATTGCTAGTCTATCAGGATTAATTAAAAGTGCTTTTTCTAAGGTTTGTTTGAAACTTTCAATACTTTGATATGGAAGCCCATAAATTAAATCCATATTTACAGATTTTATACCTTTGCTCCTGACCATATCTACTGCGTTTTTTGTGATATCAAATGGCTGAATTCTATGAATTTCTTTCTGTACTTTTGTATCAAAATCTTGTACACCAAAACTAATACGATTAAATCCATTATTAATTAAAACATCAGCTTGCTCTTCATTTAAAAATCTAGGATCTATTTCGCAACTTACTTCACTATCTTGACTAAATTGTGGAAAAATATCTTTGATTTTTAAAATTAATTTTTCAAGTTGTTTTGCAGAAAAAAAAGTAGGAGTTCCTCCTCCAAAGTGCATTTGCTCTACTATTCGTTTAGTGTTGATAATGCTAGCTAACAAGTCTAACTCTTTAAAAAGATAAGTTAAATATCTCTCTTTGTTTTCTTCTTTTGCAGTATAAATAACATTGCAGCCACAAAAATAACAGGCACTTCTGCAAAAAGGTAAGTGGAAATATAAAGACAAAGAAGCTTGTTGTTTTTTTAAAATCTGTATATAGTCGTTGTAATTAAAATTGTTATTAAATTCAACTGCAGTAGGATATGAAGTATATCTTGGTCCAGCTTTAGAATATTTAGTAAAATTTTTATAATCTTTCATTATTTTGAACCTTTTGTGCCATTTCTTTCATATTAAAAAATAGATTAGGGTGTTTAATATGTATATTTGTAATTAATTGCTCTAAGTCTATATTAGCTTCTTTGGTGCCATTGTTAATTTGTTTTTGAATTTCATCCATTGCTACAATCCATACATCATGAAAATCTATAGGAATTTGCTGATAAATTGCTTTTTCGAGTCTTAATTCAAAATTATGTCTTTGAATTTCTTTGGCCTTTTGAAAAAAATCTATTAAAGTTTTAATAGAAAACATTGTTTTAACTTCATCATTTTCATCTATGATAAACCATGGTTCAAGTACCTCTTTGCATTTTGCATCAAGAATGATTTGTTTTTCTTTTTCATTAATATTTTTTAGATGAAAGACTGTACGGTTTTGTTCTTCCATGCCAAGTTGTTTTAATAAATCGTCTATAATTTTTTGAGATTTTTTTTTAGTAAGATTGTTCAATTGTTTCCTTTTTGAGTAAGAAATTTAGCAATTTCTTTTGCATGATAAGTTATGATAAGCTTAGCTCCTGCTCTTTTGAAAGCTAGCATAGTTTCATAAACTACTTTTTCATAATCAATCACTCCAGATTTTTGACCAGCTTTTAAGAGTGCATATTCTCCACTAACATTATATACGCAAATTGGGAGTTTAGAATGATTTGATAAATCTTTGACTACATCCAAATAAGCAAGAGCTGGCTTAACCATCAAAATATCAGCTCCTTGTTTTTCATCTTCTAAACTTTCATTTAATGCTTCTTTACCATTGGCAAAATCCATTTGATAGCTTTTTCTATCCCCGTAACTTGGAGTTGATTTTGCTACTTCTCTAAAAGGTCCATAATATGCTGAAGCAAATTTAGTAGAATAAGCCATAATTGGTAAGTTTTCGAATCCATTCTCATCTAATGTTTTTCTTAGAATTTGGACAATACCATCCATCATTCCACTTGGTGCTATCATATCAGCACCATTTTTTGCATGAATTAAAGCTTGTTTGGCTGAAATTTCTAGAGTAAGGTCATTATCAACGCTTTTTGTTTTAGGATTTATAATTCCACAATGTCCATGATCTGTGTATTCGCAAAAACAAAGATCGGTTATTAGAATTAAATTTGGAAATTTAGCTTTGATTTCTCTTAAACTTCTAGCTATTAATCCATCATCATTTAAAGCATCGCTCCCACAACTATCTTTTTTATCATCTTCTATAACGCCAAATAAAATAATAGCTTTAATGCCGAGTGAGATTAATTCTTGACATTCTTTTAAAATTTCATCTATACTCATTTGAAAAATATCTGGCATAGAATTAATTTCTTTTTTTATATTTTTTCCTTCAACAACAAAAAGTGGATAAATTAAATCATCTAAATTTAATGTATTTTCCTTTACTAAAGCTCTTAGGTTTTCATTAAGTCTTAATCTTCTAAAGCGTTTAAACATAAATTTCCTTTTTGTTTGTTAAAATCTATATAAATTTTAACATATTTTTGTAAAAAAGGTAAGTATTGATGGATATCCAAATTTCTAATATAGCTAAACTTCCTACGCGTTTTGGAGAATTCAATATTCAGAGTTTTAAAGAAAAAGATAAAGATCATATTTGTATTTTTAAAGGAACATTCGACAAAGAAGTCAATATTAGAATTCATTCAGAATGCCTTACAGGTGATGCTTTTGGGAGTTTAAAATGTGATTGTGGTGAGCAGCTTGAGTTTTCTTTAAAATATATTCAAGAATATGGTGGAATGGTTATTTATTTAAGGCAAGAAGGTAGAGGAATAGGGCTTTTTAATAAAATTAATGCTTATGCTTTGCAAGATCAAGGATTTAATACAATAGAAGCAAATCACCAGCTGGGTTTTCAGGCAGATGAAAGAACTTACGATATAGTTGAGTTCATATTAAATCATTATCAAATTTCAAAAATAAATTTGCTAACGAATAATCCACATAAGCTTGCTTCTTTGAAAAATAAAATCAATGCGAGAATTCCAATACTTATTGAGTCAAATCGTTTTAATAAAGAATATTTAGAAATTAAACATGTACAAATGGGACATTTAAATTGAATATATATTTTAAAAAGGTAAAGTTTTTAAATTTACAAGATCATGATATTTTTTTTGAAAAAATTGAAAAATATAAGAAGCTATTGAAGAAATTTAATGCAGTGCATAATCTTACTCATTTTGAAAATATAGATGAAAATATCATAGATAGTATTAAAATTTTAGATTTTTATGACTTAAATTTTGCAAAAAATATTATAGATGTGGGAAGTGGTGCAGGATTTCCGGCAGTATTTTTAGCATGCTTATTAAATAATAGTAATTTTTTCTTATTTGAGCCAAATTTTAAAAAATCTTCATTTTTAAGAGTTGTTAAAACAGAGCTTGAGTTAACAAATATGAATATCATTAAAGAAAAAATACAAAATTATCCCAAATTTAGAGTTGATGCTATAAGCTCACGGGCTTTGATGGATGTTAAATCTTTAATAAGTATTTGTAAAGGTTTTTATGATGAAAAAACTATATTTTTACTTTATAAAGGAAGTCATATTTATGAGGAATTAAAACAAATGGAAAATTATAGTATTTTCAATAATGGTTTTAGAAATTATTGTATCTTACAATCAAAGGAGTGAGAAATGCTTATTTTTGGACATAATTTAATTCCTATGCAAAAATTTTTTCATTTTAAAGATAAATTCGATAAAAAAGGCATTAATTGTTTTGATTTTAACGAACACATCATACAACAAGCTTTAGAGCAAAATGTAGAATTTGCAATTTATGTTAATAATGAAGATGAAGTATTGATTGCCAATGCTTTAGGTGCAAAATATGCTTTAGTTATTGATAATGAACTTGCAAGAAGATCTTCTAAAATGGCTGAGTTTTATATGTTTGATATGAAAATATTGTTTTTATTAGATGAGATAAAAAACTTAAAAAAAATGTATGAATTACAAGTTGATGGAGTGTGTTTAATATCATACATTAACAACAAAGAGGTATAACAATATACCTCTTTAATTATTAAAACTTCTTCTTCCCTGCATCTTCTAAGATATCATGAGCTATTTGATTTACATTCTCTGATATAACTGAACTATCTTTAGCTATTTTTAAATTCTCTTGAGTTACATGATCAATTTGAGCTACAGCATCATTAATTTGAGTAATACCTGTAGTTTGTTCTTTAATACTTTCACCCATTTCATTAATAGATTGAACTAAGATATTAGTATTAGCTTCAATTTCACCTAAAGACTTTTGAGTTCTTTCAGCTAGATTTCTAACTTCATCTGCAACAACAGCAAATCCACGTCCATGTTCTCCAGCACGAGCTGCTTCTATTGCAGCATTTAATGCTAATAGATTGATTTGATCAGCAATATCTCCTATGATAGAAGTAACATTTTTAATCTCTTCACTTTGAGCTATTACTTCACTAGTTTTAGATGAAACATTTTGCATAGAAGAAGTTATTTCTTCTAAAGCTGCTGCAGTTTCTTCTAAAGAAGAAGCTTGACTAGAAGATGAATCTGTTAATTCTCTAACAGCACTTTGTAATTTACCACTTTCTGTTGCTAATAAATTAGCAAATTCAGAAGATTGTCTTAACATTTGAACAATTTCTTGTCCTAATACATTAGTAGTTACTTCTACTTCACCTTTAGCATTTTTAACTTCAGTAGTAAAGTCTAATGCTTTATAGCTATCAAATACACGATTGATTTCATTCATATTAGAACCAACTTTTGCTTCTAATACACTAAGCATTTTATTTAATACATTTTTTAATTCTATTAATTGAGGATTAGCAGGTATTGCAGTAATTCTTGCTGTTAGATTACCACTTTCTATTTCTTTAGCTGTTTCAACTGATTGTTCTACTGCTAGACCATCTTGTTCTAAAGCATTTTTAGTTTTAGTAATGTTTTCATTAATAGCTAAAGCCATAGCACCAAATTCATCATTAGTATTAACATTAATCATAGCAGAGTCTTTTGTTTTATGATTGATGAAGTCAAAGAATGAGTTTAGGCCGGTTTGGATTTTTTCCAAAGGAGATAAATAGCGTGAAACGATAAAGTATAATAATAAAACACTTAAAATACTTGTAAATATAACTATAATAGCTTGAATATAAGCAATTTTTTCACTAGAATGATTGATAGTATCGGTATATGTCATAGTACAAATAGTGTTATCATTTACAATATTGCAAATACCAAGTCTTTTACTTCCTGTGCTACTAGTATAAAAAAATGGTTGATTATTGCTTGTTGTCGCAAATGTATTTGCTACAATTGATACGCTTGGAGCATCTCCAAGATAATTGCTATTTGTTGAGACAAAGGCAAATTTATTTTTATCATAAGCAAGAGAATCTCCAGGCATTTGTTTTAGATTCTCTTCTAAGTCTTTAACCAAAATATCAATTGCCAAAATTCCAATAAATTTTCCATCTTTGATTAAGGGCATAGCATAAGTAAAGCAAGGTAATCCGGTAGTAACGTCGATATAAGAGGCTGTAATGTATAATCCATTTTTCTTTTTGGCTTCTATATAAAACTCTCTAGTTCTTGCATCATATCCATCAGCTTTTCCATAAAGTCCAAAATCTAGATTTCTACTATCACTATCAGGATCACTTACTATTAACTCTCCATCAGGCTGAGCGATATATACAGCAAGGTAATTTCCAGCATCTCTAAATGCTTTTAATTGAATCCCAACATTTTCCATTAACATTTCTTGTGAATTAAGCTTAGAATAAGGATTTCTAAGAATAGTTTCTGAAAGTTTCTGTAAAGAATTTGAAGTATTTTCTCGAAAATTTTCTACTAAATTTACCGTAGCAACTAAGCGATTTTGTTCTGATTGTATAATTTCATTAAATAAAGATTGTTTAACGAAAATAAAAGTTATGATACCTAGAATTAGCAAGCAAGCTACAGCTATCATATTTGCAATGAGTGAAACTTTAAGTTTGATACTTTTCATGCCTTAAATCCTTTTTTTAGTTTTTTTGTAAATATTTTTGAAGATTAAGATTATAACACTTGAGTAATTAAATTAAGATAAAGTAAAATTAGATCTTGTTTAGATGCGTTGGGATTTGATACAAGTAAGTAAGTTATTGCAAGCATTTGAAAGTATTAAATAGGTTTCATCAAAATCGCCACTATACCAAGGGTCAGGAACTTCATCATAATCTAAATTTACAACATAATCTGTAAGTTTTTTGATTTTATCTTTATATGCTGGAAACATTTTGATGGTATTTTTTAGGTTGGAATTATCCATAACTATGATTAAATTATTTTCTTGACACATTTTTTCATTAAGTTTTTTACTACAAAAATTTTTAACCAAAATATTTTTATTTTTTAGAATTTCTTTCGTTTTATAATGAGCATCTTCTCCATCATGATAACCTGATGTTCCAGCACTACTTACATTGATTTTATTGTTTAGATTGTTTTGAGCTATGAGATCTTTCATTATGAATTCTGCCATAGGAGAACGACATATATTACCCAAGCATACAAAAATTATATTAAACATACTATATACCTTTTAAATTTTTGTAATTATATATAATTTAAGTATTTTTAGATTAATTAAATCTAAGTTATAATCTATTTTAGATATAAAATAGAGTTTGAGGATAAAAATGATACAAGCAAAAACACAACATAAAATTCCTATTTTAACTATTGCTGGAAGTGATTGTAGTGGTGGTGCTGGCTTGCAAGCTGATTTAAAGACTTTTAGTGCTCATGATTTATTTGGCATGAGCGTGGTTGTAAGCGTGGTTGCTGAAAATACTGCTAGAGTTATCTCTTGTTTTGATATACCTAAACAAATGATAGATGAACAAATGTTGGCAATTTATGAAGATATTAAGCCAGAAGCTGTAAAGATTGGTATGCTTGGATCGAAAGAAATCATACAATGCGTTAAAGAAAATTTACTTCAGTTTGAATCTAAAAATATAGTAATTGATCCTGTGATGTTTGCTAAAAATGGCTATGCTTTGATGCCTTTAGAAAATTGTCAGTTTTTTAAAGATGAAATTATATCTTTGGCTGATGTCTTAACACCTAATATACCTGAGGCTGAATTTTTATGTGATTTTAAGATTACCAATGAAGATGATATGAGAAGAGCAGCTATTGAGCTTCATAAGATTGGAGCTAAAAGTGTTTTAGTTAAGGGCGGGCACAGTAAAAATAATACCAATGATGTTTTTTTTGATGGAGAAAAATTTAGTATCTTTAAAGGTGAAAAAATTGATACTAAAAATACTCATGGAACGGGTTGTACATTAAGTTCAGCTATAGCATCAAATTTAGCCCTTGGTAAAGAAAAAAATGAAGCTATAGCTTTGGCTAAGGAATATGTCTTTGGAGCTATTTTAAATTCTTTAGCACTTGGAAAAGGATGTGGTCCTACAAATCATTTCTTTAAATTTGAGAAATAAATATGTTTATAGAATGCATCAAATTAGATACTACATTAGGGCAATTATATGAATTCATCTAAACTTTATCTGGTTGCTAGTAAGGGTAAAAAAAGTGAGAATGAATTTTTAAATATTATTAAGACTTCCTTAGAGGCAGGGGTTGATATAATTCAACTTAGAGAAAAAAATCTTAATACCTTGGAATTTTATCACTTGGCATTAAAGGTAAAAGCTATATGCGATGAATTTAAGATTCCATTTTTAATTAATGATCGATTGGATATTGCTTTGGCAATTGATGCTAGCGGAGTGCATATTGGGCAAACAGATTTACCCTTACAAAAGGCTAGAAAGCTTTTAGGTAATGAAAAAATTATAGGAATAACCATTAATCATAAATTTGAATTAGAAAATATAAAAGGTGCTGATTATTTGGGTGTTGGAGCTGTATTTAATACTCCTAGTAAAGAAAATTGCGTTGTGCTTGGAATTGAAGGATTAAAAGAAATTACAAGATTGAGTTCTTTGCCTGTGATTGCAATTGGTGGTATAAATGAAAATAATATAAGTATGTTAAAAGATAGTGGTGTTACCGGTGTGGCTGTAATTAGAGCAATTATGGATGCTAAAAATCCATATGAAGCAACTTTATTTTTAAAAAAAATAATTAAAGATTTGTATTCGTTATGATATATTTTATAGGTAGAGAAAAATTTTACGGTGTGGAAAATATTATTTTAAATGAAATTAAATTTTTTGAATTTAATGTTAATCTTAATGATTTTGATTGCTTGATTATTAGTTCAAAAAATTCTATCAAAGCTTTGATGCAAAGCCATTCTACTTTAAATTTTAATATTAATTTATATGCAGTGGGTGCTAAAAGTGCTCAGTTTGCAAAGAGTGTTGGATTTGTAAATGTGAAATATCCTAGTTGTGCTTATGGAAAGAATTTAGCTGAAGAATTTATGTGTGAATTTAAAAATAAAAGATGTTTATATTTAAGAGCTAAAAAAATTAGCTCTTGTATTGATACTTATTTATTAAATCAAGGAATTAATTTAAGACAAATTGTTGCTTATGAAAATGTGGCTTTAAATCCGCAAGAAACAATAAAATTAAAACATCCTGCTGTTTTTATTTTTTGTGCCCCATCAAGTATTGAACAATTTTTAAAATTTTTTACTTTTAAAAAAGAAGATAAAGTAGTAGCTATAGGTCAAAGTACCGCTTCAAAACTTAAAAATTTTAAAAATTTATATATTTGTGAAAAACAAGATCTAAACTCATGTTTAAGTTTGGCTAAGAGTTTAGATGTCTAAAAACTTTTTTAAGCATCAAAGATACGATAATTAATATAACACAATCAGCTACAAATGGAGTAATCCAAACTCCATTTAAATTAAAAAAATGTGTCAAAATTTTCAAAAATAGATAAGGTAGAATTAAATTTTGCATAATAGAAACAAATAAGGAAAGCAAAGGTTTATCTAAAGCAGTAAAAATGGAAATACCAACATCTCCAAACCAATTTATTAAAAGAGAAAAACAAAACAAATATAGAGCATTACTTCCTATAGTTAAAAATAATTCATTTTCTTCTTTGTTGAAAAAAGACACGATATCCTCATGATAAAAAAATACACATAAAAAGATTAGAAAAGAAAATATACAAGAACCCCAAAACATTCTTTTAAAAATTTGTTTAATTCTTGAAATATTTTTACAACCATAATTATAGCTTATAGCAGGTTGCATAGCATCACACATTCCTATGACTATCATATAGGAAAAAGTACTAAGATAAGTGATTACCGAAAATGCTGCAACAGCTATATTTCCTGATATATTTAATAAAAGTATATTAGCTAAAATAGTATATATTGAACTAGAAATATTGGAAAAAAATTCTGAAGACCCATTATAAATAATATTTTTTAATGTATTAAAGCTCACTAAAGGTTTGCTAAATTTTAGTGTTAAATTTTGAAAAACAAAAGGAATAAAAGCTAAAATACTTCCTATAGACATACCTATACAAGTGGCAAGAGCAGCTGAAAAAACACCCCATTGAAATACTATAATAAAAAGCCAATCTAAAAATATATTTATAAGAGCTATTAAGATATTTATTACCATACTATAAAGTGTCTTGCCACAAACTCTTAAGTAATTATCTATTGCAAAGCTTATGATGATTATTGGAGAAAATAAAGCAAATATTTGCATATATTGGGTTGAAAGCAATTGTATATTTTGATCTGCACCCATTGCTATGCTTAATGGTTGTGCTAGAAAAAATTCTAAAATTCCCATAATGCACGAAATTATAAAAATAAGAATAATACAAAAAGAAAAAATTTGTTTTGCTTTTTGTACCTTTGCCTTTCCAAGATTAATGGCAATTTGAACTGATGAGCCAATGGCTATCATGTCAGCTAAAGCAAAACTTATCATAATAAAAGGTATCATTAAATTCATTGCGGCAAGTGCATCAGAGCCTAAGTATTTTCCAACAAAAATTCCATCAATAATTACATAAAGATAAATGAAGGCCATGCTAGCCATATTAGGTAAAGCACATTTTATAAAAAGTGTAGTAGGGTTTGAGTTGGTGTAAAAATTACGTATTGACATGATTTTCCTTATTAAATTATTTTGTTTTGAGCGTAAATGAATAAAAATTTAATAAAGAGATTCGATGCCTTCTATAATATCTTTAAAATATGGATCAACAATTATGATAAAAAAATTAAAAAGCATTGCATAACCTAAATTTTAAAAATATTTAGTTGAAATTGTATCATATTTGATATAAAATTTAATTTTTTTTATCCGATTTTTATAGACCTACAAAAAAAGGAGCAAGGATGCAAATAAATTCGTATTCACGTGTGGCAATGGAGTCGCAAATTAGCAATAGGAAGGCTGATTTGAATACAAAACTCGAAGATACCAACACTAAGAGTGCAAATAGCACAAAGGATATTGATAAAGACAAGCTAGATAAGCTTGCTAGTTTAGGTGGCAAAGGTATTACTGAGCTTTATACGATGAGTTTTATGCAACAAACTTTAAGTATTAGTTCATATAATAGTTTTTCTCAAGCTGGCATTGCGAATTTTACAAATTCAAATAATTCTTTATCGTCAATACTTTCTGGTGTGGATTTTAAAGCTATAGGCTATGAGGGAAAAGATATACTTAGTCTAAATAGCGAAGAAGCCAAAGAGCTTATTGGAGAAGATGGTTTTTTTGGTGTAACAAAAACTTCTCAGAGATTAGCTGATTTTGTTATTAATGGAGCTGGTGAAAATATAGATAAACTTCAAAAAGGCTTAGAGGGGCTAAAGTCAGGATTTGCGCAAGCAGAAAAAATGTGGAGTGGTAAGCTTCCTGATATTAGCCATGAAACGATTGATAAAGCTATTGAAAAAGTAACTCAAAAAATTAATGATTTGGGTGGAAATTCTTTAAATATCAACGCGTAAAATTTCTCCTAGTTATACTAGGAGAATTAATCTATTTTTAATACACTTAAAAATGCTTCTTGAGGTAGATGAACTTTTCCTATGGCTTTCATTCTTTTCTTGCCTTCTTTTTGCTTTTCAAGCAATTTTCTTTTTCTTGTGATATCTCCGCCATAGCATTTTGCGGTAACATTTTTGCCCATGGATTTTACATTTTCTCTAGCAATAATTTTGTTGCCAATACTTGCTTGTATAGCTACTTCAAAAAGTTGTCTTGGAACGATTTCTTTCATCGCTTTGACTAATTCTCTGCCTTTACTTAAAGCTTTTTCACTTGGAACAATAATGCTTAATGCATCCACATTTTCTCCAGCTACCTTAATGTCAAGTTTTACCAAATCACCTACTCTAAATTCTATAGGTTCATAATCAAAACTTGCATATCCTTTGGTTAAAGATTTTAATTTATCATAAAAATCCATCACTATTTCATTTAATGGTATATCATATTCAAGCAATACCCGTTCAGTTGTAATATAATCCATTTTAATTTGAATACCACGTTTTCTATTTAGCAAAGTAATAAGATTTCCCAAGAATTCACTTGGGGTGATTATTGTAGCTTTTACATATGGTTCTTTGATATGATCAATATTATTAATAGGCGGTAATTCACTAGGATTTTGAATTTTTAATATTTCTCCATCTGTTTGATATACTTCATAAGTAACAGTTGGTGCAGTAGCGATTAGATCAAGATTAAATTCTCTTTCTAATCTTTCTTTAATAACTTCCATATGTAAAAGACCCAAAAATCCCACTCTAAAACCAAAACCAAGAGCTAATGAGGTTTCTGGTTCGTAAGTTATAGAACTATCATTAAGTTTTAGTTTATCAAGAGCATCTCTTAAATCTTCGAATTTATCTGTTTCTATAGGATATAATCCGGCAAAAACAAAAGCTTTAGCTTTTTCAAATCCTCCTATAGCTTCCTTAGCTTTATTTTTTGTAAGTGTTATGGTATCACCAACTTGTACATCGGCAACATTTTTTAATCCAAGCACTATCACGCCAACTTCACCAGAGTGTAATGTTTTTGTTTTTATAGGACTTAAAGGATGTGGATAAAATAGGTCTTGAACTATATGTTTTTTATCTGTACTCATTATAAGCACTTCATCATTTTTATTAATACAGCCATCATAAACTCTCACTAAGGCTAACGCACCAAGATAATTGTCAAACCATGAATCATAAATTAAAGCTTTCGTTGATAAAGCATCATTATCTTTAGGTGAAGGTATTTTTGTAATAATTGTTTCTATAAGTTCTTTAATACCAATTCCTGTTTTAGCGCTAACGCAGATAGCATTTGAACAGTCAATACCTATAATATGTTCAATTTCGTGTTTAACCTTTTCAACATCAGCTGATGGTAAATCGATTTTGTTAATCACTGGAATGATTTCTAAATCATTTTCTAGGGCAATATATACATTAGCAATAGTTTGTGCTTCAACTCCTTGAGAAGCATCTACTACAAGTAAAGCTCCTTCACAACTAGCTAAAGAACGACTTACTTCGTAAGAAAAATCCACGTGACCTGGGGTGTCTATTAGGTTAAGTATATAATTTTGATTATTGTATTTGTAGTTTAAATGTACTGATTGAGCTTTTATGGTTATACCTCTTTCTTTTTCTATATCCATAGTATCCATAACTTGTGAGCTCATCTCTCTATCGCTAATAGCACCGCATTCGCTGATTATTCTATCAGCAAGAGTACTCTTTCCATGGTCAATATGTGCTATGATTGAGAAATTTCTAATATTTTTCATTAAGCTTCTCTCATTTTTCTTTTAGCTAAGCCGATTTGTTCATAAGCATCAATTTCTTTTTTTAAAGACATATATCTCTTTTTTAATTCATTATTTAAAAATGAAATATTTTTTGGTGTTGCATTGCTATTAGCTGAAATAGCACTAACAAAATCAAGTTTTATTTTTGTGGATTTATCTTTTGAGTTAGTGTTTAATTTTTGTGAATTTAAAAATTGTAAAATTAATTCATGTATAGCTTGAGAATTTTTAGCAGAATTAGCTTTTGAAATAAAATCTTCTATATTACTAGTGGATATATTGGGTTTTAAATTTTGTTGTTTTGTGTTTTTATCATTACGATTGAAAAATATTATAGCAACTATACCCAAGACAATGGCAAGTATCAAAATGAAAATTAAAATGATTAAAAAAGAAGTACTCATTTATATCCTTATAATTTCTTTGCATAAGATCTTTTAAAATAGCTAACTATACTCAATACTACCATAAAAATAAAACCCCAATATACATAATCAGGTATTTTTACTGCATCTCCAGCTGCGTAAGAATGCATTCCACTTAAAAAATAATTTACTCCAAAATAAGTCATAATAATTACCCAATATGCAAACATTGAGCACATTGCAAAAATATACTGATTTGCCCATTTAGGAATCATACGAATATGTAAAATAGCAGCATAAACTAATATACTAATTAGAGCCCATGTTTCTTTTGAATCCCAACTCCAATATCTTCCCCAGCTTTCATTTGCCCATATGGCACCTAAGAAATTTCCAACCGTGAGCAGACAAAGTCCTAAAATCATAGCCATTTCATTGATTCTTGTAGCTTCTGTTATATTTCTTAATACATTTTCATTATGTTTGCCATTAAATTTTAGTATAGAAAATAATATTAAAACAAAAATTCCAAGTAAGGCACAAAGTCCTAAAAATCCATAACTAGCTGTAATTACTGAAACATGTATTGTTAGCCAATATGATTGCAAAACTGGAACCAAATTAGTAATTTGTGGATCCATTTGACTTAAATGAGCTACTCCTAAAGTCACACCAGCTAAAATAGACGTTAAAGAAAGTGCAATAGGGCTTTTTTTTGAAAAGAAAATTCCTGATAAAGATAATGCCCAAGCTATATAAACCATGCTTTCATAAGCATTACTCCAAGGTGCTCTACCTGCTATATACCAGCGAAAAGCAAGTCCTAATGTATGAATTAAAAATGCAATAATATTGACAATATAAATAAATTTAAAAGCAAGATTAATGCGAATTTTTGGCATTAGCATTTTTATAAAAACAATTATAAGAAGCAATATCCCTGCAAATAAATAAAGTGGAGTGAGATTTACAAAAATTTGGCTTTTATTAAAAAATATTTCTGCTTTAAGTTTGTTTGGATTAGGCATTACTTCATGCCCATATTTGTTTTGATAAATTTTAATTTCATTTAGTGCTTCATCTGCATCTTTCCAATTGTTAGATTTTATAGAGTTAGATACAGCATTAAAGTAATTTTCAAGTAGCTTTCGTACTTCTAGACCTTCTTCGCCTTTTAAACCGATATATGCTTGATAAGGAGATAACCATTGGTTATTTGTATGATTTTGCAAAGGTATAAATTTAAAGATTTCACCAGAAAAAATTAAATTAAGTATATTAACTCTTTCATCAAGCTTGAGAATTTCTTTATCAAAAACACTTCTACGGTTGGGATTTTTTCTATTTGCATTTTCAACATATTTTTGTAGTTTGTAGTCTTTAGTGGTGAAAAAATCTTTAAAACTAACATAAAGAGAAGGTTTAATTTCTAAGATTTTAGAAATTTCTTCATTAATAATTTTATTTTTTGGCATAAAAATTACATTTTTATCATACCAAGCACCACCATCAAAAATCATTGAAATAATTACTGCTTCTGCACTTTTTTTATCATAACTAGTGCTTTTATGAATTTTTTCTAAAACTTCAATCGCAAGAGTATTAAAAGGAACCATTCTGCCATCTGATTTTTGAACTACTAGTGTGGCTAATTCTTTTGCGTGTTGTTCGTTTACTGTTATGGGTTCAATAGCATAAATTTTTGTTGAAGTAAAAAATACAAAAGCAAATAACAATACTACGCTAGTTTTTTTGAGTGTATCTTGATTAACCAATTTAGCTAATATTCTAAATCTTGAATGTGGGTTTAAGATATTTAAAAACATACCTAAAGTTAAGAAAAAATATCCTAAATAAGTAGGAATTTTTCCAGGATCTTTATTGACTGAAAGTATTGTTCCATTTTCATCTTGATCATAAGAACTTTGATAAAACCTATAACCATTATAATCTAAAACATTGTTCATAAAAATTTTATAATCAAATTTTTCATTACCATTATCAACTTCAACATAACTTGCATAAGACATAGGTGACATAGAACCTGGATAGCGTATTAATTCAAAATCTTTTAAATACATTTCAAATGGCATTTCAATACCTTTAGGTCCCCATCTTAGAAAAAATGCTTGTCCGGCAACATCTACTCGTATAGGGGAATTATATTCTATTAAAAATACTTCTTTATTTTCACCTTTATAATTAATCGTTAAATTTAGAGCGTTGATGGCATTGCTGGAGAGCTGGGTTGGCATATATTTTGTACTCTGCGCAAAATCTTTAAAATTATTTAATACAGAATTATTCCAATATTTTGCTTCACCAAATAAAGAAATTAAAATATTTCTTCCAAATTCTATCCAACTTGATTTAAACCATGTAAAAAAACTTTCATCTTGCGCTTGATTGACGCCTTCTAAAGTTTTTTTACCATGTAAAGATGCAAATTTTATAACAAAATTGATGTCATTAAAAGAATATAGTCTTTTATCGTGTGTATTTGCTTTTTGCGAAGCTTTGAGAACATTTTCTTTACCATCAGCCATCGACATAAATTTTAAATCAATACTTGAGCTAATATTTAAATTTTTATCGATTTTTATGAAAGGACTAGGGGTGTTATCGTTTAAAAAAGAAATATTGACACCGCTTAAATTTTCTATTTCACCTTCTTTGAGAATTAATTCTTTCGCGTTGTTATTTTGTGAAATCATTAATGATAAAATTGGATTAGAATTATTATCTTCAGTATAAATTTCTTTAGCATCTAAAATTAAATTTTTATAAGTCACATTAGCTTTATCTTGAGGTAAAATTAAATCAAAAGAAAAATTATTAGCAAATGGTAAGCTAGCAATATATTCAGATTTTGAAGCACTATAAACTTTATCATCATATAAAGTAGCTATATAAATATAACTTTGTGAAGTTTCAATAAGATTATTTTTTTCATTTTCTCTAATGTGTAAATTTCCTTCAAATCCTGTATATCTAGTCACTGCAGAGCCAAACAAAATAAGCAAAAAAGAAGCGTGAAATATAAAAAGAGGAATTTTATTCTTATTAAACATTTTATATTTAAAGATAGCAGCTAAAAGATTTAATCCTAAAAGTAATTGTATAAAACCAAACCAAGATGTTCCATAAATCATTGCCCATGCAGTTGGTGTGTCGTAAGTACTTTCTATGAATGTAGCCAAGGCACAAAGTAGAGCAAATAATAAAAATAAAAAAATGGAAATTTTTATATTGCCAAAAATTAAGAGTTGATTTTTCAACTTTAAGCTCCTAAATATTTTTTTCGTATTTCATCGTTTCCGATAAGATCTTTTGCGGGTGAATGCATTGCTATCTTCCCATTTTCTAATACATAAGCATAATTACTAATTTTAAGAGCAGAAAATGCGTTTTGTTCCACAAGCAATATAGTTATTCCCTCTTCTTTAAGTTTTACAATAATATCAAAAACCTCTCCAACTATTTTTGGAGCTAGTCCTAAAGAGGGTTCATCTAGCATTAAAAGCTTTGGTTCGCTCATCAAAGCTCTAGAAATAGCTAGCATTTGAGCTTCTCCACCACTTAAAGTTCCAGCAAGAGCATTTCTTTTATCTTTTAGTCTTGGAAAAAGTTTATACATTTGATTTTTTAAATGTTCATAATTTTCAGCATTATTAAATGCTCCTATTTTTAAGTTTTCCTCTATGGTTAAATTTACAAACACCCTTCTACCTTCTGGAACTAAGGCTATACCTTTTTGAACTAAAGTATGTGGTAAATGTCTTTGGGTGTCATAACCTAAGAAAGTGATTTCACCTGATTTTTTAACACAATTTAACATTGCATTTAAAGTAGATGTTTTACCTGCGCCATTAGAGCCTATTAAGCTAACAATTTCGCCCGTATTAATAGTAAAATCAATACCTTTGACAGCTTCAATCAAGCCATAATATACATGTAAATCTTTAACAACTAGCATTAAAATCTCCTAAATAGGCATTGATAACTTCAGGGTTTTGCACAGCATCTGTTGGCTTTCCTTCAAATATAGTTTTACCATAATCAAGTACCATAACTTTATCACAGAGTTTATTAACAAATTTCATATCGTGTTCTATTAGTAGAACGCTAATTTTTTTAGTATCTCTTATATTGAAAATTAGCTGTGCTAAATCATCGCTTTCGGTTGAATTCATACCAGCTGCTGGCTCATCTAGTAATAATAACTTTGGATTTGTAGCTAAAGCTCTCGCAATTTCTACTTTTCTTTGCTGACCATAGCTTAAATTTGTAGCATTTTCATAAGCTAAATCAGCAATATTAAGTTGTTCAAGTATTTCATATGCTGCTTGCTTGGTATTTTTTTCTTGATTGCGAAATCTTCCTAAATGTAAGAAGGCTTCAAAAATATTATATTTAATACTTTGGTCAAAACCAATTAAAACATTTTCTAAAACACTCATGCTTGAAAAAAGACGGATATTTTGAAAAGTTCTTGCTATACCAAGATGAACAATTTCATGAGGTTTAAAATTATTAATTTTTTTATTAAGAAAAAAAACTTCACCGTTGCTTGGTTTATAATTTCCAGTGATAATATTAAATAATGTTGTTTTTCCAGCACCATTTGGCCCGATAAGTCCAAAAATTTCACCTTCTTTAATAGAAAATGAAGTATCCACTATAGCTGTAACTCCACCAAAATTTTTATGAATATTTTTAAGTTCTAAAATCATTTTTTATTCCTTTTAGAAAACTTAAATAAAAAGTCTGTAAGTTCTTTATCTCCCATAATACCTTTTCTTGCAAAAAGCATTACTAGGATTAATATTACTGAAAATACTACCATTCTTAATCCAGGCATAGCAGGAGTTTCGTAACCAAAAATATTCATACTTTCATCTAAAAATCTTAAGTATTCGCTTCCACCGATTACTAAAATAGTTCCTATAATAGCGCCAGTAGTAGATCCAAGACCTCCTAAAACAATAATAATAAGAAGTTGAAAAGTAAATAAAAAGTCAAATTGTTCAGGCGAAACAGATGCCAAAGCACAAGCAAGCAGTCCACCGCCAACACCTTCTAAAAATGCTGAAGTGCTAAATGCTAAAGTCTTAATCTTAAAAGTATTAATACCCATAGCTAAAGCAGCATCTTCATCATCTCTTACTGCTTTCATAGCTCTTCCAAATTTGGAATTTATGATATTTAAAATAATAATAACTGATAAAATAGCTATCCCACCACTCCAATATAAGGTTGTGTGTTTTGGAATATCATTAAGCCCCAAAGAGCCATTTGTGATGGATGCAAAATTAATAGCCATAAGTTTGATAATAATGCCAAATCCCAAAGTAACAATGGCTAGGTAATCTCCTCTGACCCTAAAAACGGCAAAAGCTAAGATTAAAGACAATATCATAGAGCAAATTCCAGCTGCTAATAATGCAATGATAAAACTTGGTGAATGAATTGCTAAAATAAAACTGCTAGGATCTTCTAAAGAAAATTGATCTATCTTACTTTCGCTAGTAAGTAAGACTAAAGCAGCTATATAAGCGCCAACTGCAACAAAACCATTAGGCTCTAATGAAAATTGACCTGTAACTCCATTTATAAGATTGTAACTTACAGCTAAAATAATAAAAATAGCAATATTACTTAAAATACCTACTTTATAATCGTTAAGAAAATAGGGGGATAGTGTAATAATAGCAATAGCAATAATAAAAAATATCAAATGAGTAATTTTTTTACAATTCATAATTAAAACCTACTTTTTTCAAAATTTATACCTAAAATTCCAGTAGGTTTAAATAATAATATTAAAACTAAAAATATAAATGCAAATGCATCTTTAAAACCTGAAAGATCTGGAAAAAGCGCTACTACAACTACTTCTGTAAAACCGATAATCAAACCACCTAAAACTGCTCCAGCTACTGAACCAATACCACCTAAAACTGCAGCTCCAAAGGCTTTTAAACCTATTAAGGTTCCCATGCTAGGTTCTACTGAAGGATAGCTCACAGCCCAAAAAATTCCACCAATAGCAGCTAAGGCAGAACCTAAAGCAAAAACTATGGCGATAATACGATTTGCATCAATACCCATTAAGTTTACTGTATGTATGTCAAATGCCAAAGCCCTAATGGCGATGCCATATTTGCTTCTATAAAGAATATATAAAACGATTAATAGGATAAAAAAAGTTAAGATAGGTACTAAAATACTATTTACACTAATACTTATTTCATTTATATTAATCACATTTTCTAAGTAAGTTGGAATTGGAAAATATCTAGGAGTAGAACCAAACATCACATTGAAAACATTCTGTATTAAAAAACTAATACCTATAGCTGTAATCAATAAAGAAATCCTAGGTGCTTTTCTCAAAGGTTTATAGGCAATTTTATCTATGGCAATACCTAAAGCGGCCGCAAAAAGCATAGCTAGCGACAAAGCTCCTAAAAAAGGAACATTCATGTTTGTCACACAAAATAATGCTGCATAAGCACCCACCATCATTATATCGCCATGAGCAAAATTAATTAATCTTAATACGCCATATACCATAGTATAACCTATGGCTATAAGTGCGTACATACTACCTAAACTAAAACCATTAATAATTTGTTGTAAAATTAAAGAATTGTCCATTTAACCTCTTAAGGAAGAATTGAATCTTTATAAATTTGCTTTTGATTTTCTATCGTTTTGATGACGATCGATCTAGTGGCATTCCCACTTTTATCAATACTAATAACACCGCTTACACCATGAAAATTTGATGTAGAGTGAATATTGTTATTAATGCATTCTGTATTGAAATTATTAACACATTTTTCCATGGCATTATAAATAACAAAATAAGCATCAGCTCCCATTGCGCTGAAATTTGGTACTTCTTTGTTTTGTTTTTCTTTTTCATAGGCTTGGATAAAATCTTTTGATAAGTCAGTAGGAGGATTATTATAATCAAAACTATCTGTAAAAATATAACCTTCTGCTGCATCTTGAGCTAAATTTATAAAAGTTTCATCAGCAACCCCATCTGCTGAACCCATAGGAATATTTAAACCCATAGATTTTGCTTGTCTTGCAAATAATGATGCTTCAGTATAATATACTGGAAGATATATAAAATCAGGATTTAAAGTCTTGATTTGAGAAATTATTGCTTTAAAATCTTTATCACCTGCGGTAATTCTAAATTTATCTAGGATTTTACCACCTTGCTTGCTAAATTCTTGATCAAAGGCTCTAGTTAATCCTAAAGAATAATCTGTTGTTTGGTCAGTTACTATAACTGCTTTTTTATATTGGAGTTTATTTTTTATATAATTTGCCAATGAAGAGCCTTGGAAACTATCCATAAAACAGACTCTACTTGCGTAAAGTTTTTTATTTAAAATTTTATCAGCTGTTGCAGCAGGAGCAACAACAGGAACTTTCTTTTCTTCTCCGATTCTTATAACTTGTAAAGTATTTGCTGTAATCATTTCTCCAATTAAAGCTTGAACATTATTTTGAGAAACAAGTCTTGTGCTTGCATTTGCACTTTCAATTTTATCGCCTTTAGTATCTACCACTACAAGATTAATCGTATCACCATTACTTAGTGTATTTTTCATAGAATTTGCAATTTTAATGCCATCTAAAGCACTTTGTCCGTAAGCAGCAGTAGCTCCAGTTAAAGGAAGAACAACACCAATATTTATTTCTTTTGCTTGTAAAATGTTTGCAACTATGATTGATAATACAGCGATACTAATTTTTTTCATATCATTCCTTTCAAGGATTAATAATAGTTTTATAATTTTGTTTTTGTTCTTGTATTTCTTTAATAACTACAGAACGACTTGCATTTCCATTTTGATCAATACTTATGATTCCACCAACACCTTCGAAGTTTGAAGTAGAATGAATTTTATCATTTATGCATTGAGAAGTAAGATTTTTTGAACATTCATTCATAGCATTAATCATCACATAGTAAGCATCAGCACCCATTGCAGAAAATGCTGGAAGTTCTTTAGTGTTATGTTCTTTTTCATAAGCTTGTATAAACTTTTTTGATAAATTAGTAGGAGGATTATTATAATCAAAACTATCTGTAAAAATTACACCATTTACTGCATCTCCACCAAGTTCTATAAAAGTTTTATTATTAACTCCATCTCCTGCACTTAAAAGTTTATCAAAACCTACAGCTTTTGCTTGTCTAGCAATTAAAGCAGCCTCAGGGTGATAAATTGGCATATAAACAAAGTCAGGATTGATGTTTTTTAATTGAGATACGATAGCTTTGAAATCTTTATCTCCAGATGATATAGTTAGTTTTTTAAGTATTTTTCCACCATTTTTCTTAAATTCTTTTTCAAATGCTTTGGCAAGTCCTAAAGAATAAACATTGCTTTGATCTACAATAATAGCAACATTTCTCAAATTTAGGTTTTGATAAGCATAATTTGCAAATTTATCACCTTGGAAACTATCCATAAAACAAACTCTACTTGCATAAGTTTTTTTATCTAGAAGTTTATCCCCTGAAGCAACAGGAGCTATAGCAGGAATTTTTCTTTCTTCAGCTATTGATAAAACTTGCATGGTATTTGGAGTTACTGCTTCGCCAATTAACCCTAATACTTTATCTTGAGATATTAATCTAGTTGTAGCATTTGCACTTTCAATTTTATCACCTTTAGTATCAACCACTATAATCTTAACACTGTCTCCATTTTGTAAATTTGGGTTGAGAGAATTTGCAAGTTTAATACCTTCATAAACATCATTACCATAAGCTGCCAAAGAACCAGTCAACGGCAGAACAATACCTATTTTTACCTCTGCAGCATACATAAAACTTGCATAAAATAAGCTAGCTAGTATAAGTTTTTTTTTCATAACAACACTCCTTTTTTATTTTAAAAATATCCCATGTTTTGTTTTAGCTTTTGGTTCTTCTTCTAACAATTCTTCTCGGTTTAATTCCATAGAGAAATTTTGTCCTTTTAAATAAGCGATAATATGATCCATATCACTATCACTTAGTCTTTTTGCATAAATTCCCATTTGAATATTATCTGTATTGGAATTAGGGTAATATCCATTGGCATAATCTTTTAGTGAGCCTTTAATTTGTGCGGGAGTTAAACTATTGATGGATCTTTTGCCATAATTAGATTTTCCACCATTATCTCCATGACAAACATTGCATTTGTTGTCAAAATATATTTTTTTAGCTTTTTGCATATCATAATTAGTATTACCATTAAATGTATATGTCAATAAAGATTTAACATTAAATGCCATTAGAGAATTTGTAAAAAATAAAACAAACAAAATCAATCGTAACATAAAAATATACCTTTGTTTTAGCAAATAAGGGTTGATTATATCTAAAAAAGATAAATACTAATTTTTTTATATAGAAAAATAACAATTTAAATTTGAATAACTGAGTAAATATTGATACTAAATTAGCATTTTAATTTTTTTATAATGCTATCAAGCTTTTTACTATTTCCATCTTTTAAATCTTCTAAAGCTTCAATAGCTGGGGCAAAATCTTCCATATCATCTAGATAGTTTTCTAAAGCATCTCTTAAAATTTGTGCTTTTTTCTTTTTAGCAAGTTTAGCTGTTTTATCTAAGCGATCGAATAATTCTTGTGAAAGTGAGAGAGTATAGCGTTTTTTCATATTTAAACCTTTACTTTAATTTTATATATTCTTGACAAATCTTGCATTTGTAATGAACATTTGAAGTTTGAATCTTTTTGTGAATCTCATATGAGACTTTGTGAATCTTGTTTTTACAAGAGCAAATATAATTATAAGTATTTTGTAATGGTTCTTCTTCTATTTCAATAGAACTTTGTTTTTTTAAATGCTCTTGGTGCCATTTTTCTATTTTCATATCTTCTTGCAATATATGCTCTAATAACCATTTAGAAGCTATAATATTTAATTTTTCTTTTAAATCATTCGTACTTTTTATATTTTGTATTAGATCTATCATAGATTGTATTATGCTTTTGTGAATTTTCTGATGGTTTGGGAGATCAGGATATCCTATTTTTGCCATATATTTTTCTTCATCAGCAAAATGTTCTTTCATATAGTTAAAAAAATCAGCAAGTAAAAATTTAACCTGTCCCTTGTGTATAGGTTTATCAGAGATCATTTCAGCATTAGCAGCTAATTCAAAGAGTTTTTTATGTTGCTCATCTATGTCTTTATTATGGATGCTGTATTTATCACACCATCTTGGTAACATATTAACTCCTTGTTTATCAAAAGTTATAAGTTTATGAATTATATTTTATTATTTATAAATATAATATAAATTTTTTAAATACTTCAATGTCTATTATAAAAATATAAAACAAAATTATTTGTTACTCATTTTTGCTTTTTCTTTTGCATCAATTAGCGTTGTAATAAAATTTGAAATTTCTTTAGTATCTTGAGTACTAAGTGGCGTTACTGTTTGGTTTAAAATTTGAGTTACTAAAAGCTCGTTACTTAAATCATTATCTGAAAACTCTCTTGCTTTTTGTAAAATTTTTAAGGCTTGTAAATTTCTTATTTCATACATTTTATATTTTATCCTTTAAATAAATTGCACTCACAATGCGATTTGAAGTTTGATTTCTTCTATATGAAAAAAATCTTTCATCTTCAAATGTGCAGATATTAATATCCAAAATTTTAGTTATACCTAGATTATTTGCTTGAAATTTAACCATTTTTTTAAGATCAAGCATATTTTTCTCTAGAAATTGAGGAAATTTTTTTTCAGCATATTGTAAAATTTCTCCGTTAATTTCATAATTTTTAGCACAAATTCCAGCAGAAATAATAAGCTGAATGTCTTTAGGAATGCTGTTGAAATTAGTTTGCATTTTAAAAACAGCTTGTTTTAAAATATTTTGAAAACATCCTTGTCTGCCAGAATGTAAAGCAGCTATAATTTGTTTATCTTGATCATACAAAAGTATAGGCAAACAATCAGCGCTTAAAATACATAAAGCTGTATTTTTTGAATAACTAATCACTCCATCACAGTTTATATTAAAATTATTCTCATAAGTAGTTACGATGTTGGAATGAATTTGATTTAAAAATACACAAGTTTGAATATTTGTATCAAAAGAGAATACACTAGCGCCAACTATTTGTTTTTTAAAAACACTATAATCTTTATCAAAAGCAACAAAGGCTTTAATGTGCTCATTTTCTAATATAGTGATGAAATTTTGTCTATTTGTTGCCATGTAAGATTTTCTTTGTAGTGTATTTGTTTATAAATATAGCGCGCTAAGAGGTCACTTTCTATATTTACTCTTCTTTTTACAATATAATTTTTAAACAATGTTTCATTAAAAGTAATAGGGATGATAGTTAAGCGAAAATGATCATTAAACACTTCATTTATTGTTAGACTAACCCCATCAATACCAATACTTCCTTTATTTGCTATAAATGGCATAATATTTTTTGGAGCTGTTATATAAAAATCTACTCCATTTTCATTTGTTTGGATTTTTATGATTTCTCCAATTGCATCTATATGTCCTTGCATTAAATGCCCATCAATTCTATCACCATAACATAAAGCAGGTTCAATATGAACGTAATGTTTTAAATTTTCTATAGCTATGTGAGTTCGGCTTTCATATGAAAGTTCAACACTAAAGCTGTCTTGATAAACTTTAGTTACACTTAAACACGCGCCATTTACTGCTATACTATCGCCTAAATTTGGCTTGTATTTCGCCTTTAAAGTGAGAATGTTATTTTGATAAGATTTTACAAACGCTAACTCTCTAATAAGCCCATTAAACATTAAAAAGCCTTGATTTTTTATATGGATTTTATCTAAAACTTATAAATTTAGTTTTAAGCACTTTGTTGAAAAAAATATTATATAATTTTTGCCTTTTTATAAATTTAAGGGCAAGATATGTTTGACATTATTGTAATAGGTGGTGGCCATGCTGGTGTTGAAGCTAGTGCAGCAGCAGCTAGAATGGGTAAAAAAACTTTACTTTTGACAACTTTAATAGAACAAATAGGCGCAGCAAGTTGCAATCCTGCCATAGGAGGCTTAGCTAAAGGACATTTAGTTAAAGAGATTGATGCTATGGGTGGCTTGATGGGTCAAATTACCGATGAGGCGGGAATACAATTTAGGGTTTTAAATGAAAGCAAGGGCGTAGCTGTGCGAGGTAGTAGGGCTCAAATAGATATGGATACTTATAGAATTTGTGCTAGAAATAAACTTTTAAAATTAGATAATTTAGAAATTTCGCAAGAGCAAGTTTTTTCTTTGATTATTGAAAATAACGCAGTTATGGGTGTAAAAACGAATTTAGAAAATACATATTTTGCAAAAAAAATTATTTTAACAACTGGAACTTTTTTAAATGGATTAATTCATATAGGAGAAACTCAACTTCAAGCAGGTAGAGTAGGGGAGCTTGCGGCTGTAAAATTAGGGGAATATTTAAAGCAAAGTGGTTTAAAAATAGGAAGATTAAAAACTGGAACTTGTCCGCGAGTGGATTCTAAAAGTATTGATTTTAGTAAGTTGGAAATTCAATATGGTGATGAAAATCCTAAGGCTTTTAGCTTTAAAACAAAGCAATTTAAACCTACTCAACTTCCTTGCTATATAGCAAGAACAAATTTGAATACGCATAAAATTATAAAAGATAATTTTTATAGGGCTCCGCTTTTTACAGGACAAATTGAAGGGGTAGGTCCTAGATATTGTCCTTCTATAGAAGATAAAATTAATCGTTTTAGTGATAAAGAAAGTCATCATTTGTTTATAGAACCACAAACTAAAGATGCGACAGAATATTATATAAATGGTTTTTCTACTTCATTGCCTTATGAGGTGCAAATTGCCATGTTACGTAGTATTGAAGGATTTGAAAATGCTAAAATTACACGTTTTGGATATGCTATTGAGTATGATTATATTGATCCAACAGAATTAAAACATACATTAGAAACTAAAAAAATTAGTAATTTATATTGTGCTGGACAAATTAATGGAACAACTGGTTATGAAGAAGCTGCAGTACAAGGATTTATGGCAGGAATTAATGCAGTTTTAGCTATAGATGAAAGAGAAGCTTTTGTACTAAGAAGAGATGAAGCTTATATAGGTGTTTTAATTGATGATTTGGTGACCAAAGGGACTAAAGAACCTTATAGAATGTTTACTTCAAGGGCTGAATATAGATTACTTTTAAGAGAGGAAAATGCTATTTTAAGACTTGGGGAATATGGATACAACTTTGGACTTTTAAGCAATGAAGATTTTTTATATATAAGCACCATTAAGGAAAATGTACAAAGAGGTCTTGAATACTTATTACAAACTGCTTGGACTCCAAGTGGCACCAATAATGATTTTTTGCAAAATATTAATGAAGAAAAAATCACTTCTATTGTAACTTTACAAAAAATTGTTGCGCGAGCTAGTTTTAGTATAGAAAAATTAAAAGCTTTAAGTGCTATGTTTGAAGATATGGATGAATATTCTTTAAATGAAATTTTAAATGAAGCAAAATATTATCATTACATAGCTATGCAAAAAGTACAAATTGAAAAAATGAAACATTTGAATGAGCTTAAAATTCCTGAGAATTTTGATTTTACAAAAGTTAGTGGATTGAGTAATGAGGTGGTTGAAAAGTTACAGAAATTTAATCCTCCAACGATTTTTGCTGCTTCTCAAATTAGTGGAATTACTCCAGCTGCACTAGATATTTTGCATATTTACATTAAAATTAAGAAATAATTTAGATATTTGGTATCTAAATTATTTTAATGATACCTTTTTTATCCTATTATTTGGTATTTTGCGAAAGAAAAAATTTATTATTTTTACGATACACTACTTGCTTTTACACTGAAAAATTAAATCAAAATAAAGGAAGTATTATGGCTACATCTGAGAGCAGGCGAAGCTTTATGGGATTTGCCTTTGGAACAGTAGCTGCTGTGGGTGGTGCTTTTTCATTAGTTGCAATGAAAAAAACTTGGGATCCATTGCCAAGTGTTAAAGCAGCAGGAGTTACTACAGTTGATCTTACTGGAATGAAAGAAGGTGAATTAAGAACTATTGAGTGGCGTAAAAAACCAATTTTCATTTTAAAAAAAGATGCTGAAATGGCAAAAGATAGTAAACGAGATGTTGTTGTAGGTGATGTTGCTTATACCGTAGTAATAGGACTTTGTACGCATTTGGGCTGTATTCCAGCTTATGCACCTAGTGATAGAATATTTAAATGTGCTTGTCATGGAGGAGAGTTTGACACTAGTGGTAAAAATATATTTGGTCCTCCTCCAAGACCTTTAGACATTCCACCTTTTAGAATTGATGGAACAAAATTAGTTTTGGGTGAAGAAGGTCCAGAATATAAAAAAATAATGGCGGAGGCTTAAAATGGCGCAAATTAGAAAAGCTACTGGTATTATTGATTGGCTTGATCAAAGATTAGCCGTAAATAAACTTTTTAATGTTTTAATGGCACAATATTGGATACCAAAACAAATTAATTTTTTATGGGCAATGGGCGTTATATTAACAACACTTTTTGCAGTACTGTTTGTTTCAGGATTGTTTTTAGTAATGTACTATAAACCAGATGTTGCTTTGGCTTTTGATAGTGTTAATAAAACTATCATGCAAGAGGTTGAATATGGATGGCTTTGGCGTCACATGCATGGAGTTGCCGCTTCTGTTATATTTTTGATTATTTATATTCATATGCTTACTGGAATTTATTACGGTTCTTATAAGAGAGGTCGTGAAATGATTTGGGTAAGCGGAATGTTATTGTTTGTTGTTTTTTCAGCAGAGGCATTTAGTGGTTATATGTTGCCTTGGGGACAGATGAGTTTTTGGGCTGCTCAAGTTATTACTCAACTTTTTGGAGGAATTCCATTTATAGGTGATGAGTTGGTTATTTGGATAAGAGGAGATTTTGCTGTTTCAGATCCGACCTTAACAAGATTTTTTATGCTCCATGTTTGTCTGCTACCTATTGTGATTTTGGCGATTATAGCTTTCCACTTTTATTCATTAAGAATTCCTCATGTTAATAATGAAATTTCAGAAGAAATTGATTTTGATTTAGAAGCGGAAAAATATTTAGCAGGTGATACTAAAAGCGCTAAAGTTATCCCTTTTTGGCCCGCATTTTTAGCAAAAGATTTCATGTATATTGCATTATTTATGATTTTCTTTTTCTATTTAGTGAGTTTTAATTTTAATTTTGCAATGGATCCTATAAATTTTGATCCTGCCAATTCTTTAAAAACTCCTGCACATATTTATCCTGAGTGGTATTTCTTATGGAGCTATGAAGTTTTACGAGGATTTTTCTTTGATATAGCTGGCATTAAGGCTTTTGATATAGGTCTTGCTGCTTTTGGTATAGCTCAAATTATTTTCTTTTTATTACCATGGCTAGATAGAAGTGATGTCGTAAAACCTGCACATGAAAGACCGTTGTTTTTTGTATGGTTTTGGGTTTTGTTGGTAGATATGATTGTATTAACTGTGTATGGAAAACTTCCTCCAACAGGTATTAATGCATGGATAGGATTTTATGCATCTATAGTATTTTTATTGCTATTATTAGTTGTATTGCCAATTATTACAATTATGGAAAGAAAAAGGGGTTAATATGAGAGAATTAAAAATATTTTTCGTAGTTGTATTTTTTACTGGTTTGGTGTATTGGGGCGTAGAACCTTTTGCTCATTCTGTTATGAATCCTCTTTCTACTCCTGTAAATTTTAATTTTGCACAAGCAGATGAAGAATTTTTTAAACAAGAGATAGCCACCAAAGAAAAAGCATTGGAAGAAGCTAAAGCAAGTGGAAATGAAAAAGCTATTGTAAATTCTCAAAAAACTTTAGATGCTGCAATGCAACAAGAGCAACAAGTCAAACAAATGTGGGAAAAGATTGCTAAAATTGATTTTTCAAAAGCTAATGTTCAAAAAGGAAAGGAAATTTTTGAAGGAAATTGTGTGGCTTGCCATGGTATGAAAGCTGCTGAAATTCCTGCTAGTATTACGGACTCTTCTTTAGGCGTAACCCCTCCTGATTTAAGTGATGCTGGTAGTATTTATGATGAGAAATTTTTAGCAGCATTAATTATAGATCCTGTAAATACTTTGCAAATTTCACATAAATTTAATGACGAAAATCCTTTTTTGATGCCTGCATATCCTTTAAGTGGTGATGAGGTTCAAGATAGTAGTGATCTAGCTAATTTGATAGCTTTTTTAAAAGATACGGCAATAAATTATGAAAAAGATTTTGAAGCAACATTAAAAACTCAATTAGAAGAAAAATATTCTAAAAATCAAGATTTATCAGATGCAGCTAAAACAGCTTTGATTACGAAAGAAATTGATTTTGCAAAAAATAAAAAAGTATTTGAAAATGCTTGTGGAAGATGTCATGATGTAAAATACGATGGTTTTATGTCTAGTTCTAATATGAGTGATTTAAAAAATTATCTTGGCATGACCCCTCCTGATTTATCAATGATGATTCGTTCTAAAGGCGAACATTATCTTAATATTTTTATTAATGAACCACAAAAGAAAATTCATGGGACAGCTATGCCTAGAGTTGGACTAAATGAAAAATCACAAACTCAAGTTATTGATTATCTTGAAAAGGTTGGAGATAGTAAAAAAGAAGAAAGAGAGCAAACTGGAATTTATATTATGATTTTCTTTGCGATCTTAAGTATTTTTGCTATAGGTTGGAAACGATCAGTTTGGTCAAAACTTCATTAATTACTGTAATCCGCCATTGGGAATAATGGCGGATATTTTTATTTATTATCCAAATTTTTAATTATAAATTATAAATATTTTACTATTTTGTGTATTGACTTAGTTTTATGTAAAATTAATATTATTTTAATTATTATTCTTTGATAAAAATTATTATTAAGGAATAATTAGTGTTTGAGAAATTATTAATAAAAAAAATGTTTAAAAGATTTACTTACGGTGATTTTAAAGTTATTTTTTGGGATGGAGATGAATTATGTTTTGGAAAAAATGAAGCCAAATTTTCTTTAGTTTTTAAAGAAAAAATTCCATTGAAATATTTATTTGCAGACGTAAGTTTAGTTTTTGCAAGGCACTATATGCAAAATAAATTAGATATATATGGCAGTTATGATGAATTGATGAAAGTGCTTTATTATTTTTCTAATAGAAATTTTTTAAAAAATGATAAGATTATTTTAAGTAAAATACATCAACATCAAGAAAGCAAAAATATTAAAAGTCATTATGATTTGGGTAATGATTTTTACAAACTGTGGCTTGATGAAACCATGAGTTATTCTTGTGCTTATTTTAAAGAAGCTAGCGATACGCTTTATGATGCACAAATTAACAAAATAAATCATACTCTTAAAAAACTTGATTTAAAGCCTAACGAAAAACTTTTAGATATAGGTTGTGGCTGGGGTTTTCTTTCTGTTAAAGCTGCTTTAGAATATGGAGTTAATGTTGTTGGTATTACTATTTCTCAAGAGCAATTTAATAAAGCTAATGAATTAGTGAAAAATTTTCAGCTTGAAAATAAGGTTGAAATAAGATTGCAAAATTATCAAGATTTAGAATTTAAAGACTATTTTGACAAAGTTGTTTCTGTAGGTATGTTTGAACATGTTGGAAAAGATAATTTGGATTTATATTTTGCTAAAGTTAAACAAGTATTAAAACCTGGTGGAAGCTTCTTATTGCATTCTATTTTGTCTCTTTTTGAAGGAAAAACCAATGCTTGGATAGATAAGTATATTTTTCCTGGTGGATATTTGCCTTCTTTAAGAGAAGTCATAAGTATTGCAAGTGAATCCGATTTTCATCTTTTACTTGCTGAAAGTTTGAGAATACATTATGCAAAAACATTAGATTGTTGGTATGAGAATTTTACTAATGTATTAAGTGAAGTTAGAAAAAAATATGATGAAGAATTTATAAGAATGTGGAGTCTTTATTTACGTTCTTGCTCAAGTGCTTTTAGAGTTGGTAGTGTTGATTTGTTTCAGTTTTTATTAACTAAAGAAATTAACAATAATTTATCTTTAACTAAGGAATACGTTTATAAGTAAAAACTAAACTTAAATTTGGTAAGATTCCAGTTTCATTTCACACGCATCAATCCTTTTTAGCTTGTTTAAATTAAGGGGTGCGGAGGAATAAAGCTAAATTAATAAGGAGAAGCTCATGGTTAGTATGAGAGATTTATTAGAATGTGGTGTTCATTTTGGACATCAAACAAGAAGATGGAATCCAAAAATGAAAAAATTTATTTTTGGTGAAAGAAAAGGAATTTATGTAATTGATTTACAGAAAACCTTAAGATATTTTAGATATACCTATAATATAGTTCGTGATGCTGCTGCAGAAGGAAAAACTATACTTTTTGTTGGAACAAAAAAACAAGCAGGCGGAGCAATTAAAGAATATGCTGAAAAATGTGGAATGCCATATGTAAATCATAGATGGCTTGGCGGTATGATGACAAATTTTGGAACAATTCGTCAATCAATTAGAAAATTAGAAGTTATAGAAAAAATGGAAGAAGATGGAAGTATTAAGCTTCTAACAAAAAAAGAAGCTTTGATGCTTACTAGAAAAAAAGAAAAATTATTAGCGTATCTTGGCGGTATTCGTTATATGAAAACTCAACCAGATATGATTTTTGTTATTGATACAGTTAAAGAAAAAATTGCTGTACAAGAAGCAAATAGACTAAAAATCCCTGTTGTAGCTCCACTTGATACAAATTGTGATCCTGACTTAGTTGATTTCCCAATTCCAGGTAATGATGATGCTATTCGTTCGGTTCAGCTTTTTTGTCAAGAAATGGCTGAAGCTATTAATGAAGGAAAAGCCTTGAGAGATCAAGATGGTGACGTTATAGATCAAGAGGCACCAGTTAGCGATGAAGAAAAAAAAGAAATTTTGGAAGAAGCTATGAGTGAAGAAGATTTTGAAGGAGATAGAGAATAATGGCTGAAATCACCGCACAGATGGTAAAGGAATTGCGCGAAAGTACTGGCGCAGGTATGATGGATTGTAAAAATGCCTTAAAAGACACAGATGGAGATTTTGAAAAAGCAGTTCAACTTTTAAGAGAAAAAGGTTTAGGAAAGGCTGAAAAAAAAGCTGATCGTTTGGCAGCTGAGGGTCTTGTTAGTGTAAAAGTGAGTGATGATTTTAAGATTGCAACTGTAAGTGAAATTAATTCTGAAACAGATTTTGTTGCCAAAAATGAACAATTTATTTCATTAACTAAAGATACAACAAATCATATTCAAACTAAAAATATTCAAGATATCGAAGAACTTTATTCAAGTGAGATTGATGGAGTTAAATTTGAAGAATATTTGAAAAGTCAAATTGCAACTATTGGTGAAAATTTGGTCGTAAGAAGACTTGCAACATTAAAAGCCGGTGCTAATGGCGTAGTTAATGGTTATATTCACACCAATGGTCGTGTAGGTGTTATTGTAGCAGCATCTTGTGATAGTGAAGCAACAGTCTCAAAGTGTAGTGAATTTTTAAAACATCTTTGTATGCATATAGCTGCCATGAAGCCTAGCTACCTATCTTATGAAGATTTAGATATGGAATTTGTAGAAAATGAATACAAGGCTTTAGTGGCTGAATTAGAAAAAGATAATGAAGAAAGAAGAAGATTAAAAGATCCAAATAAACCTGAGCATAAAATTCCAAAATTTGCGAGTAGAAAACAGTTGAATGAAAGTATTTTAAAGGAAGCAGAGGAAAATATTAAAGCTGAGCTTAAAGCGCAAGGAAAACCTGAAAAAATATGGCATAACATTATTCCTGGAAAAATGAATAGCTTTATTGCTGATAATTCTCAATTAGATAGTAGACTCACATTGATGGGTCAATTTTATGTAATGGATGATAAAAAAACTATTGAGCAGATTATAGCTGAAAAAGAGAAAGAATTTAATGGAAGCATCAAAATAGTAGACTTTATCCGTTTTGAAGTTGGAGAAGGTTTAGAAAAGAAAACAGAAGATTTTGCTGCTGAAGTTGCTGCTCAGATGAGTTAATAATGGAAATTTTAAGAGCGGAAAATTTAAAACATAGTTTTGATTATCCGCTTTTTGAAAATCTTGATTTGTCATTATATGCAAAAGACTGTGTGGCTATACAAGGACCTAGTGGGTGTGGTAAATCAACTCTTTTGCATATACTTTCTACCTTATTAAAACCGCAATACGGAAATGTTTATTATAGAGGTAAAGATATATATAATATACAAGATAAAGAATTGTTAAATATTCGTCGCAATGAATTTGGAATTATTTTTCAAACTCATTATTTATTTAAGGGTTTTTATGCTTTTGAAAATATAGAACTTGCTAGTATCTTGAGTAAACAAAAGATTGATAATGAACTTTTATATAAACTTGATATAGCTCATTTAATGAAGCAAAAAATAACTAGATTAAGCGGTGGACAACAACAAAGAGTTAGTATTGCAAGAATTTTGAGTAAAAAGCCAAAAATTATTTTTGCAGATGAAGCTACAGGAAATTTAGATTATAAAAATGCTTGTAATGTGATTGAAATTCTAATTGATTATGTAAAAAATAATAAAGCTATATTAGTCTTTGTGACACATGATCAAGAACTATCAAAAAAGTGTGATTATGTTTATCATTTAGGAAATCATGGAATTTGTTAAGTATCTTGGTGATCAAAATGTTATTACTTTTATGCTACTTTTTGCGAGAATGAGTGGTTTGATTGTTTTTTTTCCATTTTTTTCACACAATAGCATTCCTTTAATCATTAAAACCACTTTGACATTGTTTTTAACAATGTTTTTATTTCCTTTAGCAAAATTAGAAAACAATATTTTAGATAATTTTTTTATACTTTTTATTTTAAGTGAAATTTTATTTGGTATGATCGCTGGTCTTATCTTACAAATGGTTTTTGCTATTTTGCAAATGGCAGGTGAGCAGGTATCTTTTACTATGGGTTTTTCTATGGCTAGCATAGTTGACCCAACTACAGGTGTTAATACACCAGTTATTTCACAAGTTTTAAATTTATTAGCTTTGCTTTGCTTTTTAGCTTTTGATGGGCATCATTTGATTTTGCTTTTTATATCGAACTCTTTAGAATATATTAATTTGGGTGGATTTTATCCTCATGAAAATTTAATGCTATATCTAAACAAATCTATGGTAAATATCTTTGTTCTAGGTTTTTCTATGGCTTTTCCTATTTTAGCGATTTCTTTATTATCAGATGTAATTTTTGGCATGCTGATGAAAACAATGCCTCAATTTAATTTATTAGTTATTGGTTATCCCATAAAGATATTTTTGTCTTTTGCTGTTTTAATAGCAATTTTATTAATAATGATGCAGTATTTTAAAAATTTAATTATGAAAGGTTTTGAACATATAGAATTATTATTTTTCAACATATAAGCAATAAATAATTAAAAATATTTTAAAATAACAGTATTTTTTTAGTTTTAGGAGATGCAAATGAAAGTTTTGCTTGTTAATTCTAATGTTGCAGTATCTAAGTTGGTTAGTTTGGGTGTGCAAAAACTTGGTTATGATTTTGAAGAAATTGCTAATATTGATGATGAACTTTCATATTATGATATTATTCTTGTTGATCACGATAGCGAAGTAGATTTTGATTATCTTGCAACTAAGTGTGAACGATTAATTTATTTATTGCCAAGAAATCAAGAAAAAAAGGATGGAATAGAGTATTTATATAAACCTTTTTTACCAACTGATTTTATAGAGTTACTTAGTGAAACTAGAGCTGTTGTTAAAAATATTGATAGTGAAAATATAGATGAAGAATTGTTAGAAATTAATGATGATATGGATATTGACAAAGATATTGAAAATGATGAGTTATTAGAAGAACTAAATTTAGATGAAGAAGAAAATCTAGAAGAAAATCTAGAAGAAAATCTAGAAGAAAATCTAGAAGAAAATCTAGAAGAAAATCTAGAAGAAAATCTAGAAGAAAATCTAGAAGAAAATCTAGAAGAAAATCTAGAAGAAAATCTAGAAGAAAATCTAGAAGAAAATCTAGAAGAAAATCTAGAAGAAAATCTAGAAGAAAATCTAGAAGAAAATCTAGAAGAAAATCTAGAAGAAAATCCTGCCGATTTACTTAATATTAATAATTTAGAAGAACCTCTTGTAGAGGAAGTCGGAGAAAAGGAGATCGATTTTACTGATATTCCAGATGATGCTAAATTTATTGGTGAAAATGATGATATAAACTTTGAAAATTTACACGATGAACAGCCTCATGTAGAAGAAATCTTGGAACAACAAGATAAATTGCAAAATGATGAATTTGTTTTAGAAGATGAAATTAGCACTCAAGATAAAATTAAAGAAGAGCTTGCTGCTATTGATGAATTGGATGAAGAATTTAATACAACTAATGATGAAATGGTAGAAAAAAATAATATGGGTAAAAATATGGAACAAGAATATGACTTTTATTCTTTAAATGAAAAAGACATTAAAGAAGCTTTAGGTGAAAATATTTCTGAACAATCAATAAGTGATAATATTGATGATACAGTTGATCATATTGTATGTGATAAATCTTTAATGAAGGAACAAAGTGAAGAAATGGTCAATGAGCTAAGTAAAAGTATTGCACAAACCATTACTTCGAGCATTACAGATGATACCTTAAAAGCAGCATTAAAAGGTATGAATATGAGTATAAATATAAATATAAGTTTTGATGAGAATAAACATTGAGTGGTCAAATTTTAATTATATCAGGACCAAGTGGAGCAGGTAAGAGCACTTTATTGAAAAAACTTTTTGAAGAAAAAAAAGATATTTATTTTTCTGTATCAAGTACTACCAGAATGCCAAGAAAAGGTGAAAAAAATGGTATTGATTATTTTTTTATTAGCGAGAATGAATTTAAACAAGGTATAGAAAATGGAGAATTTTTAGAATGGGCTTTAGTACATAAAAACTATTATGGCACTTCTTTGGTTCCTATAAAGCAAGCATTGCAAGAAGGAAAAAGTGTTATTTTTGATATTGATGTACAAGGTTTTTGTATAGCAAAAGAAAAAATGTCACATTTTATCACTTCAGTTTTTGTTACAACTAAAAGTAAAAAAGAGCTTGAAAAAAGATTGCTTAAGCGAAATGCTGATAAAATGGAAGACATTGATAAAAGACTAGAGAATGCTAGTAAAGAAATGGAATTCTTAGATCAATATGATTTTTTGATAATTAATGAGGATATTCAAACAAGTTACAAGCAGTTAGAAGCAGTATTTGAAGTATCTAAAATAAAAAGTCAAAAGTATAATTTAAAAGAAATTATAAATCAATGGAATAAAGGAGAATAAATATGCATATGCCAAGTGGAACCCAATGGTTAATTATACTTCTTATAGTAGTATTACTTTTTGGTGCTAAGAAAATACCTGAACTTGCAAAGGGTTTAGGTAAGGGAATTAAAACTTTTAAGGATGAAATGAATACCGAAGATGATAAGAAAATAGTTCAAGATGATACTCAAAAAATTGAGAAAACGAATGATAAAAATGATTTTGTAAAAGAAAATGACGAAATAAAAAAAGCATAAAAGGTAAAAATTGAAAACTTTAATTTATGAAATAATTAAAGAAAAGATAGGAATGGATTTTATTTTAGAAAATCCTAAAAATAAAAATCTAGCACATTTTGCAACTCCGTTGGCATTTTCTCTAGCCAAAGAATTAAAACAAAATCCTATGTTGATTGCAAAAGATATAGCTTTAAAGTTACAAAAATGTGAGTGTTTTGATAGTGTTGAAGTGGTTAATGGATATGTAAATTTTAAGCTTTCTAAAGATTTTTTAAATACTTTAGCTAATAAAGCCTTGAAAGATCCTAACAACTTCGCAAGAGATGAAAAAAAAGAAGAAAGTTTTTTGCTTGAGTATGTTAGTGCAAATCCAACAGGTCCATTGCATATAGGACATGCAAGAGGCGCGATTTTTGGTGATACCTTAGCAAGGCTTGCAAGGCATTTGGGATATAAATTTGATACTGAATATTATGTGAATGATGCGGGCAATCAAATTTATCTTTTAGGATTGTCAATTTTACTTATCGTTAAAGAATATTGTTTAAAAGAAGATGTAGTTTATCCTCAAGAGTATTATAAAGGTGAGTATATTATTGATCTTGCTTATGAAGCATTTGGTAAATTTGGTACAGAATTTTTTATCGAGGAAAATATTTTAAATCTTGCAATATGGGCCAAAGATAGAATGCTTGAATTAATAAAACAAAATTTAGCTGATGCAAATATTTATATTGATTCTTATGTAAGTGAAACTAGTTATTATAAAGATTTGGAAAATACCCTAGAAAGTCTAAAAAAACATGGTGGGATTTACGAAAAAGATGGAAAAATTTGGCTTGCATCTACTGCTAAGGGTGATGAAAAAGATCGAGTAATTTTAAAAGATGATGGGAAAGGTACTTACCTAGCTGCTGATATAGTTTATCATAAAGATAAAATGAGTCGTCCATATACAAGATGTATCAATATTTGGGGTGCTGATCACCACGGATATATAGCTAGAGTAAAAGCTGCTATGGATTTTTTAGGTTTTAACAGCAATAATTTAGAGATTATTTTAGCACAAATGGTTTCATTATTAAAAAATGGTGAACCATACAAAATGAGCAAAAGAGCTGGTAATTTTATATTAATGAGTGATGTTTTAGAGGAGCTTGGCAGCGATGCGCTTAGATATATTTTTCTTAGTAAAAAATGTGATACGCATTTAGAATTTGATATAGATGAATTTACAAAAGAAGATAGTTCTAATCCTATATTTTATATAAATTATGCGCATGCTAGGATTCATCAAGTTTTTGCTAAGGCTAATAAATCAATAGAAGATGTTGTTGATATTGAATTTAATACATTAAACGAAGAAGGTATGAATCTTTTATTTGAAAGCTTAAATTTAAAAGCTGTTTTAAAAGACGCATTTGAGAATAGGGCATTGCAAAAAATTCCAGATTATTTAAAAAATTTAGCAACACTTTTTCATAAATTTTATAATGAAAATAAAGTAGTTGGTTCTAAAAATGAAGATGAATTATTAAAACTTTTCGCAATCTGTGCTTTGAGTATAAAAACTGCTTTTATGTTGATGGGAATTGAAGCAAAAAATAAAATGAATCATGATTGATCTTGATCATGATTTTTTATATTTCTTGTCATCATAAAACTTTGCTCAAAAAACAAAAGCAAAGTCACACTAACTCCTACTGCTAAGGCTAAAGTTACAGAAAGAGTTGTAAAAAAATAATCGAAAAATTGTATTAGAAATTCTGTTTTTAATTTGATTTCATCGGTCCTTATGAAGGATATAAGATATAATATCGCTTTGTATGCATAAATTCCGGGTATCATCGGAATGAGTGCTGGAAAAGCTATGATTTCTGCAGGAGTTTTAAAAATTTTAGCTAAAAAAAGTCCAATGCAACCTATAGCAAAAGATGCGATAAATGTTGATATGGCTAAAGTTTCGAATCCAAAATAATTTATTAAAGTAAAACGCAAACTATGGGCAATAGCAGCCAAAAGAGCAGATAAAAAAAGAGTTTTTAATGGAGGATTGCATGCATATGCAAAACCAAATCCTGTAATAGCTGCAAAAAGCATATCCCAAAGTATAGATGAATAATCAATCATTGTAAAATTCCAAAGTTATTAATACTTAAAGTTGTATAAATTCCAATAGCAATACAACAAATCAGTATCGCTACGCTAATAATGCGACTAAAACCCATTAAAATATGATTTTTTAAAATATCTATTATAGAATTTATAAAATAAACTCCTGGTATGAGATATAAAATACTAGATCCAAGCGCCACATTTGATTCTTTGATAAGATTTAGATCAACTCCCAAAAAAACTATTAGTGAAGAAACAAAAGAGCATATAATATATTGAAATCTTAAATCAATTTTGATTTTAGTGAGAATAAATCTTAAGTTTAGCCCAACTAATGTAGCAATAAAAACAAAACCGCATCCATAAATATCACCACCAAAAAGTTTGCAAAATGCGGAATTTGCACTAGAAACTAGAAAAATATTCAAAAATACTGAGCCTTTTTTAACTTGGGTTATTTTGTAGAATAAAATTTTAGCTTGACTTAGATTATATTTATTATCATAAATTTTCCAGCTTAATGCACTCAATTCTAGAATAAGTGTGAAATTAATATGTTTATGTTCATTAGGGACAATAAAAGTTCTTTGAATAGAGTTATTTTCTCTATCATAAATATTGATTGCGGTATGATGGAAGAAAAAATTCATATTTATTTCATAATTGTAAGCATCAGCTATTCTACTTACACATTTTGCAACTCTTGCAGTATAAGTACCAGCACTTAAAAAAATGGTAATATATGATATTAAAAAGTCTGTTAATTCTTGAATATTTGGTTTATACATTTTTCCTCTAATTTTGTTTTATTGATTAATTGTATCAAAATAAAATTAAGTAAAAAATCAATATTTTATTGATTTTTCTTTCTTATAAGAATATAAATTAATATTACAAAACATACAAAAATAATACAAGAGATTACAACTAAGTGTAGGTATTCTTTTAATAAATTTTCATTTTGACCTAAAACATATCCCAATATAAGTAAAATTAAGCACCAAATTCCAGCTCCTAAACTTGTATATAATATGAATTTACTCAAATTCATTCTTGCAAGTCCAGCAGGAAGTGAAATATACTGACGTAAGCCAGGGATCAATCTACCCGTGAATGTTGAAATTTCTCCGTGTTTATTGAAAAAAAATTCAAATTTGTTAAATTTTTCTTCATTAATTCCAAAATATCTACATATTTTTAAAACTATATTTCGCCCTAAAAAATAACAAAGATAATAGTTAAATAACGCTCCTAAAAGTGCTCCGAAAATTCCACAAAAAAGGCAAATGAAGAAGTTTAATTCATTTTGTTGTGCTAGGTACCCTGCAGGAATCATTACTATTTCACTAGGAAAAGGAAAAAAAGAGCTTTCAATAAACATTAAAAAAATTATTCCTAAATAACCCCAATCTTTTGCGAGTGTTAATAAAAAATTTATAAGATCTTCAAGCATTTATATTCCTAATTTAGTTTTGAGAAGTTTAATTTAGTATTTTAAATTTTTAGATAATTTAAGAGTAAAACGAGTATTTTCTCCTTGAATTTAAGGAGAAATATTTATTTGCTTTTTAAGATTTTAATAATTTTAATTTTATCCTCAGCTTTAATGCTATCTAAAACTTTTAAACTTTCTTTGTCATTTTCGTCAATTTGTCCAAATACGGTATGAACTCCATCGAGATGGGCTTGTGAACTATGGCAGATGAAAAATTGAGATCCGCCTGTGTCTCTTCCTGCGTGTGCCATAGATAAGCTTCCTCTTAAGTGCTTATGTTTTTGATTGTCACATTCGCACTCAATTTCATATCCTGGTCCACCCGTGCCTGTACCATAAGGACAACCACCTTGTATAACAAAATTTGGTATAACTCGATGAAAACTTAGTCCGTTATAAAATTCTTCATTTGCTAAATTTGCAAAGTTGCAAACAGTTTGTGGTGCTTCATCAGGAAACAATTTTAAAGTCATATCACCTTTATCAGTACTTATAATAGCATAGTTATAATTATTAGCATTTTGAGTGTCAATTTTTTTTAGCATATTTTTCCTTATTCTATATTAGTATAAACTGCTTGAACATCATCATCATCATCTAATTTATCAAGTAGTTTTTCTATGTCAAGCAATTGTTCTTCGCTGAAAGTTACTGGATTATTAGCAAGGTATTCTAAACCTGCTTTTTTTAGCACTAAACCTTTTTTTTCTATAACATTACTTAATTCACCAAAAGCAGTATAATCTCCGATAATTAACAATTCTTCTTTGTTTTGTTCTAGTTGTTCAAGTCCAAAATCAATAAGCTCAAGTTCAAGCTCTTCTAAGTCTCCCTCAAATTTTTCTAAATGAAAAACAGCCTTATAAGAAAACATAAAAGTTAAAGAACCATTTTGTAAAATTTCTCCACCATTTTTGCTAAAAATTGCCTTAACATTTGCTACAGTTCGGGTAGGATTGTCGCTCATACATTCAACTATAATTAAAGCTCCATGTGCTGCTTTTCCTTCATAGTGTATATTTTTAATATCTGCACCATCTTTACCGCTAGCTCTTTTTATGGCCGCATCAATATTATCTTTTGGCATATTATTAGCTTTTGCAGTAGCTATGGCACTACGAAGCTTAGGATTCATATCAGGATCAGTTCCACCTTCCTTGGCTGCTACTTGTATAGCTTTGGCAAGTTTTGGAAAAAGTTTGCTCATTTTATCCCATCTTGCTTCTTTAGAGGCTCTGCGGTATTCAAACGCTCTTCCCATAAATTCTCTCTTTCTTGAATAATTTAAACGTAAAAGTATAAACTAATAAGTCTAAATTTGATTTTAAAGAATTGTAAGATAAAATAAACAAATATTAAATTGTATTCTCAATATCAACATAAAAATCAAAATATATAAGGACGTCAATGAATGCGAAAAAGGAAGTTTTAATCGCATGGTTATTTTTGATTGGAGCTATTGTTTTTGAAGTAATAGGCACAAGTTTTTTAAAAATGGAAAATAAAATTTTTGCTTATTTTTTTATGGCTCTTTTTATAGCTTGTTCGTATTATTTTATGGGTCTTGCGATCAAAAAAATTCAAATTGGTATTGCGTATGCTGTATGGGAACTTTTAGGAATGATTTTGATTCTTTTAATTTCTTTTTTATTGTTTAAAGAGACTCTAACAAATCTGCAGATGTTAGGAATTGTTTTATCTATTGTTGGCATAGTGATGATTAATGTTGGTGAGGTAAAAGAAGAATGAAAATATACTTATTGATGATTATTTTATCTGCTTTACTTGATATTGCTGCTAATTTATTGCTTAAAAAATCTGAAAGTTTTAAATATAAAAAATGGGGTTTTAGTGCTATTATTTGCGCCATTATGGCTTTTTTCATTTTATCTTTTAGTTTAGAATACGTACCTTTGAGTATAGCTTACTCAACTTGGGGTGCAGTTGGTATTATAGGAACTTGCCTTGGAGGATGGATTTTATACAAAGAAAAATTAAATAAAATAGGTTTAGCTGGTATCGTTGTTGTTTTGGTAGCTATGGTGCTTTTAAATTCTTAAAAAAGGAAAAATATGCAAATAAAAACAAAAAATATTAATTGCCAAAGTTGTGTGAATTTAATTAAAGCTTCTTTAGAAGATGAGTTTGGTCCTATGCAAATTGATATTGAGAATAAAACGATTAATATTGATTTACAAGATAATCAAATTCAAAATTTTAAAGACCAATTAAAAGATTTAGGTTTTGAAGTTTTAGAAAATGACTGAATTAAAATTTAAAATAGCAAATATGACTTGTGTAAATTGCTCTAATGCTATAGAAAAAGTTTGCTCTAAAATTGACGGGGTGAAAGATGTTAGTGTTTCTTATTTAAATTCGAGCGGTGTTTTTTTGGTAGAAAATGAAAATCTCAAAAATAAAATTGAAGAGAAAATTAAGGCTCTAGGATTTGAAATTTTAGAAGATGAACAAAATTTACAGCTTTATAAAATTTCACAATTGAAAAAACTTAAAAATATGTTTTTTTTGAGCATGATTTTAAGCGCTATCATAATGTATTTTGAAATGTTTATTCAAAATACTCTTTCAAGTTTTGTGCAATTAGCTTTATCATTTGTAGCCATTTTTTATTGTGGAAAAAGCTTCTTTTCTCACGCGATTAAAGGATTGTGGCATAAAAATTTAGATATGAATACTTTAGTTTCGCTTGGAGCTTTAGTATCTTTTGTGTATTCTTTTTTGGTGTATGTAGAAATCTTCAGCAAAGATGGTTATTTATATTTTAGTAGTGGGGCTATGATTATAAGTTTTATACTTTTAGGTAAATACTTAGAGGAAAATGCCAAATTTAAATCCTTAGAATATCAAAATAAATTAAAAAGCATAGATGTAAAATATGCACACATTATTTTAGAAGATGGTAGTGTAAAAGAAATTTCCAGTTCTTTTGTAAAAAAAAATGATTTGATTATGGTAAAAGAAGGTGAGAGTGTTGTCGCTGATGGCTTTGTGGTAAATGGAGAAGCTGAAGTAGATGTAAGCTTTTTGACAGGGGAATTTTTGCCTCTTATAAAAAAAGAAGGTGATGAAATTCTAGCAGGCAGTATTTTGCTTAATGGAAATTTAAAAATTAGAGCAAGTAAAAAATCTATAGAAAGTTCTTTAGAGCAGATTAAAAATTTAGTATCTAAGGCAGGGAGCATAAAAACTCCATTAACGAATTTAGCAAATAAAATTTCAGCATATTTTGTAGCTTTTATTATTTTATTAGCTATATGTGTTTTTGTATTTTGGTATTTTGCACAGGGAATAAATGTAGCCTTTTTGCATGCTTGTGCTACGCTTTTGATTTCTTGCCCGTGTGCTTTAGGTCTTGCAACCCCTATAGCAATAATCAGTGCTTTATCCAATGGAGCAAAAAATTCTATCTTAGTGAAAAATCCTGCTATTTTAGAAAATTTATATTCGATTAAATTGGCTATTTTTGATAAAACAGGAACTTTAACAAAAGATGAGTTGAGTGTATATCGACACAACTTATCTTCAAATGATTTTGAAAAATTAGCTCAGATTGAAAAATTAAGCTCACATCCCATAGCTCAAGCTATATCTAAGAATTTAAATACAAATTTAAATTTAACAGGTAAGCTAAGTGTTATGATTGGAAATGGTTTGTCCTATATAGAAAATGATGATGAATATTTTATAGCAAATGAAAAATTTTTTAAATATAAAAATATTGACATCAGTAAAAGTAAAGAATTTTTAAGAGAATTTAAACAGCAAGCTCCAACAACTCTTTATTTTGTAAAAAATAAAATTTGTTTAGGTGGAGTTTGTTTAGCAAATGAATTAAAGCCTATGGCAAAAGAAATGATTAATAATTTAGCGGATAAAAATATAAAAAGTATTATATTAAGCGGAGATAATGAAGCAAGTGTATCTAAAATAGCTAAAGAGTTAGGTATTAAGGAATATTATGCAAATTTAAATCCAGAAGAAAAACTAGATTTTATTAAAGAAAGATTACAACAAGAAAAGGTTCTTTTTGTAGGTGATGGTATCAACGATGCACCAGCATTGATTTTGTCTAGCGCTAGTATTAGTTTTTCTAAAGCAAGTAATTTAGCTAAAAAAAGTGGTGATTTTATTTTGATAAAAGATGATTTAATGTTGATTGATTATTGTTTTAAACTTTCTAAAAAAACTCGAAATATTATAAAACTAAATTTATTTTGGGCTTTTATTTATAATATTCTTTGTATTCCAATAGCCGCTGGATTTGTTTCTTTTATTAGCTTAAGTCCTCATTTGGCAGCTTTAGCTATGTGCTTTAGTTCCATAACTGTCATATTAAATTCGCTCAGAATACGTTAAATATTTAATATTAATTAAATTAAACTAATATTAAATTAACATAGAAGGAGTTATTAGATAAATTGCAACTGCGATTTTTCGATAATAAACATTATAAGATGTTCTAAAATAGCTATTTTGCTTACAATAGCTTCTTTAACAACTATCTATTGTTGTTTTTGGTAATATAACTGATTATAATTTCTAAGCCTGAATATTTGGCAATACTATAGTTTATATAGCGATTTTAAACCCCATGCATCACAGTGCTTACATTTTTATCATTTGTTTTGAAGCCTTTATTATGTTGACAGCTTTTAAAGGTGCTTTAGATATGTTTAAAACTAGAAATTTAGATGCAAAAATTTTATAAATCTAAAAAATTGGAATTATCGTCTTAGCTTGTTGCTGTTTGCTTTGGTTTTTTGGTTTTCAAGTGGTAGCTGTAGAATGGTTTGGTATGTGGATGAGAAAATATAAAATGGCCTGTCTGATGCTAATAGATTAGTAACTTATATGTTTTTGACTTTAATTTATGTAAGCATCAAAAATGATGATTAATTTTTTCCAAGCTCCTTTTAAATAGGAGCTTGAAGTAATTACAATTCATTAACAGCGCGATATGCTTGATCTATAGCTGAGTGCATATATGCTGACCATTCAGAATCTGAATTTGCTATGGTGATATTCCCAAAAGGTTTTCTTGCAAGTTCGATTGTTTTTTCAACTTCATCGCTATCATCAAAAAGACTATTTTCTCCATATGAATAGCAATGACCCCAACGATTTACAACAATAGCTTGAATATCTTTTTTATGATTAAATCCAGCAGAACCTAGCATACCTTGGAGTTGATCGCGTATAATTTTTTCATGATCTTCAAAAGTCATTGTAAATAATAAATTTCTACCAACTCTAGCTCTATCTCTTGCATCTAAACCATCAAGATCAATTCCTTGCATAGAAGCAAATACTAATGGAGAACAAACCATATGCACACAAATAGGTTTTTTTGGATCTCTTGGATGATGATAACCACCCATGTCCACTGGATAGTCTAGTTTTGTTCTAGCATAAGGCATTTTTGGAGAATAAATTTCGTGAACTCCAAGTTTTATAAATGGCTCCCAGTTGCTAATAATAACATTTGTATGTAAAAGTGAAGTTTTTACATTTTTACTTAAAGCTTCTTTTTGGTCAGCAGGGAGTGTTGGTATTATATAAGGTATCATACTATTATAATTTGCCATAATAACTTTTTTGGCTTTTACTCTATAGTTTTTACCTTTATTTATATAAGTTACCAATGCTCCATCTTTGATATTTTCTACATTAATTACTGTGCTATTTAATCTTAAGCGGACTTTATTTTTAGCTAAATCAAGTTTAGAATAATCAAAATGAGCTAAAGTAATCTCGTCCATATCTTTACCTTTTTTAGATACTTCTGGGATTAATTTTTTTACCATCAATCTAGCAACAGTTGCATTGCCATCAGCACAATGGTGAATATAAGGCTCTTCCATCTCAGCTAAAGCTTCGCCTTCGATAGGATCAAGTCCAAGTTTATCAAATCCAGGTAAGAATGAAGTTCTTGCATCTGAGCAAGATACTGCATCAATTCCTAAGGCTAAAAAATCATCAGTCATACCTTCAAAAAATTTTATAGCTTGAGGTGAAAGTTTTACTTTTTCTTCCAAGAATTTTTTATAGCTTGTTTTATCTACGTATTCATCTCTTTGTGCTTTGGTCATACCTTTTAAATAATCTTTTTCGCTTTTAAATAAAGAAATTAAATCTTTTTTGTCTTTTTCGTTTAATGGAAAATCTGCTATAAAATCTTCTATGCTTTTTCCATTGTGCTTTCCATCTGGTATATCATCACAAATTACTTTTCTAGGGTTACCATTAACAACTTTATCGACTCCAAATTCAGATTTAGCAAAATATACTCCTCTGCTAAGTTTTAAATCAGGATAGAAATCTACATCAAAGCGTTTAGCAAGTTCATCAATATTAACACCTATAGAAGATAACAAATCCACTACTTCTTTAGAATATAATGCATTTGGAGACTGGAAAGTTTCGCTTCCGCCGTAGCTTAAAATAGTTCCACTTTCTAATTCTATTTCATTTCTTCTTGCGTGCCCTCCAAAATCATCATGATTATCAAGAATTAAAATTTTTTTATCTTTTCCAAATTTATCTTGATAAAAACAGGCAGCTGCCAAACCACTTATGCCAGCACCTACTACCACTAGATCGTATTCTTGTTTAAGTTTTAAAGCACTAAAATCAAATTTTTGTCCATCTCTTAATATATGTGCAAATTCATAACTTGCATTATTGCTACCTCTTAAGCCAAGCCATTTAGGTGGATAGTATTCTTTAGTAAAATCATCAATTTTAGCTTCTTTTCCGTAAAGAACTTGCAGTGGAGTCATACCAGCAACAATGCCAAGTGCCATTCCGTTTAAAAAATCTCTTCTTTCCATAAGTTATTTTTCCTTAAAATTAAGATATAAAAAGTCTTATTTTAAGGAATATATCATTACAAAAATCTTAATGTTGATTATTTTTTCTTTTTAATTACTTTAAAAAATTTGATTGATAAAAAAATAATGGCTATAGTTAAAAATAAAAAATGCGGTAATTGAGGAATTTTTGCAGATATAAAATAATGCCAAGCGGTGATTGTAAAACAAATATATCCAAATTTTCTAATTTTACTAAGTTTTCTAAAAAATTTAAAAGAACTAATAAACATTAAAGTGAGTATTAAAAAAGATAAAAACCCACTAAATTCTAAATTTTTACTAAAAGTATCTTTTAAAAAAACGAAAATATTGAAATTTTTTGTAAAAATAAAATAATTTAGAAAATGTATTAAAGCCCAAAAAAACGCGTAAAACCCTAAAAATTTAGGGTAATCTTTGGTAATTTTAAATTTGTATAAAGAAAAGAATAAACTTGAAGCAAAAAAGATTAAGCTGCATAAACCACTGTAAAAATATACCGCTTTGACTATATCAAATTCGCCCAAAAGTTGATATGTGCTAAAAATAATACTAAAGCAAAATAATGCAAAAATAATTAAATTCATTTGCTTTGATTTCATTAAAAATTAACCTTTAAATCCATATTTGCGTATAAATGAGCCACTTCTTTAGTATAACCATTAAACATCAAGGTTGGTTGAGTAAAAAATTCTCCTAAAGGTCGTTCGTTAGCCTGAGACCATCTTGGATGAGAAACATCAGGGTTGACATTAGCATAAAAACCATATTCTTTAGGGTTTGCTAATTCCCAAGTTGTTTGAGGCTGCTCTTTTGTAAATTCTATTTTCACTATGGATTTAATACTTTTAAACCCATATTTCCAAGGTACCACCAAACGAATCGGAGCCCCGTTTTGTCCTAATAGAGGTTTTTTATACATACCCACAGCCATTAAAGTCAAAGGATGCATTGCTTCATCTAATCTTAAAGCTTCCACATAAGGATATTCAAGAGTTGGGAAAAATGAAGCTTGATCGGCAAATTGATTTTTATCAAAAAGAGTAGTAAATTTTATAAATTTAGCATTGCTTGTAACTTTGCATTTTTCGATTAAAGCTCTTAATTCAAATCCAATCCAAGGTACCACCATAGACCAAGTCTCTACGCAACGAAATCTATAAATTCTTTCTTCTAGAGGAAAAGATAATAAATCTTCCATGGTTAAAATTAAAGGTTTTTCAACCTCTCCGTTTATTTCTATTTTCCAATTGTTGGTATTAAAATTTTTAGCTAGTTCAACAGCCTTTTTTTTATTGGTAGAAAATTCATAAAAATTTACATAATTTGTAACATTTTTTTCATCGCTAATTTTTAATTTTTCTAAATTTTGACTAGGGGTGAAATTTAAAGCCATAAGTTTAGATTGCATTAGACTTGTTCCTAATAGAGCCCCTGCTCCGAGTTTTAAAAAATGACGTCTTTTGTTGTATAAATTTTCTGGAGTGATTTTCATAACAATCCTTTATATAATTTTTAAAAATTAAATCATATAAAGGAAAATAAAAAAGAAATTTTATTAGTTTATAAAAAATATTTTAGAAAATTATTTCATTGTTTTCTAAAAGAGTGGAATTTCGTTTAGGAAAAGGAGAAGTTTGGGTATAGTATTCCTTACTTTTTTCAAAAAATCCTTGAAAAACTCCATTTGGAATTTTAAATTTTCTAGCGCTATCAGGATAAAGTTCTAGATATTTAGTTAAAAAATCTTTAAAAACTGGAGCCGCAGTTCTTGCGCCACCTTCTATTTGTCTCATAGGCTTGTTATCATCATTACCATACCAAATAATTGCTTCTATTTCTGGAGTTATGCCGCAAAACCAAGCATCAATACTTTTATTTGAAGTACCTGTTTTTCCAGCTATTTCTATATCTTTAACTTTTGCATTTTTTCCAGTTCCTTCTTTGACAACATTTTGCATCATATCATTAACTAAAAAAGCTTGCGCTGGATCACTTATCCTTTTTTCGTTAGAATTAAATTCCACTACAACTTTACCATCTTTATCTAATACTCTTTTTATTAAAATAAGTTCCTTTTGTACACCGTAGTTTCCAAAAACAGTGTAGAGTTCAGCATAATCATAAATAGAAATTCCAAAACTTCCTAAAACTATAGAAAGATCAACGGGAATATTATTAAATCCCATATTGCTTAGCTTATCATGTATTACATCAAGCCCCAAAGATAAGGCAAGATTAATAGTAGCTAGATTTCTTGAACCTGTTAATGCGTCTTTTAAAGTGATTAGCCCTTGAAAATTACCGCCATAATTTTTAGGCTTCCAGTCTTTTTCATTTTTATTATTGCTTTCGAAAATTCTTGAAATATCTGCAACCTTACTCATAGGAGAATATCCCATATCAATAGCTATTTGATATAAAAATGGTTTAAAGGAACTTCCAGGTTGTCTTAAGCTTTGCGTAGCACGATTAAAATTACTTTTTGTATAATTTACTCCTCCAATTAAAGCTAAAATATCACCAGTTTGATGATTTGCGACTATCATAGCGCCATTTAATGTACTTAAATTTGCATCTTTATCACGCCTTACTATTTCATCATAGCCAAATTTTAAAGATTCTCTTGCTAGGTTTTGCACATCAAGATCTATAGTTAATTCAATTTTGTAACCTCCACTTTTTAAATCTTTTATACCGCTTAGTTGTTTTAATACTTCTTGAGTAACATAAGGTGCTGAATTTTGTGTTAGGGTATCATCGTAAACTTTTGGAATTTCATTTAATGCATTGGCATATTCTTCGCTGGAAATCCATCCAAGATTATACATTCTTTGTATTACACTATTGGCTCTAGCTAGAGATAAATCTAAATGTTTTGTAGGATCATAAGCACTTGGTGCTTTTGGCATACCAACTAAAATAGCTATTTCTTTTAGACTTAGTTCATCTAAATTTTTTCTAAAATATCCTAAAGCAGCAGTTTTAACTCCATAATATCCATGTCCTAGAAAAATAAAATTTAAATATCTTTCTAATATTTGTTCTTTGCTAAGTGTGTGTTCTATTTTGTATGCAAGTATTGCTTCTTTTAGTTTTCTACTAAGTGTTCTTTCTGATGTTAATTCTGTGTTTTTTATAAATTGTTGGGTTAAAGTAGATGCTCCTTCTACAGTTTTACCACCGCTACCAATAATTTTAATAGCAGCTCTAATAATGGCATCTACATTAACTCCATTATGCTCAAAGAAGCTTGTATCTTCTATAGCAACCAAGGCTTCTATTAATCTTGGGGGAAGTTCTTCATAAGGAGCATAAAAACGATGCTCATCAAAAACATTAGCTATTAACTTGCCATTTTTATCAAAAATTTGAGTAGTGAGTGGTGGTTTGTAGTCTTTAAAGGTGTATTGATTTAAGTTTGAATCTGAAAATAAGTATACAGCAAAAATTAGTATACCTATAATACAAACTATACATAAAGAAGTAAGAATTTTAATTATTTTCATCATAAAATGCTTTCAAAATTTCAATATTTAAGCCTAAGATTGTACTTTGATTTCCTATGATTTTTTTAATATATTTTTTATGAAAACCTTCACTCATAACTCCACCAGCCTTGTTTTGATAAAGCTTTGAATCGATATAATTTAACATATCATTATTATCAAAATGATCTAACATCAGATCGCCTTTACTAAGGTTTATAATTTTTTTATTTTTTAGTATTAATATCATAGCATTAATTACGCTAATATTCCTGCCACTTTGCATATTTAGCATCTTTAGAGCTTCTTCATCATTTTTTGGTTTAGTTAAAATTTGATTTTCAATACAAACAATACTATCAGCAAATAAAACACTTTCAAAATTAGAATGTTTAGCAAAAAATTGTTTTTGTTTTTCTAAAACAACTTTTTGTGTATACAAATATGGCGATTCTTCTTTAATATTTTCATCATAATTAAAAAAGATTTGTTCAAAGTTAATACCTGCTTCTTTAAGTAAATTAGCTCTAGAGGTTGAGCTTGATGCGAGATAAAGCATTAATTTAATTTTCCTTTTATAATTTCTTTAGCCTTTTTTAATGCTTGTTCGATTTTACTTATATCTTTACCCCCAGCGGTAGCAAAATCATCTCTTCCGCCTCCATTGCCATCTAATATAATAGCAATTTCTTTTACTAAACTACCGGCTTTAATAGGTGTATTCTTAGAGCCTGCTACGATAAGTACTTTATTATCTTTTTCTTGTAAAAGCAAAATGACACTTTTTTCAAATTTATTCTTAAAATCATCAACTAAGCTTTTTAAGTCAGCATTTTGAATTTGTGCAATGCTTATAGCTGTATCGTTAATTATTTCATGTTTTAAATCTAATTTATTTGAATTTTTTATTTCATTTTTTAAGGCTTGATTCTCACTTTTTAATTTATTAAAAGCATTTAAAATATCATTGGTTTTAAGTGTTTCTTTTATATGATTTAATTCTTCAAAAAGAGTGTTAGCATATAAATTAGCTGCTTTGCTTACAACTGCTTCTATTCTTCTTATTCCAGCACTTACTCCACTTTCTTTTACGATATAAAAACTTCCAATTTCTGCACTATTTTTAACATGCGTTCCACCACAAAGTTCTTTGCTTTCTCCAAGAGTGAGTACTCTTACTTTATCACTATATTTTTCACTAAATAAAGCAATAGCACCACTTTGTTTAGCTTCATCTAAATCTAAAATTTCAATCTTAGCTTCCACTGCTTTTGCTATATAGTCATTAACTAGATTTTGAATTTGTGTCAATTCTTCTTTACTTAAAGCTTTTGCATGGGTAAAATCAAAACGCAATTTATTATGCTCCACTAAAGAGCCAGCTTGTGTAATATGTGGGCCTAAAATTACTCTTAAAGCATGGTGCAATAAATGCGTAGCGCTATGGTGTCTTGCAGTTTGTTCTCTTTTGGTTGTATCTATACAAGCAATAACTTCTTCATTTTCTTTAATATCTTGAACTAATTTAGTTAGAGATAAATTAATATCAAAGAATTTTTGTGTATTTAGAACTTCATTATCATTGATTGAACCATTATCGCCATTTTGACCCCCGCTAGTAGCATAAAATGGAGTTTTTTCTAACATTATCCACACATTTTCATTTGCTTTAGCATGAGTTATAATCTTAAAATTTTCATCTAAAATAGCTAAAATTTTAGTCCTTTCTTCATAATTTTCATAACCACTAAAGGTATTGGTGCCAAATTTTTCAAGTAGTATTTTGAAATCTCCATTGACAGCTTTATCTCCACTTCCTTTCCAAGAAGCTTTTGCTCTAAGCTTTTGTTCTTGCATTAATGCTTCAAATTTGGCTTCATCAATTACAATATTTTTTTCTCTTAACATGTCAGCGGTTAAATCAAGCGGAAAGCCATAGGTATCATAGAGTTTAAATGCGACTTCTCCGCTAAAAGTATCTTTAGTATTTTTTAATTCTTCATTAAAAATGTGGATACCATTTTCAATAGTGCTTAAAAATCTTTCTTCCTCAAGATAAATCTGTTCTTTAATAAAATCTTTCTTTTCATTTAGATAAGTATAGTGTTTACCCATTAAATCACATACAATATCAACCAATTTATACATAAAAGGTTTTTTAAGTCCTAATAAATAACCATGTCTCAAAGCTCTTCTTAGAATTCTTCTTAGAACATAACCTCTACCTTCTTTATCAAAGCTTGTACCTTGAACTAATAAAAAAACGCTTGATCTTATATGATCAGCTATTACTCTATAACTTGCTCCATTTTCATAAATATAAGTTTTGTCGCAAAGTTTTGCTATTTCTTCAATGATAGGCATAAAAAGTGAGCTATCAAAATTGCTAAATTTTCCTTCTTTGATGGCAACAACTCTTTCTAGACCCATACCTGTATCAATACTTGGTTTTGGCAAAGGAGTGAGCTTTCCATCAGCACTTCTTTCATATTGCATAAAAACAAGATTCCAAATTTCTAAGAACCTATCTCCATCTCCACCCATATAATCTTCATCACTATTAAAATATTCTGCACCTTGATCATAAAAAATTTCACTACAAGGACCACAAGGACCAGTATCGCCCATTTGCCAAAAATTATCTTTATCGCCGAATTTGTAAATTCTTTCTTTTTCTATGTGTTTTAACCACATATTAAAGGCTTCATCATCATTTTCATGCACAGTAACATAAAGTTTATCTTTAGGTAGTTTTAAAATTTCAGTTACAAATTCCCAAGCATAAGCAATAGCTTGTTCTTTAAAATAATCTCCAAAACTAAAATTTCCAAGCATTTCAAAAAAAGTATGGTGACGTGCTGTGTACCCAACATTGTCTAGATCATTATGTTTACCTCCTGCTCTGATACAGGTTTGACAACTTGTTTTTCTTGGAGGATTTGGACGAGGAATTTCTCCTGTAAAAATGCTTTTAAAAGGTACCATTCCAGCATTAGTAAAAAGCAAGCTCGCATCATCAGGTACTAACGGTGCACTAGGGGTTATATCATGTCCTTTTGATTTAAAAAAATTTAAATATTCTTCTCTTATATCCATATGTGTTTCCAATAATTTTTGCTCAAAATGATACCAAAAATACTTTAAATTAAGTAAAACTATTTTATAATCAAATGTCATTTTGAATTAAGGTTTAAGTATATGCAAATTCCTTTTATAGATTTAACAACTCAATATAATACTTATAAAAATGAAATAGATCAGACTATTAGTGAAGTATTACAAGAAGCTACTTTCATAGGTGGAAAAAAACTTGAAGATTTTGAAAAAAATTTGGCAAATTATGTGAGAGTAAAACATGCCATAGGATGTTCTAGTGGAACTAGTGCGCTTTATCTTGCTTTGAAAGCTTTATGTATTAAAGAAAATGATGAGATAATTTTGCCATCTTTTACTTTTATAGCAACTGCTGAAATGGTAGCTTTAATTGGAGCCAAACCTGTTTTTGTAGATATTGACTTTAAAGATTATAATCTTTGTTTAGAACAGGTAAAAAAAGCTATTACTCAAAAAACTAAAGCAGTTATAGCAGTAAGTATTTTTGGATTAATGCCTGATATGATAGCGTTGCAAGAAATCTGCAAAAATCATCATATTTTTTTAATTGAAGATGGGGCGCAAAGTTTTGGTGCTAGCGAAAGACAACAAAAATCATGCTCTATAGCTGATATCTCTTGTACAAGTTTTTTTCCTTCTAAGCCTTTGGGAGCTTATGGTGATGGTGGTGCTATTTTTACTGATGATGATGAATTAGCTCAAAAAATTAGAATTTATTTAAATCATGGGCAAATTCAAAGATATAGACATAAATATATAGGTGTTAATGCAAGGCTTGATACAATTCAAGCTGCGATTTTAAATGTGAAATTAAAATATCTAGATGATGAAATATTAAAACGAGAAAAAATTGCACAAATTTATGATGAGAATTTAAAAAATTGCATACTTCCACCAAGAAAATTGGATTTTTCTAGCGCTTGGGCTCAATATAGTATTCGCGTTAAAAATAGAGAAAAGCTTATGCAAAAATTACAAGATCAAGGTATACCAACAGCAATACATTATCCTTTAGGACTACATTTGCAAGAAGCATTCGGTTATCTTAATTATCAAAAAGGAAGTTTAATAAACACAGAGCTTTTAAGTGAAGAAATTTTATCTTTACCTATGAGTGCTTTCTTAAAAGAAGAACATCAAGCGAAAATAATCAAGGTATTACAATGATTATAGGTTTGATAGGTTTGGGCAAAATGGGAAAAAATCATTTAAAAGAGCTTGAAAAAAATTCAAAAATAAAAAAAATTTGTTTATTTGACCCTTTTTGTAAAGAAAATTTTCAACATGTTTTGTATGATGATTTTGATAGTTTTTTAGAAGAAAAGTTAGATGCTGTTATTATAGCTACACCTACTAATACACATTTGCAAATCTCATTGAAAGTGTTTACCAAGATTAAAAATGTTTTGATAGAAAAGCCATTGGCTTTGAATTTGGAGCAAATGCTACATATACAAGATATTGCTAAAATTCATAAAATAAAAGTCGGAATAGGTTTTTGTGAAAGATTTAATCCTGTTATATTAACCTTAAAAGAAAAACTTTTACAAGATGAGGTAATAAGTATCAATATCCAAAGGATTTCTTTGTATCCTCAAAGGATTATTGATGTTGGAGTATTAAGTGATCTTAGTGTGCATGATCTTGATTTATTACGTTTTTTAACTCAAAAAGAGATCACTAAAATCAACATTCATAAAGATTATTATCATAATGAAAGATTTGAAGATGAAGTGATGATGAGTTTGGAATTAGGACATATTTTAGCAAGCATCCACAATAGCTGGAATGCAAAAAAAATTACACGAAAAGTTACTATTTTGGGAAAAAACCATACCTATGAAGCAGATCTAAAAAATTTTACGCTTTATATAGATGATAAAAAAGTGGAAAATTTATATAATAATTCTCCTTTACAAGGAGAACATGAAGAATTTTTTAAATTTTTACAAGGCGCTACAACTCAAAATTTAGCTAGTATAGAAGACGCTTTAAAAATTCAAGAAATTTTAGAAAGAGTTTGCTAATGAAATATGTTTTTTTTCTTAATATGGGCGGAGTAAATCAACTAAGCGAATGCGAAGTTTTTTTAAAAAATATGTTTAATGATCCTTATATTTTAGATATTAAAAATGCTTTATTAAGAAAATTTGTAGCTTTTATGATAAGAAAGTCAAGACTCAAAGCTATGATAAAAAATTATGAGAAAATGGGAGGAAAATCTCCTTTAACACAAATTACGCAAAGTTTATGTAATAAGTTAAATTCTCAAAATAAACAATATCATTTTGATTTTATAAGTTTATACGTACCACCTTTTGCTTGTGATGTTTTTGGTAAATATAATTTTAAAAAAGAAGATGAAGTTATTTTATTTCCTTTGTATCCGCATCATTCTAAAACAACGACTACAAGTTCTGTTGAATCAGCACGAATGAATTTGACAAAATTAAAAAATCAAGCAAGTGTTAGAGTTATTGATACGTTTTATAAAGATGAAATTTATAACAAAATGATAATTGAACATATTTTAAAACAAAAAAAGTACGAACACAAAATTTTAATTTTTTCTGCACATTCTTTACCTATTTCTATTATTAAAAAGGGTGATTTGTATGAAAAGCATATTAAAGATCACGTAGATATATTAAAGAAGGCTTTAAAATCTCATTTTGATGAAATTGTACTTTCTTACCAGTCTAAGTTGGGTCCTGTAAAATGGTTAGAACCAAGTACAAGTGAAATTTTATCCAAGATAGAATCCAAAGCTTTGATTTATCCTATATCTTTTTGCATAGATTGTTCGGAAACTATTTTTGAATTAAGTATGGAATATAAACATTTAGCAAAACAAGAATACGATCTTATTGCTTGCCCCAATGATTCTGTTGAATTTATTGATTTTATTATATCTAGGCTTTAATGTTGATATAAATAAAGATAAAGTTATTTTTTATCTTTTATAGGAATTAAATAATTTTCTTTGATGAGAATATGAACTATATCTTTAAATATTGGCAATGCGCTTTGTGCAGCATAATAACTATAGGCTTTAGTGGGATTTCTCACTAGAACTCCTATGGTATAAGCATGATTTGCATCATTGGCAAATCCAAAAAAAGAAGCATTGTAACGATTAGAGGTATATCCTTTTGTTTCGGCTATACGAGCAGTTCCTGTTTTGCCACCTATGATAATGCCTTCAGTAAAAGCTTTTTTTCCTGTGCCTTGTTCGATAACATTGATTAAAATTTGTTGCATTTGTTGGGCTGCTTTACTAGATAAAATTTTATCTTTTTTTATATCTTTATCTAAATTTACCAAACGTCCATCTTGATAAAATTTATTTGCAATTTGTGGAGTAATATAAATTCCGTCATTATTAAAAACATTATAGGCAGCTAAGAGTTGCATAAAAGTAGTTTTTAATCCATATCCATAACTTAAAACAGATTTTTCTATGTCTTTTAATCTTTTTGGGTTAGGAATTTCGCCTTTTTGTTCATAAGGTAAATCTATACCACTTTTTTCGCCAAATCTAAAAATTCTAAGCCCTGAAATAATTTCTAAGTTACTAAGTCTTTGAGCAATTTTTATCATACCAATATTAGACGAATAAGTAATAACTTCTTCCATAGTCATTTTATTTTTGATATGATCATCTCGTATGGTAAAACGACCTAGTTTGTATCGGCCTTTGTTTGTATCTATAATCTCATTTGTTTTTATTTTATCAAGCATTAAAGCGGTAGTAAAAATAAAAGGTTTGATAACAGAACCAGCTTCGTATCCATATTCTACAGCACTAGCATTTAAGACTGATAAATCTTTTCCACGGTTTTGTGGGTCGTATCTTCTCGAGCTAGCTAGTGCTAGAATTTTACCACTTTTACTTTCCATTACAGCAACAATTATTTCATTGGCTTTAAGATCATCATTTTTTTGATCTATAGCTTTTTCTAGACTTTTTTGAAGCTTTAATGATATGTTTAAATACAAATCACAGCCATTAACTTTACGTTGCTCATAAGAATATAAATTTAAGATAATATTTCCACCTATATCTTTTAAACCTTGAATTTTAGCATTTTGTAGAGGATTTAAACACTCATTATAATATTTTTCTAAACCTTTAATACCTGAATTCTTTAAAATATCACTTTCAGTATCCATATAAGTTCTAGTGTATCCTATAATAGGGGTTAAAGAATCTTTTGGCATATACACACGATCTTCTTTATGTTCTATTATATTAAGCCCTCTTGTTTCAACTCGTCCATTATTGTTTGTAAATGGTTGAAAAAAACCTTGGGTGTAGAGTTTTTTTGCAAGTTCTTTAAGATAACTTGCATTTTTTGAATTGATATTTTGCAATAAAATAAAACTATAACTCCTTTTTTTGCCATTCATTCTTTTTTTTATATCTTGCATTTCTTCGTCACTGGCGCCACTATAAATTTGAAAAAGCGTTAAAAAAAGATCTTTTTTACTAGGATCTAAACTTCTTAAATCTATCTCTGCTCTGTAAATTTGTCTACTAGAAGTAACAATAAAATTATCATTGGTGATAATATTACCTCTTAAGGCAGAAAAATATTGTTCTTTTTCTGTATTTGGAATATGTCTTTTAGAAGTGAGAAAAAATGTAGACAATAAAAATAACACCATGAAAAATAGAGCCATACAAAAAGCAAAAGCAACCTTAGAGACTCTATTTCGAGTAGCATTTTGGAGCATATATTATATTTGAGTTCTTGAAATTTCTTTATACGCGTTTATAGCTTTATTTCTAACTTCAAGCATAAATTTCATACTTGTTTCAGCTTTGCTAATTGCTATAGCTGCTTGATGCAAATCTTTTACCTCTCCAGTAGCAATATCTGTCATCGCTGCTTCAGCATCTTCTTGATTTTTATTAAGATCGTTAATAGAATTTTTTAATAAACTTGAAAATTCATTGCCAATACTATTTGTATTAGTTGAGTTGGTTTTGTTGTTTAAGTTGTTGAGTTGATTAATGTTGTTTATATTCATTTGTATTAACCTCTTAATAAATCTACAGCACTTTGTGCTATGGTTTTGGTGCTAGTAAATGCACTTACATTTGCTTGATAAGCTCTAGTTGCTTCTATTAAATCAGCCATTTCTATTACAGGATTGATATTTGGAAATGCGACATAACCTTGTTCATTTGCATCTGGATGAGATGGATCAAACTTCATACGAAAATCCTTATCATCTCTTACCACTTTATCAACCACAACACTCATTATAGCAGGTTTTGCATCTTTTTGTGAAGCCGGATCATTAAGTGGATTTTCATATTCCAAAAAATTACTATTTTTTTCTATTTGTTTGTTTAAAATTTCACTAAAATCAGTTGCTTTAAAAATCACTTCTCTTCTTCTATAAGGACCGCCTTCAGCTGTTCTAGTTGTATTTGCATTAGCTATATTTGAGCTAATTACATTCATTCTAAAACGTTGAGCACTAAGTCCGTATCCACTAATGTCAAAATCACTTAAATAAGCCATTATTTATCTCCTAGCCTAATTTTGAACTTGTTTCAATAATAGTTGAAAAAAGATTACCTTGTCTTTTTAAGACACCATCTAAAGCAGAAATCATCATAGTGTTTTTACTCATTTCTGTAGTTTCTACATCTAGATCAACTGTATTGGCATCATTTCTTGCTAAATGTCCATCTCTTAAATAAATTGTAGATTTATTTGGATCTGGAAATTTCCAAGGTTTTTGATGATTTGTATCAGTATTTGCAAGTTCAAGTTCTTTAGTATCTTTTCTTTTGAAAATTTCATTTGCTCGATTAACTAAAGCAGTTTCAAATTCGATATCTCTTGCTTTATAAAAAGGAGTGTCAACATTTGCGAGATTAGAACTTATCATTTGACTTCTCAAATTTCTACCCGCTAATGCATTAACAACAAGTTCTTTTGATTTAAAAGGGCTTATCATTTTTCTTTCCTTTCATAAAAGCTTTCGCTAGAATATAAGCAAAAAATATTCCAAAATTTAATATTCTTATTTAAATGAGGAATTATATCTTTTTAGAGTAAATTTTTGAAATTCTTAAAACCACTTTGAGAGTTAACTTTTGTTTCTAAAATTTTTAAAAAGTCTTTTTTAATTAATTCTTGTGCCCCCATGAATTTTAAGTGTTCATTGGGCACTTGACAATCGATAATAAAATCAAAAGGAGATAAAATTTCACAAAGTTTTATTAGTGCGATTTTAGAAGTATCTTTTTTCACGCTAACCATACTTTCACCGAAAAATACTTTACCTATGATAAGCCCGTATAAACCACCGATAAGTTCGTCTTTCTCATATACTTCAACACTATGTGCTAAATTTTGTTCAAAGAGTTTATTGTAAATTACAATAAATTCTTTTGATATCCATGTTTTGGATCTTGATGCACAAAGATTGATTAACGCATTAAAATTGCAATCAAGTTTAATATTGTAAATTTTTAAAGCCTTTTTTATACTTTTTTGTATATGAATATTTGTAGGAAAAAGTACCATTCTAGGAGAAGGACACCACCAAGTAACAGGATTGCTTGTCCATGGAAAAAGCCCTAATTTATATGCGTGAGGTATAAAATCTAACTCCAGTTTTTCACTTATAAAAACTGGAGCATCATCAGGACTTTGTAAAAGTTTAGAATATAAATTCGATTTTTTCATCTTTAGAAAGTCTTAATTTAACTTTTCCACCGTTTTTAAGTTTACCAAATAAAATTTCATCACTTAATTTTTCACCAATTTCATCAGCTATCACGCGTTTTAATAGCCTAACTCCAAAATCTTTAAAAGATGCTTTTTTTGCAATAAATTCCTTTACTTTTTGATCTGCTTCTATGCTAATATCTTTTAAATTCGAAATTATAAGTTCAAGTTCTTTTTGAACTATTTGTTCTAAAATTTCATTATTTAAATCATTAAAATGTACGATTTTATCAATACGATTAATAAATTCAGGAGCAAAAAAATCTTTTATAGCCTTGTTGTTTTTTTCTGTATTATTACTTAAAAACCCTAGTTCATTTGTTTCCTTAAGACCTAAATTGGAAGTCATAATAATAATAGTATTTTTAAAATCAGCCTTAAGACCACTATTGTCAGTAAGGCTTGCATTGTCAAAAATTTGCAAAAAAGTATTAGTAAGATCAGGATGAGCTTTTTCTATTTCATCAAAAAGTATCACGCTAAAAGGATTTTTTCTAATACTATTGCTTAACAATCCTCCATCTTCATATCCTACATAGCCTGCTGAAGTGCCTATAAGTTTGCTAACATCGTGTTTTTGAGCATATTCGCTCATATCAAATCTTTCAAGATTTAAATTTAAATTTTGTGCTAATTGTTTTGCAAGTTCAGTTTTACCAACTCCGCTTGAGCCTGTAAATAAGAATACACCTCTAGGAGTGTTTTTAGCTTTTAAACCTGCATAACTTTGCTTTAAAATAGAACACAAAGCTTTTATGGCTTCATCTTGTCCAAAGATACTTTTTTCTAAATTTTTTTCTAAATTTTTTAAAATTTTTCCTTGATCGCTTTCATAAATTTTATGAGAATGAGTCATTCTAGCTAGGGTATTTTCTAAATCTTTATTTTTAATTATTTTTTTATTTTTTTTATCTTCTAATGCAAAACTAGCACCTAATTCATCTATTAAATCTACTGCACTATCGGGTAAAAATTTATCGGGTAAAAATTGTTTAGCAAGTTTAATGCTAGTTTGTAAAATTTCATCATTAAGTTTTATTTTGTGGAAATTTTCATATTTATTTTTTAAACCTTTTAAGATGAGGAAGCATTCTTCTTCGCTTGGTTCATCTATATCTATTTTAGCAAATCTTCTACTTAAAGCTTTGTTTTTATCAAAAGTATTTTTGTATTCTATAAAAGTAGTTGCTCCAATGCATTTAATGGAACCATTACTTAAAGCAGGTTTTAATAAATTGGACATATCTGCGTGACTTTCATTGCTCGCACCTGTACCTACTATAGTGTGAATTTCATCTATAAATAAAATTGCATTAGGTATGTTTTCTAATTCCTTAATAATATCTTTTAATCTTTTTTCAAAATCACCTCTATATTTAGTCCCTGATAATAAACTAGCCATATCAAGGCTGTAAATTTTTGAATCTAGTAAATGTTTAGGTACTTTGTTCTGGGCAATAGCTAAAGCTAATCCTTCTACAACTGCAGTTTTTCCAACTCCAGGTTCTCCTACTAAAATAGGATTATTTTTTTTACGTCTACTTAAAATTTGCATCATTCTTTCAAGTTCAAATTTTCTACCAATAACAGGATCTATTTTTCCCGATTTGGCAAATTCTACAAGCTCAATTGTATGAGTTTTTATATTTTCAAATTCACTATTTTGTAAAAGTTTTTCTAATTTTTCTTTGTTGATTAAGTGTTTTTTTAAAAGTTGATGAGAATATGATTTTTCTTCTTGAATTAATATAATTAAAAAATTCAATACACTGGCTTGATTTTTTTTGTTTAAATTTTGCAAAATATCATCAAGTACTATGGAGAATACAGGTTCTGTATCTTTTTTTAAAATTTCATTATTTTTTGCTAGATAGTTTTTTAATTCTATTTCAAAAGTTGATAAATCTCCATCTCCAATTTCTTCAAGTATTGTTTTAAAATCATTGCTTAATTTTACTAAAGTAAAAAGTAGGTGTTCGCAAGTTATAAATTCATGGTGATTAATAAAGCTTAAATGTCTTGCATTTGGGATAAATGAATCTATTAATTCTTCATATTTCATTGTTCTTCTATCCTTGCTTGTAATGGAAAATTGTTATTTCTTGCAGCTATTTCAACTTGCTTTTTTTTACTTAAGGCAATTTCTTGAGTATAAATTCCGCACACTCCACTGCCTTGGTTGTGAATTTCTAGCATAATAGTACTTGCTTTTTCGAAATTGTGATGAAAAATATTCATTAAAATATCTATAACAAATTCCATTGTTGTGATATCATCATTTAATAACAAAACCTTGAACATTTTAGGTTCTGCTAGTTTTTGTTGCTCTAAAACTTCATTCTTTAGACTCATTAAGAATCCTATCAATATCTTTTTGCATAATCTGGGTTGGGACTTTTCCTAAATAATATTTTACAAAATGTTGTGAATTTTTATTCCAAAAATCACTTAAATTTTGATAGCTTTTATTTTTTAAAACTACTTTAAATGGAAGCTGCTCCATATTTTTATAATCTATATCTTTTAAAATTTGTGCAATGATTCTATCATTTTCTTTAGAATTACTTAAAAAATAATATGCTCCATATGCGATAGCAAAATCTTTAACTGCTTGATCGCTTACATCTTCAAAATGACTTAGTCCTATTAAGATAAAATTAGAACTATTTTTTTGCCACAAATTTGTAAGAGAAGATGCTTCTTCTTGGCAAGGTGTGCAAAAAGTTCCAAAAAAGTCTAACATTAAAATTTTTTCTTCCTCTCCTTTAATTACGAACCCATTTTCAGTTCTTACTAGAGTCTTTTCACCCCCATTAACGCTTTGCAAGACTATTTCTTCACCTGTTTTAAATTCTTCAAAGGCGAAATCATTCTCTATAGTAGTTTGATTAGAACAAGCATTTAAAAAGAGTCCAATACCTACTAAAATTACATATATAATTTTTTTCATGTAAATCCTTTAAATTAATAATGATTTTTTATAGCAGCTCTTGTTTCAAGGTCTGCTTGCTTTTTCTTAAGACTTTCTCTTTTATCATGTAAGTTTTTTCCTTTTGCTAAGGCTATCAAAATTTTAACTTTATTTTTTTCATTGAAGTAAAGTTCTAAAGGTACTATTGTGAATCCTTGAGTGCTAATTTTACCAAAAAGCTTATCAATTTGTTTTTTGTGCATTAAAAGTTTTCTAACGCCTTTTTCATCATGTCTGTAAAAAGCATGTGTGGTATTTAGATGAGATATGTGAGCATTTAGCAAAAAGATTTCTCCTTTAATAATACGCACAAAAGAATCTTTTAAATTTGCTCTAAGAGCTCTTAATGCTACAACTTCAGAGCCTTTTAAAACTATACCCGCTTCAAATTTTTCTAAAATTTCATAGTCAAAAAAAGCTTTTTTATTTTTTACAATAGTTTTTTTCATTGATTAAGCCTTAAAAACACTGCTTCCACTTCCACTTAAAAAATATCCTTGAGAAAGAAATTTCTGCATTTTAGGATAAATTTTTACACAAGGAGCAAATAAATCATTTAATTGAATATTTTTAAAGTCTAATAATTGTTGTGTTTTGAGTTGATTAAATTGTTTAGCTAGTTGTAAATTTTCTTTTAAATCATAATGTGTTTCATCAAATGCTTTATAAACTTTAGCACTAGAGCAAGCAAAATCTAAAAAAGTAAAATTTAATAAAGTAAAATTATCTTCAAAATATTCTATAATTTCACCGCAACCACTAACATTTGCACTCTCATAACCACTTAAAAAAAAGAGTAAATCAGAACCAAGTTTTTGGCAAATTTGTTTTAAAGTATCTTGAGATAATTTTAAATTTAATTCTTCATTAACCATAAGTAAAAAAGCAACAGCATCGGTGCTGCTTCCACCAAGACCTCCACCTATGGGGATATTTTTAATTAGTTTTAAGCTTTTATTTTTAAAAAATTCTTTTAATTGTTCTTTATATCCTAAATTTTCAAGTTCATAATATGCTTTATGAATAATAGTATCTTCTTTAAAATTTCCAATGATTTCAAAACCTTCTTTATTTTTTTCATCACTAAAATTTAGTTCATCATATAAATGTTTTAATAAAACAAAACGCGATGATATCAGATGATAAGATCTTGTATCAAAACCTATAACTTTTAAAAATATATTAGCTTTTGCAAAAGCCTTCATTTTTTAAGCTTTTTACTTAAATCATCAAGTTTAATAGTTTCATCGCTAATAGAGTGTAAATTTTCACTTTTTACTTGTTCAATAAGTTCTTTTCTTAAAATCATTAGAGTTTTGGGAGCCTCAATACCTATTTTTGCGTATCCTTTTCCTGTTTGGACTATTTTTATTTCTATATCATCACCAATTTGTATACTTTCATTTTCTTTTCTTGATAAGATTAGCATTTTAAAACCTTATTTAAATAATATTGTACTTGATTGTTTTCTATATTTATAATGGAAAAAAAATCATCTTCTTCTAAGAGATAGCAACCTTTTTTTTGAATTTCTAAATCGTCTAAAAAGATTTTTTGTCCATTGTGTAATTTTTGAGGATATTTTATCGTATTTTTTTTAAGATTTAAATAATCTAATATATTAAGTTCTTTTTCGTTTTCATAATAAAAATTACCTTCGCAAAGTCTTTCAAGAGAGCTTAGGGTAGCATCAATTCCTAATTTTTTAGCAAATAATTCACAATAAGATCTGATATATCCCCCCTCGCTTACTGAAATTTCCATAGTTAAAAATGGATGATGATAATGCAAAATTTTTGAATAAAAAATTTCCATTTTACAAGTTTTCAAATTTGTTTCAAGACCTTTTTTTGCTAGCTCATAAGACCGTACGCCATTGATTTTTTTAGCACAATAAGCAGGTGGAATATAAGAAATAATCCCCAAAAGTTCTTCTTGTATTTTTTGTAAGATTGAAAAATCAAATGGTGGTAAAGAAGTTATATTTTCTATATTTTGATTATCAAGACTTTTAGATTTTACACCAAACCAAAGTGTAGCTTTATAAATTTTAGGACTTTTTTTAAAAAATCTAAATAATTTAGTATATTGTCCAAAAGCAATTAGCAAAACACCTTTTGCAAAAGGATCAAGAGTGCCAGAAAAGCCGGCTTTTTTGTTGTTATATTTTTTTTTAAGTTGATTTAAAAATGCATTAGAACTTAGTCCACTTGGTTTGTATGCTACAAAAAGTTTATTCATATAATTTTTCTACAAAATTTGACATTATAACTCTTTCTATGCCGCCAAAATTAATGGTTAATTTTTCTTCAATTCTTGTTTTACTTACACCTATAACTCTACCTATACCAAAAATTTTATGTTTGATTAAATCACCTTTTTTATATGACTTAGTATTATCATCAAAAATTAATTCTTTTTTGATTACATTACTTTCGCCTAAAAATCTACTTTTAGCGAGTTTGGTTCTACTACCTTTGTAAAATCTTGAATTGGCATAGCTTAAATAGAGTTTTTTCTTAGCTCTTGTGATAGCTACATAGGCCAATCTTCTTTCTTCTTCTATATTGCTTGATTCACTTGTTAGCGGAAAGAAACCTTCTTCTAATCCTACAATAAAAACATAATCAAATTCAAGACCTTTGCTAGCGTGTATACTCATAATACAAATACTTTCTTGCTCTAAGCCATCTTGTTCATTTAAAAGTGTGATTTCATTTAAAATATCATCTAAATTTTCATAGTTTCCATGGGAAATTTTATCTTTTAAATTAGCATAAAGCTCATCAATATTTAAAATTTTATCTTCACCTTCTGGAGAATTTTTGTAAAATTCTTTTAATTTAAATTCATTTTCCAAGGAAGTAATAATATCAAGTAAATTATTTTTTTCTTTGAGTTTGTGTATGCTTAATATAAATTTTTCTATTTCATTTTCTGTTTTTTTGCTAAAAAATCCGTTTCCTGTCATTGTGCAAAGTGCTTCAAATAAAGACAATCGGTGTTCTTTGGCATAGTCTTGAAGTTTGTTTAATGTAGCTTTGCCAAAATTTCTTTTAGGTTTATTTATAATACGCTTAAAAGAGTAATCATCATTTAAATTAGATAATAATCTTAAGTAAGAAATAATATCTTTGATCTCAGATCGCTCGTAAAATCTAATTCCGCTTAATAACTTAAAAGGAATTTTTTCTATGGTGAAAACTTCTTCTAAGGCTCTAGAAAGTGCATTAACTCTGTAAAGTATAGCAATTTCACTAGGATCAATACCTAATTTTAAGAGTTTTGTAACTTTTTCTGCGACTTTAAAACTTTCAATTTTTTCATCATCATTTTGTAAAACTTCAATTTCTTCACCTTTATCTTTTGTACAAATTAAAACTTTACCTAATCTTTTTCTATTATGCTCGATCAATTCATTTGCAGCTTGTAAAATAGCATTAGTGGAACGATAATTTTGCTCTAGTTTTACAAGTTTAACATTGCTAAATTGTTCTTGAAAATTTAAAATATTTTCTATTTTAGCTCCACGCCATCCGTAGATACTTTGATCATCATCACCAACTACGCAAATATTTTCATGATTTGAGCATAATTTTTTTAGAATTTGATATTGTAAAGTATTTGTATCTTGATACTCATCAACTGTTATGTAAGCATATTTTTTACTTTGTTCTTTTGCAAAAACTTCATCTTCTAAAATTTTATTTGTCAGCATTAGCAAATCATCAAAATCCATAAAATTATTTTGGATTAAAAATTGTTCATATTGCTCATAGGTGTGAATAATTTCTCTATAACTTTTGCTTTTCTCATCTTCTAATAATTCTAATTCTTGTTGGATTTCTTGAGCATTTTTACTTTGATTTTTAAAATTTGAAATATAAGCTCCAATATTAGATAATGAATTTTGTAAATTTTCACTTGCTAAATCTTTTAAAATCTTTTTTTTGTCGTCTGTATCAATAATAACAAAATTATTTGCCCGTGAAATTCTTTCACTATAAAGCCTTAAAAATAACAAGCCAAATTTATGGAAGGTGCAAAGTAGAGGATTTTGTGAATTTTCATTTTCAATTAAAGACAATGCTCTGTGTTTCATCACGCTAGCAGCTTTATTTGTGAAAGTAAGAGTCAGTGTGTGGTGAGCTGGAATTCCTACTTTATCAATTAAATATGCAAGTCTTGTAGTGATAGTTTTTGTCTTTCCACTACCTGCGCCAGCAAGTATCAACATAGCACCATCTATATGTAAAACAGCTTCTTTTTGGCTTGGATTTAAACTTTGCAATAAATTCATTTTTTTAGTATATCTTTATTGCTTGGATTGTTTAAAAAGGCATTCATAGATTTTTCTTTATGTTTTTGATCATTATGTTTTTTAAAATAATTAGAAAAATTTACAAAAATTATATTGTCTGATACTTGAATTTGAGTGATTGCTCCTAGGTCAACTTTTACAAAAGTTGCAAAATCATCAGGGCCAAAACCAGCGTGAAATTCTATATTTTCGTGGTTTAAAATTATAGATTTAAACGTATATCCTCCTAGCGCAAAAACACAATAAGGATTATTGCTTATCATATCGATTTCTTTTGGGAGATGAGGTTCTAAAGTTACAAATTTAGTATTTACTAAAATGCTAAATTCTATATCTTCTTTAATTAAAATTTGTAAGCACTCATATATGCCCTTTTGCATTAAATTTATAAAATTTGTGTCGTTTAAAATTTTATCAATCATCACTAAGCCTTAAAAATTCATCTACCATTTTTTTTACCTGCTCTAAACCTATGTTCCAAAATTCATCACTTTCTATATCAAATCCAAACATAGACACAAGCTCATTTGGACTTTTACTTCCTCCACTACTTAAAAATTTGATATATAGTTGTACAAAATTTTCACATTTTTTGCTTTTATATAGACCATATAAAGCAAGTACTAGAAGTTGTGCATAAGCATAAGCATAGCAATAAAATGGTGAATGGATAAAATGTGGTATGTAAGAATACCATAATGAATATTCTTTGCTTAATTTGACACTATCTTTAAACATCTTTTGGGATTCTTCCATCCAAATTTCGCTTAATTCCTTGGAATTTAACTCTTCGCTTTTGGCATGAAATTTTCTTTCAAATGTAGTAAAATTAATTTGCCTATACAATGTAGCGAATATATCTTCGATTTTAGCAGCATATAAAGATAAAAGTTCGTTTTTATTTAATTTTTCTTTTATATGGTCAAAAATTAACATTTCAGCAAATACTGAAGCTGTTTCTGCAGTAGTTAATGGTGTATCTTGATTTAAAAAACTAACATTATATGAAAGTTTTTGATGGATGGTATGACCAAGTTCGTGGGCTAAAGTGAAAAGATCTCGTCTTTTATTAGTAAAATTTAATAAAATATATGGATGCGTTAGTGGAGTGCTAGAATGAGAAAAAGCTCCGCTTTGTTTGAAGTCTTTAGGATAAACGTCGATCCAACCATTGTTAAAAGCTTCATTAGCTATATTATAAAATTCTGTTGAAAAATTTTTAAAAGCTTGCAAAACAGTTTGTTTTGCATCTTCAAAATTTATTTGCATATCCTGTCCAATTGGTGCATATCTATCGTAATCTTTGAGATGTTTGTAGCCTAGTATTTTCTTTTTAGCATTGTAAAATTTAGCAACTAGATCAAAGGAATTTTCAGTTGAATTAATGAGTGCATCTACACTTTTTTTAGAAATTTGATTTTTGATATGTCTTGGAGTTTCAGGATTTTCATAAGCTCTCAATTTACATATACTAGAAAGTTCTGTTTTAATCATATTAAAAATATAGACTAAAAGCTTATTTTGCTTTTTTAAACCTTTGCTAAAACATTTTGATGCTTTTTTTCTAATACTTCTATCAGAATCATAAAGCTTACTTAGAATTTCTTCTTCACTTATTTTTTTTCCATCAAATTTAAATCTTAATGCGCTAAAAGTTTCATCAAACAATCTTGAAAAAGCACTAGCACCAGTATTTGATAGGTGCAAAATTATTCTTTCTTCTTTTTGTGAAAGATTATGTTGTTTATGTTTTATAAGATTTTCTAAGTAAAAAGCATAATTTTTACAATGATTTATAAAATCTTGACTTTTTTCTTCACTTAATTCACAAAATTCAAGTTCAAAAAAAAGCAAATTTTCTTCTATTTCTTTGCTCAAATTTTCGTATTTTGCATAAAATGAACCTTTGGTTGTATCTTGGGCAAATATTAAATATACATAAGTCAAAACATGAGAGAGCTTTAAAATTAGATTTTCGTATTTTTGTAAAGCTTGTAAAAAATTCTCATTGTTTAAACTATTCAAGTTGTTTTCGTAGTTTTGCTTAAATTGTTTCGTTTGTTTGCTTAGCTCATCTATATATAAATTTAATTCTTTTTCATCTTTAAATAAGATACTCAAATCCCAAGTTTTCATATTTTACTTTCTAAAATTAATTTTTTTAATACAGCCATTCTAATAGCAACTCCATTTTTGACTTGCGTTAAAACTTTTGATCTTTTATCTGCCATAATTTCATCGCTTATATCTATATTTCTATGTACAGGACCTGGATGTAGTATGATAAGTTCTTTATCTTTTATAAGCTTTTTTGTGATACAAAAATCATTTGCATAATCTTTCAATGATGCATAAGTTGGTATATTATGTCTTTCAGTTTGTGTTCTAAGACTCATAATTATATCAACATCATCAATAATATCTTTTAATTTGTGAAATTGTTTTATAGGATAATTTGGCATAAAATGTGGAGGTCCAACTAAAGAAATATCGATACCAAATCTAGGAAGTAATTCTAAATTCGAAGCTGCAACACGAGAATTTTTTATATCCCCGACTATAGCAATTTTTTTATCTTTAACATTATAGTTAAAATATTCCATTATAGTAAAAAGATCAAGAAGGGCTTGCGTTGGATGCGCATGTTTTCCATCACCACCGTTAATAATGGGACAATGAGTATAATTAGCAAGTGCATATGGAACACCTGAATTTTTATGTCTTACTACAATGACATTAGGCGCCATAGCATCTAAATTAGCAGCAGTATCAAAAAGTGTTTCACCTTTGCTTGAGCTACTTCTTGAAACATCAAGTTTTAATACTTTTGCACCTAATCTTCTTGCTGCGCTTTCAAAGCTTGATTGTGTTCTTGTTGAATTTTCAAAAAAAATTGTTGTAACGCTTTTGCCTTTTAAGTCATCTCGTTCTTTTTCATCTAAATAAGACTTAGCGTCTTTAAAAAGCTCTAAAATTTCTTGATTGCTAAAATCTTTTGTGGTAATTAAGTGCTTCATGAAAAACCTTTTTAAAATTTTAAATTAAGCTCATTATCAGAACAAATTGCACTAAATAAAACATCTGTAGAGCTATTAAGTGCAGTTTCTACGCTATCTTGAATAACCCCTATAATAAATCCTACAGCCACAACTTGCATAGCAATATTATAATCAATATTAAATAAAGAACATGCAAGTGGTATTAAAAGTAGCGATCCTCCAGCTACACCGCTTGCTCCACAAGCAGCAAAAGCTGCTAAAATACTCAACAATATAGCTTGTAAAAAATTAATTTCAATTCCAACTGTATGAGCAGCAGCTAAGCTTAATATGGCTATGGTTACAGCAGCTCCAGCCATATTAATAGTGGCACCCAAAGGTATAGAGATGCTGTAAAGATTGTTGTCAATATTAAGTTTTGAGCATAAAGCCATATTTACAGGAATATTTGCTGCAGAACTTCTTGTAAAAAATGCAAACACGGCACTATGTTTTATACAAATAAAAATCAATGGATATGGATTTTTTTTTGTATAAATAAAAACAATTAAAGCATTGATAATAAAAGCTACAAAAAGCATAGTTAAAACCAAGATTATCAACAATTTTGCATAACTTAAAAGACCTTGAGCTCCAGTTTGAGCTACAGAATTTGCCACAAGGCCAAAAATTCCAAAAGGAGCGAGTTTGACAATAAATTTAACTATTTTTAATACACCTTCGTTAATATCTGTAAAAAGTTGTTTTGCGTCATTAGAACAATGTCTAAGAGCAAAACCTCCACCTATTGCCCATACTAAAATACTTAAATAGTTTCCTGAAGAAAGAGCATGTATGGGATTATCTACCATTTGAAACAGTAAAGTTTTAAAAACTTCACCAATATGAGATGGACTTGAATTCGAAGCTTTTTCAATATTTGTTAAAACAAGTTCAACAGGAAAGATAAAACTAATACTCACAGCGCTAAGTGAGGCTAAAAAGGTTCCAAATATATATAAAAAAATGATATGTTTTATTTTAGTGTTTCCATGATTGAATTCTTTTGTGCATATTGTTGTTAAGATCAAAATAAATACCAAAATAGGCGCTATTGCTTTTAATGCTCCTGTAAATAAATTACCCAATATGTCAGCAAAAGCAGCTAGATCCTTAGAAAGCAATCCAATGAGTATCCCTAAAATAATACCAATACAAATTTGCAATATTAAGTTACCATTTTTATAATGTGTAATTATACTAGAAATAAAATTCATTAGAAACCTTTTTTGATTATGTATTGACTATACGGTTAATTCTATCAAAGCAAAGCTTAAAGTTTTTGATTTTTAAGTAAAGTTTTGTTAAAATCAGGAGAACAATTAAGATAATTTTAATTTTTAAAGGAAAAAAATGTATTTATTTACTTCTGAGGTTGTTAGCGCAGGACATCCAGATAAGTGTGCAGATATAATAGCTGATAATATTGTTGATGCTTTTTTAATTCATGATAAAGATTCGCGTGTTGCTAGTGAAGTATTTGTTGCTGGTAATAAGGTTGTAATTGGTGGTGAAATTAAATCTAAACATAAATTAGAAAAGATAGATTATGAAAATATAGTCAAAAAAGCCTTAGCTGATATTGGTTATAATGGTCACCCACATTTTAGCAAAAAACAATGCTTACATCCTGATGATGTGGAGGTTATGGTATTTTTAAATGAGCAAAGTCCTGATATTAATCAAGGTGTTGATCAAGAAGATGGTGAAACAGGAGCTGGTGATCAAGGTATAATGTTTGGTTTTGCAAGTGATGAAGCTAAAGAATATATGCCTGCAGCGATTTCTTATGCAAGAATGCTTTGTGATAAAGTATATAATTATGCTAAACAAAATCCTGATAAGCTTGGAGTTGATATAAAAACTCAAGTTACAATTGATTATGAGACTAAAGAAAATTTTGAAAATTGCAAACCTAAAAGTATTCACACCATAGTGGTTTCAGCACCATGCGTAGATAATATGGATATTGAAAATTTAAGATCTTTGATTATGGAATTAATTTTAGATACAAATTTACCAAAAGAACTTTTTCATATAGATAAAACAAGAATTTTGATTAATCCGACAGGAAAATATGTAAATCACAGTTCATTACATGATAGTGGCTTAACAGGAAGAAAGTTAATAGTAGATAGTTTTGGTGGTTATGCTCCAATAGGTGGAGGAGCGCAATCTTCTAAAGATTACACCAAGGTGGATAGAAGTGGCTTGTATGCTGCAAGATGGCTTGCTAAAAATATAGTTGCCGCTCAGCTTGCAAAAAAATGCATTGTCCAGCTTTCTTATGCTATAGGTGTTGCTAAACCAACTTCAGTAAGCGTGGATTGTATGGGGACGAATACTAGATTAAACGATGATGTTTTGAGTGACTTTGTGATGAAGAATTTTCCTTTAACTCCTAATTGGATTAAAAATAAATTTGCTCTTGATAAACCTAGCAAAGATACATTTTTATATGCTGATGTTGCTGCTAGAGGTCAAGTTGGTCAGGCGGATTATCCTTGGGAAAAACTTGATGCTGTGGAAGAGTTTAAATCATTAAAATGAGGCTTTAAAAAGCTTCATTTTATCTTTTATCTTTTGTAATAAGATTTCTTTTGGTTTTATTACTGCATTACCTTCTCCATTAGTTGAATGATATATACTTACATTGTAATTGTTCGCATAAAATCGAAGTAAAATATTTTGCAGTCTATGTTGAATAGAGTGGTTAAACCATGCGTTGTTTGAAATAGCTATGATAATTTTAGAATCTTTATATAATTGTTCTTTTGTTGCTTCATAGCATATAGCATTAGTTATATTTTGTCCATTTAAGCTATATCGATTAAGCATACTTCCTTTTGAAAATTCTTCTAAATCATAAAAATTTTTTTTAAATAATTTCTTGAAAATAGGAATTTCTTCCCCAAATGGAACAAGATAATATTTGTTAAAAATTTCTATTTTTCCTTTATTAAAGATATAAGTACTATTATAAATATTATTAGAAGATAAGCTTATGGCTCCAGTGATGATAATGATTTTGTGAGATAGTTCTTTTAAAAGTTGTATGTGATATGAACTTTTATTTAATGCAAAGGCAAAGGCAGTTTCTGGAAAAACTATTAATTCTTTTTTTTCTTTAATTGCTTGTATTATTTGATTTATAATCATATTCGAATGAGTTTGTAAATTTTCTTGTATGAATTTTTGATCTTGAGGTATGTGAGTTTGGATGAGTTTGTAGTCTAATTTTAATTCGTCTGGAAATTTTTGCTCGTATTGGAGACCTATTAAAATTAAAATTAAAATAATGCCTATTTTATAGTATCTTGAGATATATCTTTCGTAATAAAAATAAGCTATAAGAAAAATAATAACTGCACCCTTATAATTTGCATCAAATATTCCATATACACTTAAAATTCCAAAATTCAGCCAATCAAAACCAAAAGGATGTATAAAACTTAGTAAAAAAATTCCGCAAAGACGTAAAAAATCAAAATGTAAGAAGTAGCAAATTAAAAATAAAACACCATAAATAATTCCAATAATAAATATCTCTACAGGAATCAAATAAGATAAATTAAAATAAATTGATGATAATCCTATCCACCAAAACCATAAAATTCCTATAAAAAAACCTGTTAGAAAATAGGACATTTTACTTTTACTACGCAATAATATAACTAGACCATAGATACTTAAAAAAGGATTAAGTAATTCTAAAAATAAAATTTCAAAAAAAGAAAGATATATAAAATTTGAAATTAAAAGTGCAGAAAAAAAGGCTTTTATTATTTTAAAGATGATAGAATTAGAGTTTATAAATTTTAAAAAAAGGGGAAGAAATGGCAGAAAACGGAAATATTTGGACTTCATTGTTGCCTCTCGTTGTGCTTTTTGCAATTTTTTATTTTTTGGTTATTAGACCACAACAAAAACAAGCAAAAGACCATAAATTAATGATTTCATCTTTAGAAAAAGGTGATAAAATCATCACTAGTGGTGGAATAATTTGCGAAGTGGTAAAACCAGAAGAAGATTTTATCAAAGTTAAGCTTAATGATGAAAATGTAATGATAAAAATTTCTAAAGATTTTATAGCAAAGAAAATTGATGCGTAGTGGAAAAATTACCTACAGAAGTATTATTTTTCTTATAGTTTTTATTATCGGTCTAGTTTTTTCTATACCTTCTTTTATGCAAACTCAAAATGGAGCTAAAATTAATTTAGGACTTGATTTGCAAGGTGGCTTATATATGTTACTTGGGGTTGAGGTTGATGAGGCAATTAAATCAAAAATCAAGTCTATAGCTTCATCTCTTAGTTATTCTATGAATAAAGAAGATATTATTGTTGATAAGATAAAAGTTAATGATGATAATATAAATTTTACCCTTTTAGATGAAAATGATGTTACTAGAATTGATCTGTTGTTAAAAGATATTAAAGGTTTGGCTATTGAACATCAAGATTTTCATTATACAATTTCTTTAACTCAAGAAGAAATTAAACTTACGCAAGAACAAGCTATATTACAAGCAGTTGAGACTATAAGAAATCGGTTGGATCAATTTGGACTTGCAGAACCAAATGTAGCACGCTCAGGAGAGGATAAAATTTTGGTTGAACTTCCTGGTATTAAAACTGCTGCAGATGAAACAAGAGCAAGAGAGCTTATTGCTAAAGCAGCACATTTGCAATTAATGGAAGTAGATGATGTAAGAATGGATCAAGTTAATAACCTCACACCAAGAGAAGCTGCAGAATATGGAGATGTAATTTTTGAAGATGCTAAAAATCCTCAAATAAAATACATTGTAAAATCTATACCAATATTAGATGGTGCAATGTTAACAGATGCTAAAGTTGGTTTTGGGCAAGGAAATAATCTACCAGTTATCAATTTTACTTTAAATTCAGAAGGCGCAAAAAAATTTGGAGATTATACGGGAAATAATGTAGGTAAGCGTCTAGCGATAGTTTTAGATAATAAAGTGTATTCTGCACCACGAATTAATGAAAGAATTGGTGGGGGTAGTGGACAAATTAGTGGTGGTTTTACGGTGGAAGAAGCTCACGATGTTGCTATTGCCTTGAGAAGTGGTGCGCTTTTGGCACCTGTAAAAATGCTTGAAAAAAGAAGTGTTGGCCCATCATTAGGAGCTGATAGTATTAAAATGAGCATGATTGCTTTGGCTGGAGCGTCTATTTTAGTAATTGCTTTTATGATCATATATTATGGTATAGCAGGAATATTTGCTAATATTGCTTTGGTCGCAAATATTTTGATGATTATTGCTGTAATGGCGATGTTTGGAGCTACGCTTACTCTGCCTGGTATGGCCGGTTTAGTTTTAACTGTTGGTATGGCTGTAGATTCTAATGTTATTATAAATGAAAGAATTAGAGAGTTATTAAGAGAAGGTATGAGTATAAAACAAAGTGTTGAAGGTGGATATAAACATGCTATGAGTGCGATTTTAGATTCAAACATCACTTCACTTATCACTTCTGTAGTGCTTTATGCTTATGGAACAGGTGCGGTTAAGGGTTTTGCTGTAACTTTAAGTATAGGAATTTTAGTTTCAATGATTACATCAATTGTAGGAACTCATGGAATGTTTGAAATATTTATGAATCGTATGGAAAAAAGCAATAATACTCGACTTTGGTTTGGATATAGGAGACCTTAATGCAGTTTTTCAGTCAAAAACACATTTATGATTTTATGAAGATGAGATTTGCAGCAATATCTTTATCTCTTATTTTATTTTTTGGTTCAATTTTTGTTCTTTTTACTAAAGGTTTAAATTTTGGCATTGATTTTACTGGTGGAACATTAATACAATTACAATACGAGCAAAAAGCTCCACTTGCTGATATAAGAAAAGCAATATCTTTTAATGAAAATTTAAAAGGTGCGAGTGTTACTGAATTTGGTAGTGAAAATGAGGTGATTATTCGTTTTTCAGGAAGTAGTGATAGTTTGGGATCAGATCCTGGCAGTAGTATTGCAAATTTGTTACAAAGTACTGGTAAATTTGAAGTACGTCGCGTGGATGTGGTTGGTCCTAAAGTGGGTGATGAGTTAAAAAATAAAGGTCTTATGGCAGTTGGTATTTCTTTGATTGCTATTTTGATTTACCTTGCTATCAGATTTGAATGGCGTTTTGCTATGGCTTCTATAGTTAGTGAAATTCATGATATTGTGATTACTTTAGGAGCTATTGCTTTATTTGAAATTGATGTAAATTTAGATATTTTAGCGGCAGTTTTAACTGTACTTGGATATTCGTTAAATGATACTATTATTATTTTTGATAGAATCAGAGAGGGTGTTAAAACAAGTAAAAAATCACAACTTGACCTTATTATAAATGAATCGGTTTCAGCTACTTTATCAAGAACGACTCTTACTAGTGGTTTGACTTTAATTTCAGTTGTTGTATTGTATTTTTTTGGTGGTTCGATGATAGAAGGTTTTGCATTAACCATGATAGTAGGTATTTTAGTAGGAACTGCAAGTTCTATTTTTGTGGCAAGTCCTGCATTATTGTGGTTTAAATTTAGTGTCACACAATACCGTCAAAAAGAACTAGAAAAAGTTAAAAAAAGACAGGAAAAAGATAAATTAAGATCTATGTATGAAAAAGGAATGGTTTAAAAATGAATTGGGGTAAAGTTATATATATCTTTTTTGCTCTTATGAGTTTAACTACCATAGCAGGTTTTTTGTATGAACAAAATGAAGTTGCTTTATTTGTAGCAGCTTGTGTAAATTTAATTTCTACATTGTTAAAAATAGGTGTTAGAAATTTTTTAGCAGCAGAGTTATTTGCCAGTTCTTTAGTTGCAGATTTACATTTAATACCTGCATTTGCACTAATGCAAATTAATCCAGGAGCAATTATAATGGTTTATACTTTAGCTATAGGAGCACTGATAGCTAATATATTTTCAATGATTTTAGTAATAGTTGATTCAGTAAAAAATACAGAGGATGATAATTAATAATTAGGAGTGATAAATAATGGCATATGAAGCAGCACGAATAGAAAAAAAATGGCAAGAGAAGTGGCAAGAAAATAATTATTTTGAACCAAAAAATGATTATTCTTTGCCAAAAAAATATGTTTTGTCAATGTTTCCTTATCCTAGTGGTAGAATTCATATGGGACATGTTAGAAATTATTCTATAGGTGATGCAATTGCAAGGTATTACAGAAAAAAAGGTTTTAATGTTTTACATCCAATAGGTTTTGATAGTTTTGGTATGCCTGCTGAAAATGCTGCTATAAAACATGGTATTCATCCGAAAAAATGGACTTATGAGAATATTGATTATATGAAGAATGAATTATTTTCTTTAGGTTTTTCATTTTCGAAAAAACAAATGTTTGCAACTTCAGATCCTTTATATACTAAATTTGAACAAGAAATTTTTATTAAAATGTATGAAAAAGGTCTTATCTATACAAAAGAAGCTGAAGTAAATTGGTGTGATTATGATAAAACAGTTTTGGCAAATGAACAAGTAGAAGATGGCAAATGTTGGCGTTGTGGTCATGATGTTATTAGAAAAAAAATGCCTGGGTATTACATTAAAATCACCGCATATGCCGAAGAATTATTGCAAGATTTGAAAAAATTAGAAGGTAAGTGGCCTAATCAAGTTTTAACAATGCAAGAAAATTGGATAGGAAAAAGTATTGGTCTTAGTTTCGATTTTGCTTTGGATAAAAATGAAAATATAAAAGCTGAAAAAATTAATGTCTTTACCACTAGAGCAGAAACAATATACGGGGTTTCTTATATCGCTTTAGCTCCTGATCATAAAATTGTAAATGAATTAATTTCTAAAAGACTTTTAAAGCAAGATATAATAGATAAAATTCAAAATATACAAAACCAAAGTCCTCGCCAAAGGCAAGCATCTAAAAAAAAAGGATATTTTTTAAATCTTTATGCTATACATCCTTTAAGTCAAGAAAAAATTCCACTATGGGTTGCAAATTTTGTATTAGGAGATTACGGTAGTGGAGCCATTATGGGTGTTCCAGCCCACGATGAAAGAGATTATGAATTTGCAAAAGAATATAATATTGCTATAAAAAAAGTAATTGAAAAAGATCAAAGCGATCAAGAATATTATTTTATTAAAGAAGGTAAATTAATAAACAGTGCTGAATTTAGTGGATTAGAATGCGATGAAGGAAGAGAGAAAATAATTTCAAAAATTGAAGAGTTAGGTATTGGTAAAAAAATAACTAATTTTAAAATTCGAGATTGGGGTGTTTCAAGACAAAGATACTGGGGTGCACCTATACCTATGATTAAATGTCATAGTTGCGGTTTGGTACCTCAAAAAATCGAAAATCTACCTATAACCTTACCTGAAGATGTAGTGATTAATGGAGAAGGTAATCCTTTGGATAAACATAAAGAGTGGAAAGAATGTATTTGTCCAAAATGTGGTCAACAAGCTCAAAAAGAGAGTGATACTTTAGATACTTTTTTTGAAAGTTCTTGGTATTTTGTACGTTTTGCAAGTGATAATTCTACTTGGGAAAAGCAAGCTGTCAGTGAAAAAAGTGTTGATTATTGGATGAACGTGGATGAGTATATTGGGGGTATTGAACACGCAATCTTGCATTTGCTTTATGCTAGATTTTTTCAAAAAGCGTTGAGAGATTTAGGATATCTAAAAGATAGTGAACCTTTTGAAAGACTTTTAACTCAAGGAATGGTTACCAAAGATGGCTTTAAAATGAGCAAATCTAAAGGTAATGTTATTGATCCTGATTATATTATAGAAAAATATGGGGCTGATAGTGCTAGGTTATTTATACTTTTTGCAGCACCTCCTGCTAAAGAACTAGAATGGAATGATAATGCACTAGAAGGAGCTTTTAAATTTATTAATAGGTTGTATGAAAGAGCGATAAAATTACAACCTGCTTCTTTAGAACAAATTGATCATAGTAAATTAAGCAAAGATGAAAAATATGCGAGATTAAAAATTTATGAGGCTTTAAAAAAATCTTTTGAAGTATATGAAGAAACTTTTGCTTTTAATACTTTAATTGCTTCATGCATGGAAGCTTTAAATGCTTTAAGCACCATAAATAATGAGAAGATTTTAAAAGAAGCATTCTATATCATTTTAAATATTTTAGAACCTATAATTCCTCATGTTTGTTTTGAATTGAGTGAATATTTGTTTAAGTGTGAAAATTTTAAAATTTTGGAAATTAAAGAAGAGGTGTTTATCAAAGATAGTTTTGTTATCGCAATCAGTGTTAATGGAAAAAAACGTGGAGAAATAGAAATCTCATCTGATACAAACAAAGATGAAATTTTGATTTTAGCCAAAGAAAATGTGGCAAAATGGATTGTTGATAAAGAATTAATTAAAGAAATTTATATTGATAAAAAACTTGTAAATTTGGTTGTTAAATGAAAAAAATAATTTTTACATTTTTGATTATTTTTTTAGTATCTTGCGGATATATACCTTCTTCGCATATGGCTGGAAAAGTATTAGGAGAAAATGTTTTTTTAAGAATTAATATAAGTAAACAAGATCCACAAAATAGCGTATTTATTACTGATATTTTAAGAGAAGCTATGTTAAATAAGCTTGGTAGAAATATTACTAGTGAAAATAATGCTGATAGTATAATTATTGTTACAATGAAAGATTTAAAATATACTCCAATGATTTATGATAAGAATGGTTATGTTGTAAATTATAAAGCGGAATTATTTTTGGAATTTAAATTGCGTTATCAAAATGGAAAAGAAGAACTTGTAAATACTAAAGGTAGTTATTATTTTGATATTAATCCCAATTCGATCATAAGTGATAAAGCAAGATTTGAAGCAATTAAAAATGCTTCAAGCCAAGCTTTTGATGAATTTGTCTCTATTATTGCTATTAGAGGTTATAAATAATGGCAAGTCATATAAATGAAATTGCAAAAGAAACTTTAATAAAATTAAAGGAAAGAAAACTTCATCCAACACCTGAAAATTATAGTGAAATTTTTGAAGAATGTGCAAAAAAATTTGGTATTTCAAGCTCTAATAAGGTTAAAATTGAAAAGTATATCAATCTTTTAGATGAAATTTATAAACAGGAATTAAAAAGAAAAAGTATACATACTATTGATGAATTTTTAGTTTTTTTAGTTTCGAGACTTAATCGACAAACTAGTAAAAAATATGAAGATGTTTATGCTTTATTGGAATTGGTTATTTATCAACTTAGCATAAGTAAAGATAAGAAAATAAAAGAATTAGCTCAAGCTTCATTACATAGATTATCACAAGTGATGGATATTGAAACTATTTATCTTTTAAGGGCAAAATGGAAAGATCTTGAAAAAAGTTACGAAGATGACGAGCTTTTAAAAAAATTAGAAGAATTTAATATAAGAGGTTTTTCTGACTTTTATTTTTTAATAGAAAAACTTATTTTCATGTTAAAAGAACGTTCTTATGAAAAGCAAGCAGAAATTTTACTTTGTACTTTAGATCCTTTATTTGGAAAGAGTCAAGAAATAGAGCAATTTAAAGAACAATTAAAAGAAAATCCAAGAATGATAGCAAGAAAAGAATTTACTCGTGATTTTTGTCTAATGATACAAAAAAAAGAAGTTATAGATAGATATTATATACAAAAAAATCTTTCTTTTTTTCATAAACACTTGGAAAGTTTGAATGAAATGGTATCTGAACTTTATGATCACAATCAAGAGGATGTAAAATTCATAGATACTTTGGTAAAAGATGAAAATGGGAATGTGCAAATTAATTTTGACATTTTAAAAGATAAATTGTTATATGCTAATGAACAACTTGCGCAAATTAAAACACAAATTCATGCAACTAGCGATGATGAACAAAGGGAGCAATGGAATTTAGCTCAAGAATTAAAAAAACTTGATGAAAACTATCATCTTTACTCTGTGAATTACGCTTTATGCTTTTTTAAAATAAATAATATAGAGCATGTGATTAATACATATGGAATTGATAGTTATAAAACTATTGAAGAAAAATTCAAAAAAGTTTTGAAAGATTCTTGTAAAAATACTGAAGAAATTTGGATTTTAGATGAAAATTCTTATCTTGTTATTTTGCCAGGTAAGAATTTAGAATATGCGCAAGCTTTTACTGAAAAAGTATTAAAGCTTATTGAAGATTATAAATTCATCTATAAAGATGAAATTGTAAAATTAAAATTATCAGTATCGTATATGGAAAAAAATAGTTTTACGGGTGGCGATATTTTAAAAGAACTTATAGATAAAAGTGTAAAATGAAATTTAAAAATATTCTTGCAGAAAAAACTATGTTTTATAAAAAAATCAATAGATTTTTTATGTTTTCTATGTATGAAAAATATAAAGATCAATTTGCAAAGACGAAAAATATTCAGATTATAGGAACTAATGGAAAAGGTAGTACAGGAAGATTTTTGGCTATGCTTTTACAACAAGAAGGTTTTAGTGTAGGTCATTACACTAGTCCTCATATTTTTACTTTCAATGAAAGATTTTGGTTAAATGGAGTTATTTTAGATGATGAAACTTTAGAAAAAGCACATAAAAAATTAGAGCAAATTCTAGCTCATGATTTACAAAAGCTTAGTTATTTTGAATACGCTACTTTTTTAGCGCTAGTGGTATTTGAAAAATGTGATTATGTAATATTTGAAGCTGGAGTTGGTGGAGAATATGACGCTACAAGTGTTTTTGATAGAGATTTTAATGTTTTTACTAAAATTGGTTTTGATCATCAAGAAATGTTAGGAGATTCCCTTAAAAAGATTGCAAGAGCTAAATTAAAAGCTATGAAATCTAAAGCGATTATTTCTAATGAACAAGAAATAGAGGTTTTAAAATTAGCTAAGCATATTGCTCTTTTAAAAAAATCTACACTTTGGATATCCACACTTTGCAGAGATAAAAAGATTGAATTTTTTGCTCAAGAGTATATTGAAAAGTATCATTTGGCTATATTTTTAAAAAATAATCTTTTACTTGCATTAGAAAGTTTTATGTTAATTTTGAACAAAAATAAAAATAATTTGATTGAAAGTCTTAGTAAGCTTCCAAGATTGGATTTAAGGGGTAGATGCGAACAAATTTCTCGTAATCTTTTTGTTGATGTTGGTCATAATGAAATGGCAGCTTCAATTTTAGTTTCAATTTTTAAGGAAAAAAAAGTTCATTTAGTTTATAATTGCTTTTTAGATAAAGATTTTCGTAATATTTTAAGAATACTAAAACCTATTATTGAAATGGTTGAAATTTATAATTATCAGTGTGAAGACAGAGCTTTAGCTGGTGAAGAGTTAATAAGATGCTTAGAAGAGTTAGATATTAAATATAAAACATTTTATTCTATACAAAAAGAGAATTTATATTTAGTTTTTGGTTCTTTTGTTTTGGTTGAAAAATTTTTAAGAGGGTATTGTGAAAGATAAATTTACACTTACTATAACAGATGTTAATGGTTCTAGACATTTTTTATTAAGTCAAATTATTAAAAAAGTGATTATTTATTTTACTTCTTTTGTTTTTATAGTTATAGTTTTAGGTGCTTTATATATTAATTATTTGGCAACTAAAAGAGCAGAGCTTTTGAAAGATCAAGAGAGTTTGAGTGTAAAAAATACCAAACTTTTTTCTCAAAATGAAAGTATGCAAAAAAATTTAGAAGAAAAAGCCGCTTTATATGATGAACTTCAAACTCAACTTGCTGATATTGAAGAAAATCTTGGTTTAAAACAAGATGAAAGTTTAGATATACCTGAAAGATTAGAAAAAGTAAAATTGACAAACGACCAAGCATATTTGTTTTTGACTCAAATTCCTAATGGTCATGTAATAGCAGATAATGGTATCACTGGAGAATTTGGTTGGCGTCATCATCCTATATTAAATAAAAAAGAGTTTCATCCAGGTATTGATTTAAGGGCGCCTTTAAAAACTCCAATTTATGCTCCTGCAAATGGAGTTGTTGAATATGCTGCATACAGTAATAATGGATATGGTTATTCTGTGATTTTAATTCATAATTTTGGTTTTAAAACAGTTTATGCTCATATGACTCGTCAAGATGTTGTTAAGGCAGGAGAATTTGTAAAAAAAGGTCAATTATTAGGCTATACAGGTAGTACAGGACTTTCTACAGGTCCACATTTACATTATGAAGTTCGATTTATTAATAAACTTTTAGATCCTATGATTTTTATCAATTTAAATCATAAAAACTATGAACAAATTTTTGATCAAGAAAGGAGAGTTCCATGGCAATCTTTAATAAAGGCTCTATTGCTTCAGTATCCGAAACTACAGTCATTTCAAGCGGCGCAAAAATAGAGGGCAGTTTTTATTTTAATTCTATGCTTCATCTAGATGGAGAAATTACTGGAGATATAATTTCTTCAAGTGTTATAGTAATAGGTAAAAGTGGTGTTTTAAAGGGACAGGTTAAGGCTGATAAAATAGTTATTAACGGTATTTTCGAAGGAGAAATGAGCGTAGATTCTCTTGAAATTTTATCTGGTGGTGTTTTGAATGGAAATATTGTCGTAAAACAGCTTAGTATAGAAAACGGTGGTAAATTTAATGGAAGCAGTAAAATTGTAGAAAAAGATGAAGAGGTGGCTGTATTAGATAGTGTAGAAGAAACAAATCAAGATGCAAGCTAGATTATATGAGTATTTGCAAGATATACAAACTGAGTTAATAATTTGCGAGGATGATAAAGAGGCTGATGATTTAGCTCAAGTTTGTTTGTATTTGGGTTTTAAAACTTATGTTTTACCAGATTTTAGAGCGCAATTTGGAAGCGATTTGCGTTCTTTTTCAAAAGAGTTATTTGAAATTTGTAAAGTTTTAAATGCTTATCACAAAGAAGCACAAAGTAAAATTTTAATTTCTCCTATAAGAACTATACTACAGAAATTACCAGGAAAAAATAATTTACAAAATATTATTCTAAAAAGCAATTCATCAATTAAATTAGAAAAATTTAAAGAGGAAATGCTGCATAGCGGATATGAATTTGTAGATATTGTTCAAGATAAAGGAGAAATTTCTATCCGTGGAGAGATAATTGATATTTTTGCTATAAATGAAGATCAGCCATTTAGAATTTTACTTTTTTCAGATGAAGTAGAAAGTATAAGATATTTTGATGTTAATTCTCAAAAATCTATACCTAAAGAACTTTCTAGTATAGAAATATGTCCTTTTTTAAGTAATTTAAATCAAGATCAATATAATAATTTGCAAGAAAAAATTAGAAATTTTCAAGGTCAAAGCATTATTAGCGATGTTAATTCTTTAGGTTTTTGGTGTATTGATAATTTTTATGATTATTTAAATTTAAATTTTATAAGCGTTAAAGAATTTCAAAGCAATGATTTTGAAGAGGATATTAGTAAAATTAATCAAAATATTTTACCTCAAGCTAAATATTGTAAAAATTTATTAAGCACCTACAATCAAGATTTTTTTTCTTTTCATAAAGATAAAAACATTATAGTTCTGGCTAAGAATGAAGTTTTATTTAGGGCTTTAAATATAGAGCATTCTCAAAATATTACTCTAAAGATATGCGATTTGAGATTAAATTTAATTACTAAAGAAAAATTAATTGTTTCTTTGAATAAAAAGCAAAAAAATAAAAGAATTAAAAAAGCAAATTTGATTATAGATGAACTTAGAGTAGGTGATTATATAGTTCATGAAGATTATGGAGTAGCTAAATTTTTAGGACTTGAGATTATTGTGATTGCTGGAGCAAAAAAAGAATTTGTGGCACTTGGCTATTTAAATAATGATAAATTGCTTTTACCTGTAGAAAATTTATATATGATAGATAAATATATAGGTGTTAGTGGTGGTATTCCTTTGCTTGATAAGCTTGGCAAAGGAACGTTTTTAAAACTTAAGGAAAAACTTAAAGAAAAACTTTTTGCTATTGCATCCAATATTGTGTCATTAGCTGCTGCAAGATCGTTAATTAAAGCTAAAAATTTATATATTTCTGAAAATTTACAAGATGAATTTATAAATAGTGCAGGTTTTGCTTATACTAAGGATCAAGAGCAAGTATGTAAAGAAATCTTTCAAGATATTCAAAGTTCTAAAGTTATGGATAGATTGCTTAGTGGGGATGTTGGATTTGGTAAGACAGAAATTGCTATGAATGCTATATTTGCTTGTGTAAAAAGCGGTTTTACTGCTTTATTTTTTGTACCTACAACTTTACTTTCTTCTCAACATTTTAAGACATTAAAGCGTAGATTTACTAGTTTTAATATTAATGTTTTTAAACTTGATCGTTTTACTAATTCAAAAGAAAAAAAACAAATTTTAGAATTTTTAAAAGAAAAAAAGCCTTGTGTAGTTGTTGGAACTCATTCTCTTTTAAATATAGAATGTGAAAATTTAGGTTTGATTGTGATTGATGAAGAGCATAAATTTGGTGTAAAGCAAAAAGAAAAATTAAAAGAATTTAGTAAAAATTCGCATATTCTTTCAATGTCTGCAACACCTATACCAAGAAGTTTAAATCAAGCATTGAGTTCTTTAAAATCTTACAGTGTTTTACAAACTCCACCTGATGATCGTTTAGATGTGAGGACTTTTGTTAGAGAGAGTAGTGATGCTTTGGTTAAGGAAGCCATTTCGAGGGAATTAAGACGAGCGGGTCAAATATTTTATATTCACAATCATATTGCAAGTATTAATGAGAGTAAGAAATATCTTTTAGAATTATTTCCACATTTGAAAATTTTAATATTACATTCTAAGATTGATGCTAAAACAACTGAAGAAGAAATGCTTAGATTTGAGAATAAAGAATATGACCTGTTGCTTTGTACATCTATAGTTGAAAGTGGTATTGATCTTCCAAACGTAAATACTATTATAATTGAAAATTCAGATCGTTTTGGTATGGCTGATTTACATCAACTAAGAGGTAGAGTAGGACGAAGTTCTATACAAGGATATTGTTATTTTTTAATTGAAGATAAGGAAAAACTTACAAAAGATTCTTTAAAAAGATTAACTAGTTTAGAGAGTAATTCTTATTTGGGTTCAGGCTCTGTACTTGCTTATCATGATTTAGAAATTCGTGGAGGAGGTAATTTATTAGGTGTTGATCAAAGTGGTCATATTGAACAAATTGGTTACAGTTTATATCTTAAAATGCTTGAAGATGAAATCAATAAATTAAGCAAAAATGAGACAATAAAAGAAAACAAGATTGATTTAAAACTAAATGTCAATGCTTTTATTAATAGTGAATATATCAACGAGGATCGTTTAAGATTAGAACTTTACAGAAGACTTAGTAAATGTGCGAGTGTGAGTGAAATATATGAAATAGAAAGTGAAATGATTGATCGCTTTGGAAAATTAGATATTTATACAAAACAATTTTTAGATTTAATTACAATAAAAATTTTAGCTAGTGATGATTATAAATTAATCAGTAACTTTGAACAAAATATTTGTTTTGTAAAAAATGATGATAATAAAGAAATTGTCAAGGCAAAGAGTAAAGATGATGACGATATATTAGATACGATACTCACTTATCTTAGAAGAACAAAATCATGAATGGTTATGAAATATTTAAAGTTTTGATTTTAGCTGATATTGAATTTAAAGAATTTGAATGGTTTGAAAATAATAAATTGAGTGAATTTGAAATTTTAATTTCTGTTATTTTAACTCAAAATACCAATTGGAAGAATGTACTTAAGGCCTTAGAAAATTTAAGAAGTGCTAATATTACTAAATTTGAAGATATTCAAGTTATTTCAATGCAAAATTTTGCTTCGTTAATAAAACCGAGCGGTTTTTATAATACGAAAGCTAAGTATATAAAAAATTTTATTCAAGCTTTATTTGATAATTTTGCTTCATTTGATGAATTTAAAAATGAAGTTTGTCGAGAATGGCTTTTGGATATTAAAGGTTTAGGTCAAGAGAGTGTTGATGGAATTTTAAATTATATTTGCAAGCGTGAAGTTTTAGTAGTGGATGCTTATAGTGCCAAAATTTCAAGATATTTGGGTTATGAATTAGATAATTATGAAGATTTAAACGAATTTTTTATACAGAATATAGCTAGTAATCAAAATAATTTAAATAAATTATTAGGAAGACAATATGAACTTTATAAACTTTATCAAATTTTTCACGCAATGATTGTAATTTTTTGCAAAAAATACTTTTTGGGTAAAAATATATCGACTCAAGGAGAAGGGATATTAAAGTCTTTGACGATGGTTTAATATTTTACTTTTAAAGTGCTATAATGTATTTGACTTCAAAAAAAGGAGAAATAATGAATACAAGTATAGTTGGAAAGCAATTTGAGCTTACAGATTCTATTAAAGAATATGTAGAAAAAAGTTTTGAAACTTTAACAAAATATAATCTTGATGTGATTTCTGCTCGTTGTGTGATTAGTGCTGATGAAAGACATGGTAAAAAAGGATTTTGGGCTGAGTTTAGTATAAATTTAGCAGGAATTAATACCGTTGTAGTTAAACAAAAAGATAAAGATTTATATGCTGCTATTGATTTAGCAGTTGATAGAATTTCTAAAGTTTTGAGAAGATTACATGATAAAAATACTACTCATAAGCACCAAGATGAAATAAAAGAAAACACTATTTTACCGAGTATTGTTGATGAAGACGAGATAATTCCTACAGAGTTAGAGCTTTATAAGCCTTTAGAGATTGATGAGGCTTTAAAAAAACTTAAATCTAGCAAGGATATATTTTTAGTATTTAATGATATGGATGCTAAAATGAGAGTCTTATTTAAGAAAAAAGATGGAAAATTTGGTTTATTTTAATATGATTCTAAGCTCTTTAGGAGCTTAGAATATTTTATTGAAAAGTTGATTTATACCTTTATTGTTTTTATTTTTTTCTTCTTTTGGATTTTCTCCAGTGATGATATTTTTGATTGTGTTCAAAGTGCTTTTTGTATCTAGTTTAATTTTTGGATTTTCTGTTGTCCCATTGATTGTTCCTTTAAATTTAGCTCTATCTATTTCTATATTAAATGGGATGTTTAAAGCACTATTTTGAGTGTTTATTTTACCTTTTGCGATATTTATTTTGCTACGATCAGCTAGTAAATCAAGATTTAAATCAATAAGATTTTTATTAATAATAGCATTTGCGTTTCCGCTACGATAAACATCTTCAGTAATATCTTTTTGTAATAACAACATTAGTGTATTTGTCATTAAATTCTTTTTTAATTTTCCATTTTTAAGATCTAGCGAAAGTTCTCCATTTTCTGTTAAAAGATTATAATTTGCTTTTACATCAGATTTTGCTTCATAATAGTCTGGAAAATCTAAACTTTGAGCTAAATTTGATAAATCAACATTTTTGATATTTGCTTGAAGTATATTATTTTTTAAGGTTGCATCCATTTGTCCTTCAAAAATTTTTTTACTAATAATATTTGCATCAATTAAATTATTTTCAAAATTTAATTGACCATTAAAATCTGCCTTTCCTTTTAATTTTCTATCTATTAAAAAGCCTAAAGTTGAAAAATCATTGAGTGAAATATCATAAGTACTTTGTAGAAGAATTTTATTAAGATCAAATTTTCCCTTAAAGGTGTTAATATTAGCAAATGATGAAAGTATTTTTGCATCAAAATCCAAAATAGATTTATTGATTTTCCCTTCTATATTTGCTTTTGCTGAAGTGTTTTTTGGAAATTTTTTATTAAGAAGCTTTGAAAGTTCTATTTCATTAAATGATGAATTGATATTTGCATTAAATTTTCCATTTAGATTGTTAATATCTAAAGAATTTAATTCTACTTTGGCATCAATATCTCCGTATGCTAAAGTTTGTTGTCCTATTAAAGGAAAAATTTGTTCTAATTTTACATTGTTTATAATTGCTTGCAAGCTTTTTCCGTTAGATTTTGCATTGATTAATCCTTGCATAATTTTAATATTTGCATCAAGATTATTAATAATATTATCTTTTAAATCAATTTTAGCATCTATATTTAAAGGTCCGTTAAGATTTTGTTTTGTTAAAACTTTTAGCTTATTAAGATTGTCTACAAAAGCATTTATATTTGTATTTAAATTTTTATTTTCAAGATTATAAGAACCACTTAAATTTGATATTTTAGCTATATTTGAATCCATTAATGCTTCGTAATTAATAAGAGAGTTTTTTGCATTTGCTTTTGCTTGTAGATTAAATGATGTTTTTGGAAAATCTAAACCATTGATTTTTTTAAATTCATTAGTGTTGATATTTGCATTTTTAAGTTCTGCAAACATATCAAAATTTTTAAAATCTAAACCTTGAGCATTAAAATTCAATTGTAATTTAGAATCTATAATTTCAGGTATAGAGATAGTTTTGAGTAATTGTGCGATTTCTATGGTTGTCGTATTTATATTTAAGTTATTATTTAATAATGTAGTTTTTAATTCCCCGCCAAAACCATAAATAGTAGCATTTAATTTTTGTAATTGATTTTGTGTAAATTCTAAATCACCATTGATTTTGCCTTTTCCTTGAAGTTTTATTTTAGCAATATTTGAAAATTGATTAAAATCATCTAAAAATATTTCAAAATCAGATTTTAATTTATTGTTTTGAATTTCATAAACGCTTTGTTTTGTATAAAATTTAAAAAAATTACTTAAAATTTCACTTTTAGAAATAATATTGCCATTTTGTATTGAGGATTTAATTTCACCTTTTATGAAATTTTCTTTTGGTAAACTAAGGTTAAAATCTTTTTGAATTAATGTACTATCAACGGAGCTTGTGTAAAAATTAATCAAAGAATTTCCATTTGGTTTTAAATCTTTAGCGCTAATATCAGTGATAATATTTATTTTTCCTTGTATATATCTTGGTAAATTCGCAAAATCTAAAATCTGTGCAATATCAATTTCTTTTCCTAAAAGTTGTAAATTTAAAGGCGTAAAATCGACAATATTAGCTTTTAAACTAAGATTAGAATTAAATAAAAATCCATTTCCATTTACATTAAAATCATTGCTTTTTCCAACAATATTTCCTTTAAATGTAAAATCTTGCTGATTGCTTAATTTTAATTCTTTAATATAACTTTTTTGTAATCCTATGAGATAATTTAAATCAAAGCCTAAGCTCAAAGGAGATAATTTTCCATCAATATTGACAAAAAATTTATTATCTAAATTTGCTTTTATATCTAAAGTAGAAAAGCGAATTTCAAAGTTATCAAAGCGAATATTCATACCACTTTTTTGTGTGATAATTTCTTCTATTTTTGGTTTTAAGAAATTATTTCCTATGCTTGTAAAAAGCAAAATATAGCCGCTTGTAAGCAACACAAAAATAACTACTAAAAAAGTATAAGTAATTTTTTTCATTTTATAACCTTTATATTAATATATCATATAAATTTAGTTTATTAGACTAAACTTATATGATATATATAACTTAATTTATTGACAGTTTACTTTATTTTGTGTATAATCTTATCACTCAAAAATAAAGAGTGCTAATAATAACACATTATTGAAAGGATAAAAAAATGAATTTTCAACCTTTAGGAAAGCGTGTATTAGTTAAACGCTTAGAAGAAGCTACTACAACTGCTTCGGGAATTATTATACCAGATAATGCTAAAGAAAAGCCACTAAAAGGTGAAGTTGTTGCGATAAGCAAAGAAGTAGAAGGAATGCAGGTAAATGATACTATAATGTTTGCAAAATATGGTGGTACGGAAATAAAAATAGATAATGTAGAATATTTAGTTTTAAATGTTGATGATATACTAGGAATTTTAAAATAAAAGGATACTAAAATGGCAAAAGAAATATTTTTTTCAGATGAAGCAAGAAATAAACTTTATGAAGGTGTTAAGAAATTAAATGATGCAGTAAAAGTTACAATGGGACCAAGAGGTCGCAATGTATTAATTCAAAAAAGTTTTGGTGCTCCGTCTATCACAAAAGATGGTGTTAGTGTAGCTAAAGAAGTTGAGTTAAAGGATTCTTTAGAGAATATGGGTGCTTCCTTGGTTAGAGAAGTTGCTAGCAAAACAGCTGATCAGGCAGGAGATGGTACTACTACTGCGACTGTATTAGCGCACGCTATATTTAAAGAAGGTTTAAGAAACATTACAGCTGGTGCGAATCCTATTGAAGTTAAAAGAGGTATGGATAAAGCTTGCGAAGCTATTGTAGTTGAACTTAAAAAAATGTCTCGTGAAGTAAAAGATAAAAAAGAAATTGCTCAAGTTGCAACAATATCAGCAAATTCAGATGAAAAAATTGGAAATTTAATTGCTGATGCTATGGAAAAAGTAGGTAAAGATGGAGTTATCACTGTTGAGGAAGCAAAATCAATTAATGATGAATTGAATGTTGTCGAAGGTATGCAATTTGATAGAGGCTATTTAAGCCCATATTTCATTACAAATACTGAAAAAATGACAGTGGAATTACAAAGTCCATTTATTTTATTATTTGACAAAAAAATTGCAAATTTGAAAGATTTGTTACCAATTTTAGAGCAAATTCAAAAAACTGGTAAACCTCTTTTAATTATAGCTGAAGATATTGAAGGTGAGGCTTTAGCAACTTTAGTTGTAAATAAATTAAGAGGTGTTTTAAATATCTCTGCTGTGAAAGCTCCAGGATTTGGTGATAGAAGAAAAGCTATGTTGGAAGACATTGCTATATTAACTGGCGGTGAAGTGATTTCTGAAGAACTTGGAAGAAATCTAGAGAGTGCTAATATTCAAGATCTTGGACAAGCTTCTAGTGTAATTATTGATAAAGACAATACTACTATTGTAAATGGTGCTGGAGAAAAATCAGCTATTGATGCTAGAATTACACAAATAAAAGCTCAAATTGCCGAAACAACAAGTGACTATGATAAAGAAAAATTGCAAGAAAGATTAGCAAAACTTAGCGGTGGAGTGGCAGTAATTAAGGTTGGTGCTGCTACTGAAACTGAGATGAAAGAGAAAAAAGATAGAGTAGATGATGCATTGAGTGCTACAAAAGCTGCTGTTGAGGAAGGAATTGTTGTTGGTGGCGGTGCTGCTTTAATTAAAGCAAAATCTAAAATTAGCTTAAATTTACAAGGTGATGAAGCAATTGGTGCTGCAATCGTAGAAAGAGCTTTAAGAGCACCTTTAAGACAAATTGCAGAAAATGCTGGTTTTGATGCTGGTGTTGTAGTAAATACTGTGGAAAATAGCAAAGAAGAAAATACAGGTTTTGATGCTGCAAAAGGTGAGTATGTTAATATGTTAGACAGTGGTATTATCGATCCTGTTAAAGTTGAAAGAATCGCCTTGTTGAATGCAGTTTCTGTTGCTAGTATGTTACTTACTACAGAAGCTACTATTAGTGAAATTAAAGAAGATAAACCTGCTGCTATGCCAGATATGGGCGGTATGGGTGGAATGGGCGGTATGGGTGGAATGATGTAATCCATCACCCCTTTCCTTATTTTTTCTTCATTTTTTATTAAACCGTCTTTTGAGACGGTTTTTTTACAACTTCAGTTTTATATTCTTTTAGTATAATTAAGATAGATTACATTTTTAAGGTTTTTAATTATGAAAAATTTAAAAGAAGAGGTGTTTACTAGATCACAATATATTAAGCCAAAAAGATATTCTTATCAAGGTAAGGATAATAAAATTTATACTTGGGATTTCATAGAGGCTATGGATAGTGTTTCCATCTTTTTGTATCATATTCAAGATGATGCTTTTTTATTTGTAAAGCAATTTAGAATTCCATTGTGGGATTACCAAAAACGTAATAATATAAATTTAGATGAGATGGGATATAGTATAGAACTTTGTTCAGGTCTTGTGGATAAAAATTTAAGTTTAGAACAAATTGCAAAAGAAGAATGTATTGAAGAAGTTGGATATAGTCCTAAAAACATAGAGTTGATCGGAGAATTTTATACTGGTTTTGGTTCCGGTGTGAGTAGGCAATTTTTATATTTTGCACAAATAGATGAAAATGATAAAGTTGGATACGGAGGTGGAATTGATGGAGAAAATATTCAAATACTTAAGGTTCAAAGAAATGCTTATGAACAATTTTATAAGTTAAATCCTACCAAAAGCCCTTTGCTTGAATTTGCATATTTATGGTTTAAGAACAGATAAAATTCTGCTCTTAATTGTTTTCTTTTGCTGTATCTTCTTCTAAATTAGTTTCTCTTTCTTCTAGCATCTCTTTAAATATTTCAAATAGTTCTTCAGAAGCTTTTTCTGCGTTGAAACATTTATCTAAAATTTGATTTTGCACTAATTCATTTGCAGTATTTTCATTATGTGCTAAATTTATTGCTTGATTAATGTTTTCATGAACCTTTTGATGTGGGATATTTAATTTTCCAAAAGATCTTCCGCTTGCAAATCTTTCTTTTCCTATTCCCATCATCCATTTTGCAAGTCTACAATTTAGATGATCGGATAATTCTTTACCAGAAAGATGAATAATTTCATTATAACCATTTAGTTTAAACGCTATATGATCTAATTTTGCAAGTGAAATAAAAATTTCAGAGGTGATGCTTTTGGCATAATTACTAGTTGAATTCGCATTGGAGATTAATTGTGTAAATTTACTTGAAAAATTCACAATATGTTCATTTGATTCAAGAGAAACTTTTTCTACTTGTTCACTTTGACTATACATTTCATCTGCATTTTGTTTTAATAAATTTATATTTAACTCCACTTCTGAAGTTGCTTTTTGAGTTTTTTCAGCAAGTTTTCTAACTTCATCTGCAACAACAGCAAAACCTCTACCATGTTCTCCAGCACGTGCTGCTTCGATAGCAGCATTTAGCGCCAAAAGATTAGTTTGATCAGAAACATCTTTGATGAGATTGATTACATTTGTAATCTCATCAACGCTACGATGAAGATTTCCCGCTGTGTCCCTTGATTGATTTGCAGAATCAATAATACTTTGAAGTGAAGAAATAATTGATTGTGTAATAGAATTTAATTCTTGCATATCGTGCAAAGAAGAATCAGAATATTGAGAAATAATTTCTGCCTTATTTACATTCTCTTGCATATCACCTTGTACATTGGATATACCTTTTAAAACTCCATTTAGTAACATGTCTAAAAGTTTTGTTTCAAGTGCGGTAATACTATTGTTGCTTATGGCATTTTTTTCACAACTGGCTATCAACTCTTGCTTTTCAAGATTTAATCTTGCATTCTCTTCTTCTAAAAATTTAACTTTATTTTCTAATTCTTTGATTGTATTTTGTATTTGTTTATTACCAAACATGAATTTTCCTTAAAAGTTATTTTTGATAGTTTGATAAATAAGTATTCAACTCATCTTTTAATTTTAATTTTTCTTTTTTAAGATTTGCAATTTCAAGATTGTCTAGATGAATTCTACCTTCTTCTGCATCTTTAATTTTATGATCGAGTTCGTTGTGTTCATCAAATAGCTTGTCAAAATGTTTATCTTTGCCTTTTAGTTGAGTGATTAAATCTCGAAATTCGTGTAGCATGAGTTCTCCTTTTTTTGATTAATATTAAAATAAATTACAAATTATACTTTAAATTTAGTTAAATGTATTTTAATTCATCAGGTTTTTGTTTATTTTTAATAATTTTTTTTGCTATTTTGATACTATCGGCTGTACCTACTAAAAGTAATTTTGAACCAGTACCTATTAGAGTATCACCTTTTGGCATAGGTGTAAATTTTTTATTTTCTAAAATCCCAACAACGCTAACATTTGCCATATCTCTTAAGTGAATTTCTTTTAATCGTTTAAAACGTACCCATGATTCATCTGGGATTTTTACTTCTTCTAAATCAATAGGGCTATTTTTTTTATACAAGTAGTTTTCTAATAAATTTTCCATATCAGGTCTTGCTGACATAGCACTTAATCTTTGAGCAACAAGTTTAGTTGCTGAAACAATAGAATTTGCTCCAAGTTTTTTCAATTTTTGTGTTTCATCATCATTTGCTGAACTAGCAAGTATAAAATAAGGATTGATTCTTTGTAGTTCTTTTTCAAATAATCTTACAGAGGCAATGATTGCAATGTTGTCTGCGATATTGTGGCTAAGAGTTATAACTCCTTTGGCGCTAGAGAGATTTGATTTTAAAAAGGCAAGATTTGTGTGTGGTGCAGCTTCTATATAATACGGGTAGCGATATTTTTCAGATATTTCATCAAAATTTTGAATTTCATCGACAACAACAAAAGGAATATGATTTTCTCTAAATTGTTGTGCTAATTCTATAGTGAAATCGTTGTGATAACATATCACAAAGTGATTTTTTAATCTTGCAACTTTATGTAACATCCTTCTTTCCTTTATAATTTTTAGTAAAGTTCCTTTTTTTATTATTTCTATGACTAAACCCATGCAGAATGTGAAAATTGTAAAGGTTGATAGTACATATAAAACTGTAAATATTCTACCGGCTGTCGAAATTGGATTTACTTCTGTATATCCTAAAGTGGTAAAAGTCATTCCTGCTTGATAAATAGCATCATTGAGATTAAAATTACTTGTGAGCATATATCCAAAAGCACCAATGAGAGTAATAATAACAATAGCTATAAGGGGAATTCTTAAAAATTTAAGCTGTCCATATAACTCATCATTGAGACTGATTGCAGGTTTGGGAGAAGAAGACCAATTGAGGAATTTTTTGAGCTTTTTCAAAAAAGACATTTGTAAATTCCTCTTTTATGTTTAGATTTTATAATTATTTATTATTTTGCTTTCTAAGAGTTCTTAAAGTAGAAGCTGCAACCCTAACTTTTCTCGTTGTACCATCTTCTAGAGTAACACGAATAGTTCTTAAATTTGGCAAAAATCTTCTTTTTGTTTTATTGTTGGCGTGACTTACGTTATTGCCTACCATAGGTCCTTTTCCTGTGATTTGACATATTCTTGACATTGCTATTTCCTCGTCTTTGATTAAAATAAAATAATTCTTGAAATTGTATCTAAAATAAACTTAAAAAAATCAAATACTAAAAACAATAAAGAAAATATTGATATTAAGTATGGTAAAATAACCACTTGTATATAAATATTTGGAGAATATTAATGTATGTAGCACCTAGTTTATTATCAGCAAATTTTTTAAATTTAGAAAAAGATATTAAAGAAATACATGAAGCTGGAGCTGATTTGTTACATATTGATGTAATGGATGGATATTTTGTTCCAAATTTTACTTTTGGACCTTGTGTTTTAGAAAATATATGTAAAATTAGTCCAATTCCTTTAGATGTACATCTAATGGTAAATGATGTGAGTAAATTTGTAGAATTTTTCAAACCGCTAAAGCCAAAATTTATAAGTTTTCATGTTGAAATAGAAAAACATCCAATAAGAATTTGTGAAGATTTGAAAAAAAATGGAATTCATCCTGCAATTGTTTTGAATCCACATACTCCTGTATCCAATATAGAGCATCTTTTAGAATTTGTAGATATGGTTCTTTTAATGAGTGTTAATCCTGGATTTGGAGGGCAGAAATTTTTACCTTTAGTTTATCAAAAAATTAGGACTTTAAGAGAGATGATTGATAAAAAAAATCTTAAAGTTTTTATAGAAGTTGATGGTGGCATAAATGGGTTAAATGCGCCTGATTTAGATGAAGCTGGTGCTGATATTTTAGTAGCGGGGAATTATATTTTTTCTTCACAAGATTATAAAACTGCAATTAATTCATTAAAGTGTGAATTTTGAGTCAACAGCAAATTGATGATTTTATTAATAAACTAAGTAAAGAAAATAAATCATTTTCTTGGGTTATTAATGAAATAAAGAATATAGAAGAACTTTCTTCTTATGATTTTGACTCGCATACATTTTCGCTTTTAGGGCTTGGTATTGAAATTAATAAAAACAATCAAATTTGTTTAAAAACTAAAAATACTGATATAAAAAATGAAATTTTTTGTGTAGTGGATATTGAAAGCACAGGAAGTATTAAAAATGGACAAATTTTAGAAATTGGTGCTGTTAAAATTCAAAATTTTAAAGAAATTGATCGTTTTGAAAGTTTAATTCAAGTGGATAATATTCCAGAAAATATTACAGAATTAACAGGCATTACTCAATATATGAGCAAAGAAGCTCCATCGTTAAAATTTGTTTTAAATAATTTTAGGTTATTTTTAAAGGATTCTATTTTTGTAGCGCATAATGTTCGATTTGACTATAATTTTTTATCAAAAGTTATGCAAGAAAATGATTTTGGTGTTTTATTAAATAGAAGATTATGTACCATAGATCTTGCTAAGAAGTGTATCGATAGTCCTAAGTACGGACTTGAAACATTAAAAGAATTTTTAAATATACAAAATCAGCATCATAGAGCTTTGAATGACGCTTTAGCTGCAAGTGAAATTTTAATCTATTGTATTAAAAAAATTCCATTTTATATAAAAACTACTGAGGAATTGTTGCAATTTAGCAAACAATCAAAAAATAAAACTAAAAAGAAATAAATTTTTTTATAATTTACGCTATACTTACTGCCTAAATGACGGGAGCTTGTGTGACAGGCTGAGAGTAAGCTAAAAGCTTAGACCGAACCAGAACTAGATAATGCTAGCGTTGGGAAGATTTATATTAACTGCTTTTTTTACTTATTTTTTACCCTTTCATTTATCCATAAAAACTATTTTCAAGGATAAACAATATGAAAACTCAAATGACGTACGCAAAAGAAGGTGTATTTACAAAACAAATGCAAATTGTTGCACAAAAAGAACAAGTTGATCAAAATTTTTTGATAGAAAATATAGCAAGCGGTAAAATTATTATACCAGCAAATATTAATCATAAGGCATTAGATCCTAATGGAATAGGATGCGGTCTTAGAACAAAAGTGAATGTAAATTTAGGTGTATCTAATGATTGTATAGATTACACAGAGGAGATGCAAAAAGTTGATTTGGCACATAAATTTAATATAGAAGCTATAATGGATTTAAGTAATTATGGCAAGACAAGTAAATTTAGAGATGAGTTGATTGCAACTTCAAAAGCTATGATAGGGACAGTGCCTGTTTATGATGCGGTTGGATTCTTAGAAAAAGATTTAAAAGATATTAAAGCTAAAGATTTTTTAGATGTGGTGTATCATCATGCAAAAAGTGGAGTTGATTTTATGACCATACACGCAGGTATAAATTCCAGAGCAGCTAGAGTATTTAAGGAGTGCGATAGAATTACGAATATTGTTTCAAGAGGCGGATCTGTACTTTATGCTTGGATGCAAATGAATGATTGTGAAAATCCTTTTTATGAGTATTATGATGATTTATTGGCAATATGTAAAGAATTTGATGTAACTTTATCTTTAGGAGATGCTTTAAGACCAGGTTGTACTCATGATGCAAGTGACAGTGCTCAAATAGCTGAGTTGATAGAATTATCTTTGCTTACAAAAAGAGCTTGGGAACAAGATATACAAGTTATGATAGAAGGACCAGGTCATATGGCTATAAATGAAATAGAAGCAAATATGCAAATTGAAAAGAGAATTTGTAATGGTGCCCCTTTTTATGTTTTAGGACCTTTGGTTACTGATATTGGTGCAGGATATGATCATATAAGTGGAGCAATAGGTGGTGCTGTTGCAGCAGCAGCAGGAGCTGATATCCTTTGTTATGTAACTCCTGCGGAACATTTAAGATTGCCTGATATAAACGATGTAAGAGATGGTATTGTGGCTACAAAAATAGCAGCTCATGCTGGAGATATAGCAAAACTTCCAAAAGAAAGAGCAAGAGATGATGCTATGAGTAAAGCAAGACAAGATATTGATTGGGAGAAAATGTTTAAGTTTGCTATAGATGGAGAGAAGGCTAAAAAGATGTTTAATGAAAGAAGGCCTGAAGAGCTTAATTCTTGTTCTATGTGCGGAAAAATGTGTGCTATGAACACCATGAATCAAATTTTAAAAGGTGAAGAAGTTAAATTAATAAAATAAAACAAATAAAGAATAAAATCCCGTTTAACGGGATTTTGATTATTTATCTATGTTTTGATAATTATATGGTTTAAGATTTTTATCCATATCTAAAAGATGTTGTGAAGGGTTGCCATTAATATTATCATGTTTATAATAGCGCTCTCCTGCCTTATGCCCATTTAAATCTACTTTATAGCGGATATCTCCTGGATTAAATTTTTGAATATCTTCAAAAGTTAAATTAGAAGTTTTAAAGTCTTTGATTCCATTTACATTAGCAATTTCTACTAATTTAGTTTGTCCCATTCTTGCCATGTCCACAGCTTGTAAAAGCATTCTTGAGGCTTCTCTTGGATTGTGAAAACCTGTAGAATTTTCAGCACCAATAAAATCTGCTCTCATTTGAGCTTTTCTATGGAGTTCTAATACTTCTTTTAAAGTATTGTTGATTTTATTTACATCTGCTTTATTATCTGTTTGGTACTCTGGCATCATGCTTAAATATTCACGTATAACTTGAATATCTTTGATAAGACTTACAATGGCATATTCTGCCGTTCTTAAGTCATGAGCAATTGAATTTTGAATATCTTTAATTTGTGCTTTAAGATATTCTTCGCTTTGAGTATGACAAGTTTTACAAGCAGCATTAATATTTTGTAAAGGCGAAGTAACATTATGTTGAGTCATTTTCTTAGCACCTTTTCTAATATAAGGCATATGACAATCTGCGCAACTAACTCCATTAGCTGCATGCACCCCACCGCTGTATAATTCACTTTCTGGATGTTGAATTTTTATCATAGGCGCACCACTTAATTTATGAGCCCAATCTTTATCAAAAATCGTGCGTACTTTATCATAATAATCGTCAAACATTTCTATTCTAAAAGCTTGGCCTTTTTTCCATTCACTCCAAGGAAATACTAATTCTAAGCCATCTACTTCTATTTGTGTTGGTTTATTACCATCTCTCCAAGAATCAAATTCATCGTAAGTTTTTTGAGTCCCATTCCACCATTTTTTAGTAGAATCATTAGCTATGCTTTCTCCCATTACTTTGATTTTTTCTCCAGTAGGTCTAAAATAATATTCCACGTGGCATTGAGAGCAAACTAAAGTTCTCATTTCTTCTCTTGTAGCTTTTACGCCTTGTTCTTCATCTTTCTCATAACCTCTTGCTATAAGAGCATTTATAGCAGCTGGGCGTGTAAGCCTCAAACTCATATTATTTGGGGTATGACAATCTGCACAAGTTATTCCCATTCTTTTACCTCCATGAGGACCACTATGTTCTAAAGAACCTTCTTTGTAACCATTTACTGCAGGAATATTTTTTATCATTGTCCAATATTTTGTAGAATTAAATGCTATCCATTTTTCTTTTTCGTTATTACCTTGTGTATTCTTAATAAGCCATGGAGACCAACCACTATGACAATTCATACAAGCAGTTGGTTGTCCACCAAATCCAGCAAATCCATGAGAATTTAAAAAATCTTTGTTATTTCTTGCTGTATCCATTTGATCAACTTGCACCCAAAAATGTCCTCTTTCTTCATTAGCGTCAATTGAAAAAGGATATCCTGCCCATAAAATAGTAAGTTGAGGGTATCTTATTAATTTTGAATATGATAGATTTCCGCCAAAATCAGTTTCCATAGGCTTTTCTCTTTCTACTGTAAGATACATATCCAAATAATCTGGAAAATTTTTACCCCATTCATCAAAAGTAGGATTTTCATCGCTCATCTCAACGAAATTTTTGCTAACAATACCCCCAATACTCTCTTCTTGCTTTTTACTTATATCATTATTTAGCCATAAAACAGCACCGATTAACACAAGTAAAATTATTATACATGAGTATAAAAGACTTTTTTTATTCATTGAATCTCCTAAAAATTAAAATCCACGCTTATGTCCGACGCTACCATGACACGAAACGCAATTTAAAGAATTATCCTTATGAGGATTGGTTGTCGCATTAATAGCTACGCTAGCGTAATCAAAGTGACAACGAATACAATTATCTTGCACCATTTTTTTACTTTTTTCGTTTGCATTTAAATTTGTTGGCAATTCATTTAATTTAAATGTAAAGGCGTAAGCATGCCCTAGACCACTTTGTGCTTTAGCAATCCATTTATCTAAAAAGTTGTGAGGTAAATGGCAATCACTACAGGTTGCTCTTGGCTCACCTTTAACTTTTTTGGAGTGAGGAGCTGCAAGATAATCATTGTAAACTTCATTCATAATATGACAATTATTACATGATTGACTCGCATTGCTAAGATAAGAAGTACCTTTGGCGTTGTAAAAGGTATAAAAACCAATCACAAAAAATACGACAAGTAAAAGTAAAAAAACGCTAAACAGACTAGGAAAAGCCTTTTTTTGCTTCAAGAATTCCTCCTTGCATAATAAGGCATCAAAATGCTATGTTGTAACTATATTATAAATATATTTAATATTAATTTAAAGATATAAAATATCTTAATTTATTATAAATGGTTTTTTAAGATTTAATATCATAATAATTTAATAAAGGTAAGTATTCTTAATATATAATATACTATTTATTAAATAGATTATTTAAGGTAAATAAGATGCAGTTTCAATCATCTATGTATATTAACAGAGAATTATCTTGGTTAGCTTTTAATTCTAGAGTGTTAGATCAATGTTCCAAAGAGCTTCCATTGCTGGAAAAACTGAAATTTATAGCTATATATTGCACTAACTTAGATGAATTTTATATGATTAGAGTGGCTGGTTTAAAACAACTTTTTGTTGCTGGTATTAGCACCACTAGCAATGATGAAATGACACCATTGGCGCAATTAAAAGCCATAAGAAATTATTTGCACGAAGAAAAATATGTGCTTGAGCAATATTTTTCTAAAATTTTATCTGACCTTGAAAAAGAAAACTTGTTTATTAGATCATATGAAGAGCTTGATGAGGATATGAAACAACAATGTAATGAACATTTTTTTTCTAATATTTTTCCTGTTATAGTTCCAATTGCTGTAGATGCTACTCATCCTTTTCCGCATTTAAACAATTTATCTTTCTCTTTGGCGGTAAAGCTTTGTGATCCTATCCATCCAGAGCTATTAAAATTTGGAATGATACGTATCCCAAGAGTTTTACCTAGATTTTATCAAGTAAGTTCAAATATTTATGTGCCTATTGAAAGTATAGTTCATCATCACACAGAACACATTTTTCCTGGGTATAAGCTTTTAGCTTCTGCTGCTTTTAGGGTAACTAGAAATGCAGATATGGAGATTGAAGAAGAGGAAGCTGATGATTTTATGATGATTTTAGAACAAGGGTTAAAGCTCCGTAGAAAAGGTGCATTTATTCGTTTGCAAATTCAAAAAGGTGCTGATGAACAATTGATAGAATTTTTACGCTTACATATGAATATTTTTCATAAAGATATTTATGAATATGATACTCTTTTAAATTTATCATCGCTTTGGCAAATTATTTTAAACAAAGAATTTACTCACTTACTAAGTCCTGTATATACTTCAAAAATTTTACCGCCATTTGGAGATAATTTATCGATATTTAGCGCTATGGATAAACAAGATATTTTGGTCTTTCAACCTTATGAAAGTTTTGAACCTGTTTATCAATTTATAAAAGAAGCAAGTAAAGATCCTAAGGTTGTTTCTATACGAATGACACTTTATAGAGTGGAAAAAAATTCAAATATAGTTCAAGCCTTGATTGATGCTGCAAATGATGGTAAACAAGTTACTGTAATGGTCGAACTTAAGGCTCGCTTTGATGAAGAAAATAATTTACATTGGGCAAAATCATTAGAAAATGCTGGTGCTCATGTAATTTATGGTATTACAGGATTTAAAGTACATGCTAAAGTTGCTCAAGTAATTAGAAAAGAAGGTGATAAACTTAAAATTTATAATCACCTTAGTACAGGAAATTACAATGCTAGCTCAGCTAAAGTTTACACAGATGTTAGTTATTTTACTTCAAAGGAAGAGTATTCACAAGATACTACGACATTTTTTCATATTTTGTCAGGGTATAGTAAAAGCCGTCGTTTAAAAACCTTATCGATGAGTCCTAAGCAAATCAAAGAAAGAATTTTAGAAATGATAGCAATTGAAGCAAATCAAAGAGAAAATGGTGTCATTATAGCTAAAATGAATGCTTTAGTTGATGCGGATGTGATTAAAGCTTTATATGAAGCATCTAATAAGGGTGTAAGAATTGATTTGATAGTTAGAGGAATTTGCTGTTTGAAACCAGACGTGCAAGGTTATAGTGAAAATATAAAGGTTAGAAGTATAGTTGGAAAATATTTAGAGCATGCAAGAATTTTGTATTTTAAGCATACAAGTCCAAATTATTTTATTTCAAGTGCAGATTGGATGCCAAGAAATTTAGAAAGACGTCTTGAGTTGATGACACCAATATATGATGAGCACTCTAGGGCAAAGTTGGCACAAATATTAAAATTGCAATTAAGTGATAATGATTTAGCTTATGAATTAAATAGTGATGGCAGATATAAAAAGATTATCATCAATAAAGATGATAAAATCAATAATTCTCAAAAAATTTTAGAAGATTATATTAGTAGAATTTTTTATACACTTAAAAAAGATACGGATCAAAGCAGAGCAACACATCTTGCAACTAAACTTTTTAGAGATAATTAATCCTTTTATAGTTAAGGATTAATTATTTCCAGCCTTCAATATAATTTTTAAGTTTTCTACCAACTTTAGGGTGCTTAAGTTTTTTTATAGCAGAACTTTCTATTTGTCTTACTCTTTCTCTAGTGACATTAAGTTCTTTACCAATTTCTTCTAAAGTTCTATCGCTTTCATCATCCATTAAACCAAAACGCATCCTAATAACTGCTTTTTCTCTATCATTTAGTTGATCTAAAACTTCATCAATTTGTTCTTTTAAATCATCTTTTAAAATGTGATCCATAGGTGAAAGTGAATTTCTATCTTCTACAAAATCTCCAAATTTACCATCATCTTCATTGCTAATAGGTGCTTCTAGAGAAACAGGTTCTTTTGTGATTTTGATAACTTGTTTTACTTTATCTACACTTAAATTTACTTCTTTAGCGATAATGTTAACATCCGGTTCTTTGCCTTCTTTTTGTAAATATTCACGAATTATTTTATTGATTTGATTGATAGTTTCTATCATATGAATAGGAATTCTTATAGTCCTTGCTTGATCTGCTATAGCTCTTGAAATAGCCTGTCGTATCCACCATGTAGCATAAGTTGAAAATTTATAACCTCTTTTATATTCAAATTTATCAACTGCTTTCATTAAACCAATATTACCTTCTTGAATTAAATCTAAAAAAGGTAAGCCGCGATTTGTATATCTTTTTGCTATGCTAACTACAAGTCGTAAATTTGATTTAGCCATTCTAGTTTTTGCCTCATCAGAAATTCTTTTGCCTCGTTTGATTTGTTCTAAAATTTCTTTTAATTGATCTTTTTCTAAATCAAATGAATTTTGGCTAGCTTCTTTTGTTTGAATAAGTTTTTTAATTTCCATATAAGTACTAACCATAGTTGTTTCCAAAGCACGCTCAGTTATTTCTTCTTTGCTAAGTTTAGTGATATCTTTTAAGATATCTGCATGTCTTTGTTTGAGTTCTTCTGAAAACATTGGTAAACGGTATTCTAAGCGCTTAAGTTCCTTATCAAATTCTTCATCACTTTTTAAAGCAGTTTCCATTGATTTTACTATTTCTGATATGAGCTTTGAAGTTGGGCCTAAGTTCATAAGTTTTTCTTTTAATATATTTTTCTTAAAAGCTATTATTAATTTATCTAATAAGTCATCTTCGTTTTTTTCTGCGCTAATGGTGGAAATGGTTTTTAACCATTCTTTTTTTGCTTTTTCTAAAGCTTTAAAGCTTTCTATGACTTTTAAAGTTCTTTCATCTTCTTTTTTATTTGTTTTTTTAATTTTTTTATCACTATTTAAATCATTTTCGTCGTTTTCATTTTCTTCATCGGTATCTATTTCATCTTCATTTTTATCATCTTCATTTTTATCGTCATCTTCAAAGCTTTTGAAAAGTTCCTTTACTCTTCTTTCTCTATTGATTAAAGGTTCTTTATAATCAAGTATAAAGTCAATCAAATAAGGCACCGAACAGAAAGCATCGATAATAATATCCTCACCAAGTTCTATTTTTTTAGAGATTTCTACTTCTTCATCTTTGTTTAATAATGAAATTTGTCCCATTTCTCTTAAATACATTCTTACAGGAGAATCTGATCTACTCCATTCTAATAAATCATTTTCATTAGCTAAATCAAATTCATTTTCCAAGCTTGTATCTTGTAGTTTTTGTTTTTCTTCTTGCAGTTTTTTTGCTTCTTCTAGATTACGTTTTTTTGCAATTTCTGCTGAAGATACTAATTCTACTTTGTGTTTGGTCATTAAATCTCGAATTTTTTTTACACTAGAGGCATTTGGAATTTTTGCTAAGTACTTGACAAGTTTTTCATATGTGATATAATCTTTAGAATTTTCTTTAAAAAGTTCTTCTAAAGTATTCGCTTCGCCAGCCATAAAGTGTCCTTTGAGATAATTTTAGTATGAAACTTGTTATTCTTCCTAAAAATTAATTAAAAACAAATAAAATTTTTTGGAATAGATATTGCTTTGTGTGATTAAAATATTTCAGATTTTTAGGAATTACAATGCAAAATGGATATTATCAAGCCACTGGTGCTATGGTTACACAATTTAATCGCTTAGACGTTGTAACTAATAACCTTGCCAATGTCAACACTAGTGGTTACAAGAGAGATAATGTTGTTATTGCAGATTTTAAAAGGATTTTTAAAGAAACTCAAGATGAGTTGCCTATAGAAAATCATACAAGAGATGCAGCGAGATTTGTAAATACTACTATAGATAGAGTACCTCAAGTTAATCATGTATATACAAATTTTAATGTTGGATCCATGAAGATGACCCATAATCCTTTAGATCTTGCTTTAACAAGAGAAGATACTTTCTATCTTATTAAAACTAACAACGGAGAAGTAAGATTAAGTCAAGATGGAAATTTTCAACTTGATGAAGATGGATATTTGGTTAATCGTCAAGGATATAGGGTTTTAAGTAGTGATTATTTTAATAATCCAGAAAATGATGGAATTCGTATAGGTGATTCCAATGCTTTTGTTAATGTAGATAAAAATGGGATTATTAGCACTACAAATCAAAATATTGCAAGATTATTTGTAGCTCAAGTAGATGATTTAAGAGATTTACAAAAAGATGGTGATAATATGTATAAAGTAGATGTAAATAAAATAAGAGATTTACAAAATTCAGGTGCTATTAAACAAGGTTTTACTCAAGGTTCTAATGTAAATCCTGTGACTGAAATGGTTGGATTAATAGAAGCAAATCGTATGGTTGAGATGTATCAAAAAGTTATGACTTCTCATATGGATGATTTAAATCAAGAAGCTATTAATAAATTAGCAAATGTTAAATAAAAATTCTAAGGATAGATAAATGTTAAGATCGTTATACACAGCAGCATCAGGGATGGTGTCTCAACAAACACAAATTGATGTGACTTCAAATAATATCTCAAATGTTAATACGGTAGGTTATAAGAAATCTCGTGCTGAATTTGCAGATTTAATGTATCAAACAATGAAATATGCTGGAACATCAACTTCAAGCACAACTAAACATCCAAGTGGGATAGAAGTAGGTCTTGGTTCTAGAGTAACTGCAATTAGCAAGATCTTTAGTGAGGGTAGTTTAAAACAAACTTCAACTGCTGGTCTTGATATGGCTATAGCAGGAAATAATGGTTTTTTTCAAATTCAAATGCCTGATGGAACAATCGCATATACTAGAAATGGGCAATTTACAAAAGATGCTGAAGGTAATATAGTAAATTCAGATGGATATAGACTTTTGCCAGAAATGACAATTCCAGAAGATGCGACTGCAATTAATGTTGCAACCGATGGAACTATTTCGGTTATTCAACCAGGAAATACAGCTGAAACTCAGATAGGACAAATAGAGCTTGTAAATTTTATTAATCCTGCTGGTTTACATGCGCTTGGAGACAATCTTTTGGTGGAAACTGATGCAAGCGGTGCTCCTATTGCTGGTATTGCCGGAGAAAATGGATTTTCCCCTATTAAACACGGATTTGTAGAGCTTAGTAATGTTCAACTTGTAGAGGAGATGACAGATCTTATTACTGGACAAAGAGCTTACGAAGCTGGTTCTAAAGCTATTACAACAAGTGATGATATGCTTGGTATAGTAAATCAATTAAAACGCTAAGATAAATTAGCGTTTTAATAATATGCTTAATTTTTTTTAAAAATACTAAATAAATCCTAAATGTAAGTATTTAAAAATATTCCTTTTTATAATTTAATTTTAATATAAATGTGATAATATGACATTTGTGTGTTATTTAATATACGCAAAATAAACAATAACGAGGGATACGATGAACAGAAGAGACTTCATTAAAAATACTGCTATTGCAAGTGCTTGTAGTGTTGCGGGTCTTAGTGTTCCAAGTAGTGTGCTTGCAAATACTGAAAATAAATGGCGCTGGGATAAAGCTGTTTGTAGATTTTGTGGTACAGGATGTGGAATATTAGTTGCGAGTTTAGATGGCAAGATCGTTGCAGTAAAAGGAGATCCTGCGGCTCCAGTCAATCGCGGATTAAATTGTATTAAAGGTTATTTTAATGCAAAAATTATGTATGGTGAAGATCGTTTGGTAACTCCTTTACTTCGTGTAAATTCTAAAGGTGAATTTGATAAAAAGGGGAAATTTCAACAAGTTTCTTGGCAAAAAGCTTTTGACGAAATGGAAAAGCAATTTAAAAAAGCATACAAGGAAAAAGGTGTTGAAGGTATTGGAATTTTTGCAAGCGGTCAATATACTATTCAAGAAGGATATGCTGCAGCTAAACTCGTAAAAGCTGGTTTTAGATCAAATAATATTGATCCAAATGCGCGTCATTGTATGGCTTCTGCAGTTGTTGGATTTATGCAAACATTTGGAGTTGATGAGCCTTCTGGTTGTTATGATGATATAGAGCTTACAGATACTATAATTACTTGGGGCGCAAATATGGCAGAAATGCATCCAATTTTATGGTCAAGAGTAAGTGATAGAAAATTAAGTAATCTTGATAAGGTAAAAGTGGTAAATTTATCAACTTTTTCAAATAGAACTTCTCATATAGCCGATACTGAAATTATTTTTAAACCTAATGCTGATTTAGCTATTTGGAATTACATAGCAAGAGAAATTGTTTATAATCATCCAGAAGCTATGGATAAGGATTTTGTTGATAAGCATTGTATATTCACAACAGGATATGCTGATATTGGTTATGGAATGAGAAATAATCCTAATCATCCTAAATTTAAAGTAAGTGAAAAAGACACTGTTGCTAAGCAAAACGCTATTGTTTTAGATGATGAAGAAGCAATATCTTTAGCTTATCTAGGAGTGAAAACAGGTGATAAATTTGAAATGAAGCATCAAGATAAACCTGATACACATTGGGAAATTTCTTTTGAGGATTTTAAGAAAGCATTAGAACCTTATACACTTGATTATGTGGCTAAAGTGGCAAAAGGCAATGAAGATGAAAGCATAGAAGAATTTAAAAATAAATTACAAGAACTAGCAAATTTATACATTGAAAAAAATAGAAAAGTTGTAAGTTTTTGGACTATGGGATTTAATCAACATACAAGAGGTTCTTGGGTAAATGAGCAAGCTTATATGGTGCATTTTTTATTAGGTAAGCAAGCAAAACCAGGTAGTGGAGCTTTTTCTCTTACTGGACAACCAAGTGCCTGTGGAACAGCAAGAGAAGTGGGAACATTTTCTCATCGTTTACCGGCTGATATGGTGGTTGCAAATGCTAAACATAGAGAAATTTCTGAAAAAATTTGGAAAATACCTGCAAATACAATTAATCCAAAACCAGGTGCTCCATATTTAAATATTATGAGAGATTTAGAAGATGGAAAAATCAAATTTGCTTGGGTGCAGGTGAATAATCCATGGCAAAATACAGCAAATGCAAATCACTGGATAGATGCAGCCAGAAATATGGATAATTTTATTGTTGTAAGTGATTGTTATCCAGGAATTAGTGCTAAGGTAGCAGATTTAATTTTACCAAGTGCTATGATTTATGAAAAATGGGGTGCTTATGGTAATGCAGAAAGAAGAACCCAGCATTGGAAACAACAAGTTTTACCTGTAGGTGAAGCTATGAGTGATACTTGGCAGATTATGGAATTTGCAAAACGCTTTAAATTAAAAGAAGTTTGGGGTGAAATGAAAGTTAATGATAAGCTTACTTTACCAAGTGTTTTAGAAGAAGCTAAAGCTATGGGTTACAATGAAGATGATACATTATATGATGTATTATTTGCCAATAGTGAGGCAAAAACATTCAAAGCTAAAGACAATATAGCAAAGGGTTTTGATAATTCTGAAGTTTTTGGAGATGAAAGAAAAATTATAGGTAGCGACGGAGAAGAATTTAAAGGCTATGGGTTTTTTATTCAAAAATATTTATGGGAAGAATATCGCAAATTTGGTTTAGGACATGGGCATGATTTAGCTGATTTTGACACTTATCATAAGGTCAGAGGTTTAAGATGGCCTGTAGTAAATGGTAAAGAAACCCAGTGGAGATTTAATACAAAATTTGATTATTATGCTAAAAAAGCTAATCCAAAATCTGATTTTGCTTTTTATGGTAATTTTGCTAAAGAATTGCCAAAAGGAGATTTAATAGCACCTCAAACAACTGAAAAGTATAGCTTAAAAAATAAAGTTAAAATTTTCTTTAGACCATTTATGAAAGCTCCTGAAAGACCGAGTAAGGAATATCCATTTTGGTTATCTACCGGTAGAGTATTAGAACATTGGCATAGTGGTACTATGACTATGAGGGTTCCTGAACTTTTCCGTGCAGTTCCTGAAGCACTTTGTTATATGAATGAAGATGATGCTAAGAGTATGCAAATTAATCAAGGTGATGCTGTGTGGGTAGAGTCGCGTCGTGGAAAAGTAAAAGCACGAGTGGATTTTCGTGGTAGAAATAAGCCTTCAAAAGGTCTTGTGTATGTTCCTTGGTTTGATGAGAATGTGTATATTAACAAAGTTACGCTTGATGCAACTTGTCCACTATCTAATCAAACTGATTTTAAAAAATGTGCTGTAAAAATTACTAAAGTGTAATAAATGAACAATAGAAGAGAATTTTTAGCTTTTGCATTTAAGCTTTTGTGTATAAGTAGCGGTAGCGCATTTTTGGCAAATTTAGCTTTTAGTTCTAATCAGGAGTATTTTTTAAGACCTCCTGGAGCCGATAATGAAAGAGAATTTTTGTCAAAATGTATAAGATGTGGACTTTGTGTGAAAGCTTGTCCTTACGATATTTTAGATCTAGCTACTTTGCAAGATTCTCCCCAAAATGGCACTCCTTTTTTTGTAGCGAGAAAAGATCCGTGTAGGTTATGTGAAGATATTCCTTGTATCAGGGATTGTCCTACCGATGCGTTGGATCATAAATATTTAGAACAAAAAGATGGAATTTATAAAACTAAGATGGGTATAGCTATTATTGATAGTGCTAGTTGCGTGGCTTATTGGGGAATTCAATGCGATGCTTGTTATAGAGCCTGTCCTTTAATAGACAAGGCTTTAAAGTTAGAATTAAAACGCAATGAAAGAACTGCTAAACATGCATTTTTACTTCCGGTTGTTGATCACGAAGTTTGTGTAGGTTGTGGGCTTTGTGAGAAAGCTTGCATTACTCAAGAAGCAGCTATCAAAGTTTTACCTAGAAATTTTGTTTTAGGAAGAGCAGGGGATAATTATATTAAAGGCTGGGATGAAAAAGACGAAAAACGTCTACAAGATGTTGACACCAAAAAGAAATTCAACAACAATAAAGCTAAAAATTATCTTAATGATGGAGAATTGCTGTGAAATATCTTATTTTAAGAAGGATTGTGCAAATTTCTATTTTAATTTTATTTTCTTTTAGTGTATTTGATTTTATTTTAAAGGGAAATTTGAGTTCTTCTATTTTATTTTCCACTATACCACTTAGTGATCCATTTGCGTTTTTGCAACTTGTATTTGCTAGCTTACAAATGGACGTAATGGCTTTAAGTGGAGCTTTAGTAATATTTTTCTTTTATGCTATTTTTGCTGGAAGAGCTTTTTGTGCATGGGTATGTCCGATTAATATTATTACAGATTTAGCTCATTTTTTTAGGATGAAATTAAAAGTAAATCAGATAAAAACAATTAATGTTAATAAAAATCTGCGTTACTATATAATGACTTTGTCTTTAGTTTTGTCTTTAGTTTTGTCTTTTCCTGTCTTTGAGGAATTTTCTTATATAGGAATAATCCAGAGAGGGATTATATTTGGGGGAGTTTCTTGGATTTTTATAGCATTAATTATTTTTTGTATAGATGCTTTTTTGAGTCCTAGATTTACATGCTCTCATTTTTGTCCTTTAGGTGCTTTTTGGGCTTTAGTATCTCATTTTTCACTTTTAAAAGTAAGATATGATTTGCAAAAATGCACTAAATGTTATAAATGTATCCAAATTTGTCCTGAAAAACAAGTGCTTTGGATGATAGGAAAAGAAGAGCAAGATGTTAAATCTGGAGAATGCATAAGATGTGGAAAGTGTATTGATGTTTGCTGCGATGATGCTTTAGGTTTTAATATATTAAAAATAAGGAGAGAAAATGAAAAATAAAATCTTTTTATCCTTAGCAGTAGCTACTTTAATAAGTGCATGTGGTTTTGCTGTTAAAAGTGTTGATTCAAAAGATTTAGGTTTAAGAAAAACAAGTTTAGAGAGTGAAAATATAGAGTTATTAGATGTTAAATATTCTCAATTATCAGCTGGTGAATCTGTATTGATAGAAAGATCATTTGAAAATGCTCCACCACTAATTCCTCACACTTTAGAAGATATGCTTCCTATTGTTAAGGATAATAATATTTGTTTGAGCTGTCATGATCAATCTATTGCAAAAGATGTTGGTGCAACACCACTTCCAAATAGTCACTATTTTGATCTTAGAAAAAATAAATCTACAAAAGATATGGTAAGTGAAGCTAGATTTAATTGTACTCAATGCCATGTGCCACAAAGTGATGCAAAGCCTTTGGTAAATAATACTTTTGAAGCTAAATTTAAAAATGAAGAATCAAAAAAAAGGTCAAATCTTTTAGACGTTTTAAATGAAGGTGTCAGATAAGAATGAAAAAAATATTTTTAATCTTACTAATTGGAATTTGTGCATTTGCAAGTGAATTAAAATTAAAATCTAATTTAAATGCAATAAAATTAATCGATGAAAAGCTATTAATAGGCTTGGATAATGGGGAAATTTTAAGTGTTCTAGTAAAAGACAAGCAAGAAAAACTAATTACTAAATTAGCTAAGATTAAAAATTTTTATGAAGATAATGTTGATCCTAGAATTTACAGTATTGATTATTTTGACGGTATGGTATTGGTTTTAAGTGAAGGAGATTTTGGAAGTAAAAAATTAAATATCTATAATGAAAATATGATATTTGATTTTCAACTTCCAAATAATAGTGTTAAAAAAGCTTTATTTTTAAATAATAATATTGTTGTATTAGCTGCATTAGATTCTAGTATTGAGCTTTTGGATTTAAAAACAAAAAAAGTTATTAAAAAGACTACATTTTCAAATTCAAGCTTAAGTGATGTTGTTTTAGATGAGTATAAAAACATTTTAGTTGCTGGATTTGAAAGCGGAGAAATAGTGCTTTTTGATTTAAATAAATGGCAAAAAATAAAAAATTACAAAAATATTCACAAAGATAATATTTATCAGTTAGATTATAAAAACAAAACTATACTAAGTTGTAGCACGGATAGAAAGTTAGGTATTATTGCAAACAATAACGAAAAAATTTTAGAAAAAGATTTTTTAATTTATGCTTGTGCTTTAAATCAGAATGGTACTATAGCTGCCTTTAGTGATAATGAAAAAAATATTATAGAATTAGTGGATACAAAGACATTAAAAACAATAAAAAAATTTCAAAACAGAAATTTTTTGTTAGAATATCTTATATTTTTAAATAATGATGAACTTGTAAGTGCGGGTTTTGAGAATACAATAATATTTTGGAGTATAAATGAATCTTTCTAGTGTTTTAATCTTATCTAAAAAAGAACAAGTGGATTGTCTTAAGAAAAAAATTGAAAAAATTCCTTTTTGTAATATAGAATTAATACAAGATGAAAAAATTATTGTAATAATTGAGAGTGATAATTTAGATGATGAGCTGCAAACTTATAAAAATTTAGAACAATTAGATGGGGTTATTAATATTAATATGGTATTTTCCTATCAAGATTTAGATAAAGAAAGAGAAAAAATTTTAAAAGATAATTTTAAAGTAGATACCTTTAATGAAAATATGAAAAAAGATAAAATAGAATATTATGGAAATATTTATAAAAAGTTTTGATAATGGTTTTTTTGATTCCTTTAATTTTGATTATAGCTTCTGTGTTTATTTTTGATTACATGTATTTTTCTAAAGAAAATGAGAATGTAAAAATTCAGCAAAAAAATGAAACAAAAGACCTTAAAAATCATAAACAACAGTATCTTGAAAGTATATTGAATCAAGATAAGTAATTTTTCTGTGTTTTTTAAATATAATGATAAGATTAAAAATATATTAAAAACTTTTTAGATAAAATTTAAGAATCTATTTTTTGTGAGTTTATATGAGATATACAGTTACCGAAGCTTCTATTTATGAAGCGCAAGGACTTAAAAATGAAGCCTTGGAGATTTATAAGAATATTTTAAAACAAGATCCCCAAAATAAAAATGCCATTGACGCTATTAGAAGATTAAGTGGATTACGTTCGAATCATAAAGATTTAAATTATGAAATGCTTGATTTTTTTGTAAATATGAAAAGCGAAGAAGAAATTAATGAATTTAAAAGGTGGTTGATAAAACTATGAATATAGAGGATTTAGCGAAAAAAGCAATTAGTGAAGTGAATTCTGAATTAGATCAAAATGATGAGTTTGTTCCTATGGTGGAGGAGTCTAAACAAGGTGATAAAACCTCAAATATTCAAGAGAATAAGATTAAACAAGAGATTAACAAGGTAACTCAAGAACTTATGCAAGAGTTAGACCAATTAGAGGTGCAAATCAGTAGTGAAAAACCTATTATAAAAGTTGAAGAGTCTAAAATATTAGATGAAGAGCAGATTATAAATAATGAAGAATTTTTTTTAAAAAATATTAGAGAAAGAATTTTGGTTTTATTTGAAGGTTTAAAAAATACAAAAGATGAACATTTAGAAAAAAGATTAGAAATTACCATAACTTTTTTAGAGTTTTTACTTGCGAAAATTGAAGATAGACTTAAAAAATGATGATGATTTTTTAAGTATTAAGAATATTTTACAACCTTTTACACAAAGAGCATATTTTGTAGGTGGATGTGTTAGAAATACTTTTTTAAATTTGCCTTGTAATGACTATGATATAGAAATATATGATATTCAACCTAAAATTTTTGATGAATTAATGAAAAAGCTTGGAGCTGATGGTGTTGGAAAAAGCTTTTTTGTGTACAAATATAAGAAATTTGATCTTGCTCTTGCGCGTTATGAAAATAAAATTTCTTGTGGACATAAGGGATTTGAAGTTTCTATTTGTAATGATGAGCAAGATGGTGCTAAAAGAAGGGATTTTACTATTAATGCTTTAATGGTGAATATTTTTGATTATAGTTTCTATGATTTTTTTGGTGGAGTTGAGGATTTAAAATTAAAGCAAATAAGACATATTAACGATCAAAGCTTTAAAGAAGATAGCTTAAGAATTTTACGTGCAATTGCTTTTGCATGCCGTTTTGATTTTGTGATTACAGATGAAACATTAGCTTTAATGAAAACTATGGATATTAATGATCTTTCAAGAGAAAGAATCAATAATGAACTTTATAAAATTTTTAAGACTTCAAAATTAGATAAAGCTTATAAATATTTTAAGCAATTAAAATTAGAGAATTCAATTTTTTATCATTCAACAAACAATATAGAATTTAATAATTTGCTAAAATCAAGTCAAAAATTTATAAAACATGATGGTTTATTTTTGTATCTGTATTTAAATTTCTTTCAAATTAAAAAAAAAGAATTTTTTGTAAAAACTAAAATTAAGAAATATTTTTTGAAGTATAGTGATCAAAGATTTATTTTAGGCAGTGTAAGTGATTTTGATTTGGCTAAAATTTCTTTAGATCTTAAGCTTTGTGAGTGGCTTGGTCTTTGGAATCAAGATCGTATAGAACAAGCTAAAAAAATTAATTTATTTGAGCGCAAATTTCAAAGTCAAATTACAGCAAAAGATTTGTTAGATCAAGGATATAATGGAAAAGAACTTGGAATAGAACTTTATAAAATAAAAATTGAAGAAATAAAAAAATATTTAAAGGAGTTAAGGTGAGTGAATATATTTTAAAGATTTCATGTAGTGATGAAAAAGGATTAATATATAAGATTTCAGATATTATTTTCAAATATAAAATTAATGTTATTAAAAACGATGAATTTGTTGGAGAGCATAGATTTTTTTTTAGAGCACATTTAGAAGGTGAGCTTGATATATCAGCTTTTCAAGATAAATTAAAACTTATGCTTCCGCAAGATGCTTTGGTGGAAATTTATAAAAAAAGAAAAAAAGATATTGTTATTTTTGCAACTAAAGAAACTCATTGTATTGGAGAATTGTTAATTCGTCATTTTAGTGGAGAATTTAATGCTAATATTAAAGCTGTAATTGCAAATTATAATAATTTAAAGCCTCTAGTAGATAAATTTAACATAGCTTTTCATACCATAGAAGCTCAAGATTTAAGTAGGGAAAAACACGAAGAAAAAATACTTCAATGCTTAAAACAATATGAATTTGATTATATAGTTTTAGCTAAATATATGCGTATTTTATCACCTTCTTTTGTAAAGCATTTTGAAGGAAAAATTATTAATATACACCATTCTTTTTTGCCTGCTTTTATTGGTGCAAATCCTTACAAACAAGCTTATGAGCGAGGAGTTAAGATTATTGGTGCAACTGCACATTTTGTAAATAATGATTTAGATGAAGGTCCTATTATTACTCAAGATGTTATCCCTGTTACTCACGAATACTCTTGGCAAACTATGCAACAAGCTGGTCGTAATGTTGAAAAGAATGTATTTTCAAAAGCTTTAGATCTTGTTTTTGATGATAGAATTTTTATTTATCAAAATAAAACAATAATATTTTAGTTTGTTTGATGTCATAGACATCAAACAATTAGCAAGAATAGCAAGTTTTAAATTCATAAGCCGTTGGTCTAGCTTCAACAGGCCAAACTTGAGTTTCAAATTTCATATGTTGATAGTCATCTATAAAAATATCACTCATAACAGGCTTTAAAAAGGCATTTTTACGTATTAGTGCTTCAAGAGAACCTCTTAAAGTATGAGGAAGCTGTTCTATACCTTTTTCTCTAATTTCATCTAATGTTAATGCAAATAAATTTTCATCCATTGGGCCTACTGCTTCTGTTTTATTTTTTATACCATCTAGTCCCGCCATGAGTAAACTTGTAAAAGCTAAATAAGGATTTGCAGTGCTATCAGGAAATCTTATTTCTACTCTAGCGCTTTTTTCGTTTATACCATATGGTACACGACAACTAGCAGATCGATTTTGACAAGAATAGGTCAAAATGCATGGAGCTTCAAATCCAGGAACTATTCTTTTATAAGAATTTGAACTAGGGTTGGTAAATGCAGCCACACTTCTTGCATTACCTAAGATACCACCTATGTAGTAAATAGCGTTTTTACTTAGTTTGCCATATCCATCTTTATCATAAAATAAATTTATACCATCTTTCCAAAGACTCATATGTACATGCATACCACTTCCATTATCACCATATAAAGGTTTTGGCATGAAAGTAGCAGTTTTTCCATTCAAGTGAGCTACCATTTTAACTACATATTTATAAATTTGCACATTATCAGCAGCTTCTACTAGATTGCCAAATTCCACTCCAATTTCTGCTTGACCTTGTGCAACTTCATGATGATGGACAAAAGTTTTTAAACCAACTCTTTCTAAAACCTGAACCATTTCAGATCTTATATCAACACTAGAGTCGATAGGAGATACAGGAAAATACCCACCTTTATTTCTTGGTCTGTGTCCATTATTGTAGCTATCTGAAAAATCTTTATTATCATTCCATTCTCCTTCTTCAGTATCTACTTCGTATTTTGAACAATTTGAAGAATCAACAATTTTTACATTATCAAAAATGAAAAATTCATTTTCAGGACCAAAGTAAGCTGCATCTGCAATATTGCTATTTGATAGATATTCCATTGCTTTTTTGGCAATACTTCTTGGACATTTTTCGTACATTTGTCCTTTATAGATGTCATATACATCACATATTACTATGATAGTTGGATCGGCTGTGAAAGGATCTAAAAATGCACTTTTTACATCAGGTTTAAGTATCATATCTGATTTTTCTATTGGTTGCCAACCATGCAATGAACTAGCATCAAATGGAATACCATTTTCAAATGTATCATGGTCAATAGCTTTAAGGTTGTAAGTTATATGATGCCATGTGCCTATCATATCGGTAAATCTAAAATCAACGAATATAACTTCGTGTTCTTTACAATAATTAAAAAATTCCTCTATTGTTTCAACAAATTTTGCCATACTACTCTCCTAAATATATTTTAATTTTTAAGATTGTAGTATATTTTTTTTAAATTAAGTTTAAATTAATATTTTTTTTATTGGCAAAATTAAAATATAATTTTATTTTTAAAAAAATAAAGTATTTTTTATGTGAATTAATATTGAATTATAATTTTTTGTAATATAATGCAAAAATATATTTATTATAAAAGGTGTAAGATGACCCAAGAAGAGTTAGATGCTTTAATGAATAGTTCTGATGATTTAGATCTTGATTCTGTGAGTGCAGAAGAAGTGAAGTCAGAAGCAGATTATGAAGATGAAGAAAAAAATCAACAACTTGTTAATAGTATGATAAGTGGCGATTATAAAGCAAGAGCTGATATGGCTTGGCCACCACCTCCACCAAACAAAGAGCATAAAGTTGTGCATCAACTTGATGATGTGACAAGAGATAGTGAATTAAAAGCTACAGAAATGATGGAAAAACTCGAAGCAATTAATGATTTTTTTGCAAATTCTGAGAATGAACTTTGTGTAATTAGTGAAACTTTAAATAAAAATATTGATATTTTTGAAAAATTGAGTACGAAATTTCCTAATGTTGAAAGTTTTAAAGAGGCTATAGAAACAAATAACAATGCGAAAAATATCATTGACGAGATTACAGGTTGTTTACAAACTGGACAAGATGAAGTAATGATGGCTATGGATGCTATGCAATATCAAGATATACATCGTCAAAAGATTGAACGTGTTATTAATGTAATGAGAGCATTGAGTAGATATATGAGTAGCTTATTTGAAGGCAAAATTGATGATGAAAAGCGTGTAGGTTCTGCTGTGCATATTGAGGGTGATACTACCGCTGATGTTGTAAGCAATGATGATATAGAGGCGTTGATAGCTAGTTTAGGCAAAAAATGATACAACCTGAAATTGTTGCACCTGCTGGAAATTTTAAAAAATTAAAAATCGCTTTAGCTTATGGAGCTGATGCTGTTTATGCTGGAGTGAGTAATTTCTCGTTGAGAGCTAGAACAGCTAGGGATTTTAATTATGATACTTTTCAAGAAGCTATTGAATATACTCACAATAAAGGTAAAAAAATTTATGTAACTATTAATGGTTTTCATTTTAGCTCTCAAATTGAAGGTTTAAAAAAACATATTTTAAAATTAAAAGATATGAAACCAGATGCTTTTATTGTAGCGTCAGTAGGTGCTATGCGTTTAGTTAGAGAACTTGCACCAGATATTAATCTTCATGTTTCTACACAAGCTAATATCTTAAATTATCTTGATGCACAAGTTTATAAGGATATGGGAACAAAGCGTGTTGTAATAGCAAGAGAGCTTGGGTTGAAAGATGCCAAAGAATTAAAAAATCATTGTGATGTAGAATTGGAAAGTTTTGTTCACGGTTCAATGTGCTTTGCTTACTCTGGAAGATGTTTGATTTCATCAGTTCAAAGTGGTCGTATGAGTAATCGTGGTTCTTGTGCTAATGATTGTCGTTTTAGCTATGAACTTTATGCTAAAAATCCTGAAACGAATACCTTATTTAGATTAGAAGAAGATCAACAAGGAACCCACATTTTTAATTCTAAAGATTTAAATTTAAGTTCATATATACAAAAAATTATGCAAGAAGATTGTATCAATGCCTTTAAAATAGAAGGTAGAACTAAAAGTGAATATTATGTTGCACTTACAACTAGAACCTATAAAATGGCAGTAAATGATGTTTTAAATAATTCTTTTGAAGTAGATAAATACGAGAGTGAAATTCAAACATTAAAAAATAGAGGCTTTACAGATGGTTATTTGGTATCAAGAGCTTATGAAAAAAAAGATTCTATAAATCATGATACTAGCATTGAAGAAGGAACACATCAAGTGCATGCTATTAGCGAAGATGGTGAATTTTTTAAATGTAAAGGTAAGGTCAAAATAGGTCAAGAGTATGAGATTTTATCACCTGTAAATTCTCACATTGAAATTGGAGAAAATAAACTTGGTGCTGTATATGAAAAAAATGGAAAAAAATTTGTGATATTTAAGCAACTATTAGCGAAAAATAATAAAGAATTTGATGAAATTCATAGTGGCAATGAAAATGAAATTTCTTTGCCTTTTAAATTTCCAGATTATAGTTTTTTAAGAAAGAGTATAGAATGAAATTTGTAGCGGTATTAATGGGTAGTAAAAGTGATTATGATGTTGTTAAAGAAGCTTTGAAAGTGCTTGAAAAATTTAATATAAAATATGAAGTTTTAATCACTTCAGCTCACAGAAGCCCTTATAGGACTCAAGAATACATAAAAAATGCAGAAGCTAAAGGTGCTAAGGTTTTCATAGCAGCAGCTGGTATGGCCGCACATTTAGCAGGAGCAGTGGCTGCTCACACTACAAAACCTGTGATTGGGATACCGATGTCAGGAAGTAATTTAGCTAGTATGGATTCTTTATTTTCTACAGTTCAAATGCCAAGCGGAATTCCAGTAGCTACTTTAGCTGTTGGCAAGGCAGGAGCTATTAATGCAGCGTACTTGGCTTCTCAAATTTTGGCTATAGAGGATGAAAATTTAGCTCAAATGCTACTTGAAGATAGAAAAGAACAACAAGAAAAATTAAATAATGACTCTAGTCAAATTGAAATTTTTCTCTAAGGAAATCCAATGCAAACTTATTTAGAATTAAAAGAATTTTGTCAATTAGTTCATTTGTCTGAAGATGTTGTCAAAGGAATGATGGCAAAAGGTTCCTTAAATTTTAAAGAAGAAGAAGGTAAAATTTATATTGAAGCAAATCAAGGGACTTTTAGCGTAGTTCCAACAACATCTAATCACCAACAAGCTGCCATGGTAAATTCTATGACGTTAGCTGGTGAGAGTTTTGTGGAAAAAACTATTGGTACAATCTTAAATTTACATGAAAAAGTTTTAGATGCGAAAGATGAAACCTTGGAAGCTTTAAAGAGTGAAAATAAATTTTTAAAAGATGCGCTTTATTCGATGCAAGAATTGTATGATGCTGATCGTAGTACTATCGAAACTTTAAATTCAGAATTAAAACATGCAAGAGATGAAATAGAATTTTTGAAAAGAAAATATAAAATGATGTGGAATAAAACAGTAGATCTGTATGCGAATACGCAAGACCAATCAGAGGAAACAAAAATATGATAACTTTTTCAAAAATGATACTAAGTTTGCAAGAATTTTGGCAAAAACAAGGTTGTGCTATTATGCAGCCTTATGATTTTCCAGCAGGAGCTGGAACTTTCCATCCTGCTACCTTTTTAAGAAGTTTAGGTAAAAATCCATGGGCAACAGCTTATGTAGCTCCAAGTAGAAGACCAACAGATGGTAGATATGGAGAAAATCCTAACAGATTAGGTGCTTATTATCAATTTCAAGTTTTAATTAAACCAAGCCCTGATAATATACAAGAGTTATATTTAAAGAGTTTGGAAAATTTAGGGTTTGATTTGAAATCCCATGATATACGTTTTGTTGAAGATAATTGGGAAAGTCCGAGTTTGGGTGCATGGGGATTAGGTTGGGAAGTTTGGCTTGATGGTATGGAAGTAACACAATTTACTTATTTTCAACAAGTTGGTGGTATAGCCGTGGATTTAGTAAGTGTTGAAATTACTTATGGGCTTGAAAGAATTGCGATGTATCTTCAAAATGTTGATAATGTTTATGATATTGTTTGGAATGAATTTAATGGTGAAAAAATTAAATATGCAGATGTTCATAAACAAGGAGAATATGAATTTAGTAAATATAATTTTGAAATTAGTAATGTTTCAATTTTAAATTCTCAGTTTGAGAATGCTTATAATGAGTGCAAAAATGCTTTAGATGCTAAACTTGCTTTACCTGCATATGATTATTGTATGCTTGCTGCACACACTTTTAATCTCCTAGATGCAAGAGGTGCTATTTCTGTGACTCAGCGACAAGACTACATGCTAAAAATTAGAGAATTATCTAAAAATTGTGCTTTGATTTATAAAGAAAATTTAAATGAAAATTAAAGAAATTTATCATTTTCTTAATTCAATAAGTCCATTTGAAACTCAAAGTTCTTGGGATAATAGTGGGTTGTTGATTGGAGATTTAGATCAAGAAATTAAAAAAATTTATTTGAGTTTAGATGTCGATGAGCATTTACTTGAAAATGCAAGTTGCAATTCTTTGTTTATAGTTCATCACCCTTTAATTTTTAATGGCTTAAAACATATTAGTGGACAGTTATATCCTCAAAAATTAATTACAAAAATGATACAAAAAAATATTGCTTTAATTGCTATGCATACGAATTTTGACTTAAGTCATTTGAATGCTTATTTTACCGAGGAAATTTTAGGTTTTAATATCAAGACAAAAGATAACTTTGTCATTTATTGTGATATTAATTTGTCCTTTAATGACCTTGTATCACATATTAAAGATAAATTATCATTAAAATATATAAAAGTAGTAGAAGCTGCTAGGGAAATTAATTCTATAGCTATATGTACAGGTAGCGGTGGAGATTTGATTCCGTATATAAAAGCAGATTGCTTTTTAAGTGGCGATTTTAAATATCATCAGGCGCTTGAAAGTTACCACAATGGACTTAGTTTGATTGATATGGGGCATTATGAAAGTGAGAATTACTTTGGTAAAATTTTATCAAGATATTTGCAAAATTTTCCTATAGAAGTTATAATATCAGTTTCAAAAAATCCATTTCAATATTTTTAAGGAAAAATTAAATGAATAAATATTTAGAACAACTTATAGTGTTGTCGCAGGTTGACAAAGAATTAGATGGTTTCACATTGAAGGTAGATGAAGCTACTAAAAATTTAAAAGAAAAAGGTTTATTGCTTGATAAGACTATAGAAGAAATTGAAGCTTTTGATAAAGATATTAAAGATATAGAATATCAAAAAGTTCAAAATAATAATCATATATTAGAATTTAGTGAAAAAATCAAAGAACTTTCTAAAAAGAGTGCGGCTGTTAAAACTGAAAAAGAAGCTAACGCCTTAAAGATAGAAGAAGATATAGCTAAAGAACAGCTTGATGCAGCGAATGAGGAAATAGAGAGATTAGATAAAATCTTAGAAAATAAAGAAGTATTTAAACAAGAATTAAAAATTAAAAAAGAAGAGCTTGAAAATGAAGTGGATAAAATAGATGCTGAAACTAAAGCGGTTCTTGTTGGTATAGAAAAAGAAAGATTAGAAATTTATGATAAAAAAGTAAAACTTATGAGTGAAATAAATCAAAAAGTCTTAACTTTTTATGAAAAAATTAGAAAATGGGCGCACAATAGTGCAGTAGTTCCTGTAAAAAAACACGCATGTTATGGTTGTTTTATGAGAATTTATGATAAAACCTACTTGGCTGTTTTAAAAGGAGATGAGATAATAACTTGCCCGCATTGCGGTAGGATTTTATACAAAGAAAAAGAAGAAAATCAAAATTGATTTTTTGTTATTATACTTTTGCTGTAATTTTTTATATTATTACAGCGCCTTTTTTATTTCTTTTAAGCTTCTTCAAAGAAAAATATAAAATATCTTTAAAATCAAGATTTTTTCTTTATAAAAATTTAAAACAAGAATATGCAGATGTTCATTTTCATGCTTGTTCTTATGGTGAAGTTAAAAGTATGGGTTGTTTGTTTAAGCAAATTAATAATTATAGAATTTCAGTTATCACAAATACGGGGTTTAATGAAGCATTAAGACATACTCATAAGGTTAATTTTTTACCATTTGAAATTTTTATTCCTTTTTGGTTTAAGCCTTGTAAAGTTTTGGTGATATTTGAAGCTGAACTTTGGTTAATGCTTGTGTTTATGGCAAAATTTTTTAATGCAAAGATTATTTTAATTAATGCTAGGATCAGCGATAAGTCGCAAAAGAAGTATGAAAAATTTAAATTTTTCTATAAAGTTATATTTAGGTATATTGATGAAGTTTTTGCTCAAAGCTTAAAAGATAAAGAGAGATTAGAAGCTCTTGGTGCAAAGAATGTTATTGCATATAAAAATATTAAAATTAATAATGAAAACAAAACAACAAGAAAATTTTTAAAATTAAATTCTAGATTGTTAATTCTTGCTAGCACTCATGAAAATGAGGAGGAATTGATACTTTCTAAAATAGAGCTTAGTGAAAATGATAAACTAATTATAGCTCCAAGGCATCCTGAGCGTTTTAAGAAAGTAGAAAAAATTTTACAGACGTTTTGTAAAAAAAATAATTTTTCAATGCAGAAATTTTCAAATTTAAATTTAAATAATAATACCTTAGAAAATGAATTTGTAGGAAAATGCTTATTATTGGATAATTTAGGAGAGCTTGAAAATTTTTATAGCATCAGTGATATAGTGTTTTTATGCGGATCTTTTGTAAGAAATATTGGTGGTCATAATCCAGTTGAAGCTGCAAAATATAAAAATATTATTATTTCTGGCGAGTATTTTTTTAATCAAGAAAGTTTATATAGTGAAGTTGAAAATATTTATATTTGTAAAAATTTAGATGAAATTAATACTTATTTACAACAAGAATTATCTTATGCAAAAATTAAAAAACAAAATGATTTGTTGCAAATTATCCAAAGTATAAAAGAAGGTTTAAATGCAAGATAAGGCGTATAAATTATTAGCTATACAAGAAAAAATTTCAAATAATCAAGCTAAAGATTTAATTGATAGTGGATGTGTTTTTGCTATGGGAAAAAAGATAGTTATAGCAAGAGCATTAATGAATTCTAAAACCAAATTTGTAATCCAAAAAATAAAAAAAGCAAAAATTTTATATGAAGATGATAATATTATTGCATTAGATAAGCCATTTGGACAAATTAGTGAGAATTTAGAAATAAGATTTAAAGCAAAATTAATTAATAGACTTGATAAGGAAACAAGTGGTGTTTTACTTTTAAGTAAAAATGAAAATTTCAGATTAAAGTGTATAGAAGAATACAAAAAACAAAATGTTTATAAAAGTTATTTGGCTATAGTTGATGGAGTAATAGCAGAAGAAGTTGAAATTCATGAAAAAATTTCAACAACTAAAACTAATAATGGAGCTTTTAGCAAAATTGATAAATTTGGACTTGAAGCGTATACTCATGTAATACCTTTAATGGTAAATGCTAAAAAAACTTTAATTAAGGCTATTATAAAAACAGGACGCACACATCAAATTAGAGTTCATTTAAAACATATAAAAAATGGTATCATAGGTGATGAAAAATATGCCAAAATATCTGCTGCAAGAATGTTTTTGCATTGCTATGAAACTAATATTTTTGATTATAATTTTAAGGCTTTGTTAGATGATAGCTTTAATGTTTATGGATTTGAAATAAAAAATTTGAATTTTTAAAGGCATTTAAGCTAAAAGATTTTATAATTAAAGTTTTAATTTAAAAAAGGGATAAAAGTGTTTGAAATAGTTAGTGAATCGTTTAAATCTGCAGTTAATAAACTTCGTTTTGTGGATGATGAAAAGGCTTTAAAAAATGCTTTAGATACATTAAAAAAATCCCTTTTAAAAGCAGATGTTCATCATAAAGTGACAAAAGAATTACTAGCACTTGTTGAAAATGATCTAAAAATAAATGGTATTGGACAAAAGCAATTTTTAGATTCCATAAAGAAAAATTTAGAAGATATACTTAGTGTAAAGGGCAAAAACCAAGGTTTTGTTTTTTCTAATAAACCACCTACAGTTGTATTAATGTGTGGTTTACAAGGTGGTGGTAAAACTACTACAACAGTAAAAATTGCAAATTACTTAAAACTGAGAAATAAAAAAGTTTTAATTGCAGCTTGTGATTTGCAAAGATTAGCTGCAGTTGAGCAGCTTAAGCAATTAACACAGGCTAATGAATTAGATTTATTTTTCATAGAAGAAGAGAATAATCCTTTAAATGTTGCGAAAGAAGCTTTAGATAAGGCTAAAAAATCTTTGTATGATGTATTACTTGTTGATACAGCAGGTCGTCTTGCTATAGATACAGCATTGATGGAAGAATTAAAAGAGGTAAAAAATATTTTAACTCCTGATGAAATTTTTTATGTTGCTGATGCTATGAGTGGTCAAGATGGAGTGAAGACAGCTGCTTCTTTCAATGATGCTTTGGGCGTTACAGGAGTTATTTTAAGTAAATTTGATGCTGATACAAAAGGTGGTGTTGCTTTAGGTATTGCAAAACAGATTGGGGTGCCACTAAGATTTGTAGGTGTTGGTGAAAAAATAGCTGATTTAGAAATTTTTATACCAGATAGAATAGTTAATCGTATTATGGGTGAAGGTGATCTGGCAACTTTGGCAGAGAAAACAGCAGCTATTATAGATGAAAAAGAAGCCAAGATCTTAAACAGGAAAGTCAAAAAGGGTGAATTTAATTTTAATGATTTTTTAAATCAGATGGAAAATGTGAAAAAACTTGGAAGTATGAAATCAATAATGGGAATGATACCTGGTCTATCATCTATGGCTGCGAATATTAAAGATATTGATTTAGATAATTCTAAGGAAATTATTCATATAAGAGCTATGATTTCGTCTATGACACCTAAGGAAAGAGAAAATCCTGAAGTTTTAAATAATGCTAGAAAGCGTCGTATTGCAGAAGGTGCTGGATTGTCACAAATGGAAGTTAATCGTTTTTTGAAGCAATTTAATAATGCGGCGAAGCTAGCAAAGAAATTTTCAAACAAAAAAGGTATGGAAAATTTTATGAATATGTTGCAGCAAGCTAAAAGACTGCATTGATTAAAATTTTTTTATGGGTATATGTATATCTATAACAAAATTTTAATTTTTATTTTAGGAGTGTTGAAATGACAGTGATTAGACTTACAAAAATGGGACGTAAAAAAAGACCATTTTACCGTATAGTTGTAACTGATAGTAGAAAAAGAAGAGATGGAAGTTGGATAGAAAGTATCGGTTATTACAATCCGATGGTTGAGCCTGAGGTAATAAAATTTGATGCAGAGCGTTTAGCTTACTGGAAAAGTGTTGGTGCAAAATTAAGCGATAGAGTAGCTGCAATTACAAGTAAATAAAATATGGTCGAGAATTTTTTAAGAGAATATGCAAAATTAATTGTTGATTTTCCTGAAAAAATTGATATTAAAAGAAAACATATAGATGATAATTTTGCTGAGATTGTGATTTATGTGGATCCAGTTGATACTGGTAAACTTATAGGAAAAAATGGTAAGTTGATTAATGCTATAAAAACAGTTATTATGGCCTATAAAGTTAAAGATGCTACTTCTTATCGTATAACGGTAAAAGCTATTGAATAATGAATTAATACAAGTTGCTAAACTTGGTAAAAGCGTTGGATTAAAAGGTTATGTTAAGTTACATAATTTAAGTGATTTTTTTGAACAATTTAAAAAAGGTGCTAAATTTTTTGATGCTAATCAAAAAATTTACACTATTAAATCTTTTGATGCCAGTCGATCGTTAGCTTTATTTGAAAATTATGAAAGTTTAGAATCTGCAAAAATGCTAACAAATCTTTTGCTATATCAAACTAAAGAATTAACAAGACAAACTTGTATCTTGGATAAAGATGAATATTTTTATTTTGATATTATAGGATGTGAAATATTTGAGGATAATATAAGATTAGGTGTAGTTAAAGATATTTTAGAGAGTGGATCCAATTTTTTATTTTTAATTCAAAGTGATATTGATTTGGTTGATCGTTCATTGGCGCAAAATTTTTATGTTCCTTATGTTGATAAATATATACAAAATATTGATATTGAACATAAGAAAATTTTTGCAAAATACGCATTAGAACTTTTAGAAAATTCATGAGATACACTTTTGTAAGTTTATTTCCAGAACTTATAGAGCCCTATTTTCATGCTTCTATCTTAGCAAGAGCAAGAAAGAAAAATATTTTAGAATTTTCATTTGTTAATCCTAGAAATTTTACTATAAATAAACATCTAAAAGTGGATGATTATAAAGTCGGTGGTGGTGCTGGACTTTTAATGCAAACTCAACCAATGTTTGATTGTCTTGAGTGGATTAAAAAACAGCATAAAAATGTTCATTTTGTTTTCTTATCACCTTGTGCAAAATCTTTTAAGCAAATTGACTCTAAGCGACTTGCCAAGAAACAACATATATGTTTTGTTTGCAGTCGATATGAAGGATTAGATGAAAGGATAGTGGAAGAATTTGCCGATGAAATTTTTTCTATAGGTGATTTTATATTAACCGGAGGAGAGCTCGCATCTTTGGTGATGTGTGATGCTATTAGTCGAAATATTTACGGTGTGTTAGGTAATTCGCAAAGTTTAGATGAAGAAAGCTTTGAAAAAAATTTATTAGAAGCTCCATCTTTTTCAAGACCATTGATTTATGAAAAAGAAAATAAAAAATTTTATATTCCTTCAGAGTTTTTAAAGGGAAATCACGCTAAAATTACAGCTTTAAAAACTACTATGGCGTCTTGCAAAACGAAATTTTTTCGTCCCGATTTGTATCAAAAGCATGAACGCAAATTTTAAGGAATATCATTATGAAAAATAAGTATATAGAACAATTTGAACAAAAGCAAATTGAAGGTAAAAATGTTCCAGAATTTCGTGCTGGAGATACTTTGAGACTTGCTATTCGTATTAAAGAGGGCGATAAAACAAGAATTCAAAATTTTGAAGGTGTTTGTATTGCGCGTAGAGGAAATGGTGTAGATGAAACTTTCATTGTACGTAAAATTGGTGCCAACAATGTTGGTGTAGAAAGAATTTTTCCTATTTATAGTGAAAGTTTAGAAAGTATTGCGGTATTAAGAAGAGGACGTGTACGTCGTGCTAGGTTGTTCTATTTAAGAGATAGAAGAGGTAAGGCTGCGCGTATTAAAGAACTTAAAAAGTAAAAGTGAAATTTAGGACGCAAATGTATGAAGTAATTTCTTGGGTACAAGAAATTCAAAATGGAGTAAGTGTTTCTAAAAAAATAGAAAATGCTTATACTAAAGAAATCTGTATAAGTATGTCAAAAGGTAGTTTTATGAAAGATCATAAAGCACCCTTTGATATTACTATACAAGTGTTAAAGGGCTCTATTGATTTTGGAGTTTTAAATCAGCAAATTTTACTCAAAACTTTAGATAGCATTAGTTTAAAAGCTGATGAAGTTCATAATCTTTTAGCGTTAGATGATTCTATAGTGCGTTTGACTTTATATAAACAAGATAGTTTCAAGCGCGTTGAAAGTGTTTTAAAATCTTAATTTAAGTCTTGTTTTGTATAATTTAGCTTACTAAAAAATCAGAAAGCTAAGCTATGAAATGGACGAAAGATTCTTGGAAAAATTATAAAATTCAACAACAACCACAATATCCTGATGAAAATCAACTACAAGAGGTTATTAAAAGATTAGAAAAATTACCACCATTAGTTTTTGCAGGCGAGGTAGATAAATTAAAAAAATCCCTTGCTAAAGTTGTAAATTCGCAAGCATTTTTGCTTCAAGGAGGTGATTGTGCTGAGAGTTTTATAAATTTTGGAGCTGATAATATAAGAGATATGTTTAAAGTTATGCTTCAAATGGCTATAGTATTGACTTTTGCTGGATCTTGTCCTATTGTTAAAGTAGGACGTGTTGCAGGACAATTTGCAAAACCAAGAAGTAGTGAATTTGAAGAAATTGATGACATGAGGCTTCCAAGTTATCGAGGCGATATTATCAATGGTTTTGAATTTAATGAAAAATCAAGGATAGCTGATCCTAAAAGAATGTTAGAAGCTTATTATCAAAGCGCTACGACTTTGAATTTATTAAGAGCTTTTTCAAGGGGTGGTTTGGCAGATTTAAGAGTGGTGCACAAGTGGAATTTAGGATTTTTAAAGAAAGCAGAGCTTGGTAAAAAATATGATGAACTTAGTGAAAAAATTACTCAAGCTTTAGCCTTTATGCAAGCTTGTGGTATTACGGATACGCCAAATCTTTCTCAAACAGCATTTTATACATCTCACGAGGCTTTACTTTTACCATATGAAGAAGCATTAACAAGAGTAGATAGTTTAAGCGGTGATATTTATGATTGTTCAGCTCATATGCTTTGGATCGGTGAGCGTACTAGGAAAGTGGATGAAGCACATGTGCATTTTCTTAGCGGAGTAAAAAATCCTTTAGGAATGAAACTTAGTGCTAATTATGATTTAGACGAGCTAAAAAAGATAATAAGTATTTTAAATCCAAACAATGAGGCAGGTAGGTTAAATTTTATCATTCGTATGGGGTGTGATAAAATACAAAATGCTTTGCCAAAATTATTTAAAGAATTAAAACAAGAAGGGTTTAATATGCTTTATAGTATTGATCCTATGCATGCAAATACAGTTAAATCGGGTAATTTTAAAACAAGAGAATTTGATAAAATCATCCAAGAAGTGCGTGCATTTTTTGAAATAGCTATGAGTGAGGGAGTGTATCCTGGTGGGGTACATTTGGAAATGACAGGACAAAATGTAACTGAATGTGTGGGAGGCTCTTTACATATCACTCAAGAAGAACTTTCTAAACGCTATGAAACACAATGTGATCCAAGATTAAATGCTGATCAGGCTTTAGAATTGGCATTTATCATAGCAGACTTAGTTAAAAAGGCAAGAAAATGTTGAAATTTTATGGTATTAAAAATTGTAATAGTGTTAAAAAAGCTATGGATTATTTAAATTCTAAGCAAATTGAATTTGAATTTTTAGACATTAAAAAACTAGATGAGGAAACTTTGAATTTTTGGCTTAGCAAAAGGAGTATTTTAGAGCTTGTAAATACAGCGGGCATGAGTGCTAGAAAAATAGGATTAAATAAAGAAAAACTCCAAAATTTAAGTCAAGATGAAATTAAAGCGATGGTTTTACAAAGTCCAACACTCATAAAACGCCCGTTAATTGTAAAAGATGATGAAGTTTTTATAGCCAAAGAATATGAGAGTTTTTAAAATGCTAGAGTTTTTGCTCTAGCATTTATGAGTTTTTAAAAAATATTTTTAGAATTTATATTTAAAACCTACTTGACCGCTTATATAAGTTTCATTTTTACCATCTGTTTTACCAGCTAGTATTTGTTTAGCTCCAATACCTGCATTTAAGCTAAATTGTTCACTAATATCAACATTACCACCAACGATGATTTGTCCATAAGTTTTTTTCTTATCATTTCCTTTTACGCTAGGTAATGTGACTCCATTTAAGCTTGCTACAAAATCATCGCCATTATTTATCACATATTGTTCTATTTTTGGAGTGATAAATAAATATGATTCTTCGCTCATATATTTTCTAAGTTCAGCTCCAAATTCTAATGAAATGGAATTGTTGCTAGCGCTACTCACATCTTTTCCTGCAATTCCATTTTCTTTATAGCTTGGAGTATGTGCGTAGTAGTAGTTTGCACCAGTAAAAGGTTTGACAAATAAAGTATTATCACTAAAATCAAAAACATATCCCATATTAGCACTCAAACCAAAGAATTTTCTATTAAAGTCAGCACTATTTGTAGTATTAAATCCTCTATTTACAATGTCTTGATCTGTTGGAGAAAATTGAGCGTAAGCTTTAACATTAACTTCTACTTTTGGACTTATGTAGATATTAGAATAAGCACCAAATTGGAAATTATCTGATTTTTGGGTTAAAAGATTATCTTTTATCTTAGCGTTTGCATAAGTAAAATAAGCACCAATAATAACATCATCGTTAATTTTTCTATCCATACCTATAGTGGCTCCATATAAAGCACCACTATCTCCATCTATGATGTTTGCACCGCCTATTATATTACCCCAAATGCTGTTATTATAATTATCAACATAATTTCCTCCATAATCATTAGTAGCAAATCTTATTTGAGATAATTTTGTAGCGTAATTTCCATAAGGGTTATTTAACATAGCTACACGAGAACCTATAGATACATCATTTGAAACATTAATAGTTGAGTTTATACCTGATGAGGCTTGATTTACATTTGAAATAGATTTAGCTGAATCTTTTATATCATTTGCTACTTGCTCCCCGACTTTATCAAATTTAATGTTGCCAATCGCGTTAAAATCCTTACCAAGAGTAAGTCCATCTAATATTTTAGAAACAAAGTTTTTATTAGAAGCTGAAACACTAGAATCATTTTTAATATAATCATCATTAGAGATTATTCCGCCTGACGTATTTTTAATCATCTCATCAATTTGCTGTATTTGTTTATCTAATTTTGCAATGGCTTCATCAATTTTATCTTTATTGCCATTTTCTTCTTCTTTTTTTAGATCTTTTTTTATTAGTTCTAGATATTTTTTATCACTCTCTAAGACTTTTTTATTGTCTAAGACATTTTTATTTGCACCACCACTAATTAAAAGCTTATTATCTTTAGTAGAAAGTTTGTAATCAACAAATTCTTTTACATCCATAGCTTTTGTATCTTCATAATCAAGTCCTAAGTCTTTGGTGCTCATGCCAACAATACTTTCCAAACTTTTACTTATATTTGCACTAGCTTTGTTTGAACTTGTTATATCTTTATTAAACCCTTCACTTGCACTCATAAAAACATAATTATTTAAAGCTAAATCACCAAAACTTGTTGTTCCTATGGAAAAGTTTGAATTTGTGATATTTGCTTTACCATTTACTTGTATGTGGTTTTGGCTTTTATTACCACCTATGGTGGCTAGAATAGATTTATCAGCTGTGAAATTTCCATTTATCTCAAGAGAGCCTTGTAGGCCATGTCCATCGGCGATGAAAATAGCTGAAGATTTCATATAATCAAAAACACCTTCTGTAGGCTCAGATGAACCTTTTATGCTAAAATCTCCATTTACGATAGATTTTCCATTCATGCTTTGAAATATCACATTAGTAGCTTCTGTTTTGTTGGCAGTAATGGTATAGTTTGATACAGCGGTAGATAAATTTCCACTTGAAATATTTTTAATAGTAAGATCATTAGAACCTAAATCAATGCTTACCGTCGCTAAGTCTTCATATCCTTCTTTAGCTATGCTATTAGGTAAATCTGTATCATTAATTTCAATAGTTAAATCACTATTGGTATGTTCTTTTTTTAGAGCAAAATGTTGCCCGTCGTTTGTTTCAAAATGTTTCTCCATACTACCATCACCATCTTTGATGGTAATTTTACTTGCTAAAGCATTGCTACTTAATAAAGCTCCAATGCTAAATCCTATTAAAACTTTACTTGCAAAGTAAGAAAGTTTCATCAATTATCTCCTTAAAATTAAAATGAAAAAAAGCATTATACCCCCCCCCATAAATTTAAATTTAAAGTAAATGAAAAAAATATAAATATTAGATTATTGCAAAGTAAGAAAGTTTTTAAGTAGCTTTTTGCCATTTTGACTTAAAATGGCTTCCGGATGAAATTGAATTCCGTAAATGTCGTATTTTTTATGTTTAATCGCCATAATGATACCATTTTCATCTGTTGCTAAAGTTTTACATTTTTTACCTGTATAACTTACATACAAAGAATGATATAGACAAATTTTAAAATTATTATTTAAATTTAAAAACAAAGGATTTGGAATAAAATCTATAGTTTTTATTTTACCATGAGTAGGATTTGGAAGTTTGGAAATTTTGCCACCAAAAGCATAGGCTATACATTGGTGTCCTAGACAAATTCCAAGAATTTTTTTATTTTTTTTAAAATACTTTATAGTCTTTAAACTTAACTTTGATTCTTTTGGAGAATTTGGTCCAGGAGAGATTAAAAGATGTGTGAAATTATATTTTTTTAATTTCTTAGGATGTTTAAATTGATCATTTTTTATAATTTTATATTTTATATTAAGTTCTTTTAAATAGAATGCAATAGTATAAGTAAAAGAATCATAGTTATCTATAATTAAAACTTTCACAAAATTACCTTTTTTAGACCTCTTAAGGAGTTGATAGCATAAATTTCTTTAGCGTTTAAAAGCTCATCTTTAGTGATATCTTTTTCTTTGATGAGCTTGTGTTTTAAAAGTGTTTGTCTATAAATACCATTTAGGCAGTTTTTAGCATAAGGAGTAAAATACTCATCATTTAAATTTATAATAATGTTGGTTCTTGAACCCTCACAAAGTAGACCTTGTTCGTCAAAAAAAACTATATCATAGCAAATATTTTCTTTCCATAGTTTAGCATTTGTATCATATATACTACGCAAAGAAGTCTTATGAAAATTTAAAAAATTGATTTTTAAGATATTATCACTAAGAAGTAGTTTATCGCTTGAATTTTCTTTTATATCAAAAAAATCAAACTCAAAAATTCCGTTTTTAAATAATTTTAATTTCAAAGCCTTTTTACTCTTTTGTAAAAAATTGCTTTTGCTAAAATAATGTTTATTTTTGAAAGTAAAATCATTGAAATTTTGTAGTGATATAAAATATTTTTTCTCATATTCTTGTGTTAAAATCGTTTTAAACTTATCTTTTAAATTTTTAGTATTAAAATTGAAAAAAGCAGCTGAATTCAAGATTCTTTGTAAGTGTTCTTTAAAAAATAAAATATAGCAATCCTCATAATACATTGTCTCAAATAAATAGAATTCATTTCTTAAAATTTTAGTTTTTAATTTTAATTCTTCAAATTCTTCATCTTTATTAGAGTCCCATACAAGACCACTTCCAACACCATATTTGAAAAAGTTTTCATTATTATTTTTTTCTATGGTTCTAATAGCTACGCTAAATTTAGTTTTTTCTTTGTGAATTAAACCTATAGCTCCGCAATAAATCCCCCTTTTTCTTTGTTCTAGTTTTTTTATAAATTTTATAGTTTCAATTTTTGGAGCACCTGTAATAGAACCACAAGGAAAAAGAGCTTTGAATATATCAAAATAATTTATATTTTTCTTTAATTTTCCGCTAACTTTAGAAATGAGTTGATGTAAAGTAGGATAAGATTTAACAATAAAAAGTTCGGTTTTTTGTGTATGTTTTACAATGAGCTTTGATAAGTCATTGCGTAATAAATCTACTATCATCACATTTTCACTAAGAGTTTTTTCATCGTTTTTTAAAAAATATTTGAATTTTTCATCTTCATTTTTTAATTTGGATCTTTTGATGGTGCCTTTCATGGGTTTAGTTGAGATGATATTATTTTTAATTTTGAAAAAAAGTTCAGGAGAAAATGAGGCAAGTTCTAAGAATTCATTTTTTATATATGCTTTAAATTGAGTATTTTGTTTAGGATAAAGACTAATAAAACTATTATAAAGATCAAGATTTGATTTAAAATGCAACTCTTGAGTCAAATTAACTTGATAGCTCTGACCTTTAGCTATAGCTTTTTTTACTTTATCAAAGTCAGTAAAATATTTTTTTTGATCTAAATCTTGGGTAAAGATAGGACAAAAATCTAAATTTTCATCTTTTTCACTAAATCTAATTTTTTCTCTAAAGGCTAAAAAATATACAAATGGTTCTTTACTTGTATAATTTTGTTTTTCCAAATATCTATAAAATTCGTATTTTACATAACCTAAAAAATAAAATTTATCTTTATTTTTTTCTATAATTTTAAATACTTTTTTGCTTTGTCTTTGGTTGTATGCTTGAAGCGTGAATGCAAGATTTTTATATAAAAAAGATCCAAAAATTCCAATTTTTTCCATAATGCTATACTAAAAATCTAAAGTTAATTAAATTTGTTATTGAATTCATATCTTGTTTTGAAAAACACTTATCACAAGGCAGATAAAAAATACCAAATAAAAAGATATATGCTAACACTTATAAATTTCACTTTAGTTAAGTTAAAAAACTTTTGACTAGATTTTGTATAAGTAAATTCCACCCATCTACTAAAACAAAAATAAGCAATTTAAAAGGCATAGAAATCATAACAGGAGGAAGCATCATCATACCCATAGCCATTAACACCGAACTTACAACCATATCGATAACTAAAAATGGTAAAAAGAGTAAAAATCCTATTTCAAATGCTGTTTTTAATTCACTAATCATAAAAGCAGGTACTAAAACTGTTAAGGGTACTTCATCTATAGTTTTTGGATTTTCCAAATTTCTAATTCTATAAAAAAGCGCTAAATCTTTTTCTCTAGTGTTTTTAAGCATAAAATCTTTAAAAGGTTTGACACTTTTAGCAAAAGCTTCTTCATAGCCAATTTTTTCCGCTATATATGGCTTTATTCCTTCGTTATATGATTTTGTAGCAACTGGTTCCATAATAAAAAAAGTTAAAATTAAAGCCATGGTTGCTAAAATAGTATTTGGTGGCATTGTTTGTGTACCTAAGGCAGTTCTTAGAAAAGAAAATACTACAATCAATCTTAAAAATGAAGTCATGATAAAAATAATAGTTGGAGCAAGTGCTAATATAGTTAAGACGATGATTATATTTAATGTTGTTACTAATTGTTGAGGAGTATTAGGTGCACTTAAACTTAAATTTACAGTTGGAATGGTTACTTCAGCACCCAAAAGCATTAAACTTGACAAAAACAATAACAACAAAGCTTTCAATTTCTTTCCTTAAGCTTAAAATAAGCCAGTATTTTAGCAATTTTACTCTTAAAAAATATAGAAAATTTAAGTTAAAATTGAAAGTTTATAGATAAAAATTTTTATATTTATCTTTTGAATAAAGATTATTTTTTTACTTTTGCTTGTTAAAATGAGAGTTATTTTTTTATAAAAGGTTTATTATGAAAATTTCTGTGCTTATTTTGGCTGCTGGACTTGGTACACGTATGAAATCACAAAATCCAAAAGTACTTCAAAAGATTTGCTCAAAAGCAATGATTTTGCATATTTTAAAACAAGCTTATAAAATCAGTGATGATGTATGTGTGGTGCTTTCTCATCAAAAAGAAAAGGTTGAACAAGTTGTTTTAGAGCATTTTCCAAATACACGCTTTTTAGAGCAAGATTTGCAAAATTTTCCAGGTACTGCAGGAGCTTTAAGGGGTTATGAAGGTAAGCATGAAAAAGTATTGATTTTATGTGGTGATATGCCTTTAATTAAGGCAGAGGATTTAGAAAAAATAGCTTTAAATGAAAGTGATTTTAATGTAGCTGTTTTTAGCGCTAAAGATCCAAAAAGTTATGGAAGAATAGTATTAAAAGAAAATAAAATTCAAAAAATAGTAGAAACAAAAGATGCAAACAAAGAAGAACTTGCTATAAACATTTGCAATAGCGGTGTTTATGCTATAAAAGTACAAATTTTAAAAGAAGTATTACCTTTGATAAAAAATGATAATAAAGCTAAAGAGTATTATTTAACCGACGCAGTATATTTAGCAAAGGAAAAAGGCTATGAAATCGATGCGGTGTTTGTAAATGAACAAGATTTTATGGGTGTTAATGATAAAGTAGAACTTTGCTTAGCTCAAGATCTTATGCAAGAAGCAATTAAAAAAGAATGGATGAAGCAAGGAGTGATTTTTCATATGCCTGCAACGACTTTTATTTCAGATGAGGTTGAGTTTATAGGCGAGTGTGAAGTGTATGAAAATGTGCGTATAGAGGGAAAATCAAAAATCATTAATTCAATTATCAAAAGTTCAAGTGTGATTGAAGATAGTATAGTAGAAAATAGCGATGTAGGACCTTTAGCACATTTACGTCCAAAATGTCAGCTTAAAAATACTCACATAGGAAATTTTGTAGAGTGTAAAAATGCATTATTAAATGGAGTAAAAGCAGGACATTTGAGTTATTTGGGGGATTGTGAGATAGATGAGGGAACTAATATCGGTTGTGGTACTATCACTTGTAATTATGATGGAATTAAAAAACATAAGACTAAAATAGGAAAAAATGTATTTGTTGGATCAGATACGCAGTTTATAGCTCCAATTAATATAGAAGATGAAGTTATTATAGCTGCGGGAAGTACAGTTTATAAAGATGTCAATAAAGGTTCTTTATATATTAATAGAGCGAAAGCTGAAGTTAAAAAAGAATTTTTTTATCAAAAATTAGGAAAAAAATGAAAACAGTTTTGCTAGCAATTAGTGGAAGTATAGCATTTTATAAAGCTTACGAACTTATTTCTTTATTTAAAAAAGAAGAATTTAGAGTAAAAGTTTTACTTTCTAAGGGTGCATTAAATTTTGCTAGCAAGATGAGTTTTGAGGCTTTAGCTGATGAGGTTTTGTGCGAGGAAAACGAAAGTTGGAATAATTTTAATAATCACATTGCTTTTAGTAAAGATTGTGATGTCGTAGTTTTTGCGCCTGCTAGTATAAATTCTATTAATAAATTTTCTCAAGGTATAGCGGATAATTTGTTTATTCAAACCTTGATTGCAGTAGATAAATCAAAATCTTTTATAATAGCTCCTGCAGCTAATACGAATATGTATTTACATTTTAGCGTTCAAAAGTCCTTGAAATTACTTAAGGAAAATGGATATATTATTATTGATCCTATTGTAAAGACATTAGCTTGTAAAGATGAAGGTATAGGGGCTTTGGCTGAAATAAAAGATATTTTTAATATTACCAAAAGAGAGCTTTTAAAAGAGAAATTTTGGTGTACTCAAAATATAATTGTTACAGGTGGAGGAACGCGAGAAAAAATAGACGATGTGCGTTGTATAAGTAATTTTTCAAGTGGAAAAATGGCAAAAGCTATAGCTGATGCGTGCTATTTTTTGGGTGCTAATGTAAAATTATTTAGTTCTATCAATTTTGATACACTTTATGAGCTTTATGAATTTGAAAGTTCAAAAGATTTAAAAGAACTTTTAAATGATAATTTAGAAAATGATTTTTTAGTGATGGTAGCAGCGGTAAGCGATTTTATACCAAAAATCATAAAAGGAAAAATTAAAAAAGAAGAATATCTAGAAGGTTTAGATCTACATCTAAAATTAAATGAGGATTTGCTTAAAAATTGTAATTTTAAAGGCAAAAAAATAGGCTTTAAAATGGAATATGATAAAATTTGTGCCGTGGAAAATGCTAAGAAATCTTTGCTAGATAAAAATTTAGATATGATTTGTTTGAATATTTTAGATGAAGATATGGAATTTGGAAGTGATGAAAATCGTATTAGCTTTATAACTAAAGGACAAATATTTCAAAGTCAAAAAATGAGTAAAGAAAAACTTGCTTTTGTTTTAATGCAAGAAATGAGTAAGCTCCAATGAATATTATAAATTCAACCTTGCCTGTAAAAATGCAAATTCTGGAAAAAAGATCATATAATCGCTATGTTTTACTTTTGAATACTAAAAAGCTTGAAACAAAGAGCATGATAGATCTTGAAGTTGGACAAGAATATTTAGCTGAAGTTTATGAAGACAAGGGAGTAATTTCCTTTAAAAATCTTTTAAAAAAACCTAATATAAAACTTTTTGATGGTGGAATTTCTATTATAGAAAGGCTTTTAAAAGATGCAGATGAAGATTTGTGGTATAAAAATCATATAGTTCAAAAAATTATTGAGAGTAAAAATGCTTACGAATACGAGATTTACAAAGAAATGTTTTTTGCTTTTTTTGAAAAAATTTACCATATTCCTTTTGTTTATAATTCACAAAGAGCTTTATTTGAAGCCAAAAAAAATGGAAAAGACGTGGAAGTTTATTTATATTTAGAGATTTTTGGTGCCTTAAAAATTTATATTAGCGAAGGTAAAATAGTGCGTATTCAAACTCCTTTTGCGAAAGTAGCGCAATTTTTACACGAATATTTTAACTTTGAAATAGTGTCTACTTTATCCCCTATGTTCGTATTTAAGAGATTGATGGATATAAAGGGTTAATAAATGAATAAATTAAAGCATCTAGCTGTAGTTATGGATGGGAATCGAAGATGGGCTAGAAAAAATGGTTTATTGGAAAAAATTGGCTATAAACAAGGCGCTAAAATAGTAGAAGAAATTATAGAAGTTTGTATAGAAGAACAAATTGAAAATTTAACTCTTTATGCTTTTAGTACTGAGAATTGGCAAAGACCTAAAGAAGAAGTGGATTTTCTTTTTAAATTGTTAGAGAAATATCTTGATGAATCTTTGCCTCAATTTATTATGAATGAGGTGCGCTTTAGGGCTATAGGGAATTTTGACCTTTTGGATGATTTTATTTTACAGAAAATAAAGAAATTTGAAGATCAAACTAAGGATTACTCTAAATTATGTGTTAATTTGGCTATTTCTTATGGATCTAAAGATGAAATAGTGAGAGCTGTAAAAAAGATTATTGAAAAAAAACTTGAAATCACTGAAGAAAATATTCAAGCAAATTTAGATTTAAGTGAAGATGTAGATTTGTTTTTAAGAGTGGGTAGTGCTAAGAGAATTTCAAATTTTTTATTATGGCAATCAAGTTATGCTGAAATTCATTTTAGTCCAACACTTTTTCCTGCTTTAACTAAGAAAGAATTTAATTCTATTATCAATGATTTTAAAAAACGCAAAAGAACTTTTGGTAAATGATTTTTTTTATTTTACTAGGACTTAGTATAGGCTCTTTTGTTAATGTGGTTATTTTTAGAAAAATATATAATCAAAGCATTATAAATCCTAGGTCTCATTGTTTAAAATGTAATAAAACTTTAAAAATTTTTCATTTAATACCTTTAATTTCTTTCATTTTGCTAAAAGGAAAGTGTTCTTTTTGTAGAGAGAGAATTTCTGTTATTTATCCATTAAATGAATTTTTTTGCGCTTGCTTGTTTGCACTATCTTTTTTGCTTTATGGAGATGATATTTTTAAAGTTTTAATTTTTTCATTAATTTTGAGTATATTTTTAATACTTTCTTGGATGGATTATTATTTTAAAGCAGTTAGTGAAATTTGGCTTTGGGTGTTGTTTGCTTTAGCTTTTATTTTTGATTTTATTTCTTCTAAAAATGTTATAAATATCTTAAATTTTGAGGAAAATTTTATATTTAAAGCTTGTTTTGGCGCCGGATTAATGTTTTTATTAAAAAGTTTTATTAATTTTATAAAAAATTTTCAAAAAAAAGATGAAATTTTGGAGAGTTTAGGAGAGGGTGATGTTATAATCATAGCTTCTATTTTTGGCATTTTTGATTATAAAGCAGCTTTTTTAATCTTATTTATTGCTTCTTTACTCAGTTTAATTTTATTTATCAAAATAGCTAAAAAAGATTATCAAATGCCTATGATTCCTTTTTTGTTTATAGCGATTTTGCTACATTTTAGCATAGAAAGTTGGATATGAAATTAGTTTATAAGTATTTATTAAATCAATTTTTAAACACGATGTTGTCTTTGTTTTTTACTTTATTTGTTATTGTGTCGATTATTTTTTTTATTCAACTTGCAAATATTACTTCTTATGTTGAAATTACTATTGTAGAATTATTCCAGTTATATATATATTTGCTACCAAAAACTTTGGCATTTACTTTACCTATTTCTTTTTTCATAGCTTTAACTTTAAGTTTTTATAGACTATCTAGAGAGAATGAAAGTATAGTTTTATTCACCCTAGGAATTTCGCCAAAAATTATTGCGATTTTTTTTATGAAAATAGCTGGGATTATAAGTGCTTTTATGTTGGTGGTAGTTTTAATTTTTATACCTATATCGTTTGAACTTTTTGATAATTTCATAGATTATAAAAAAATTAGTACAAAAATTAATATCAAAACTGGGGAATTTGGTCAAAAATATGGCGATTGGCTTATATTTGTTGATGAAAAAAATGCTGATAATATTTATAAAAATATTATTATGTATCATCCTAAAAAAAAGCCTGATGATAAAGAACAAATTATATTGGCTAAAGAAGGAAAATTGGAGAATCAAGAAGGTTATGTTTCATTTAAACTTGATGAGGGTAAGGCGTATGAGATAAAAAATGATAATTGGCATATTTCTAGTTTTAAAAATTTATTAATTAAAAATAAAATTTATTCTAAAGAATTAAGTGTTAAAAATTTTTATGATTATTGGTCTGATTTAAATACTCGTAAGGAAAAGGCAAAAGAATTTGTTATATATACGCTTATAGCACTTTTTCCGCTTGCTAGTACCTTGTTTGCTCTTTCCTTTGGTATAGTGACTTATCGTTATGAAAAAGGTTTTGCTTATTTGGGTATTTTTTCTGTTATTTTTGTATATTTTAGTTTATTAATTAGTTTTTATAGACCTCCTTTAATAGTTGTAGGTATAATTTTTGTAAGTTTTTTAATAGTTTCTATAATTTATTTTAGAAAAAAAATCTTAAGTAGATACTAATGCTTGTAAAATTAACTTTTTCTTATGATGGTTCTAAATTTCAAGGTTCAGCAAGTCAACCTCATAAAAATACCGTCCAAGATAAACTTGCGCAAGTATTAGGCCATCTTGGAATTTATGAGAAAATTTTATTTGCTTCAAGGACAGATAAAGGTGTACATGCTACTAATGCAGTTGCTAGTGTTGAGATTGATGAATATTTTCGTGATTTTGTGTATTTAAAAAACAAAATTAATTATTTTGCACATCCTTATATACATGTTAAAAATATTCAACAAATACCACAAACTTTTCAAGTTCGTTTTGATGTGAAAAAAAGGAAGTATTATTATGTGCTTTTTCATGGAAACTATAATCCTTTTTTAGCTTCTTATGTTCATTTTTATCCAAAGATAGATTTAAATTTAGCATCTAAGATTATTTCAATATTTGAAGGTGAACATGATTTTAAATTTTTTCAAAAAGAAGGATCAAATAATAAAACAACAATAAGAAAAATTTACAAAAGTAAGGTTTTTTCTTATAAAGACTATAGTATATTTTCTTTTGAAGCTAATGGTTTTTTAAGATCACAAATTAGAATGATGATGGCTGGAATTTTTAAAGTTTTAGAAACTAAAATTAGTCAAGATAATCTTAAAGAACAAATTGATACCAAAAAAATACATACTAGATTATTGGCACCTTCTAGTGGTTTATATTTAAGTAAAATTATTTATTGATCTTTTTCAAGTTCAAGTAAAAATTTCTTTATAAATATTCCATCTGCATATCCTCCTATGCAGTTTTTAGCTAGAACTCTATGACACGGTATAAAAATAGCAATTTTATTTGTAGCATTTGCATTACCAACAGCTCTGTATGCCTTGGGATGATTAATTATTAAAGCTATTTCTTTATAGGTTTTTGTATGACCAAATGGTATATTCATTAGTGCGCGATAAACGTTTTGCTCGAATTTACTTCCTTGTATTAATAATGGAGTTTTAAAGACTGATAATTTTTTAGAAAAATATAAATCTAACTCTTTTTGGGCTAAATTTAATATAGGACAATTGTTGTTTTCAAGGTGTAGTTTTTTATCTATGAAATGCAGATTTGTCAATTTTTTGCCATTACTTTGTAAAAGTATATAAGATACATCGGACGAATAAATACTTTGATACATTTTTAATCCTAACTCATAAAATAATTAATTGTTATTAAAGCAAAAATTTAGCTAAAATGTCGATTTATTTCGAAATTTTTAAGGATAATATTTGAGATTTTTAATTTTAAGTTTTATATTTTGTTTTCAAATTTTTGCTTTAGAGTATAGTTGTGATTATTTAAAAGAGAAGAAAACGAATTTTTTCAAAGATTTTAGTCCACAGAATATGGAAGATTATTCGCAGGTTGATTTAAATTGTCAGTTTTCTTTAAAAAATAGTGAAATTACCAATAAACTTTACATGCTTGCAAATGAAATTAGGGGTAGTAATAGCGCATGTGTAGGTGCGGAATATTTTAGTGATCTTAGAAAATTTGATTTTTTGCTTTTAAAAATCGCATTAGATCCTATGAGCTATCAAGTAAGCTTGCAAGATGCTAATAGTTTGGAAAAGAAGTTTGCAAAGCTAAAAGCTTATTTTAGGTTTTGGGCTTATCAAAGTGTAGGTAATTTTAAACTTTATAAGGATTTTTGGAAAGCTTATAATGATGCGATTAATCCACTTACAATGTATTTTTATAAAAATTTCAAAATGGATAAAGCTAGTGCTGTTTATTTTGCAAGTAGTGCTTTGAATGAATTTTTAAATTGGGCTGTTGGTGAAACTAAAATTTTCAAAGATATTTCTGATTTTGAAAAATTTATTGCAAATCCGCATAATTCATTGGATCAAATTCGAGAATATATTTATGTAAATAAACTTAATGCTTTAGAGTTAAATAATGGTTTTAAGTCTGCTTTATTAAACAATAAAAACACAGAGATTATTGCTGAATTTATTAAGCTTGGTGTGAAATTAAATGAAGGCTATGAATCAGCTTTATTTTATGCTTTGGGTAATTATGATAATGTTAAATTGCTTTTAGAAAGTGGCGCTGAGGTTGATTATAAAAATTCCTTCGGCAAAACACCTTTATTTTATGCTGTTGAATATAGTAATTACGAAGTTTCCAAACTTTTGATTGAAAATGGTGCAAATGTTAATCAAAAATACATCAATGATAATGAAAAACTTTCTGTGACCAGCGTTGGTGCTAATACCCCTTATTATATCACTTTGTGTGCATTAGAGCATACTTCTAAAAATATATTTATGCATGCTGCAAATTATTCTGATGTCAAAATGCTAAAACTACTTGTTAATTATGGAGTAAAAATTAACGAGATAGATGATTTAGGTTTTAATGCTTTAGATTTTGCCTTACTTGCTAAAAATAGTGAAAATGTAAAATATTTAAAAGAAATAGGGTTGAAAGAAAATGAAAATTTGGTCATCTATGAGGAAATTTCGCCATGAAAACTGCATTAATTACAGGTGCTAGTTCGGGTATTGGTTTAGAAACTTTAAAAGCATTAATTGAGCTTGACTATAAAGTTGTAGCTATAGCGCGTCGTAAAGAGAGATTAGAAAGAATTCAACAACAATTTCAAGATAAAGTTTTTTCAATTGTTGTAGATGTAAAAGACAAAGATACAGTATTTGATGCTGTGCAAAATTTACCATCATGTTGGAAAGATATTTCTTTGCTTGTAAATAATGCAGGGCTTGCTTTAGGACTTGAAGATTTTAGTCAATTAAGTATTGATGATATTGAAAATATGGTAGATACAAACGTAAAAGGATTTTTGTATATTGCAAAAGCAGTGCTACCTTTGCTAAAAAGAAACAAAAATGCTCATATTATTAATTTGGGCTCTATAGCGGCAAATGTTCCCTATTATGGTGGAAATGTATATTGTGGTACCAAAGCTTTTGTAGCACAATTTTCTAGGGCTTTAAGAACTGATTTACGTGGTACAAATATAAAAGTAACAAATATTGCTCCTGGACTTTGTAAGACTGAATTTAGTGAAGTAAGGTTTAAAGGTAACAAACACAAAGCAGAAGAAATTTACAAAAATACTAAATATATCACAGCTCAAGATATAGCAAGAGTTATTTCTTTCATAATTACACTACCTGAGCACATTAATATCAATGAAATTGAATTGATGCCAGTGACCCAAACTTGGGCTGGAACTTTTAGCGAAAAAATTTACAATTAAGGAAAAATATGAAGTTGTTTTGTTTATTATTAGCTCCTCTTTTTGTATTTGCTGATGCACAAAGTAATGCAGAACTTTTCGGAGCTTGGACTCTTTTACCACCTATTGTGGCTATTATATTAGCTTTTGTAACAAAAGATGTAGTATTATCTTTATTCTTAGGTGCATTAAGTGGAACCTTTATGTTAGGACTTATTGAAAATAGTGTTTATCAAGCTATTATTGCTTCTTTTACAGGATTTATCAATAAAGTTGTAAACGCTATGGCAAGTCCTGGTAATGCAGGAATTTTGTTGCAAGTTTTAACTATAGGTGGTGTGGTTGCTTTAATCACAAAAACTGGAGGTACAAAAGCTGTTGCGCTTTGGTTATCAACTAAAGCAAAACAAGCTAAAAGTTCTCAGTTTGCTACTTGGTGTATGGGGATATTTATATTTTTTGATGATTATGCCAACTCTTTAATTGTAGGACCTATTATGCGTCCTGTTACTGATAAATTTAAGGTAAGCCGCGAAAAACTTGCTTTTATTATGGACGCAACTGCGGCACCAATTACTGGTTTGGCTATTATTTCAACTTGGATTGGTCTTGAAATTTCTTTAATTCGTAGTGGCTATGATTTAATTGATGATGCAACTTTAACACATTTAGGTATTATTAGAGAAGAAATCAACGCTTTTGAAATTTTTGTACAAACTTTACCATATAGGTTTTACAATCTTTTTATGTTAATTTTTGTACTTTTGACTATTTACACTGGTAGGGAATTTGGCCCTATGCTAAAAGCAGAGCTTAGAGCAAGATCGGGTAAGTTTTCTCATGGATACGAACAAATTGATAATATAGAAGATAAAGTTTTAGAACCAAAAGAACATATAAAACTACAAGCTTCTAATGCAATAATTCCTCTATTTGTTTTAATAGCATTTTCTTTTATTGGATTTTATTTTAGTGGATATAACGCAATTGAAGATACTACTTTAAAAGCACAAATTGATGCTATGCCTTTAAGTTTATTTGCTTTTAGGGAAACTTTTGGAGCAGCAGATGCCTCTATAGTTTTATTTCAAGCAGCATTGCTAGCAACTATTGTAGCTATAATTTTGGGTATATATAGAAAGATTTTCAACCTTAAAGAAGCTATTGCTATTTGGACTCATGGATGGAGAACCATGATTATGACAGTGATTATTTTACTTTGTGCTTGGTCTCTTGCTTCTGTGATTAAAGATTTGGGAACTTCAAAGTATTTAATTGATTTATTTTCAGATAAAACACCTATTTATCTATTACCAACAGCTATTTTTATTTTTGCTTCAATTATTTCTTTTTCAACCGGTACTAGTTATGGAACTATGGGTATATTGATGCCTTTAGCTATTCCTTTAGCTATGGCTGTTGGGGTACATAATAATTTAGATGGAATAGAACTTCATCAATATATGGTTATTAATATTTCAGGTGTTTTAACGGGTGCGATTTTTGGAGATCATTGTTCTCCAATTTCTGACACTACTATACTTTCTTCTATGGGAAGTAAATGTGATCTTTTAGCTCATGTTAGCACTCAAATGCCTTACGCTTTAAGTGTTTGTGCTATAAGTATACTTTGTGGCTATTTACCAGTAGCCTTAGGATTAAATGTTTGGTTAGGATTGTTATTGGGTATTGTTGCAATGGGTATTTTACTTCTTATGGTGGGTAAAAAGGTTGATGCTTAATGCATTTTGAAGAAAAAATTATTTTAAATAAAGCATTGTTTTCATCATTATTTAATGGTGAAATTCAATGTTTTAATTCTCCATCTAGTGCTTACAGAACTAGAGCTGAATTTTCTATATATCATGATGAAAATAATAAAATTCATTATGCTATGCATGAGAATAAAAAGAAAATTCCTATTCAAAAATTTGAAAAAGCAGAAAAAGTAATTCAAGAATTTATGCCTATATTATTAGAAAATATAAATGAAAAATTAGCACATAAGCTTTTTGGGATTGAATTTTTATCTACAAAATTAGATTTAAGTGTAACCTTGCTTTATCATAAAAATATAGAAGAAATTTTCGAGGATTTAAAAAAATTATCATGTGATCTAAATATTAAACTCATAGCTAGAAGTAAAGGTAAAAAAATTGTTTTTAATGGAGAAAATTTAAGACAAGAACTTGATATTAATGGTAAAAAAATATTTTATGAATTTAACAATGAGTGTTTTATTCAACCTAATACTTACATTAATGAAAAGATGATTGAATGGGTTTTATCTTGTATAAAAAAAGATGAGAAGAAAGATTTATTAGAGCTTTATTGTGGCTATGGGAATTTTACTATTGCATTAGCTAGTAATTTTAACGAAATTCTAGCAACTGAAATTTCTAAAAAAAATATAGAATTTGCTTTGCGAAATTGTATTTTAAATGATATTTCAAATATCAGTTTTGTTAGGCTTTCTAGTGAAGAATTAAGTCAAGCTTTTGAAAAACAGCGAGAATTTAATCGTTTGAAAAATATAAATCTTGATACATTTAACATATCGCATGTTTTGGTAGATCCTCCTAGAGCCGGATTAGATGAAAATGTTATAAAGCTTATTAATAAATTTCAAAATATTATTTATATTTCATGTAATCCAATCACTTTAAAAAATGATCTTGAAATTTTATGTAATACCCATAAAATAATACAATTTGCTTTTTTTGATCAATTTGCTGGTACTCCTCATCTTGAGTGTGGTATTTATTTAAAAAAATATCATTAAATGGCAATATAAAACATTAATTTTGCACATATTATTATTATTATGGTAAAAATAAATATTATAGGATGAATATTTTTATGTAGAGGATTTTGTTTTTTTAATATTATTTTATAAAATAGTGAAAATAATATTAGTATAAAAATACATAAAGCAAAAAATATTTTAGTTATAAAAAGCCAATTCAAAAGATTTAGGTGGAAATAAGCTAAGTATAAACCACTGATAAATAAAATTAACACGATACATGGCATTATTTTAAATGCATTGTTTATATTAAGGATGGTGTTTTTTTTAGAATATTTTAAAAAAAATATATCAGTAAATAAAAATCCTACAAAAAAAATAGCACAAAATAAATGTAAAATTAAAACATAGGGATAAATATTAAGCATAAATAAAACCTTATATAATATTTTTTCTAAATTTTACAATATTTTAATTGATAAAATTATTGATTTGTGTTAAATATATCTTTGTTGATCTAAAAAATAAGTTGTGATAAATTATAGATTTAATGAAAACTGCATTATTAGTGAAAATATAATCTAATATTTTAAACAATTTTTTTGGTAACTTTGAAAATATTAAAATTTTTATGAAAGTACTAAAATTTATATAGTTCGTATGAAATAAATATGTTAAAATAAAATTAGAACAAAGGAAAAGTAATGATAGAACTAAATAAAATTTATCAAGCAAAACAAAAAATATCTGAATTTATTCTAAAAACACCTTTTGTTCATTCTTCTTTTTTGAGTGATTTTTTACATACTGATATTTTTTTAAAATGTGAAAATTTACAAAAGACTGGAGCATATAAAATACGAGGTGCTTATAATGCTATAGCAAATTTAAGTGAAAAACAAAAGGCTCAAGGAGTTATTGCAGCAAGTGCTGGAAATCACGCTCAAGGAGTAGCTATAAGTGCTAAAAAATTTGGCATTAAAGCAGTAATAGTTATGCCTGAAGCTACTCCACTTTTAAAAGTGAGTGCAACTAAAAATTTAGATGCTCAAGTAATCCTTAAGGGTAATAATTTTGATGAAGCTTACGCTTTTGCTTTAGATTATGTTAAACAGTATAATCTAAATTTTATTCATCCTTTTGAAGATGAAAATATCATAGCAGGACAAGGAACCTTAATGCTTGAAATGCTTGATGAAGCGAGTGATTTAGATATGATTTTGGTTCCTGTTGGAGGAGGAGGATTAATTAGTGGTATTGCTAGTGCTGCAAAACAAATTAATCCGGATATAAAAATAGTTGGAGTTAGTGCAAAAGGTGCTCCTGCAATGTTTGAAAGTTTTCATAGTAAAAATATTATAAATTCAAAATCCGTAAGAACTATTGCTGATGGTATAGCTGTTAGAGATGTTAATAAAATTAATTTTAACATTATAGTTGAATGTGTAGATGAATTTATACAAGTTGATGATGAAGAAATTGCGAATGCTGTGTTGTATTTACTTGAAAAACATAAGATGATAGTTGAGGGGGCTGGAGCATCTACAATTGCTGCTCTTTTGCATAAAAAAGTAAATTTGGATAAATGTAAAAAAGTGGGTGTTGTATTAAGTGGTGGAAATATAGATGTGCAAATGTTAAACATTATTATAGAAAAAGGTCTATTTAAATCTTTTAGAAAAATGTGTATTAATGTGACATTAGTGGATAAGCCTGGAGCTTTAACAGCTTTAAGCGATACTATTAAAGAGGCTAATGCGAATATAATAAAAATTGATTATGATAGGTTTTCTACTAAATTAGACTATGGTGATGCTATGATTTCTATCACCTTAGAAACTAAAGGGATGGAGCACCAAGAGTTAGTTAGAAAAATACTTTTTGAAAAAGGTTTTCATTTTAGTGAAATTTCATAAAATATTTTAATTAGGGTTAATTTATGGAAAAAGAGATTATTTTAGAGTCTAATACTCTGATAACTTCAAAAACGGATTTAAAAGGTAATATAATCTATGCAAATAGTTATTTTTTAAAATATGCAGGTTATCAAATGGGTGAAATTTTATATAAACCACATAATATAGTTCGTCATCCTGATATGCCAAGAACGGTGTTTAAATATTTGTGGAATTACATACAAGAGGGAAAAGAAATCTTTGCTTTTGTAAAAAATAAAACAAAATTTAATGATTATTATTGGGTTTTTGCTAATGTAACTGCTTCTTTTGATCAAAAAGGGAATATTATTAATTATTATTCTGTGAGACGAAAGCCAAAAAAAGAAGCGGTTGATACAATAAAAGAAGTTTATAAAACACTTTTAAAAGCTGAACAAAATGGCGGTATCAAAGCAGGTATTGAGGAATTAGTAAAGATCGTTAATTCATATAAAATGAGTTATAATCAATTAATTCTTGAACTTCAGGCATAATTTTAAGATGGTATTTTGTTTTAATTTTATATAATATAAAAATTATCTTATTAAAATTAAAGGAGTTAAATGTCTCAAGAAAGAGTTTTAAATTCAGATACTTTGATAACATCAAAAACCAATTTAAGAGGTGAAATTATTTATGCAAATGATGATTTTTTAAAATATTCTGATTATTCTATAAAGGAAGTTCTTTATAAACCGCATAGCTTAATGCGTCATCCTGATATGCCAAGAACGGTGTTTAAATATTTGTGGAATTACATACAAGAGGGAAAAGAAATCTTTGCTTTTGTAAAAAATAAAACAAAATTTAATGATTATTATTGGGTTTTTGCTAATGTAACTGCTTCTTTTGATCAAAAAGGGAATATTATTAATTATTATTCTGTGAGACGAAAGCCAAAAAAAGAAGCGGTTGATACAATAAAAGAAGTTTATAAAACACTTTTAAAAGCTGAGAAAGATGGTGGTATCAAAGCAGGTATTGAAGAGCTTCAAAATATAATGAAATCTCATAGTATGACATACAATCAATTGATGCTTGCATTACAAAAATAAAAGGAATATTAATGAAAAATATTTTATATATTGGGACTACACTAAGTGTATTAGGTTGTATTATGGTAATGAGCTTAGCCGAATTTATTTCAGCTGGAATATTGGTTTTATTGTGTGTGGTGTTTATAATTGGTATCTATATTCATAAAAATGATGAAGAATTTAATGATAAAATTTTACATTTAAGTCAAGAATTAAAAAATGGAAATTTTGATGAGAGAGTGATTTATATCAAATGTAGAAATAAAAAACTCAAGGAGATTGCAGATAATTTAAACAATACTATAGATGGTTTAGAGGCTTATTTAAGAGAAATTAATACATCTATTGCTTGTTCTCAAAAAGGTGAATATTTTAGAAGGGCAATTCCTGAAGGATTAAAAGGTATTTTCGTTCATAATATTAATTTTATTAATAGATCTTTGGATGATATTGAAAAAACTGGAAAAACTGTATTTAAAAATGCACTTTCTAGAGAATTAATGGATTTAAGTTTAAGCAGTCAAAATAAAAATTTAAATGATTTATCTAATGCATTAAATAAAATCATTAGATTAATGAGGGAAGTATTTGGGGACATAAAGATTATTTCTGATACAGCACAAAAAAATGGCATAGAGATAGGTAGTTTGCAAGAATCTATTTCATCTATGATGCAAGTAGCTGATGAGAGTAAAAATGCTGTTAATACTTTTGCTTCTAATGCTCAGAATATTAATTCTATTGTAGAAGTGATTAGAGATATTGCAGATCAAACTAATCTTCTTGCTTTAAATGCGGCAATAGAGGCAGCACGTGCTGGAGAGCATGGTAGAGGTTTTGCAGTGGTTGCAGATGAAGTTAGACAATTGGCTGAAAAAACTCAAAAAGCAACAGGGGAAATTACCTTGGCTATACAAGTTATGAATCAAGAAATAGGCTCTATACAAGAAAACAGCGAAAAAGTTTTTGGTATAGCTAATTCTTCTGATAGTAAAATTGCAGATTTTAGTGAGGCATTTAGAGAATTAGAGGGTAAAAGCTCGCACTTAGGAAAAGAATTTGTAAATTTTGCGTCTGAACTAACTCTTTCTGCTATGAAGATAGATCATATATTATATAAATCTGATGTTTATTTGACTTTAAATGGTTCTAAAAATGAACTACAAAATCTTGCACCTGTGTCTACACTTTGTAATGATGAAGATGCTAAAAATATATTCTGTCCATTGGTTACTCCGCATGAGTTAGAGACTAAAGGTGATTATATACAAACTAAAGCAGATAAAGCTGTAAAACTTGCGAAAAACGAAGTAATAGATAAACTAACTTATGATGCTATTATTAGTGATATTAGAGAATTAGAAAAAGAAAGTAGAATGATAATGGATAAGCTAGAAGTATAAAATTTCTAGCTTAAATTGTTAAAGTTTTTGAGTTCGTATTGTAAGCCATTGTAAAACTTTAATATTATCATTTAGCTTTGGAGAAAGCTTTTGATAAACTTCTTGGTGATAATTATTCAACCAATCTTTTTCTTTTTGATCTAATAAAGTTAAGTCTATGCAACTAGGTTCAAAAGGACAAAGAGTAAGAGGTTTAAAATATAAAAAATTTCCAAATTCTGTATTTTTTTGGTTTTGTACCTTAGTGTGAGCAACCAAATTTTCAAGTCTTATTCCCCATTTATTAGGTCTATATATTCCAGGCTCTATGGAAGTTACCATTCCTTCTTTGGCTTTATTTTTCTCAAGAAGTGGGGCAAAATATGAAAGCACTTGAGGACCTTCATGTACATTTAGAAAATATCCAACCCCATGTCCTGTTCCATGCATATAATCAAGTTGTTCTTCCCATAAAGGAGCACGAGTAATAGCATCAAGTAGAGGTGTGGCAATGTTTTCAGGAAAAATTGTTCTTGATATTGCGATATGAGCTTTCAAAACTAGAGTGTAATCGTGAATTTGTTCAGCATTCATCTTTCCTATTGGAACAACTCGGGTAATGTCTGTTGTTCCATTTTTATACTGACCACCTGAGTCTAATAATAACAAGCCATCTTTTTGTAAGTAAGCATAACTTTCATCTGTTGCTTTATAATGTACAAATGCAGAATTAGAATTAAAACCAGCAATGGTAGCAAAACTATTGCTTATATAATAAGGACTTTGAGATCTAAATTTTGTAACTTCTTTGTCTACATCAAGTTCACTAATCTTTTCATTGTTTTTTATAGCTTCTTCTAGCCATGAAAAAAATTTACACAAGGCAACCCCATCTTCAATCATAGCATCTTCTATAAAAGCAATTTCTTTAATATTTTTTTGTGATTTTAAATTGGTACTAGGATTTAAATTTTCTATGATAGTGACACTTTGATCTAGGGAATTTATTAATAATGCCGTCATTTTTGCTGGTTCTATTAATAAATTAATGTGATGAAGTTTTTTAAGTTCATCTTGTACACATTCGTATGGCTTAAGTTCTATGCCATCTTGTTTTAATTTTTCCACTAAAGTTGTTTCAATTTTATTTGTATCTACAAAAAGATAGGCTAAATCTTCTAGAATTAAGAGATGGCTTAAAAACACAGGAATATATGATACATCCGATCCTCTTAAATTTATAATCCAAGCTATATCGTCTAAACTGGAAATAAGATGTGCTTTTGCATTAAGTTGAGACATTTGTTCCCTAATCATTTGTAGTTTTTCTTTTCTCGTATGTGAGCAGTATTTTTCTTCGTGTTCATAAATTTTATTTGTAGGTAGACTAGGACGTTTTTCCCATAAGCTATTAATAAAATCTTTATTAATAACATTAATATATTTATTTAGTTCTTTTAAAATTTCTAAAGGTAAGATAGCAAAATCTACCCCTAAAGTCTCTTTTTTACTGTAATTATTTTTAATCCATCCTAAAAAAGTATTGGAGCTATCTTGTTTTTGTAAAACCATGCCACTGCCCTCTAATTCTTTTTCAGCTTGTAGCCAATAACGTCCATCTACCCATAGATAAGATTGTGTTTGTGTAAATACCAAAGTCCCTACAGAGCCACTAAAGCCACTCATAAAAACCTTACTTTTATAATATTCTGGTAGATATTCGCTTAAATGAGGATCTGCGCTTAAAATAATATAAATATCTATATTGTTGTTTTTCATCAAATCTTGTAATTTTTGAATTCTTTCTTTATGAATATTCATCTTATTCTCCTTAATGATTTATCATTTTATTTATTTTATTTTTGAAAATAAACAAAATAAAAGCCATAGCCAAGAGAATCCATATGCATTGAGAAAATAAATCCACTAGAGCATTTGCATTATCTTTGCTTGCTTCACCTCCAATTAAGCCTGCGATGATATTTCCTAATGAAAGACTAACAAACCAAAGCCCCATTACTTGAGCTTTTATTAAATTTGGTGCTATTTTTGTCATTAAAGATAATCCTACAGGACTTAAGCAAAGTTCTCCTAGTGTCAAAAAGAAAAAGCTTAGTACTAACCATAAAGGAGAGGCAAGATCGTTGCTACTTATAACACTTTTAGAAGCTAATACCATTACAAAAAATCCTAATGCAGCGCCTATCAATCCTAATGTAAATTTACTAATAGAAGAAATTTCAAATTTCATTTTAGCTAAAATGGTCCATACAAACGCTACTATTGGAGCAAATGCTATAATAAATAAAGCATTGATAGATTGAAACCATACTGTTGGAATTTCAAATCCTAAAAAATTTCTATTAGTTAATGTGTCGGCAAAGAAATTAAAAGAAGTGTATTGTTGTTCAAAAACAGACCAAAATACAGCAGCTGAAAAAAATAAAATAATAAAAACTAATAATTTTTTCTTTTCATCATTATTAAGAGAACTAAAGAAGAATAAATATAAAAAGTAGATTCCAGCATAAAACAATATGATAAATACCATATTTTTCGCAATAGTTATAGGATTTAATTTAATAAATCCTCCAAAAATAAAAAAAGATAAAGCAATTAAAATCACAACAGCTACTATAGCAAACCACAAAACATTTTTGTTGTATTTTATAGGCTTATCCCAAGAATATTTAATCCCGACATTCTTATCAAAATCAACCAAATCGGGAATAGTTTTAAAATAAAAAATAAGCAAAGCAATAAGCATACCTATACCACCAGCACCAAAGCCTATATGCCATCCATATTTCACTTGTAAAAAACCACAAATTAAAGGTGCTATAAAAGCTCCTAAGTTAATTCCCATATAAAAAATTGTAAAACCTGAATCACGTCTTGGATCTTCTTGACTATAAAGCATACCTACTACAACAGAAGCGCATGTTTTAAAAAGTCCTGTTCCTATAACTATAAAAGCTAATCCAACAAAAAACATTGTTGAATTAAATATGGATAAAGCTATAGATAAATGTCCAAGAGCGATAATAATAGATCCTATAAATATAGCTTTTTTTTGTCCTAAATAATTATCGGCCAACCAACCTCCAGGTAAAGCAGCAAGATATAAGCAACCTCCAAAAATTCCAGCTATAGCTGCAGCTTCTTCTTTGCTTATATTCAAGCCTCCTACACTAATACTAGCTGCCATAAAAAGCACTAATAAAGGTCGAATACCGTAAAAAGAAAATCTTTCCCAAAGCTCTGTCATAGATAAACTAAATAATGGTTTTGGATGACCTAAAAATGATTTGTCTATATTTTTCATTTACCCTTCCTTTTTCATTGATCTTTTATATAGAATAACATAAAATTACTCTTATTTTATAAAATAACATGCTTTAGGATGAATTATGTTACAATATAGCACTTTATTGTCAAGAAATAATATTTAAATATCATAAAAATTAAATAATAATAAAATTTTATATTTTTAATAAGACTTTTATATCAATAAGTTATTAAAAGATAGCTTTAAATAAGAGCTATCTTTAATACTTCTTCTAAATTTTTTACACCTATGATTTCCATATTTTGTATAACTTCTTGAGGGATATCTTTCAAATCTCTCTCAAAATTTTTATATGGAATGATAGCTATTTTTATTTCAGCTTTATATGCTGCGATTAATTTCTCTTTCAATCCACCTATTGGTAAAACATTACCCATGAGATCAATTTCACCTGTCATAGCAACATTAGATTTTACTTTTTTGTTGCTAAAAATAGATGCAATAGCGGTTGTGATCGTTATGCCTGCACTTGGACCATCTTTAGGCGTTGCACCATCTGGGACGTGAATGTGTAAATTATATAAGTTATAAACATTTTCATCATTTTTGTAGATTATATTCTTAGGAATTTTAATGATATTTTGATCAATTAAATTTTTAATGAGGTTAAAAGAAATTTTAGCAGATTCTTTCATTACATCTCCCAAGCTCCCAGTAAGTGTGAGTTCGCCTTTGCCTTTGATTTTAATAGCTTCAATTTTTAAAACATCTCCACCTACAGCAGTCCAAGCTAAACCATTGACCTGACCAATTTTATTTTCTTTTTCATGTTTTTCTATTTCAAATACTTTCTTATCAAGAAAATCTTTTATATTTTTAGTACTAATTTTTATAGTGTGAAGATCTTTATCTAAGAGAAGTTTTTTAACACATTTTCTGCATATTTCAGCAATTTTTCTTCTTAAATTTCTTACTCCAGACTCTCTTGTATAATCACTAATTATTAATTCTATAACTTTTTTATCGAAAGAAATTTCTTCATTTTTTAGACCATGTTTTTTAATTTCATCGGGAATTAAAAAATTCTTTGCAATTTGAAATTTTTCTTGAGGGGTATATGAACTAAGTTCTATAAATTCCATTCTATCTTTTAAAGCAACTGGAATCAAACTTGCATCATTTGCAGTTGCTACAAATATAATTTTACTTAAATCTATATTGAAATTAAGATAATAATCTCTAAATTTGGTGTTTTGTTCAGGATCTAAAATTTCTAACAAAACAGCACTAGGATCTCCTCTATGGTTGCGACTTAATTTATCTATTTCATCTAAAACAACGACAGGGTTGCTTTGTTTGGCTTCAATGAGTCCTTGTACTATGCGACCTGGCATAGCTCCTATATAAGTTCTTCTATGACCTCTTAATTCGTTTACATCTTCTAAACCACCAAGAGCAATTCGAACTAATTCCCTTTTTAGAGCTTTGGCTATTGAGTTAGCAAGGGAAGTCTTGCCAACACCAGGAGGACCAACTAAACATAAAATTACTTTAGCGCCATCTTTATCTTTGATTTTGCGTTTTTCTAAAAGTTCTTTTACGGCAAAATATTCTTCAATACGTTCTTTTGGCTTTTCTAAAGCATAATGATCTGTGTTTAATTGTTTGGTTACATCTAACAAATTTAATTTTTTCTTTGATAAAGATTCAAATGGTATATCTAAAACAGTTTCTATGTAAGTTTGCACCATGGAAGCTTCAGAATTGTCTTGATGAATTCTTTCGTATTTTTGTATTTGTTTTTTGATTTCTTTGTATGCATCATCATACATAAAAGGTTTTTTATTTTCTAACTTTTTATTGTATTCTTCAACTTCACTTTCTTTTTGTATGTCACTCCCTAATTCTCTTTGAATTTGTTTTAATTGTTCTTTAAGAAAGTATTCTTTGTTGACTTTATCTATTTTAGAATGTACTTTATTTTTGATTTCTTTTTGTATTTTATTGGCTTCTATTTCTTTAGCAAGATGGTCGATTAAATTTAGAAGTTTGATTTCTAAATTTGTTTCTATAAAAAATTCATATGCTTGATGTTTTTTTATTTTGATGGAATTTAATATTAAATCACAAATTCTGCTAGGATCACCATCTTCTTCGATCGTTCTTAAAAGATCTGGCGGAAAATAATGACTAACCATAGACAATGCTTTAGCTTTTTCTTTTAACACTTCAATAATAGCTTCTTTTTTTGTAGAACATAAAGATTCTTGATGGATTAAATCTACTAAAGCACTTAAAGGATCATCTGAGATTGGTTTGATAATTTTAGCTTTAGCATAACCTTGAAATAAAATTTTGATTCTGCCATCTGGAAGCGGAACCTTTCTCATGATATTTCCAATAACTCCACAATCATAAATATCATTAAAACTTCTCCCACCTTCTATTTTCGAAGGCGCAACAAATATCATGGTTTCATTTTGTATGGCTACATCTAAAGCTTTGATGTTTTGTATATCATTTAGAAAAATAGGGGTAATCATAAAAGGATATAAAAATAATTCATCTTCAATAAGCACTGGAAGTTGCGCTGGATAATTTTGATTATTGTCTATTTTCATTATAATTTACCTTCTTCAAATATTCTTCTATACCACGGAAGTTCAGGTTTAATCATGTCTAAATTTTTAAAATCAGAATTATCTAGTTTTTCTTTATAAATTTTATAACTTTCTTCTCTATCAAGTTTTTTATAAAGTTCAGCTATGTTAGAATCAAGATAAAAAATAGCAAGATTAAATTTAGTGAGCATGGTATTAATTAAATCGTTATATTGAACGTTTGGATAATTTTTATTATATTCTTGAATTTCATTGACAGTTTTGAGCATTAAAGCTTGATTTCGATTTGGAACAGCAAAAGAATCAAATTTTGCTTTAATTTTTAGATATCTAATGTATGCAACATTTTGAGAATCCCCAAATTTATTTAAATATTCATCAAGATAAAAATTTGCTAATTCATATTGTTCTTCATCGATATGTGCTTGAGCTAAAATTAATAAAGTCTGTTCTAATAATGGATCAGCTATATGTTCAGCTGCCATTGAAGTATAATGTTGATCTGCGAGTTCAAGATTTTTTTCTTGTAAATCTTTTATGATTTGTTGATACCATTCAATGGAACTAAGATTATACAAATCTGTGGTTTTTTTTGTTCCGCAAGCTCCCAGCAATAATCCTAAAACAACGAGTGAAAATATAAGAATTTTTTTCATTATTCAACCTTAATAAATTAAAAACTATAATTATAATATTTTTATGTTTATGAAATTGTTAATTTTTAAAAACTAAAATTATATTTTTGAAAAAGTTGTAAAATATTTGAGCATTTTAAAATTTGGAACTAATTTTGCTTTGTTTTATGCAATTTCTTAGCAAATTAGATTAGGAGGCAGAATGAATTTAGAGGTTAAATGTCCTATTTTAGGTTTTGAAGAAACTAAAAATATGAATTTTTATCAAATTGACGAGGTATTTTATAGACTTAAAAGTCTTGATGGAAAAGATTTTTCTTTTGTAATGATTGATCCGTATATGATACGTCCTGATTATGATTTTGAAGTTCCTGATTACTATCAAGAATTATTGGGCTTAAATGAAAAAACTAATTTTGGTGTTTTTGTAATTGTTGCAATTAATGAACCTTTGGAGGAATCAACGGTAAATTTTTTAGCTCCGGTTGTTATGAATTATGATGATGGTTCTTTAGTGCAAGTAATTTTGGATACTGCAAAATATCCAGACTATTTTCAATCAGAAAAGATTTCGGCATTTATTAAACAAGCAGCAAAATAATGTCTGAAATTTATATTTTGGGAAGTGGTGCTATGGCAAGTGCTTTAGCGAAAGGATTATGTGATAATTATGAGGTTACTATTGTTGCAAGAGATATTACTAAAAATATCATATCGTGTTCGAATATTAAAATCATTTCTTATGATGAATTTAATTTAGAAGATAAAAATATAATTTTAGCTTTTAAACCTTATGCTTTAGATGAGGTAGCTAGTAAGTTATCAGGAAAGGCAAAATGGATAATTTCCGTTTTAGCAAACACTTCTTTTGAAAAACTCCATATTATACAAGCACAAAATTATGTAAAAATAATGCCCAATATTGCAGCAAAGTTTAAAGCTTCAGCAACTCCATATTTGATGGAAAAGCTATTATTTAATGATGAAATTTTAGCATTGTTAAATACCTTTGGTAAAGCTTTTTTACTTCAAAATGAAAAAGAATTTGATATAGCAATGGTTCTAAGTGGTTGTGCGCCGGCATTTTTGTCTTTAGTAGCAGAATCATTAGCTAATGCTGGAGTGAGGAATGGATTGAATAATACTTTAAGTTATGAATTAACTAGATCGACTTTTGAAAGTTTTAGTGTATTATTTAATAAAGAACATCCTGCATTAATTAAGGAAAAGATTTGCTCTCCTGCAGGAGTGACAATAAAAGGAATAGAAGCTTTAGAAAAAAAAGCTGTAAGAGCTGCATTTTTTGAAGCATTTTTGGCAAGTATGAATAAATGAAGCAAGCTTTTAGTCTCCTAGAGCTTGCTTTTTGCATAGTATTACTTGGAATTATTTTTAGTTTTTATTATCATATATTTTATTTTAAAACTTCTAATATGGTTTATCAAAATCAATATCTATATGAAGTGGAAAAAAATCTTATAGAAAAAAAATCTTTAAACTCGAGAAACATTCAAATTTATAACTATATTTTTGTAGAACATTTTGATAATATATTAAACCTTAAATCTTTGCAAATAAAAGACGATTCTTATAAGAAATATTTTTATGATGAAGAAAGCTTTTAGTCTTTTAGAACTCGTTTTAAGTTTAATAATATTTGGGATAATTGTTTCTATTCTTGTATTTCCTAGTACTCAAATTTATAAAAAAGCCCTTGATATACAAAATAAAAATAATATTTTTTTAGATCTAAATTATATATTATTGAATCTAGAAAAGATTTATCAATCTTGCTATCAGTTTAAATATGATGAGTACTCTTTTGAATGTTATATGAATGCATCAAATGATATATTCTATGATACCAATTTAAAGGAATTTAATTTTAGTGGTATTATGTTGAACATAGGAAGCTTTATAAGTCCAAATAGTAATTTTTATTTTATTAAAAATGGTGTCTCTTATGGAATTTTAAGCAATTATAAAGATATTCACTCAAATAAAAAACAAAAAAACTATTCTAAAGATTATATTTATTTGTATGCTCTAGAGAGTAAAAAAATTTATAAAGTTTATGTAAACGATAGAGAAAATGTAGTATTTTCTAATGGAAATTTTGAAGGTTTTTATGGTGTTGTATATGCTTATATAAAAATTAATTTTGAAAAAAATAAAATTTTTTTAGATATCAAAGATTTTGAAAATGATAAAAATAGGTTTTTTACTTTATGAAAATATTGATAATTTTCGTATAACCAAAGAAAAAAATATTATAAAAATAACTCTTTGTAAGCAGAAAGAATGTTTAAATAAATGGATTTTTAAATGAAAAAATCTTTTGTAATGATTTATGTTGTATTTTTAGTAATTTTTATTTCTTTTTTATCTATTTTTATTGTTAAAACGTCATCATATTCATCAAGAATAATGAAAGATTATATTTTTTATACTCAGGGAAAAATACTACTTTATGATTTTAAAGAAATATCTAAATACTTTTTATACGAAGCTAAAAAAGAAGGAAAAGAATGTTTAGAAAATTTAAAATTAAACTATAATGGTATTTTAATAAGTATAGATTATATATATCCTTTGGCAAAATGTATAAATGAAAAAGTAATTTCAAACTATCAACAAGCTGATTCTATTATAGCTGTGAATATAGGTATACTCTTAAATACTGATAAAGGAGTAAATGAAGAGATATTTTTACAAAAAAGTTTTTTTATCTATCCTAAATTTGATAAATATAAGTTTTAATTCCAACAAATATCATTTTTACCCCCATAGCCATGATAAACACTAAAGCAATCCTAGAAAAAACATATAGAACTAATTTTCCTATCATTTTCTCAATAGTTGCTGAAAAATGAAAAAGTATAAAAATGAAAAAGAAAGTAAGTAAAACAGATGCAATTGCTATGATTAAATTATGATCTTCAGATATAACTATAATGGTAGAAAGAGTTCCAGGGCCTACCAACATAGGAAAAGACATAGGAACAATACTTTTTTTTAAAAGCTCTTGAGGGGTTAGATCATTATAATGTTGGAATTGATTTTTTGTAGGGGTGAATAATAAATTTTTAGTACTCATAATAATCAGTATAAGTCCACCAGCTACTCTTAAATCATTAATATCTATTTTAAATAAATATTTCATAACAAAAGGACCTAAAAGTAAGAATGTTAAAACAATACAAAAAGCAGTATAAATAATATTTCTAAATAACTTTTTTCTTTTTTGGGCGTCTAAACCCTCTGTCATTGCTAGAAACTGAGGAATGTTCCCAAAGGGATTTAATACAGCTATAATAGCAACCGATGCAAGCAATACTATATAAAATTCAGATTCTATATCTGAAAACATAAAAAACCTTTTAATAAACCCTTAAGTTAAAAACTTAAGGGATGGCGATATTATAATCCTTCGAAAGGATTTGTTACAACTTCTTTTCTATCTACTATATAAGGAATTAATGCTACATGTCTTGCACGTTTAATAGCAACTTCAACCATTTCTTGATGCTTTTTGCTAGTTCCTGTTAAACGACGAGGCATAATTTTAAATCTTTCTGATAAAGCATGTTTTAGTAATGCTGTATCTTTGTAATCAATAAAATCAACTTTTGCTTCAGTATATTTGCAATATTTTCTTGAATATTTTCTTTTTTCTGCCATATTTTTTCCTTTAAAATGGTAAATCTGTATCATCATCATACTTATCTATATCAATTTCTCGCATAGGAGTCTCCCTAGGAGTGCTATTTTGATAAATGTTTGATGATGTGTTTTTAGTTTGCACTTGAGAATATGGATCAAAACTTTGTTGTTGATCAAAATTTGAATTATAACCTTGAGTAGCTTGATTGCTATAATTTGATTGTTGATTATTTTGAATACCAGATCCTAACATTTCTAAATTTTCAACTTGAATACTATGTTTGGATCTATTTTGTCCATTTTGATCATTCCATTGCTCAAATCTTAACCGACCTTCAATTAAAATTTTACTACCTTTGCTTAGATATTGATTAGCTATTTCTGCTGTTCTGCCAAAAAAACTAATGTCGATAAAGCAGGTTTCTTCTCTTTTCTCACCAGTGTTGGTGCTAAATCTTCTAGTTACTGCAATAGCCGAAGATCCTATAGCACTACCTGAAGGAGCATAACGCATTTCTATATCTCTTGTAAGATTACCTACTAAAACGACTTTATTGAACATTATCAACCTTCTATATTTTCATTAGCTTTAACTTCTTTTTTTTGTTGTTTGATACCTTTGCTTAATTTTTCCCAAGCAGCAATTTCTTTCTTATTTTCATATTTTACAATTAAGAATCTTATAATTTCTTCTGTAATTCTTAATACCCTTTCAAGCTCTGAAATTAAATTAGTAGGAGCTTTAAAGTAGATTACAAAATAAGTTCCTCTTTCGTATTTTTTAATTTTGTAAGCTAGTTTTCTAGTGCCCATTTCTACTACACTTTCAATTTGTGCACCATTTTTTACAAGGACTTCTTTTACAAAATCCAACTTAGCACTTACTTCTTCTTCTGTAAGTGTTGGTTTTAATATGAACAAAACTTCATAATGTTTCATTGTATTTTTTCTCCTTATGGATATAAAGCCCAAAATATTTTAGGCAAGGATTTGCTAAAATGCAAGTTTTATTTTAGCATAATTTTCTTAATTTAACTTTTTAATATAGAGCTAATATGTAGGAGATTTGAAATTAAAAATTCCTTTTTTTCTATTTTGGATTTTTTTTTAAGCTCGTATTCACATTCGCACAATATGAAAAAAATTTTTTTATATTGTGGAATTTTTATATTTAGAGCTTGTGCTTGCAAATTTTTTGCTATATGAGTAGGAGGTATATAACCCAAAATTTCTTTTAAATTTAAATTTCCGTATGATTTTACGTACAAAGCTATCTTAAAAAGTCTTGAAAAATTTGAATATAAGGCATTAATAAAAGCTATTTCATTATAATTATCAAGTAATTTCTCAAGATCATTACGTAAATCTTTTTTTTGAAGCATATTATCAAAAAAATTTTCAAAACCAATAGTGCTTAAGCTATAGCAATGTTCTTGGATAATTTTTTCATCAATATTTAAACCACTAAATTTATTCAATTCACTTGATGCTAGATATAAATTTTCATTGAAATTGTAAAAAAGTGTAAAAAGAGCATTTTGAGTGATTTCTATATTTAGTTCTTTAGCTTTTAATGCAAGTAATTCTATACCTTCTTTGGCAGAATTTACTTTAAAAAATCTACAAAAATTTTCGTTAAAAATTTTTTCTAAGTCATTTAACTTTGAATTTTCATCATATATTTGGAGTAAAAAATAATTTTCTGGTGAATTTTGGCAGAGTTCAACGATCTTTTTAATTTCTTTTGTTGGAATTTTCTTAAAACTTTTAATTTCAAGTAGTTTTGTTGAGCTAAAAAGAGATGAGCTTGATAGATAGTCATAAGCTTGATTGAAATCATATTCATCAAAATATAATTTTAAATTTTCTTCAAAATTATATTTCTTTTTAATAAAATGAACAAAAAGTTCTATTTGAAAATTATCTACTCCATAAAGTAAAAAAAAATTTGGAATATTTTTGTTGTTTAAAAGACTTTGAAGTTGATTTTTATACATCCTGACTTCTTTCTAGTTGAAAAAAATTTGTTATTTTTCCAAAAATTTTTGCACTAATAATATCCACTTGAGTAATTTCTATTTCAACATGCTCTAAAAGATTTGCTTTAGAACCGATGATAGTTATTAAGGCACCTTTTATTTTATCATCTAATTTAACTTGTAAAGAATTTTGATTTTCTATTACTATAGCTTTGAATTTTTTACCGATATTTTCTTTTGCCCATCTTGCAAATTTTCTATCCATGAAATCCCAAGCAACTTTATCTGCTTCTCTTTCTAAAATACTTAATTCCTCGCACGTATTTTGTATATTTAAAAGTAAATAATCAAATAATTTTTTATCATTGTTAATTTTGGCTTTTAAAAGTCTATGCAAGATGAGATCAGAATATCTTCTAATGGGACTTGTAAAATGTGTATATTTATCAAATCCTAAGCCAAAATGTCCGGCGTTTTCGCTAGAATATTCAGCTTTTTTTTGTGCTTTTATAACAAGCTTATCTACTTCAGGACGTATGTTTAATTCATCTGCTAATGTTTGAATATCTTTAAAAAGTTCGATTGTATTATTTTTAGAATTCACATCTATACTAAGGGTTGATAAATCAGTCAGTAGTTGATCTATTTTTTTAAAATCAGGGCTTAAATGATTTCTAAATATTCCTACTTCTATAAGTTTTGCTGCTGCTTTATTAGCTAAAAGCATGCATTCTTCTATAAGATTGTGTGAGGAAGTATCATCTTCTAAGCGAGTACTTTTTAATTTGTTAAATTCATCAAGTTGCATTCTTAGTTCTTGAGTTTTAAATTCACAAGCATTTTTTAGTCGTTTTTTGCGTAAATTTTGAGTAATTGTAAAAAGTTCATAAATCCAATTTAAATCTTCTAGATCTTTTAATTTTACTAAATAATTATCTACTTCATCATAATTAAAACGTCGTTTGGAATTAATGATTGATTCAAATAATTCTTCTTTAATAATTTCATTATCGTGATTTAGTGTAATTTTGAAACAAAATGCTAAACGATCTTCGTTTGGTTTCAATGAGCACATATTTTCACTTAAAGATCTTGGGAGCATGGGTATAGCAATATGTGGAAAATAAATGGAAAATCCACGATTTCTAGCTTCTTTGTCTATTGCACTATAAGCATGTACGTAGGAACTCACATCAGCTATAGCGATATAAATAGCATGTTCTTTTTTATCATAATATATGGCATCATCAAAATCTTTTGCATCAATTGGATCAATGGTGCAAAAACTTAATTTTCTAAGATCCACTCTTTGGGGATACATATTAGCATCCACTATATCTCCATAGGCTTTGGCTTCATTTTCACATAAAGTGTCAAAAATTGTATTTTTATTATAAAGGGCCAATGAAATTTTTTCATCTATAAAATCATCATCAATATGCCCTATAACTTCAGTGATATTATTATTGTTATTTTCTATTTTTAATATTGTGCCAAGTGGTAGTGCTTTTAGAGATTTTTGCGAGGCTTTTAAGGCGCAAGTTAATCCTGTTTGTATATTCATACCAAGGATAGCTTCCCCATACTTTTTAGTGATAACTAGGGAAGTTTCATGAGCTCTTTTTAAAACTAAAATAACTTTAGCACTGGGACGCTTCTTTTTAATAGGTAAAAGTTTTACAACAACAACATCAGCGTAATTTGCTCCTTTTAAATTTTTATTTTCTATGAGTAAATCTTTTTTAAAATTTAAATCAAAACTCTGCAAAAAACCTGTTCCATTATTCGAAATATCTATTTTTCCAAATGTAAAACCATCTTTTAAGTAATATTTGTTTTTATAAAATTTTATAATATCGCATGTTAATAATTCTCGTATTATTTGTTTATTTTTATGAGTAAGTTCATTTGCGTTTAAACCATAGTTAAGTTGGTTGAATAATTCTTTCAAACATTTTTCCTGTTTTTATAATTTTCATAAGACTATCAAAACAAAAATTCTATCATAAAAGAATTAAATTTATATTTTTTAGATACAATAAACACTTATTTTATATTTAGGAGCGTATAATGGCTGTGTCTATTTATTATGATAAAGATTGTGATATAAATTTAATAAAATCAAAAAAAGTGGCTATTATAGGCTTTGGATCTCAAGGCCATGCTCATGCTATGAATTTAAGAGATAGCGGTGTTGAAGTTATTATAGGTTTGAAAGAAAATGGAGTAAGTTGGAAAAAAGCACAAGATGCTGGATTTATTGTAAAAAATGTAAAAGAAGCTAGCAAAGAAGCTGATGTTATTATGATATTAGCTCCTGATGAAATACAAAGTGAGATTTTTAATTTAGAAATTAGGCCAGAATTAAGATCAGGCAAAACTCTAGCTTTTGCTCATGGTTTTAATATACACTACGGTCAAATTATACCTCCACAAGATGTTGATGTGATCATGATAGCTCCAAAAGCTCCAGGCCACACTGTAAGACATGAATTTAGCATAGGCGGAGGAACCCCTTGTTTAATAGCTATACATCAAGATAGAAGTAAGAATTCTAAAGCTTTGGCGTTAAGTTATGCTAGTGCTATTGGTGGAGGAAGAACTGGTATTATAGAAACTACTTTTAAAGCAGAAACTGAAACAGATCTTTTTGGCGAGCAAGCAGTGCTTTGTGGAGGTCTTACTGCTTTGATTCAAGCCGGATTTGAAACCTTAGTAGAAGCAGGATATGAGCCTGAAATGGCTTATTTTGAATGTCTACATGAAATGAAATTGATTGTGGATTTGATTTATCAAGGCGGTATAGCTGATATGAGATATTCTATATCAAATACTGCTGAGTATGGTGATTATATTACTGGAGAAAAAATCATTACTAAAGAAAGTAAAGCAGCAATGAAATCTGTTTTGAAAGATATTCAAAATGGATCATTTGCAAAAGATTTTATTTTAGAAAAGAGAGCTAATTTTGTAAGAATGCATGCGCAAAGAAGAATGATGCAAGATTCTTTAATTGAAAAGACCGGTCGAGAGTTACGTGCGATGATGCCTTGGATTAATTCTAAAAAATTAGTAGATAAAGATAAAAACTAATTGAAAACTATAAATATATCTAAAATTCTTTTAATCTTTTTTATAATAGCGGTTGGAATTGTTGTTCTTTTTTATGGAGTTTTATATTTTCAACAAGAAAGACAAATTGTAAAATCACAAGATGACAATTCTTCCAATGAACATAATATAACTTTTATTCAAGAGAATAAAGAAGTAAATATAGATAATAATGATTTAAATGTTGTTTTGGAAAGTGAAAAATTTGATTTTTTAGATAAAAATATTAGTGAAATTTTATCTTTAAATGAAAAAAGTGAAGACAATAAAACTATTGAACAAAATTTAAATGAAGAGCAAAAAATGTCTGATTTGTCAGAATATGCTCAAATAGAAGATGATATAAAGTTAGATAATAATATAACAAAACAAAAGGTACCAGATGATTATGTTTTGAATAATAATCAGCATACATTAATCCAAATAAAACAAGAAAAACCATCTTTAGCCATTATTATAGATGATATGGCTAATTCTACGCAAGTTAAGATGCTTAAAAATACAAAATTAAAATTAATTCCTTCGTTTTTTCCTCCAGATAAAAGGCATCCTCATACAGCAGAACTTGCTAAAGAATTTGATTTTTTTATGGTTCATCTACCTTTAGCTGCTATAAAATATGACAAAGCAGAATTAAATACTTTAGAACCAAATGATGCAAGAGAAAAGATTTTTAAGCGTATAGCATATATTAAGGAAAAATTTCCAAATTTGATATTTATAAATAATCATACAGGAAGTTTATTTACTTCTGATGAGAAGGCAATGAAAAATCTTTTTGACGCTTTTAGTGAATATGGGTTTATTTTTGTAGATTCTAAAACTATTGGAAATTCTAAAGCTTCGAAGCTTGCAAAAGTATATAATCAGCCTTATATAGCAAGGGATATCTTTTTAGATAATGAAGATGATATCGAATATATTAAAAAACAGATAATGCAGGTAGTTAAAAGAGCTAAAGATAGAGGTTTTGCTATAGCTATAGCTCATCCAAAGAAAAATACTTTTGAAGCTTTAATGCAAAGCAAAGAGCTTCTTCAATCAGTTCAGCTTGTTTATTTAAATGAAATTTATAAATAAAATTGAAGAATTTGATATTTTATCAAAATCACCAGATAAAATATATTACAAAGGAAATTTAGAACTTTTAAAAAAGAAAAAAATTGCTATTATTGGTTCTAGAAAAATGAGCATTTATACTAGAAATTGTATTTTTGAACTTGCAAAATTATGTAAAAATGCAGGGATTTGTGTGGTAAGTGGAGGTGCTTTAGGAGTAGATATTGCTGCTGCTAATGCTGCTTTTCCAAGTACAATAGCAGTGTTTGCCAATGGGCTTGATGAAATTTATCCAAAAAGCAATAAAAAATATATAGAGGCTATTTATCAAGAAGCTTTGGCATTGAGTGAGCATGATGGAAATTATAAACCAAAGCCATATGATTTTTTACTTAGAAATCGTCTGATTGTAGCTCTAAGTGAAGTTGTTGTAATTGCCCAAGCTGACATCCAAAGTGGTTCCATGCAGAGTGCAAGACTTGCTTTAGATATGAAAAAACCAGTATATGTTTTACCTCAAAGAATAAAAGAAAGCGAAGGAACCAATTTACTTTTATCTCAAAAACAAGCGAATTTGTTGCATGATTTTTCTCATTTTGTATCAAAATTTGGAGAACTAAACAAAGAACCTTATGATGAATTATTAGAATTTTTAAAAATAGAGGATAATTTAGAAAAAATTTTAACTAAATTTGGGGATAAGATTTATGAATATGAATTGGAGGGTTTGGTGGAAATTTGCGGTTTAAAAGTAAGGTCTAGAATTTGAAAATTTTAGCTTTAGATGTTGGCTTAAAAAGAATAGGAATAGCTATTTGTTTTGATAAAAAAATAGTTACGCCTTTGAATGCTATCATAAGACAAAATAGAAATCAAGCTGCACGTGAAGTGGGTAAAATTTTAAAAGAATACAATATAGATACTTTGATAGTTGGTATTCCAAAAGGAGGATCTTGTGAAGAAGAAATGCAAAAGCGTATACATCATTTTGTCTCTTTGTTGAATTTTGATAAAGAAATAATTTTTACTGATGAAAGTTTTAGTTCTAAAGAAGCTATGGGATTGGGAATTGCAAATTTAAAGAAAAAAGATGGCAAACTTGATTCTTTGTCAGCTTATTTAATTTTGAAGAATTATTATGGCATTGTTTAATTTAGAATTGACTTTAAATGATCTTTATACAAGTGATCAAAAATATAAAATATTGCAAAGTTTTAATTGTGATAAGAATATTAATATTTTTAGAAATTCTTTGGTTGTTAATTCACATGATTTAGAATGCGTTTTAAGTGATGAAAAAATTTTGTTTAATAAAATAGATGAATTTTGCTATGAAATCCCCTATGAATACAAAAGCAAATTAAGTTCTATGAGAGCTTTTATCGAAGGACAATTTTATATACAAAATTTTTCTTCTTATTTATGCGCCAAAGTCTTAGATGTAAAAGCTGGAGATGAGGTTTTAGACATGTGTGCTGCTCCTGGTGGAAAAAGTATAAATTTAGCAAATTTTATGGAAAATAAAGGATATTTAGCATGTTGTGAGCTTTCAAAAACAAGGTTTTTTGTGTTGAAGAATAATTTAGAAAAATATCAAGTTAAAATTGCAAAATGCTTTTTGAAGGATTCTAAGATTATAGGAAAAATTTGTCCTTTAAAATTTGATAAAATTTTACTTGATGCTCCTTGTTCTACTTTTGCAAAATTAGGATTTAATATAGAAAAAAACACTAAAGAAATTAAAAAGATTTCGAATTTACAAAAAAAATTACTACATTCTGCTTTATCTGCATTAAAGTATGGTGGTGAACTTGTGTATAGTACTTGTACTTTTTTAAGAGAAGAAAATGAAGAAGTAATTGAAAATGCTCTAAAAAATTTAAATTTTGATCTAGAATTGTTAGATTTTGAACTAAATAATGTTGAATATATTCAAGCTAATTCTAGAAATTTTGATCTTTCTTATGCTAAAAGAGTATTACCTAATAATTTTGTTGATGGATTTTTTATAGCAAAATTGAAAAAACTTTAAATGTCAATAAATTTTAATGTGAAATATACATTGCGAGATAAAACTTAAAGTGCTATTTTTAGGTATTTTAAAGACCAATTCACACTGTGAAACTCTTGTGAATTAATGCATCAAAATTTGTAATCTTAAATTAAGAGTAAATTTATATTTGTAAGTAGATGAATAATAAATTCTAGGATAAATAAGCACGAAGCTTATTTATCTCTTAAATTTAATTCGCCGATTAGTTTTGTGTAAGCTTGATAATCTTTTCTTTTAAGATAAGAAAGTAATCTTTTTCTTTGACCTACAAGTTTTAGTAAGCCTAAACGAGACGAAAAATCTTTTTTATAAATTTTCAAATGTTCTGTTAAATCCGAAATTCTAGCACTTAAGAGAGCGATTTGAACTTCTGGTGAACCTGTATCACCATTTTTTCTAGCAAATTTTGCAACAATTTCTGCTTTTTTAGCCGAATCTAAAGCCATGATAGACCTCCTGAGCGGTATTTTAATTTTTTAAGAGTGGAAATTATACATAAAAAAACAAAAAGAAATCTGAATTCTATTAAAAATGTTTGATATCGTGATTTTTGTAATTTTGAAATATTATTTTTTTGATATAATACAATTTCTCGAAAAGAATAAAATTTTTAAAAATTGTGACAATATTTTTAGTTTAGAAAAAAGGGGTTTGGTGTGTTATTTACAAAAGCTAGCGAATATGCTTTATTATCTTTAATATATATAGCAAAATCTCAAGATCCGCAAGATGTTGACACTATGTCTAATGTTTTAGATATTCCAAAGAGTTTCTTAGCAAAAATTTTACAAGCTTTAGCTAAAGACAATCTTTTGAAGTCATTTAAAGGCGCAAAAGGCGGATTTGTTTTGGTTAAAAATCCTCAAGAATACACTTTGAAAGAAATCATTAACAGTGTGGAAAAAAAATCTGTAAATGTTTTTGAATGCAGTAATGGTGTGTGTCCTTCGCATAAAAGCGAAAATTGTAGCTTAATGCCAGTTTTAGTAAATTTGCAAAATAAGATTGATGATTTTTTAGTCTCTATTACTTTAGATGATATTATAAGAAATAATGGCTAAAAAAAATATAATTAATTTGGTTTTACCTTGGATTGCACCACTTATTGCTCCAATTGTTAAAGTTAAAAGTTTAACCGTTGTTGCTATAATAATTGCAATTTTGGCAATTATTATAGTACCTTTGCCAAGTTTAGTTTTAGACTTTTTTCTTGCTTTAAGCATAGCAATTTCTGTTTTGATAATATTAATATCTTTATACATACCAAAACCTACTGATTTAACAACTTTTCCAACTATGTTGTTAATTATTACGCTTTTTAGACTTTCATTAAATATAGCTACTACGCGTATGATTTTAAGTGAAGGACATCAAGGTCCTGCAGTTGTGAGTGATATTATAGCTAGTTTTGGAGAATTCGTTGTAGGTGGAAATTATGTTATAGGCGTGGTTGTATTTTGTATATTGGTTTTAATTAACTTTATGGTTGTCACTAAGGGTAGTACAAGAGTTTCAGAAGTTCAAGCTAGATTTACTCTTGATGCAATGCCAGGAAAGCAAATGGCAATTGATGCGGATTTAAACGCAGGTTTGATCGATGAAAAAACAGCAAGAGAGAGACGACAAGAGATTATAGCAGAAGCAAATTTTTATGGAGCAATGGATGGTTCTTCTAAATTTATAAAAGGAGATGCTGTTGCGGGGATTATTATTACTATTGTTAATCTTATCGGTGGATTTATGATTGGATATTTTCAACACGATATGGATCTTAGTCAATGCGCTTCTACTTATACTATTTTAACCATTGGTGATGGATTAGTATCTCAAATTCCTGGGCTCATTACTTCAACTGCAACTGCTATTATTATCACTCGTGCTAGTAAAGATGAAGAAAATTTTGCTGAAGGTTCGATTAATCAATTATTAGGTGAGTATAAAACACTACTTATTGTTGGTTTTATATTGTTTATTTTTGCATTAGTTCCCGGTTTGCCACATTTGTCTTTAGGCTTTATGGCTTTGGTATTTTTAGGATTGGGATTTGTAATTAAGCAAGTTCAAGAGGGTAAAATACATTTTGATACTACACTTAGTAAGAAAAATCAAGAAATTCAAGAAAAAGAACAAGCACAACCACAAAAGAGAAGTGAAGAAGAAATTTTAAAAGAAGAGGAGAATAAAATTACTGATATTTTAAAATTGGAAATTTTGGAGCTAGAATTAGGTTATGGGTTAATTAAATTGGCTGAAAGTGAGTTGACTGAACGTATAAGATCAACAAGGCGCAATATTGCTCAAAGTCTCGGATTTTTAATGCCAAAAATTAGAATTCGAGACAATTTGCAATTAAAACCAAATGAATATACTTTTAAATTAAAAGGTGTAGGTATAGCTAGTGCTGAAATTTACCCAGATAAATATCTAGCTATGGATAGTGGTTTTATTACTGAACCTATAGAAGGAATAGCTACTAAAGAACCAGCTTTTAATTCAGATGCTCTTTGGATAGATGCATCTTTGAAAGACGAGGCAACTTTAAATGGATATATAGTCATTGATCCTGCAAGTGTAATTTCAACGCATATGAGTGAACTTATTAAGGCTAATGCTGCTGAACTTTTAACTAAACAAGAAGTACAAAATTTACTTGATAAAATTAAAAACGATTATCCTATTGTTGTAGATGATTCTTTAAAAGTTGCAAGCATTGGATTAATTCAAAAAGTATTAAAAGCTTTATTAAAAGAACGTATTCCAATTAAAGATATGCTTACAATTCTTGAATCTATTAGTGACATTGCTGAAGTGAGCAAAAGTTTAGATATGATTATAGAGCATGTAAGAGCATCTTTAGCTAGAGTAATTACAAATTTATATGTTGATGAAAAAGGGAATATAAGCTTTTATATTTTTGATGCAGCAGCAGCAGCAAAGTTGATGGAGCATGTTCAATTTAAAGACGGAACTTATCATTTAATGATAAATGTAGCACAAACTGGAGCTTTGGTTGAAGCTTTAAAAGCTGAACTTGCAAATGTAGCTAATACTAGAATAAAACCTTTCTTGCTTTGTGTTGAACCACAACTAAGAAAATTTATTGCTGATATTTGTTCAAATTTTGGTATCAATATCACCGTACTTAGTTTTGCAGAAATTGCTGAAAATACTAAATTTGAAACAGAAGGCATTATAAAAGTTGATGATCTATAAGGATAAAATATGAAAATTTATCATCTTTCACATACAGATTTAGATGGCTATGCTTGTCAATATGTAGTAAATTTTTATTTTAAAAACTGTTTTTTTTATAATTCAAATTATGGAAAAGAAATTAATGAAAATTTTAATGTAATTTTTAAAAATATCGAAGAAGATTTAAAGAATAATCCGCAAGAAGAATTTGTTATCTTAATTACTGATTTAAATTTAAATTTGAATCAATGTGAAGAATTTCAAAAGGCCGTTGAGGGTAAAAAAATTAAACTTTTGCTTCTAGATCATCACCAAAGTGGTTTAGAGTGCGCTTTAAAATACCCATGGTATTTTTTAGATGATCAAAGATGTGCAACTAAAATAGTTTATGATTTTTTTTCTAGATGTTATGGTAAAAGTTCTGCTTTGAATGAATTTGTTGATGTGGTTAACGCTGTTGATATTTGGCTTAGTGAAGATAAAAATTTTGAATTAGGTAAGGTTTTGTTAGGTATGGTTTCTTCTGCGAAAGAAATTAATAGAGTAATGTTTTCAAATGAAAATATTGAATATATTTTTTATCTTTTTGAGCAATCAAAAAAATATATTCAAATGGAAAATTCTCATATTGTTTTGGATAATGACTTACATGGATTAAAAAAATCTTTTTTTATAAAAGATAATGATGATACTTTAAGTAATTTAATATCTAAATTTGTAGTGGAAAGGTTGAGCTTTAATAAAAATAAATTTAGTATTTTCTATAAGGGACAAAAGGGTTTATTGACTTCAAATATAGGAAATACTTCAGTAATAGGAAATGATTTTTTAAATCAAAATCCTGATTTTGATTTTTTTGTTGATGTGAGTTCTAGAAAAACATTAAGTTTTAGAGCAAACAATAAATTAGATGTTAGTTTGATGGCAAAGAATTTAGTAAATGGTGGAGGACATAAAAATGCTAGTGGAGGGTTATTTGCAGCTTACAAAGATAGTTCAAATTATGAATTTATAAAAGCCCAATTTAATGATTTAATTAAAAATAAAGAATTAAAGGAAACAAGTGAGAATAAATTATAATACAAAAGAAGAGTTACAAGATTTACAATATGAATTAAGTATAGTGTTAGAAGCAATGCTTTTGTATGCTGGAGTAAAAAAAACAAAGATAGAAGAAGCCATAGAGTGCTATATTGATTGTATAGATGATGTATGTTCTAAAAGCACCAAAGAAGGTGTCGATGAGATTTTAGAAGTGGTAGAATATCTTAGAAATCATCATGGAAATTTGTTTGTATGAAATATTTAATTATATTTTTAATGTTATTTTGTGCTCATGCAAATATTTATGATACGCTTAATGATTTTGCATATAATAAAAAAAATTCTTCAAATATTCAAACTAGAGATGTTTTAATGATAGAGTTAAAACGAGATAATAAAGCTTGTATTGATATGATTTTAAATAAAAATAAAATTTATATTTTAAAAAAATACGACATTTGTGATGATGTTGATGATTTTACTTTATATAAATATCTCAATCAAGATTTTATAAATTTATATTTTAAAGATCTAACATTTATAAAACAAGAGCTTATAGATATAAAAAATATTATGCGTGAAATTATGCTTTATTACACTTTGCACCATAGCTTTCCTAATAGTGTGAGAGATATGAGTAAGAGTAAAAAGATTGATGCTTTAAATTTAAATTCAAATTCGGGTGGACAAATTATTTATAAAGTAAATAATCAAGCTTGCGTAGTATTTGATTTGTTTGTTGATGAAAATTCGCAAGAAAATTTTTATATAATGGGAATTGAAAATTTAGATAAACAATGTTTAGAATTAATCTCATCGCCAGAATTTAAAGAGTTATCTTTTACGAAAAAAGAAATGAAAAAATATAGATTAAAAAATTAATCTAAAAAGTTTAATATAATAAAATTTAAAAATCCTGTTTATAGCCATTTTTTTCTTTTCTATATTTGAGAAAACATAGGCATTTAAATCGTGTTTTTCTCTTAATGTTAAATTTTTCATTAAATTAAACCTTTTTTAAATAAATATTGCTAACTGGAATTATAATGTTTTAACTTTTAAAAAAGCTGAAAATATATTTTTATTTATTTATATGTATAAGCTAAATAAAGTTTAGTTATATGTACTAAAGTATTTTAAATATTTTTATTTAAAATTAACTTGACATTATAATACTAAATATGTATAATAACTTCAGCACTCTTAAATAATGAGTGCTAATTTAAGATCAAGGTATGTTGTGAATTCTTATAGTAAAAAGGATTTAATCTTAAAGACTATTATCGAAACTTACTTAAATGGTAATATACCAGTTGGCTCTAATGAGTTAAATAATAAGGTTAGCATTCCAGCTTCTACTATAAGGGTCTATTTTAAAAAGTTAAGTGATGAGGGAATTCTAACTCAGCTTCATATTAGCAGTGGAAGAATTCCTACCACTAGAGCTATGAAAGCTTATTGGAGAGATTTGATATTTGAAGAAAATCTTGTAATAAGAGATCTTTCATTATTAGAATTTTTATTAAATAAGTTTGAAATTTATGCTTTGGTTTATGGTGGTGATGAGCTAATTTTAAATGAAATAAATGTGGTAAATAATAAATTTATCATACTTGATTTTAAATATAATGAATTGGTCTTAAAATTTAGTCAAGATGCATTTTTGTTTATGCAAAGATTAGTTGGACTTGAGTTAAAAGACATAGAAAATTTAGCATTTAAGGTAAATTTTGAAGAACTGTTGGAAAAAATTATTGCACTTAAACAAGCAATGATTTATTATAGATATAATGAAAGCAGGGCTTATCAAATTTATCAAAATGATAATTTTATTAAACTTTTATCTCCAAAGATTGGTTTTTATTTTGATGAAAAATTGAAGTTTGAGCCTTTATTTGAAGAGGGTTTTATGGGATTAAAATTTAAGAGTATGTTTTTAGGGAAAGAGTCTAATATCATTTTTGCTGGAAGTGTATATTCTGATTTTAAAACTATGTTAAATATTATAAAGGAGGCTGCATGAGCGAAGAAAAACAAAATGAAGAGAAGCTTGAAGAGGCAATGGAAAACACAGAAAATGATATTTCTGAATATGACAAACTTCAAGGAGAATACGATACATTAAAAGATGCTTATTTAAGAGCAAATGCTGAATTTGAAAATATAAAAAAGAGAATGGAAAAAGAAAAACTTTCAGCAACAATCTATGCAAACGAAAGCTTTGCAAAGGATTTGCTTGATGTTGTAGATGCTCTAGAAGCAGCTGTTAATGTAGATGCTAGCGATGAGATTAGTTTGAAAATCAAAGAAGGGGTGCAAAACACTCTTGATTTACTTTTGAAAAAACTTGAAAAACATATGGTTAAAAGTATTGATGCTAGTGGAGAATTTAATCCAAATTTACATGAAGCGATGTTTCATGTAGAGAGTGCTGATCATGAAAGCGGTCATATTGTTCAACTTTTACAAAAAGGTTATATGATGAATGATAGAGTGATAAGATCGGCAAAAGTTAGTGTTGCAAAATAAAATTTAATAAAAAGGAATAAAAATGAGTAAAGTTATAGGTATAGATTTAGGAACAACAAACTCTTGTGTGAGTGTGTATGAAAGAGGTGAAAGTAAAGTTATTCCAAACAAAGAAGGTAAAAATACAACACCTTCTGTTGTTGCTTTTACAGATAAAGGAGAGGTTTTAGTTGGAGATAGTGCAAAGCGTCAAGCTGTTACTAATCCTGAAAAAACTATTTATTCTATTAAAAGAATTATGGGGCTTATGATAAATGAAGAAGCGGCTAAAGAAGCTAAAAATCGTTTACCGTATCATATCACAGAAAGAAATGGTGCGTGTGCAATTGAAATAGCTGGAAAAATTTATACTCCTCAAGAAATTTCTGCTAAGGTATTGATGAAGTTAAAAGAAGATGCTGAGGCATTTTTAGGAGAAAAAATAGAAGATGCAGTTATTACAGTTCCTGCATATTTTAATGATGCACAAAGAAAAGCTACTAAAGAAGCTGGAACTATAGCAGGACTAAATGTACTTAGAATCATAAATGAACCTACGGCTGCTGCTTTAGCTTATGGGCTTGATAAAAAAGAAAGTGAAAAAATTGTAGTTTATGATTTAGGTGGTGGTACATTTGATGTTACTGTACTTGAAACGGGTGATAATGTTGTAGAAGTTTTGGCAACAGGTGGTAATGCATTTTTAGGTGGAGATGATTTCGATAATAAACTAATTGACTTTTTAGCAAACGAATTTAAAGATGAAACAGGTATTGATCTTAAAAATGATGTAATGGCTTTACAGAGATTAAAAGAAGCAGCTGAAAATGCTAAAAAAGAATTAAGTTCAGCAAATGAAACCAATATTAATTTGCCGTTTATTACAGCTGATGCAAGTGGTCCAAAACACTTAACTAAAACTTTAACAAGAGCTAAATTTGAAAGCATGATTGATGGGTTAGTGTCTGAAACTATTAGTAAGATTAATGAAGTGGTAAAAGATGCTGGATTGGAAAAAAGTGAAATTAAAGAAATTGTTATGGTTGGGGGATCTACTCGTGTACCTTTAGTTCAAGAAGAAGTTAAAAAAGCTTTTGGAAAAGAATTAAATAAATCAGTAAATCCTGATGAAGTTGTAGCAATTGGTGCGGCAATTCAAGGTGCAGTTATAAAAGGTGATGTTAAAGATGTGTTATTACTTGATGTAACTCCACTTTCTTTGGGTATTGAAACTTTAGGTGGAGTGATGACTAAAATCATCGAAAAAGGAACTACTATACCTACGAAAAAAGAACAAACTTTTTCTACTGCTGAGGATAATCAAAGTGCAGTTACTATTAATGTTTTACAAGGGGAGAGAGAATTTAGTCGTGATAATAAATCTTTAGGTAATTTTAATCTTGAAGGAATTCCACCTGCACCTCGTGGTATGCCACAAATTGAAGTGACTTTTGATATAGATGCAAATGGTATTTTAACAGTTAGTGCCAAGGATAAAGCAACTGGTAAAGCTCAGGAAATTAAGATCACTGGCTCAAGTGGTTTAAGTGAAGAAGAAATTAATAATATGGTGAAAGATGCAGAGCTTCATAAAGAAGAAGACAAAAGACGTAAAGAAGCAGTAGAATCGAGAAATTCTGCAGATAATTTAGTGCATCAAGTTGAAAAATCTTTAAATGAGCTTGGTGATAAAGTTAGTGATGATGATAAAACAAATATTCAAAAAGCACTTGATGAATTAAAAGAAACATTGAAAAATGCTAATGCAAGTAAAGAGGAAATAGAAGCTAAAATGAAAACATTAAGTGAAGTTTCTCATAAATTAGCAGAAAATATGTATAAAAAAGATGAAAAACCAAATGAAGATAAAAAGAAAAAAGATGATGATGTCATTGATGCTGAAGTAGAATAAAAGCATAAAGTAGGTTTTTACCTACTTTATGTACTTAGAACAATCTTCCTTAAAATAATTCCTATTAAATCTTGCAAAATTATCATCGTTTGGTACTTTATAGCACTCTATGTATGTTTTTGCTTTTAAAATTTTTACGTAAAAACTTGGGATTGCAATATTGTTTTTAATACGCTGAGGATTCTTTTCGTAAAAAATTAAATTTAGAACCTCTAATTCTTTATTTTTCTTTGCCAGATATCTTTCTCTTTTTTCAATTTCATTCCAAATTTCATTATTAATATCTTTTTTTTGAGGAGTTATGTTACTCATTAAAAAAGTACTAAATTGAGCTTGGGGTGTTGTATTCATAGATTGATTGGGAACCACATGTCCTCTTGTGTATCCACTTTTAATATAATCTTCCCAATAGGTCCGATATTTTTTTGGTATATTAGTATCTTCTGTAAATTTGGGACGTTTTTTAATATGCTGTCGATTTAAAATTTCGGCTGTTAGCCTATAAGCTATAGCCTTTGTGCCTTTGTAATCATAATCATAACAATTAATATAATAATATTTATTCATCAATAGTGAACAATTTTGAAAATATTGATCAAAACTAGGATGAAGCTCATATTGTGTATAAGCAAAAGAATTTAATACTAATGCACACAATCCTAATATTTTTTTCATGATAAAAGTTTTCTAACCATTTCATTTAATCTTTTTCCATCTACACTTGATTTAAAAATATTCTTAGCTTCTTTCATTAGAATTCCCTGCTCTTTTAAAGAAGATATTTTCAACGTAGTAATTAATTTTTTTAATTCGTTTTCTAATTCTTCGTCACTAAGTTGTTTTGGTAAGTATTGGCTTAAAATTTCTACTTCCAATAATTCTTTTTGAGCTAAATCTTCTCTTGAACCTTTATTAAAAGCTAATGCTGCTTCATTTCTTTTTTTGATTTCGCTTGCAATAATTTTATATATTCTTTCATTATCAAGTTCAATTCTTTCATCAACTTCAATTTGTTTAAAACAAGCACTCAAAGTCCTTAAAGTGTTTCTTTTAAAATCATCTTTTTGACGCATAGCATCTTTAATATCTTCCAAAATTTTTTCTTTCAAATTCATAATATTCCTTTATAAATGATATTTTTAAAATAAGCAATACAAACACCTTCCCTTACACCATCATCAACTACTATGAGTTTTTCTTTATCAAACAAGGCATATAAAAGTAAGGCACCTGCAATTAAATATTTTTTTCTATTCTCTCCTAAGTAAATTTTAGCTTTTTTTTGTTCTAAATTCCAAATTTTTATAGCAAAAATCAAAAAATCTCTCGATGTAAGTAATGCTCCATTGACTTTTTCTTCTGTATAGTCTATATACTTAATTCCGTGTTTATAAGCACAAAGTGTTGTGGGTACTCCAGAATTTAATGCAATATATTTATTTTTTAGAGATTTTTTTGCATATTGAACTTCTTTGAATGCTTCTAGCGCTAATTGCTTAAAATGAGGATGAAAATTATTAAAATGTAATTTTAATTGTTTGTTTTTTATAAATTTTAATCTTTGTGGATTTTTTTTAAAAAAATTAACAAAAATATTGTGTTTAGATCGTTTGAAAGTATTTTTTTCATAAAAACTTATAATGCCAAAATCATAACTTTTACTAAATTTTGTATTAGTAATTTCACATGATGCACCACCTAAATCACAATAATTAAAGTCTTTTCTAAAAAGATTGAGTTTTTGAAGTCTTGTTTTCATGCCTAAAATACTCAAATAAGCTTCAGTGTTGCTATCTATCAAATCAATTTTTAATCCAAAATCATTTTTTATTTTTTCAAAAATTTCTTTTGTATTATTTGCTTTTCTAAAAGCTGCGGTTGCAACTGCTTTAGCATTTTTTAAATTATAATTTTTGTTTTTTAGACTATTTAGTGCAGAAAATAATCTTTTTATAGCTTCTTGATTAATATTTGTATTTTGCATATTTTTAGCAGCAGCTATAATAAATTCTTCACTTTGCAATTTATTATAATTTTGATCCATTAATATTGCTCTTAATGTGTTTGAACCTATATCTATCCCTAGCATATCAAGACTCCTTAAAAATAAAGTATAATATCTAAAAAAATATAAGGAAAACTTATGCTTTTAGGAGTGAATATTGATCATATTGCAATTTTAAGAGAAGCTAGAAAGGTAAATGATCCGGATTTATTAGAAGCTGCTTTGATAGCTTCATCTTTGAGTGATCAAATAACCATTCATGTGAGAGAGGATCGTAGGCATGCTAATGAAAATGATTTAGAAAATATTTTGAAATATTGCAAGTGTGTTGTAAATCTTGAGTGTTCTGTTGATATGATAGAATATGCATTAAAATACAAACCACATCGTGTAACTTTAGTACCAGAAAAAAGAGAGGAATTAACAACTGAAGGTGGATTAAAGCTTGATAGTAAGAAGCTTAAAGAAAATATTTTGAAATTAAAACAAGCTCAGATTGAAATTTCCTTGTTTATTGATCCAAATTTAGATGATGTTCAAAAATCAAAGGAATTAAATGTTGATTTTATAGAACTTCATACTGGTAAGTATGCAAATATTTATAATGCTTTATATACTAATATTAATCAAACTTCGTATGCTATTAATGAATTGATGCTAGAAAAAAATAAATTAACAACACTTTTTAATGAAGAATTGGTAAAACTTAAAAAAAGTGCCAAGTTAGCTGATGATCTAGGGATGAAAATTGCAGCCGGACATGGGCTAAATTATAAAAATGTAAGAAATGTTGTAAATATTACGGAAATTAGTGAGCTTAATATAGGACAAAGTATAGTAGCGTATTCTGTATTTGTAGGATTAAGGGAAGCTATTTTGCGGATGAAAGCTTTGGTTAAAAGATGAAAAAAATTGCCATTAGTGTAGGGGATTTAAATGGTATAGGTATGCAAATTTTACTACAAGCACATACCGAGCTTGTAAAAATTTGCGAACCTTTTTATTTTATTCATTATGATTTATTTATAAAGGCTAAAAGTCTTTTAAATATTGAATGTAAAGAAAAAATCAATATAGTTGAATTTTCATATGGACATAAAACAAAATTTGCTTTAAAACAAGAAGATAAAAAATATAAAATTTATACCTTTACTTGCTTGTTGCAAAATGAAGTAGATATAAAATTTGATTTATACCCAAGACAATTAGATGCTAAAAGCGGAGCTTATTCTTTTTTGAGTTTTGAAGCAGCTAGTAAATGTACAGGTAAATATTTAGATGCATTAGTTACTTTGCCTATTAATAAAAAGACTTGGCAAATGGCTGGTATTTTATATAAAGGCCATACAGAAGCTTTACGAGATTTTTTTAACAAAGAAGCAATTATGATGCTAGGTTGCGAAGAGCTTTTTGTAGCCTTGTATACTGAACATATAGCTTTACGAGATGTTTATAAACATATAAAAGCATTAAAACTAGCACAATTTCTTATTAATTTTTATCAATGCACTCGTTTTGAACCCATAGGGGTTTTAAGTTTTAATCCTCATGCTAGTGATAATGGCGTTATAGGCGGAGAAGAAGAAAAAGAAATAATAAAATCCATTAGAATGGCTAATATTGCTTTGAAAGATACGAGCTTAAAATTAAATGAACTTACAGATGAAATGTTTTTGAAAGAAAAAGAAAGAGTATTTAATCAACAAAGAGATATTTTTATAAAAGATCCCTTGGTTGCAGATACGGCTTTTACTCCTTTTGCTTTACAAAAATGTAAGTATTTAGTAAGCATGTATCACGATCTTGCTTTGGCACCATTAAAAGCTTTATATTTTGAAAAAAGTATTAATGTGAGTTTAAATTTGCCTATTATAAGAACTAGTGTTGATCATGGGACTGCATATGATATGGCATATCAAAATAAAAAAATAAATTTAAAAAGTTATATTCAAGCTGTCAAATCAGCTTTGCAATTTTTAAAAATCAAAGAAAAAAATAAGTAAAATACATTAAAATGATAATCTTGAAATTCATCCTGAAGGAGTATATTTGAGTAGGGATAATGTAGTTGCATTTTTTATCTTTATAGTTAGTGTTGTGTGTTTTTTTATATGGGGATATAATTATATTCCTAATAATGCTATAGTTTTATTTGCCCTTGCTAGTGTTTTTGGAATTTTTATGGCCTTTAATATAGGAGGAAATGATGTTGCAAATTCTTTTGGAACTAGTGTTGGCGCTAAGACTGTAACTATAAAACAAGCTTTAATTATAGCCGCTGTTTTTGAATTAAGTGGAGCTATTTTTGCAGGTGGCTCTGTCACAAATACCATAAGAAGTGGCATAGTGGTTTTGCCTAGTGGGGTAGATCCTATGGTGTTTGTTTGTGTTATGCTTTCTGCTTTGTTGAGTTCTGGAATTTGGCTTTTTATAGCTAGCAAAAAAGGCCTTCCAGTATCAACTACTCACAGTATTATAGGTGGTATAGTTGGCTCAAGTATTGCTATGGGAGTTATATTTTTTAATCAAGATCAAGCTTTTTCTATGGTAAATTGGAGTGGTATATATAAAATAGTTTTAAGTTGGATTATTTCTCCTTTGCTTGGTGGTTTAGCAGCTTATTTAATATATGCTTATATTTATAAAAAAATTTTAAAACCTTCAATAGATATTAATCTTAAAATTAAAATAATTAAGAAAGAAAAAAAAGCTTTTAAAGAAGAATATTTTAAGAACTTAAAAGATAAGACTTATGAAGAGCAAATTCGAGAATTAAGTGCTATTGTTTTAGATGATGATGAGAAAAGAAGTGAATATAAATTGAGAATTAAAGCACTAAAAGAAAAAGAAAAAAATATTGATGTTTTTAGTAAAATGAAATTTCATGTCCCGCTTGTAGCATGTACAGCAGCATTGGTGATTTCATCTATGTTTTTGTTTAAGGGTTTAAATAATGTATCTACCTTGAATCTTATACAGAATATATGGATAGTTTCTATTATCTCTATCTAGTTACTTTAGCTGTGGTGCGATTGATGAAAAAAACTGAAGTGAATAAAACTATAGAAAAAATTTTTTCATGGTTTCAAATTTTTACCGCTTCAAGTTTTGCTTTTTCCCATGGAGCTAATGATATAGCAAATGCACTTGGACCTTTTGCAGCTATTTTAGATGTGCTTAAAAATAATACAATTAATCCAAGCTCACCTGTGCCATTTGCAGTTATGTTTATGTTCGGTATAGCTTTAGTAATAGGACTTTGGTTTTTAGGAAAAGAAGTTATTCAAACTGTTGGATCAAAATTAGCCGAAATTAAGCCAACTACGGGTTTTAGTGCTGAACTTGGTGCCAGTATAGTAATACTTCTAGCTACACAACTTGGTATTCCGGTAAGTTCAACGCATATTTTAATTGGTGCGATTTTGGGAATAGGGGTATTTAATAAAGATGCAAAGTGGAGCATGATGAAACCTATTGGCCTTGCTTGGGTGATTACTTTGCCGGTGGCAAGTATTCTTTCTAGTATTATTTTTATGATTTTTATAAAAATTTTAGTTTTGTAAATTTATAAGTTTTATTTTTGCCAAATTTATATCATCTGTATTAATGTAGTGATGAATTATATTAGGTTTTTTATACACTTTGTCATAGTAATTAAAAAGCATTAAAGCACAGTTTTCAAAGTCAGATTGCTCATAATTTTGCTGTAATTTATTTTTAAAATCTTTGCTTATATAAGGACTGATTTTTTCAACACAATGATAAAAAAAGTCCTTGTCTATATTTGAATAATCTTTTAAAATTCTTTGAATTCTTGATTTAATCGAACATTCACACCAAATTTTTTCTGCATCTTGCATAGCTTGAAATAGATTTAAAGGTAGAGTGAGATTTCCAATTTGTCTACTTTCAGCTTCTATGAAACATGTTTTATAGGGATAATTTTTTAAAAAATAAAAAAGTTCATCATCAAATGATTTTTGACTAGGTTGTTCTCCGTATATTTTTCCAAAACTTGAACCTTGATGATTGGCTAATTTTTCTAAATTTAGAGAATTTTCTAATAAATTTAATAAATCACTTTTTCCACTTGCAGTGTTACCACATAAGCAATAAAATTTTATATCTAATTTTTTTGTAAAAAAATGATTAACATAATTTCTGTAGGCTTTATATCCACCTTCTAGTCTTATAACTCTATATCCTATTTCTGAAAGTATTAAAGATAAGGATTTTGAACGCATTCCACCTCTAGCACAATAAATTCCAATTAAAGAGCCGATCTTATAATGTTTATAAATATTTTTAATATGAAAACTCATATTTTTGCATATGTAACTTGCTCCTTTTGCTTTTGCCAAGCCTTTGTTTTTTGTATAAATACTTCCAATTTCTTGAAATTCTTTATCATTTAGTGCGTAATAGTTTTTAGCATTTTTTATATGAGAATGTTTGTATTCTTTAGGACTTCTTGCATCAATAATCAAATCAAAAGAAAAATTTTGAAATTCATGGTAATTTGTCTCATTAAACATAGGTTAAAAAAGCCTTATTTAGCTTATTGTAGATTTTTTTTAAGTCATTTCCACATACTCTTGTATTTGCTATAGTGGTGATAAAATTAGTATCGCCGCTCCATCTTGGGACTAAATGATAGTGACAATGAGGTGCTATACCAGCTCCCGCAGCACTACCTAAATTCATCCCTATATTAACTCCTTTGGCAAATAATTCTCTTTTTAAAATTTTTACACCAATTTTTACCAAATGACTTATTTGTATCCATGCTTCGTCGTTCAAATCTTCTATATTTTCTATATGTTCATAAGGTATAATCATAAAATGTCCCGGACTATAGGGAAATTTATTCATAACGCCAAAACAATATTTAGCTCTAAAAATCACTCCTAGTTTTTCGTCTTCATTTAAATTTTCAGTACAATGACAAAAAGGGCAATCTTTTTTTTCTTTATTGTTAAAATACATTTCTCTCCATGGTGCATATAAATAATCCATATTACTCCTTAATACGGGCGTGAAGATGTGTTAAATTTTTACTTATAATAACTTTATTTTTCGGTAAAAAGTTTAAGAGTTTTTCATCTTCTATGTGAAAAATTCTTGCTCCAGCTAATATAGAATGATTTATATCATTTTTATTTTCTACAAAGAATATAGCCTCTAAACCAAGATGAATAGCTAAATTATAAAGCTTTTTTAATTCTAATGCTTTTAACATTTTTGGAAATAAATAAAAAGCATCTGAACCATATACTAGACTTTCTAAAATTTGATATTCATCAAAAATGAAGTCAAATTGTATAATAGGCTTTTGACTGTAACGTCTAAATAAACTTAAATTTTGTATGTCGTAATTTTGACAATTGCTAGTTGGTAAAATAATACAATCAAAATTATTATCTTTTATTTCCAATTCTTTAGAAAAGTAAATAGTGGAAAGATTGTTTTCTAATAACAAAGAATAAAGATCTTTAGGATAAAAAGCATTAGAGGACAAGCTTCTACCAAGCATATCATAGGAAAAAATTTCCTTTTTTTGGTCTAATATTTTTTTTGTCTTTTTAAAAAAATAATCTAAATTTACTTGTTCAAACATTTTTTAATAGCTTTTATATGTTCTTTACCTTCATCTGAATTTACAAAGTCTTTATCTTGTAAAATTGTTTGCAAAATATCATAAGCTTTATCACATTCTTTTAACTTATAATATCCCCAAGCTAAAGAATCAAGATAATACGCGTTATTTGGTTCTTGCTCTAAAGCCCAACCTACTAATTCTATGCCTTTTTTTACATCAATATCGTATTCGATTAAAGTATATCCATAAAAGTTTTGATATAAAGAATCACTGCGTATATCAACACTTTCTTCAAATTTTTTTAATATAGATTCTAACCTTTTTTTATCTAAAATTTTTTGATTTTTTTTATCCATATAATTTTCGAATTCTAATATGGCTGCCATTGCGAGGTATTTTTTATTTTTTTCTAATTCGTATTGTTTTAAAGCTAAATTATAAGCTTTACTATAATCTTTTATTTGAGTATATAAATATACCTTAATATCTGTGTTTAAATTATATTCTTGAGCAATATCTAAAGCTTGAGTGTATTTTTTTTCTTTATTTAATAGGTCTATTATGGCGTAGATATATCTAGTGTCATTGCTTATTTTGTACAATTCATAAAGTATTTGCATACTTGCTTGGGTATTATTTTGATCTTGGTAAATTTTTAAAAGCAGGGTGCAAGTATTTAAGGAGCAACCGTAATTTTTTCTAAATTTTTCTAAATTTTCTTTTGCTTGATTAATATTTTTTGTTCTTATATTTAACTCTGTAATTTTTAATAAAAGATTTTCGTATGCGAAGATTTCATAAGCTTGGTTATAAGCTTCAATGGCTTTTGTAAAAAGTCCTTTTTTTGCATAAATATCACCTAATAATTCGTAATTTTTATAGTTTTGTTCTTCTTGGATGAGTTTAAAAGTGTATTCTTCTGCTTTTTGATAATTGCCTTGTTCAAAGGCGTAAATAGCATGTAATCTTATAATAGGAGTTAAATTTAAAAAATCTTTCGAAGTTTCTAAAAGTTTTTCTTTTTGTTGCAAATTGTGACTTAAAGCTAAAAATAAAGCTTTTTGTAAATATATACTTTCATTGCTATCTTCAAATAGTTGCGTGTAAATATCGCAAGCATTCTTATATTCTGAGTGGTCTTCGTAAATTAAGGCTTGGATAATTTCTTGTTCATTTTTAGCAAAACTATGAGTATAAAAAAAAGTGATTAAAATTAATGAAAGCAAACTCCTACACATTCTTTTTTCAACTCCTCTTTATGTGTTTTAAAGTATTCCCAAAATGGGAAAGTTTTGCATTGTTTTGGTCTATATTTATAAATAAGACATTTCTTGTGTATTGTATCAAAAAAAATACAACGATAACCATCTTTATATCTTACTTCTTTGAGACTAAATTTAAATCCAACTTTAATGAGGTAGTTTTTTTGAAAGTCTTCAAAATTTAAATTTAAAAATTTTGCTATATTATCTAATTCTTCGCTAGATGCATATATATAACCACTATCTCCAGTGCAACATTTTCCACCACACTTTTCGCAAGCATTTTCATTAAATGTGTAATTATAATCTTTATGAGATATCATAGCTAATTGTCCCTAATTTATCATAAATTGCTTTTATATTTTCACTAAGCATATCATTTTTATACATAAATATTGGTGTAAGAACTTGCAAGGGGCTTTTACTATTTTTTTTAGCCTCAATTAATACAAGTCTAGCAGGTTTTTTATCGTTTGTGTGTATAAATTGTATTTTTGTGGGTTTGATTTTATATTTGTATAAGTATGAGCAAATTTCATCTGTAAAAGAGCAATCATAGCACATATAAAATTTTCCATTTGTTTTTATTAAAGAATTTATTTTATTTATCATTTTTTCAAGCGGCATAAATTCTTGATATCTTGAAATATTTAAATGTAAATTTTCACTTTTTGTAGTATTTAGCTTATAAAATGGAGGATTAGAAATTAAATAATCAAACTTAATATCGCTTTTAAAATCTAGAAAATCTTTGCAAATAGTTTGAATTTCGAGTTGGTTTTCTTTAGAATTTCTATAGGTAAGTTGAATATTTTTTTCTTGTACATCTAGCATATAGACTTGAGTTTTTGGAAAGTACTGTTTGGTAAGTAAACCTAAAATTCCGCATCCACACCCTATATCCAAAATATTTCCTTGCAAATTTTGTTGAGAAAAAAAATTAAAAAGTAAAAGGCTATCATTGTTGTATCTATAGCCTTTTTTGTATTGAAAAAGTCTTAGCATTTATTTGTAGAGGTAATCACAAATTTTGAAAGCGTCATTTAAACCTATAACTATGGAAGCTCCATTTTTGCTAGCTATATCACCAGCTACAAATAATCCTTTAATGTTACTTTCTTTATTTTCATTGAAATTTGGCACACCTTTTTCATCTACTTCAATAAGACATTTTTGTAAAAAATCAATAGGAGTTGAGCCACCTATAGCATAAATAACGCGATCATAAATTTCTACGCTTCCATTAGTAAAATTGATTTTAGCTTTAGCATTTTCATCTTCTACACTGGTGATATCAATGCCAAGTTTTGCTTTTATACTTCCATTTTGAAAAGCATTTTGTATATCTTCAAGGTTAATATCGTTTAATCTTGAAAAAGTTTCCCTTCTGTAACATAATGTTACATCGTTATTTTTAGCTAAATCTATTGCATATTCTATAGCAGAATTTCCGCCACCTACAACTAATATTTTTTCATCTTTGCTTGCAGAATTTGCATTAAAATTAATGATTTTAGTTAGGGTTATAGGCAAGCTATAGCTTGGTTTATTTGGTTTGCCCATCCTTCCTATGGCTACGATAGCATTTTTACAAAGATAATTTTCATTTGCAGTGCTTACTATAAAATTATCTCCATCTTGTTTAATACTTTCAACTTCACTTGAAAGTTTAATTTCAAGATTGTGTTTTTTGATAGCATCTTCAAAAGTTTTTATTGTACTTTCTCTTGTTCCATCTTCAAAATTAATATGTCCATAATTAGTACCATCACACCCTTTATAGGCTTTATCAACTCTTTTACCTTCTTTGTAAAATTTAACTAAAGTCTGGCAAATTGCATCTGTTTTTTCTAAAACTATTACTTCTTTATTTTTAATCTTTGCTTCAATACCTGCTGCTATACCAGCGGGTCCAGCTCCGATAACTACCATATCAAAAATTTTCATGTTTTTCCTTCAAAAAATTTATTAAAACATAAATGTAACAAATAATTTATAATAAATGATAAAAATTACAAATTTTAATTTTATATTGTATTTTAACTTTGGATTAAATTTTTATATAAAAATTTTATTAAATGTGAAAAAAATATACTAATAATATATTTTTTGCATAAAATTTATTTATTTATATATAAAAAATTAAAAAAAATTGTATATATTATAAAAAAGGAGGTATTTTATATGATAAAAGAAGAACGTAGTTTAAGAAGCAATTTTTTTACTTTGTTATTGCTATCTTTTTGTGGGTCTATAATTTATGGCTTGCCTTATTTTAGAAAATATTATTATGATGATTATATGTCACTTTATCATTTAAATAATTTTGAAATGGGTTTATTGGGTAGTGCTTATGGTTTGCTTGGTTTGTTTTCTTATGCTCTAGGTGGGTATCTTGCCGATCGTTTTGCTCCTAAAAAATTATTATTATTTTCTTTGGTTGCTACAGGGCTTGGGGGTTTGTTGCATTTATATTTTACTTCCTTAAATGCTTTATTAATTATTTATGGCGTATGGGGTATTACTTCTTTATTGACTTTTTGGCCTTCGTTGATGAAAGTTGTCAGAAGTTTAGCTAATTCTAAAGAACAAGCAAGAGCTTATGGAATTTTTGAAGGTGGTAGAGGTGTTGTTGGAGCTATACATTTAGCTATAGCTACTAGTATTTTTGGTTATTTTCAAACAAAAGCACTTGCAGGTCAAGGCATACAGATGGTAATTGTTTTTTATTCTATAGCACCCATTGCTAGTGCATTTTTATTATTTTTCCTTTTAAAAGATAATATAGAAGAAAAAAGTGAAAAAATGAAATTAGCAGATTTAATTACACTTATAAAAAATTCCGCTCTTTGGCTTGTTGTAGCAATTACATTTTGTACTTATTTTTTTAATATGAGTTTTTATTATTTTACACCATATGCTAGTAATGTTATAGGTACTTCTGCTGTATTTGCTGCTATATTAACAGTTTTAGCACAATATATTCGTCCAATTTCATCTACCATAGGTGGTTTTGTAGCTGATGGATATGGAAAAGCTAAAATTATGATGATAGGATTTATTTTAATGGGATTTGGAGTTGTATTTTTGATGTTGAGCTCACAATTGAGTGGTTTTTTACAAATGAGTGTTCTAACTTCAGCCTGTGTGGTAATTTATGTTGCTATGTATTCTAATTTTGGAATTTATTATTCTTTATTAAGTGAAGGAAAAATTCCTATGCATTTAACTGGTATGGCGATTGGTATAGTATCTACTTTTGGATATTTACCAGAAATATTTTCCCCTTTGTTAGCAGGAGATTTACTTGATAGATTTCCAGGCGTAAAGGGGTATTATATTTATTTTAGCATTATGATAGCAATGGCTATTTTAGGTGTGATATTTTGTATGATATGGATGAAAAAGTACAATCAAAAGGAAGCAAAATGAAAGAAATTATTAAAGAATTTGAATATGAAGTAAAAGTTATTGAAAATACATGGATTAAATTAAAAGATGGCACCATGCTTTCATCTAGAATATGGTTACCACAAACTAAGGAAAAAATTCCTGCAATTTTAGAATACATTCCTTATAGAAAAAACGATGGAACAAGAACTAGAGATGAGCCTATGCATGGATATTTTGCTGGTAATGGTTATGCTGTTGTTAGGGTGGATATTAGAGGAAGTGGAGAATCAGATGGTCTTTTAAAAGATGAGTATTTAAAACAAGAGCAAGATGATGCATTGGAAGTTATAGAATGGATTGCTAATCAAGATTGGTGCGATGGCAATGTAGGTATGATGGGAAAATCTTGGGGAGGATTTAATTCTTTGCAAGTGGCTGCAAGAAGACCAAAAAATTTAAAAGCCATTATTGTTGTTGGTTTTACAGATGATAGATATAATGAAGATATTCACTATAAAGGTGGATGTTTGCTTAATGATAATTTTTGGTGGGGAAATATCATGCTTGCATATCAATCTCGTTTTGTTGATCCAAAAATTGATCCTAATGGTAGAGATAAATGGCTAAATAGACTTGAAAATATGCCATTGTGGCCAGCTTTGTGGCTTGAACATACTTTAAAAGATGCTTATTGGAAGCATGGATCTGTTGGGGAAAATTATGATGATATACAAGTTCCTGTTTTTGCTTTAGATGGTTGGGCTGATTCTTATACAAATCCAGTTTTTACTCTCATGCAAGGCTTAAAAGTTCCAAGAAAAGCTATCATAGGACCTTGGGCTCATGTATATCCTCACGATGGAGCGCCTTTACCTGCTATGGGTTTTTTACAAGAAGCATTAAAATGGTGGGATAAATGGCTAAAAAATATAGATAATGATGTGCTTGATTGTCCTATGATACAAGCTTATATAGAAAATAGTATGAGACCAAATTCTAAAACGCAACTTATAGAAGGTCGTTTTGTTGGAGTGGAGGATTTAAACAAAGACATCCAATATGAAAATTTTTATTTAAATGTTCAAAAATTAACGTATGAAAAATCACAAGATTTTGTAAAAATAAGCACCTTGCAAAATCATGGTTTGTTAGCAGGAGAATGGATGGGAGCTGGAGTTTTGGGAGAAAGTCCAAGCGATCAAAGATTAGATGATGGTTTAGCTGTTGTCTTTGAAAGTGATATTTTAAAAGATGATTTAGATGTCTTAGGTTTTCCTTTGTTAAATATAAAACTTGCAAGTGATAAAGACAAAGCTATGTTATTTGCACAACTTAGTGAAGTAAGAGAAGATGGCTTTGTTAAAAGAGTAAGCTATGGAGTATTAAATTTAGCTTTAGATGATAATAAAGAAGAACTTCATTTGCTAAAAGATGGAGAGTTTATACATAAACAATTAAAACTTGATTTGTGTGGTTATAAGTTTTCTAAAGGATCTAAAATAAGATTATCTTTAGCAAATACTTTTTGGCCTATGTTTTGGCCTATGCCAGAAGTTTCAACTTTGACTTTACATTTACATCAGTGTGAACTTATGATACCTAAATTTTTAGGTTCAGATTGCAATAAAATTAATATGCAAGCACAAAGTGCTCCATTGACTCCTTTAACTTTATTAAAAGATGGTAGGGTTGATCGTAATATTAGTTATGATATTTTAAGCGATACATGGACTTGTGTAACAGATGGTGTTGGTGGAGTATTTGGAGAAGGTGTTTATAAATTTGATGAGGTTGATGTTTTGGTAGAGCATAATTTAAGAAGAGAGCTTAGTCTTCAAAATAACGATCCTTTAAGTGCTAAATACACTATTTTGCAAAAAATGAAAATAGGGCGTGAAAATTGTATGATAGATACAGATATTATCTTAACACAAACAAGTGATAAAGAGTATTTTTATATTAAAGGAAATATGAAAGTGCAAGAAAATAATGTTGTAGTTTTTGAAAAGGAATATGATTATAAGACAAAAAGAAATAGTTTGTAAAATTTTCCAAAGTGAATAATCACTTTGGAAAATGAATCAAATTAAAGTTTTTGCTAATTCTTTAGCACCTTTTAAATCTACCTTACCCGAACCTAGAAGAGGAATTTGATCTACTTTATAATATTTACTTGGTTTAAAAATGGCAGGCATATTAGAATTTTTAATAGTTTCGATAATGCCCTCAAAATTTTGCTCTTGACATTCTATGAGTAGATATATTATTTCACCCTTTTTTTCATCTTCTAAGGCTACAGCACAAAATTTTACTATTTCAGTATTGATGAATTTAGCAATTTCTTCTTCTAAAGCACCTAAAGAAATCATCTCTCCACCAATTTTTGCAAAACGAGAATATCGATCTACTATATATAAAAATCCATCCTCATCAACATGGCCCTTATCACCTGTGTTATACCAGCGTATACCTTCAAATTCTTTAATAACTTCTTCTGTTTTTTCTTTATTTCCTAAATATCCTACCATTACTTGATGACCACCAATGAGTATCAAGCCATCTTCACCGTGATTTAGACTTTTGTAAGTGGATGGATCTACTATGCGTATAGCGCTTCCTGGTAAAGGCATTCCGACACTTCCTTCTTTATTTGCACGATGTAGTACCCAATAAACAGGATCAAATTTGTTGGGTAAATTAACACTTGCTACAGGAGTTGTTTCAGTAGCTCCATAACCTTCAAAAATAGGTTTTTTGAATTTCATTTCAAATGCGCTTCTAACTTCGCTTTTTAATTTTTCCGCTCCAGATACGATAATTCTTAAGCTTTCAAACATTATCGCATCGAGTTTTTTATTTCTTGCGTAAATTCCTAAGAATGTTGAAGTGCCACACATAATACTAACATTATTTTTAACTATTGCTTTTGCTACACCTAAGGCATCTGTTGGATCGGCAAAAGTTATACTCTTAATACCTTCTAGTAAAGGTAAAAAAGTTGTTACGGTTAAACCAAAAGCATGGAAAGGTGGTAATGACGATAAAATCGCATCATCATCTTTGGGGCATAATACATCTGAAATTTGAGCTATATTGCTTAAAATATTACGATTATTTAGCATAACACCCTTTGGTGTCCCCTCGCTACCACTACTAAATAAAATTGCAGCTATAGCAAGATTGCATTTATTAGGCGCAAAAATAGTCTTTATTAAAAAGCTAGGTAAGATGCTAATTAGTGTTAAGATTGTAGCAATTTTAATTTTTTGATTTTTAAAATTAGCTATAACATCTTCCATAAAAATGAGTTTTACTTTGGAATCAAAATCTAATTTAATTCCTTTATTTTCTAGTTTTTCAAGAAATTTTTTAGAAGTATAAATTTGACGAATTTCAGAACTTTCAATAGCCAAATTAATAGCTTTAATTCCTGCTGTAAAATTTAAATTTACTACGATTTTATTTGCAAGTAAAATACTTAGGTTGCAAAGCGAACTTGCCATAGAAGCAGGTAATAAAATACCTACGCACTCTTCTTTTGGACCATAATTTATCTGTTTAGGTTGGATATTTAATTTATAGGATTTATTTTTAATAAATGAGCTTAATATTAAGCTTAAAGCAAGCATCTTTCTATAAGTAAAAGCTCCTACTAAAGGATCGATGATCGCAATTTTGTTTAAATTTCTTTTAGCATTATCAATCCACGCTCTTGCTATAGTATGCATACTTTCACATTGAGATTTCCAAGCAATAAAAGAAAGCTCGAAAACTTTAGCTTTAACAGTTTCTTTTTTAGAATGTAAAGGCAAGCCTTTTCCAAAAGCAATAGCTATTTTTCTTTTGTTTAATTTGCGATTTCTTGCTGAGAATTCTTCATCGCTACGCGAAAAAGCACTTCCCCAAAGGCCTCTGATATAAAAGGGTAAAATTATTCCATCATTTTCTTCTAATTTTGAACAAGCAAGCTCAAAGCCACCTTTAAATTCATTTAGCTGTCCATGTCTTGAAAGTATTCCTTCAGGGAAAAGGCATACTAAATTACCATCTTTGATATGTTTAGCTATAAGTTCTAAACTAGATTTACTAGAACTACTTGAAACAGGTATAACACCAAAATGTTCAAGAAAAAATTTAATATACCATTTAGAATAAATGCTTTTTTCCATAACAAAATAAATTTTTCTAGGTATAGCCATTTGAACAATAGCCCAATCTATAAAAGAAATATGATTGCCTAATAATAATGCCCCGCCTTTTTCAGGTATATTTGCAAAACCTTCAACTAACAAACGATAGCGCTGGATAAATGCAATACTCATAAGTAAGCGTACTAGAGAAAAAGGAAGTTTAGAAAGTACATATAAACTTCCAAAAAATGCCACAAGTATAATAAAATAGAAAAGATATGTAATATCTATTTTGAAAAATGCTCCAAAGGTTGCAATGAAAAGAAAAGCAAGCATAAAAATATTTTGTATGAAATTATTACCTGCTAAAACTTTTCCTAGTTCATTTTCTTTAGCATGAAATTGTATGAGCGAGTTTAAAGGTATGATAAAAAATGCACCGCACAATCCAAAGATAAAAAATACTACAGCATAGCTTGATAATGTTTCTAAATAAGGTACAAATACGCTCATTAAGAAAATTCCTAATGCTCCCAGTGGTACAAGACCTAATTCTATATAATTTTTAGAAAATTTTCCAGCAATTAATGAGCCTATAATAACACCTATTCCAGAAAAGGCTAATGTGCATTGTACATAAAAGGTGTTTTCTATAAAGAGCTCATTTTTTGCATAAACAGGAAAGGCCACTAAAAAAAGTTGTGATATAGCCCAAAATAAAGAAATTCCAATTATGCAAAGTCGTATAGTTTTATTTTTAAAAATAGCCTGTAAATTATTTGTTAAAAGCTTGCCTTGAAAGTATTGTTTTTTATCAAATTTTAAATTTAAATCCTCTTCTTTTAGTTGAGGAAGTTTATAGGCTAAAAAAAGTTCAATTAAAGCAAAAATAATTAACACTAAGCCTAGAGGTGCTATTTGTTGTAAAATATCAGATTCATCTGTAAAATTTGGTTTAAAAAGCAATTCAAAGCTGAGAGAAAATATGGCCATACCAGATAAAATAGCCACTATGCTAACAGCATTTATGGCTCCATTTCCCATAGCTAAAAATTCTTTTCCTACCAATTCTTTAATAAAGCCATATTTAGCCGGAGAATATAAAGCAGATTGTATTCCCATAATAAAAGTCATTATAAAAGCAGGCCAAAATGCCCCTAAGTAGTAGCATAAACAAATGATACATGTTAAGCCTACTGAAAAATATGCAGACAATTTCATAATTTTATTTTTTGGAAATTTATCTGCTAAAAACCCAGAAGGAGATAGCATAAGTATAAAAGGAAGTAACATTAATGTATTTACTATAGCACTTAGAAAAAGTTGAGTATTATCTTCATAAACTTTATATATGGTATTTTGAATGATAATTTTATGACCTAAATCAACAAAAGCATTTATAAAAGCTACTGCTAAAAAAGGTAAAATACCACAAAATTTTAAAAAATTATTTTGCATTAAAGATCCTTTGATTTTTGTGTGTATAAAATGTTTTTCAAGTAGCTGATTGTTATTAGTCTTTAAATTCTATAACTTCTTCAAAATTAAAACGGACTTTATGAGATTTTGTATCAGTATTTGCATATCCTAATGTAACTAGTACAGAAACTCTTTCTTTGTTTGTATCAAGTTTAAGATATTCATTGATTTGATCTTTGTTAAAACCACCTATTGCACAAGATCCTAAATTCAAGCTATGAGCTGCATTAAGGATATTAGCCAATGCTATATAGCTTTGTTCTTTAGCATAAATAAATTTTTCCTCAAGAGACATATTTTCAACAAAAGGAGTATAAGTTGTGATGACTTTATTATAAACCTCCTCACTTAATTTTTTTGATTGAATTTTTTCTTTAAAATAATTTGCAAAATCAGCTCTTGATACTATAACAATCACGGCACTACATTCTGCTACATGTGCTTGATTATATGCTATTTTAGAAAGTTCTTCTTTTTTTTTCTGAGATTGAAATACTAAAAATTTCCAAGGTTCTAATCCTAAAGAGCTAGGCGATAATCTAGCACATTCTAAAATATATTCTAAATCTTTTTTGGGTATATTTTTGTTTGTATAAGCTTTGATAGAAGATCTTTCTTCCATAAGTTTTAAATAGTCAGCTTTCATTTTAATTCCTCGTTTTGCATTTAAAAATATTATACTTAATAATACATATTTATACTTTAAATGAAGCTTGATAAGATTGCACAATTAATTTTTACTGAATACAATTTTACTTTAAGATGACTTAGGAGATTTTTTTGATTAAGAAAATTGCTTATTTGATATTACTTATAATTTTAATTGAAGTTGGAGTTTATTATTATTTTTACAATAAAGATGAATTCAATTATTTAACTTATGAAGTAAAAAAACGAGATATCACTCAAAGCATAGAGGCAATAGGAGAAGTATATGCAAAAACTCAAGTAGATGTTGGAGCACAAGTTAGTGGACAAATTACAAGACTTTATGTAAGATTAGGTGATTATGTAAAAGAAGGGGATTTAATAGCTCAAATTGATAAAGACAAACAACAAAATGATCTAGATATAACTAAAGCTCAACTTGAAAGTGCAAAAGCAAATTTAGAAAGTAAAAAAATCGCTTTAAATATTGCTTTAAAACAATACACAAGAGAGCAAAAGCTTTATGAAAAAAAAGCTACTTCTTTAGAAAGTCTTGAAAATTTGAAAAATAATTTTTATGCTTTAAAAGCTAGTGTAGCTGACTTAAATGCTCAAACAACTCAATTAGAAATTTCATTAAAAAACGCACAAAAAGATTTAGCTTATACTACCATAGTTGCACCTAGTAAAGGTGAAATCATAAATATAGCAGTAGAAGAAGGTCAGACGGTTAATGCAAATCAAAATACTCCAAGTATAGTGCGTTTGGCTGATTTGAGTGAAATGGAAATTCGTATGCAAATAGCTGAAGCTGACATTAATAAAATTAGTGTGGGTAAAAGTGTTAAATTTAATATTTTAAATGAACCTGAAAAAAAGTTTGAGGCTATTATTTCAAGTATAGATCCAGCAAATACTACAATTACTGATGCAACAAGCAATACAAATTTAAATTCGAATTTAAATTCTAGTGCTAGTGCTGTATATTATTACGCTAGAGTTTTTGTTAAAAATGATAATAATTTTTTACGTATTGGAATGAGCACGGAAAATGAAATTGCTATTAAAACACAGAAGAATGTTCTAGTGGTTCCCACCTTGGCGATTAAAAACGATACTGAAGGTTATTATATGGAAATTTTAAAAGATAATAAAAATATTATTAAAAAACCTGTTAAATTAGGTATTAAAGATAATTTAAATACCCAAATTGTAGAGGGAATAAATGAAGGTGATTTGGTAATTATAGGCAAAAATAAAAAATGATACTTTTAAAAAATATTTATAAAAAGATTAACGATACTGTTATCTTAGATAATATTAGTCTAAATATACAAAAGGGTGAATTTGTAGCTATTATTGGTCAATCAGGTAGTGGAAAAACTTCTCTTTTAAACATTATAGGTACTCTTGATGAACCAAGTAGTGGAAAATATTTTTTAGATAATTATGAAGTAAATACTGCCTCAAAAGAAGAAAAAGCAAGACTTAGAAGAGAAAAAATAGGCTTTATTTTTCAACGCTATAATTTATTAAATCTTTTAAATGCTAGAGATAATGTTGCTTTACCTGCTGTGTATGCTGGAAAAAATAAAAATGAGCGTTTTATAAAATCTAAAGAATTGCTTTCATTTTTAGGACTTGAACATAAGGAATTATCAAAACCTAATGAATTAAGTGGAGGACAGCAGCAAAGAGTTTCTATTGCTAGAGCTTTGATAAATGGTGGAGAGTTAATTTTAGCAGATGAACCAACTGGTGCACTTGATTCTAAAAGCGGAGAGATTGTTTTAGATATTTTAAAAAAGCTTAATGAGCAAGGTCATACTATAGTATTAGTTACTCACGATCCAAATATAGCTGCTAAAGCTAAGAGAATTATAGAAATTAAAGATGGGCAAATACTAAGTGATAGTTTTCCAAAAGAAATTAGAAAAATTACTAAAAAAACAATAACTAAAGAGGTGAAGAATTTATCTTTATTAAAAAATCAACTTTTGGAAAGTTTTAGTATGTCTGTTGCTTCTATTGTAGCTCATAAATTACGTTCTTTGCTTACTATGCTTGGCATTATTATTGGTATAGCTTCTGTAGTTTGTGTGGTAGCTTTAGGACTTGGTGCGCAAAAGAAGATTTTAGCTTCCATTAATTCTATTGGAACTAATACTATAGAGATTGTTTCAGGAAAAGGCTTAGGGGATATACGATCTGGAAAAACAAGATTGAATTTAAGTGATTTAAAAACTTTAAGTTCATTACCATATTTAGATGCAGTAGAAGCTGAGACTAGCAAGATGGGAGTTGTAACTTATAAGAATAATTCTTTACAAGCACGAATTCGAGGTGTTGGACCAAACCATTTAAAGCTTGATAGCTCTATTATGGTGAGTGGAAGATTTATTAATGATGAAGATATTAAAGATAATACAAATATTTGTATCGTAGATGAAAACGCATTAAAAATTTTATTCAACAATATAACTTCAGATCGTGTTTTGGGTAAAAGTATCATTTTCAATAAACAACCATTGATTGTAGTTGGAGTTTCTAAAAAAGAAGAAAAAAATGAAATTGCTGTAGATGATAATACTATAAAAATTTATACTCCTTATACGACATTAATGAATAAAATTACAGGCGATAAGCAAATAAGAATGATTGTAACTAAGGTAAAAGATGAAGTTAATCCTACATTGGCCGAAGAAGCTATAGTAAAAATTTTAAAAATTAAGCGCGGACAGAAAGATTTTTTTACCATAAATTTGGATAAGATTAAGCAAAAAATAGAAGAAAATACAGCCACTTTGACTTTGCTTATTTCATCTATAGCTATAGTTTCTTTAATAGTTGGTGGTATAGGCGTTATGAATATTATGCTAGTTTCTGTGAGCGAAAGAACAAGGGAAATTGGCGTTAGAATGGCTATTGGTGCTAGAAAAGAAGACATTTTGATGCAATTTTTAATAGAAGCTGTTTTAATTTGTTCTTTTGGAGCATTTTTAGGAGTAATACTTTCTTTTGTGATAATAGAAATATTTAATTCTTTACAATTAGGATTTACTATGATACTTTCTTTAAATTCAGTATTACTAGGGCTTTTGAGTTCAGTTTTTATTGGACTTATTTTTGGATTTTTTCCAGCAAAAAATGCTGCGAATTTAAATCCTATCAATGCACTTTCAAAGGAATAAAATGAAATTTTCTATTATTGCCTTTTTAGTTTTGTTATTAAGTGCTTGTGCTAGTATAAAATTAGAACAGATTCATCAAGAACAAATTTCACAACAAATATTTAAAGATTTTAATGCAAGTTATCCTTGGTGGCAAAAGTATAATAATAAAATTTTAAATCAAATTTTACAGATTGTTATTGATAATAATAAGGATTTGAATGTAGCAAGAATTAATCTTTTAAGTTCTTTAACAAAATATGAACTTTTAAAATTAGATTTATATCCAACCTTGAGCGGAGATTTAGGGGTAAATATTAATAAAAATTTAAAAAATGGTATGGAAAATAGCGGTTTTTCTAATGGTTTAATGCTAAATTATGAACTTGATTTATATGCAAAAATTTCTGATCAAATTGCATCATCTAATTTTTTGGTTAAAGCAAGTGAATATGAGTTGCAAAAAATGAAACTTGATGTTGTAAATCTTACTTTAAATTCTATTTTTGAATTAGTTTATTTTAATGATGTTGATGTTTTATTACACCATCATCTTAAAAATCTTGAACAAATGTTAGAAATTTACACTACAAAATTTGATTATGGTAAAGTAGAATATATTGATCTTTTAAATATAAAAAAATCTCTTCTTAACACTAAGCAAAATATCACAATAAATCTTCAAAATAAGGAAGCTGTGATAAAAAATTTAAAAGATCTACTAGGTTATAATAATGAAAAATTGATTGATGAACTTTTTTCTTATAAATTAGATGATTTTTTTATAGAAAAAATAGATTTTGATATAGACTTAAAAATGCTTTCTTTTACTCCAGAGATTCAAGCTAAATTCAATATTCTTAATTCATCTTATAAAAATTATTTTAGTATACAAAAGAGTATTTTGCCAAGTGTGAAAATACTTGGTAGATTAGATGGTAAAGATGAAACAATCAATGATAGTTTTAAATTTTTAATGCTTGGTGGCAATGTGGTAATTGATCTTCCTTTTTTGGATTTTTATAGAGTAAGAAAAAATGTAAAAATTTCAGAATATGAATACAATATTAGAGTTTTAGAATACAAAGATGCTTTGCAAAAGAATTTAAATAATTTTAATTTATGCTATAAAAATGATCAATATTACAATTCTTTGCTAGAAATTATGGAAGAAAATTATATTAATCAAGAAAAAATTACACAATTGTATTTTAATAAATACAAATTAGGACGCAATGAGCTTAAAGATTATCTTGATGCAGATGCTTTATTGATAAATTCTTTACAAGAACTTAATAGAGCAAGATTAGCCTTGCTTAAAAATATAAATTTATACCATAATATAGTTTTAGTCTCAGAATAAAAACCCAAAAAAATGTTTCGTTTTGTAATATATTAGGACAAGATTTGTAATTTTTTTTGTTTATTTAAAGTCATTTAGATTACAATTGTGTAACAAATTAACAAAGGAGTCATATGAATTTTGATTTTTATGCAACATTAGTCACTATGGTTATAGTGTTACTTGTAGGCGTGTTTGTTATAAAAAGAGTTAAATTTTTACGCGATTATAACATTCCTGAGCCTGTTGTAGGTGGAGCTATTGCAGCTATCGTTCTTTTAATCTTACATAGTTTTTTTTCAATAGATATCAAATTTGATTCTTCTATGAAAGATCCTTTAATGCTAGCATTTTTTTCTAGTATAGGCTTATTAGCTGATTTTGCATCTTTGAGAAAAGGTGGAAAAAAATTAGCAATTTTCTTAATAGTAGTTGTTGGATTACTTTTTGCACAAAATATAGTTGGTATAGGAGTAGCAACTGCTATGGGACAAAACCCATTAATGGGACTTATTGCAGGATCAGTTACAATGAGTGGAGGTCATGGGACAGGAGCAGCATGGGCAGCTGAATTTATAAAAGAACCTTATATGTATTCAAGTGCTACAACTGTTGCTATAGCGTGTGCTACTTTTGGACTAATTTCAGGTGGTATTATAGGTGGTCCGGTTGCAAGATATTTGGTAAACAAACACAACTTAGTAGTTCCTAAACAAAATGACGATAAAGATGCAATTTTGAATTTTCAATCTCCAGAAAAAGAAAGATTAATAACTCCTTCATCATTTATAGAATCTTTGGCATTAATTGCTTTATGTTTATTGATAGGTAGTGCTTTATCATCTTATATTAAAGCTGAAACTGGATTTACTTTACCAACTTTTGTATATTGTCTTTTTGTTGGTGTTGTTTTAAGAAATGTTTTATCTATTACACGAATTCATCATGTTTTCGATAGAGAAGTTTCAGTTTTAGGCAATGTTAGCTTATCTTTATTTTTAGCTTTGGCTTTAATGACTATTAGTTTATGGGATTTGGTTACTTTAGCATTACCAATGTTGGTGATTTTAGTTGTGCAAGTAGCTATGATGATATTTTTTGCTATATTTGTTACTTTTAGAATTTGTGGAAAAGATTACGATGCGGCAGTTTTAGCAGCTGGACACTGTGGATTTGGTTTGGGTGCTACTCCAACTGCTATGGTAAATATGCAAACAGTCACAAATCACTATGGTATGAGTCATATGGCATTTATTATTGTTCCTTTGGTGGGAGCATTTTTTATAGATATAGTGAATGCTTTAGTAATTAACGCTTTCTTGTATTTGCCATTGTTCCATTAAAAACAAATCTAGCACTTTTTAAGCGCTAGATTCTTTTATCTTTACTTTTACACAAATGATTCAAAAAACATTCTTTACATAATGGATTTTTTGCTTTACAGGTATATCTTCCGAACAATACCATTGCTTGATGAAGATAATTGAGATTATCTTTAAAAATTTTAGTTAAATCTTTTTCAGTATCTTCTGGTGTTTTTGCTTTACTTAGATTAAGTCTATGTGAAACTCTAAATACATGAGTATCTACTGCCATACAGTTAGCTCCACACCATTCTATCATTACAACATGAGCTGTTTTTTGACCAACTCCAGCAAGGCTTTTTAGAGAATTTTCATCCATAGGAATTTCTTCATTAAAATTTTCGCATACTGATTTTGCCATTTTGATAAGATTTTGAGCTTTGTTATTATAAAAAGAGCAGGAATTAATAAGCAACTTTAAACTTGATAAATTTGCATTTGCTAAATCTTTTACGCTTGGATAAGCTTTAAATAAAGCAGGGGTAATGAGATTTACTCTTTTATCCGTACATTGGGCTGATAACATAACGCAAACTATTAATTCATAAGCATTATTAAAAACTAGTTCTGTTTTAGCTTGACCAAAATGTTGTAAAAATAATTCTTTAATTTGTAAATTTCTTTTCATAAACTTATTGTATGTTAATCGCCTTTAAATAAAGTTTAGTTATAATGCCTAAATATAAAACTATTTTAAAGGAAGAATGATGAGAAAAATTTCTTTAGTTGCTACGGCTTTATTAATGGGTTTAAGTTTAAATGCTGCAGTTGTAGCTACTCTTGATGGTACAAATATTACTGATGATCAAATTAATGAAAATTTTGCTCCTATGTTAAGAGGTGCTAAGATATCTGATTTACCAGCTGAACAAAAGAAAGCGATTATTGACCAATATATTATGCAACAACTCGTGTTAAAAGATGCAAAAGCTCAGAAGTTAGAAAATGATCCTTTGTATAAAGAAGAGTTAGAGCGTGCAAAAGAAGCTATTTTGGCAAATATTTACCAAAAGAAAATTTTTGATTCTATTAAAAATGATGAGACAAAAGCAAAAAAATATTACGAAGAAAATAAAGATAAATTTACAAAACCTGCACAAGTTAAAGCTAGACACATTTTAGTAACTAGTGAAAAAGAAGCTGAAAATATTATTGCTCAATTAAATAAACTTAATGGAAAAGCATTAGAAGATAAATTTATTGAATTAGCAAAAGAAAAATCAATTGATAAAGGTTCTTCAGCACAAGGTGGAGATCTTGGATGGTTTTCTGAATCTACTATGGTAAAACCATTTGCTGATGCAGCTTTTTCTATGAAAAAAGGAACTATTTCAAAAACTCCAGTTAAGAGCGATTTTGGATACCACATCATTTTAAAACAAGATGCTAAGGCTAAAAATACTATGAGCTATAATGAAGTAAAAGCTGGTATTGAAAATAGTATGAAAATGGAAGAATTTAAAAATGTGTTTGGTAAAAAAGTTGAAGAACTCCATAAAAAAGCACAAGTGGAATATAAATAATGGGTGTTTTAGATCTTGTTAAACCAGGTATTTTAAGTGGTGATGAATTAAATATTGTTTATGATCATGCTAAAAAAGAAGGTTTTGCTATCCCTGCAGTAAATGTTGTGGGAACAAATTCTATTAATGCAGTTCTAGAGAGTGCTAAAAAAGTAAATTCTCCTGTGATTATACAATTTTCAAATGGTGGAGCCAAATTTGTAGCAGGTAAAGCTTGTCCTAAAGCTGATATTTTAGGTGCTATTAGTGGTGCTAAGCATGTACATTTAATGGCAAAAGCTTATGGAGTGCCTGTGATTTTACACACCGATCATGCAGCTAGAAAACTTCTTCCTTGGATTGATGCTTTAATAGAAGCTAATGCAGAATTTAAAAAAGACAATGGTATTGCTTTATTTAGTTCTCATATGATTGATTTAAGTGAGGAAAATTTAGAGGAAAATTTAAGTACTTGTGAAGTTTATTTAAAGCAAATGTCTGAACTTGGGATTTCATTGGAATTAGAGCTTGGTTGTACAGGCGGTGAAGAAGACGGTGTAGATAACACTAATATCGATAATGCAAAATTATATACTCAACCTGAAGATGTTGCTTTAGCATACGAAAGACTTACTAAAATTAGTGATAAATTTTCTATAGCAGCAAGTTTTGGTAATGTTCATGGAGTTTATAAACCAGGTAATGTTATCTTAAGACCTGAAATACTCAAAAACTCTCAAGAGTACGTAAAAAATAAATTTAATTTATCTCAAGATAAGCCGATTAATTTTGTTTTCCATGGTGGTAGTGGTAGTGATATAGAGGATATTAAAGCAGCACTTAGCTATGGTGTAATTAAAATGAATATTGATACAGATACTCAATGGGCTTTTTGGGATGGAGTTAGAGAATATGAACTTCAAAATAAAGCTTATTTGCAAGGACAAATTGGCAATCCTGAAGGCGATGATAAACCTAATAAAAAATATTATGATCCAAGAATTTGGCTTAGAGCTGGTGAGGAGAGTATGATCAAGCGTTTAGAATGTGCATTTAGCGATTTAAATTGTATCGATAGAAACTAAGAGTTTATAACTCTTAGTTAATTTTTCTGTGAATATGTAAATTTTTAGAGCAAAATTAACAAAGGTTTATAATAATGGAAGTAAAAACAACAGATGAATTTTCAGATCTTGTATTGCCAGATAGTAAAGGTAGTACAGGGATAGTTGCTTACTTGAAGATAATTTTTATACCAACAATATTATATCTTTTAGTTTTATTAGGGTATTTTGGCAAGATTGATTTCAAGGTAGAATTACATAGCGTCGTGATGATAGGTATTATTTATTTGATTGCTTTGATTTTTGCTAGACATAGTGCGGATTATGCTTCAAGTATTTTTGAGCAACAAAAAGATGAATTCAAGTTAGTATTAAAACGCTATATTATGAAGCATTTTTTAGTTATAGGAAAAGAAACAAAGTCTAATGCAAGTTTTGATGATTTTGCTTATGCGTACGCTAGAGAGTTAAGAAATGAAAATTTTGCTTCTGTTGGCGCAGCTGTTTTTCCTATGCTTGGAATCTTAGGAACCTTTATAAGTATAGCTATATCAATGCCTAATTTTAATTCAAGTGACACAGCAGGATTGGAACAAGAAATTTCATTGCTATTAAATGGAGTAGGTACAGCATTTTATGTTTCTATTTACGGGATATTCTTGGCACTCTGGTGGATTTTTTTTGAAAAATATGGTTCGAGTAAATTTCAACGTTTGTTAAATCGTCAAAAAAATGCTACAAATGACTTTTTCTGGTCTAAAGAAGAAATCGATAGGAAATATCTTCAGGAAAGTTTAAAACATTTTGAAAAAATTGGCATGATCTTTGAACATGTAAGCAATGAGGAATTTTTCAAAGAACTTGATAATACCATAGATAGGAAATTTAGTGTTTTTCAAGAATTAGTGAATGCTGAAGAAAAAGCTGTAAAGTTAAGTAGCGAACATGTAAAACAAACCATGAGTGATTTATCTAAAACTCAAAGAGAGCAAAAAAATATAGTAAAAATTTACACAGAAATAGCAAATGCTGTGAATATGTTAAATTCTAATATCAAGGATTTAACTCTTAGAATTTCTGAACAATATAATAGGCTTTTAGATGTAAGCTCTGAAAAAATTTCTCATTTTGACAAAAGTGTCAATGTACTTGATGATAAAATAGAAAATTTTGCTAATAATATAGAAAAATATCAAAATCTTATGCTAGAAAATCAAACAAAACTTTTTGAAGGATTTAGATCAAGTATTATTGAGGGAATGCATACTTTTAAAGAAACTTATGAAGATGAAAAAAGTATTGATGATAAAATTTCCATGATGGAAGAATTTAAAACAGAGAGTAAAGAATTAGATGAACAAACCTCAGAAGTGATTGCTAAGCTTGAAAATCAAAAAGAAAATGAAGACATAAATGATAAGAAATAATCAAAACAATAACGAAGAAAATAATTTCTGGATAGCTTATGCTGATTTAATGGCTGGGTTGTTATTTGTTTTTATTTTATTGATCGGTGCAATTGTGGTTAAATATGTTTTGACTCAAAGTGATCTAAAAATTATAAAGGAAAATCTGGAAAAACAAGAACAAAGACTTAGAGAAAATAAAGAGGAATTAAGTCAAAAAGAAGATATATTAAAAAATCTTAATCAAAAATTAAATAACACTTCTAATACTCTTAATGATATTAATAAACAAAAGCAAGAATTAGAGGCAAATGTAAATTCTTATGTAAGATTGAATCAGGATTTAAATTCATCTATTGATGAAAAAGATCAACAAATTTTTACTTTACTCGAGAGGTTAAATAAGAAAGATGAGCAAATTAGAGATTTAGAAGCTAATTTTGATGAAGCAAAAATAAAAATTAAAGAACTGAGTTTGATTAAAGAAAATACGATCAAAAATCTTCAATCAAAAATAGATGATAATATTACTTTAGATATAAATTCTGGTGCGATTATTCTACCTTCTGAAGTTTTGTTTGATAGTAATTCTTTTACTTTAAAAGCGCAAGCTAAAGAAAATTTAAAAACTATATTAACGCAATATTTTGATGGCATTTTAAAAGATGAAAAAATATTATCAAGCATTGAAAATATAGTCATAGAAGGACACACAGATAGTGCTGGATCGTATATTTATAATCTTGATTTATCGCAAAAAAGAGCTTATGCTGTGATGAGTTTTATCTATTCATTTTATAAAGATCCTAGACTTCAAAAATTATTAATGGCAAGTGGTAGATCTTATTCTGATGTGGTTATGAAAGATGGTAAAGAAGATCAACAAGCAAGCCGCAGAATAGAAATTAAATTTAATATCAATACTAACAATGCTTTGGAAAAGGTTGAAAAATACCTTGATAGTAAGTAGAATAGATAGTTTAAAATACGATGATTTTGATTTTTTTTTAAAAAGAGATGATCTATTAGGTTGTATCAATGGAAATAAGGCTAGAAAATTAGCCTTTTTTGAAAAAAATAAACATTTATTTAAAAAAGGACAAAAATTTATTTCTTATGGATCTTCACAAAGTAATGCTTTGGTGGCTTTAGCCATATTTTGCTATGAAAATAATTTTGAATTGATTTTCGTATGTGAAAAGATTAATTCTTTTTTAAAAAAAAATCCTCATGGAAATTACTTATTAGCTTTAGAATATGGTGCTAAAATTGTAGAAAATAATGATTTTTTGAATAAAAAAGCTAAAGCGTTAAATTTAATAAATAATGAGGATATTTTTATAGAAGAGGGTATTGCTACTAAAGAGGCTGAATTTGGTTATGAGCAGTTGGCTTTAGAGCTTGATGAGCAATTGAATGAAAATGTTGATATTTTTTTGCCATCAGGCACAGGAACTTCAGCGGCATTTTTAGCAAAACATTCTAAATTTAGGGTTTATACCTGTGCTTGTGTTGGAGATGAAGATTATTTAAAAAAGCAAATTTTATCTTTAAATGAAAATTATGATTTTAGTAATTTGACTATATTAAATCCTCCTAAAAAATATCATTTTGCTAAACCTTATATAGAATTGTTTGAGCTTTATAAAGATCTAAAGCAAAAATGTAATATTGAATTTGATTTAATTTATGATATGGTAGGTTTTAAAACTTTGATAGAGAATAAAAAAATGTTTTCTAATAAAATATTATATATCCATCAAGGTGGACTTGATGGAAATATAAGTATGTTAAAGCGATATGAATATAAATTTCAAGCTAATAAATAATATTATTACTTTAAAACTAGTAAAATAGAAAATATAATTTCACTAAAAAATTCCAAAATAAAAAATTGTTAAAATAATAATAGGAATAATAAATTTAACATAGTAAAACCATATTTTTAGCCAAATTGATTTTATTTTTCCGTCGTTTGATAATTCTTTAATTGCATCATCTTTCATAATCCAGCCAACATAAATACAACATAAAAATGCTGTTAAAACAAAAAGTATGTTGCCACTTATAAAATCAAAAGTATCAAAGATATTTTTATTCTTGATGATAATTATATCTTTTAATGGTCCATAAGTTAGAATACATGGTAAATTTCCAAGTAAGAAAATACTTCCTAAAGTAATATTTATGGCAGTATTTTTTGCAAGTTTGAATTTTTCTTCTAAAACGCTAATAATAACTTGATAAATAGGCAAGCTAGTGGTAAGTGCTGCGACAATTAATAGTAAAAAGAAAAATACACATATTATTCCACCAAAAGGTATATGAGAAAATGCCACAGGTAAAGTCTTAAAAACCAAGGAAGGACCACTATCAGGAGTCAAACCTGCGCTAAATAAAGCGGGAAAAATCATAAATCCAGCTAAGACTGCTATCAAAGTGTTTAAAACACCTGTGTATATCGAAGTTTTGATTAAATTCTCATTTTTATTTAAATGTGAAGATAAAGTAATCATTACTCCAAAACCTAAAGAAAGAGCAAAAAATACTTGTCCTAAAACATCTATAAATAATTTAGGTGTAATTTTAGATATATCAGGAGTTAAATAAAATTTTACACCTTCACTAGCACCTTCTAAGGTTAAATTTCTGACAACTACAATTAAAAGACAAATAAATAAAAATGGCATAAGATATTTAACGGATTTTTCTATACCTTCTATTACACCTTTTTTTAATATAAACCAATTTAATGCTACAAAAATTGTTGTAAAAATACCTATTAATAGTGGATTATTTTCTATTGTTAAATTATAAAAATTACTAGTATATTGAGCATTTATAGGGTTTGAAAGATCAAAATCTCCTATAATAATTTTAAAAATATAGGCTAAAACCCAGCCGCCTATAACCATGTAATAAGCCATAATTCCAAAGCTACCTAATAGACCCATATAACCAACACCCTTCCAAGTTTGATTAATATTAATACCACTAAATGCATCTACCGAGTTTAACATCCTTTTTCTTCCAATGACATTTTCAACTAAGATAACAGGAATTCCTATGCAAATCATAGCAATACAAAATGTTAAAACATAAGCACCCCCTCCATTTTCTCCTACTAGATAAGGAAAACGCCAAGTAGCACCAAAGCCAATTGTTGCTCCTGCTACTGTAAGTATGTATGTAAGAGTGCTACTCCATATTTGTCTTTGCATAATGTTTCCTTGGTAAATAAAATGTATTTTAAGATAAAAAGTTATAACATTATGCCAAAAAATTTAATATTTTTATAACAAAGTAAAGGATTTTTAATGCAAAAGAAAAAAATTCTATTTTTAGGTGCTGGGTATGCTAGTTTATCTACTATAAAAGCCTTGGATGAAGATTTTTTTGTCAAAACTCAAGTTAGCTTAATTAATAATAATTCTTATCACTATCATACTATTTTATTACACAAGGTTGCATCAAATGAAGATGTTGAAAGCCCTAAATTTGATCTTTTGCCCTTATTAAATTCTAATATTGAATTAATCCAAGATGAAGTTGTAAAAATAAAAAAAGACAAAGTTATCACTAAAAATGGTGAGTATGGGTTTGATATTTTAGTTTGTGGTTTAGGATTTACAAAGGAAACTTTTGGAATTAAAGGTATGCAAGAATATGCTTTAAGTATAGATAATTATGAAAATGCTTTGAAAATTAATGAGGAAATTTATAAAAAAATAAAAAATTATCGTTACACACAAAATAAAGATGATTTAAAAATTGCAGTTTGTGGAGGTGGTTTGAGTGGGGTTGAATTTATAGCTTCTTTAGCGTTGCAATTACAAGAAACTTGCAAAAAAGAGAATATTGCTTATGAAAATTTAGAACTTTCTATCATAGAAGCTATGGATCATATTTTGCCAATGTTTGATGTAGTTTTAGCTAGCAAGGCTAAGTTAAGACTGGAAAATTTAGGTATTAAAGTGTATGAAAAATCTAAAATTATAGAATGCGAAAGAAACGGGATAAGATTAAATTCTCAAGATTTTATAAAAGCAAATACTATAATTTGGACAGCTGGAGTTAGAGGAAATAGTGTTATAGAAAATAGTGATGATTTTTTAAGTGTAAGATCTCGTATTGAGATTGATGAATTTATGCATCCTATAAATATAGAAAATGCTAATCGATATTTTTTTATAGGAGATAATAGCATATTAAAAGATCCAAAAACTAATATACCTTATCCACCAACTGCACAATTAGCTTTAAGACAAGGTGCTTATGTAGCTAAATCTTTGATGAATATGATTGCCAATAAAGAAAATAACCAAAAATTTAAATTTATTAGCGGAAATACTCTTTGTTCTATAGGAAAAGATTATGCAGTAGGAAATGTATTGCATAAACCTTTAAGTGGAAAAATAGCTATAAAGCTTAAAATTTTTATAGAAAAATTATGGCAATACCAACTTCAAGGAATTAAGGGCTTTTTTAGATGAGTTATTAAGGTAATTTTTCTATAAATTCTTGTGCATTAACATAACCAACTATACGACCTTTTTCTTTAGTATTATGAAAAAATATCATAACTGGTGGGCCAAAAACATTGAATTCTTTCATCAGTGCTAAATCTTCTTTAGTGTTATTTGTAATATCAGCTTGCAAAAGTGTGTAATTACTTAATAATTCTTGTACTTTTGCATCTTTAAAAGTATATTGTTCTAAAAGTTTGCAGTTTTCACACCAAGCGGCTGTAAAATCTAACATAATTGGCTTGGTAGAATTTTGTAATTCCTCGTTTAATTCTTTTAAATTTTTAATTTTTTTGAAAGCTAAATTTTGAGAATTTTGCTCTATATTTGTAGAAAAATTTAAAGGTTTGAGTAAATTTTTTGAGCCCATAAATCCTCCAATTAGAATACTTAAGCTATAAACTAAAATCAGTATTAAAGAAGCTTTTTTAAATTTATCAAAGTTATTTTTAGTTTCATCAAAGAGTCCCATAAAGCTTGTAAAGAATACACCTAGTATTCCATAGAGTATTAAGATAATATCTTCACTTAAAATTCTTTCCATAATCCAGATAGCCATGGCAAGCATTAAAAAGCCAAAGAATACTTTAACTTTTAACATCCAAACTCCACTTTTTAAGAAACTTCCACCAAGACCCAATAAAAGCAAAGGCATACCCATACCAAAACTCATTATAAACAAAGAAAGCCCGCCTAATAATACATCTCCACTTTTTGTGATATATAATAACGCTCCAGCTAGTGGCGCTGCTACACAAGGACCTACAATTAGTGCTGATAAAAATCCCATAATTGCTACGCCTATAACTCCATTTTTATTTTCCATTTTTTTGTTGATGTAATTTTGAAATTTAAGTGGAAGTTGTAATTCGTAAAATCCAAACATAGAAAATGCAAGCAGAATGAAAATTCCAGTAAAAGTTATGATTATCCAAGGTTGTTGCAATAATCCTTGTACATTTGCTCCTGCAAGACCTACTAAAGCTCCAGCTATAGCATAAGCTAAAGACATAAAAAATACATAAACAAAAGAAAGATAAAAACTATGTTTTTTAGAAGAATTGTCTTTTAATTTCATAGCTATTAAAGATGAAAGTATAGGTATCATAGGTAAAATACAAGGAGTTAGTGAAAGTAACAAACCATAGCCAAAAAAAGTTATTAAAGTGATAAATAAATTTTCTTTACTTAGATTATTAGCGATTTGCTCATCTTCACTTGCATTTTGAAACTGATTTTTAATCGAGTTTATTTGATATATATCATTTTGTTTGATAAGTTCATAATTAATATTTACAGGGCGATAACATAAACCATTTTCAGAACAACCCTGATAAGTTAAACTAAGTTTTGCTTTATCTGTTTTTATAAAATCATCTAATAAAAGTTTAGGTATAAAAATTTCAAGTTGATTAAAAATTACTTCTTTGTTTTCACGTGTTGAAGTTTGTGGAAAATTTAATAGAGAAGTTATATCATCTGCATTAATTAAAACTTTAGTTTGTTCTTTATAAAGATAAATTTTATCTGCTAGGTTAATTTTTAAAAAAATTCCTTGATCAGAAGAATGAGTGTTTAGTCTAAATGCTTCATCAAGTTTTAAAATTTCACTAGAAAAAAGTAAATTAATACAACAAAAAAATATTAACAAAAAACGCATATTTTTCCTTGATATTGAAAGATAAAAGGTATTATTTTACTTATTTGTGGTAAATTTAAGTTAAAATTTGTCTTAAATAAAATGTTAGTCTTATAAAATAATTAAGGAAAAAATTGAGTTTTTTTGTTTTAAATCACAAATTTAATGAAAATAAGAGTTTAAAATTTACAAATTTTATTATCAATGCTTTTATATTGATAACTATTTTATTTACATTTTTTTATTTTATTTTTTTAAGCGCTACTTACAATTTTGATTTTTCAAGTTTGTTAGCATATAAATACAAAATGATATCAGGCTTTTTTACCACTTTGTTAATTAGTATTTTATCTTTGATTATTGGCGTATTATTTGCCTTGATTTTGTGTTATATGAGTTTATGTAGAATTATTATTTTTAATATGTTTTCAAGAGTTTATATAGAATTTATTCGAGGAACTCCTTTGCTTGTGCAAATTTTATTAATCTATTATATTTTTGCAGATAGTTTAGGACTTGATAATCGTTATATCTGTGGAATTTTGATTTTGGCTTTGTTTTCAAGCGCTTATATTTGTGAGATTTTTAGAGCAGGAATTTTAAGTGTACATAAAATTCAATATGAAAATGCTAAGGCTCTGGGTTTAAGTGAATTTGATATTTACAAGAGTGTAATTTTTCCTCAAGCTTTGAAAAATATCTTAGCTCCATTAAGCGGTCAATTAAGTAATCTTATTAAAGATAGCTCGCTTTTGAGTGTTATAGCTATTTCAGAATTAACGCAAAATGCCCAAGAAATTAATGCTTTTACATTTTCTACCTTAGAGATTTATATTCCTTTGGCATTATGCTATTTAATTTTAACTTTACCTATTTCAATTTTTTCAAGAATACTTGAAAAAAAACTCTCTTAAAAGAAAAATTCAAGTTTTTGTTCTTTGAAAATTTCTTGTATATCTTTTAAGTATTTTTGAGCTAAATCATCAAAAAAACCATTTTCTTTTGATTTTTGTATAAAATTGTTTAGTTCAATTTTTAGTTTTTCATTATTTTTATTTAAAGCTATAGCCCATTGTTCTGGATGCTCCTCAAAAGGTGTAAAAATAGCTTTAGTTTGATCTGAATTTTTTTGCCAAGCTTTATAGATACTCATTTGATCATAAATAAATCCATCAGCTTTACCTTGAATAACTTCCAATATAGCCGCACTTTCTTTATCAAAAACTAAAATTTTTGCGTTTGAGAGATTATTTTGAGCATAAATATGAGCACTAGTACCTCTTTTTAATGCTATAACTTTACCTTTTTTATTTAAATCATCAATGGAATTGATGTTTGATTTTTTTGCACTTAAGATTGCTAAATTTGCTTTAGCATAAGGGATAGTAAAATCAAGAACTTTTTTTCTTTGTTCGCTTACACTCATTGAAGACATAATTAAGTCAATCTTTTTGCTTCTAAGCGCTGGTATTAAACCATCCCAAGCTATGTTTTGAATTTGAAGGGTATAATTATTTTCTTTGGCAAATTCTTTCAAAAAATCAACACTAACACCACTTGGATTTCCTTTTGCATCACTCATTTCAAAAGGAGGATACGCAAGCTCCATACCAACTATCAATTCTTTTGCGTTTAGACTAAAGAATAATAAACATAATAATAGAAATTTTTTCATTTTTGCTCCTTTAATATTTTGATAGCTTTGTCATAATCTTCTTTGGTATCTATACCAATACTTTTACTAGTGATCTTTAACATCTTTATTTTTTTACCATTTTCTAAAGCTCTTAATTGTTCTAATTTTTCGCATTCTTCTAAAGTTGAATTTTTAAAAGTACAAAATTCTCGTAAATTTTTAACTTTATAAGCATAGATTCCTAAGTGCGCTTTAAATTTTTCTTTGTATGTAGCTCTTTCATAAGGAATTTTTGATCTTGAAAAATATAAAGCAAAATCATTTATATCTGTAATTACTTTAACTAAATTTGGATCTTGACTAGCAAACTCATCTATTTCTTTATAACAACTTGTCATAAAAGTTTGATTATTTTCAAAAGCACATTTGCTAAATTCTTTAAATTTCTTGATATTTTCTAATTCTATAAAAGGCTCATCAGCTTGAACATTGATGATAATTTCTTCTTGATTAATATTTAAAATTTCACAAGTTTCATTTATTCTATCAGTTCCACTTTCATGATTGATATTAGTTAATACAGCATCTATATTATGTTTTTGTGCTATGTTTAGTACATTTTTATCATCAACTGCAACATAAACTTTATCAATTGTTTGCATTTTCTTAGCAGTATAAACAAACATGGGCAAACCATCTATATCGCATAGTATTTTATTTTCGAAGCGACTTGATTTTAATCTTGCTGGTATAATAATCATTGTTTTATCCAATCTATAATAATCTGTTTTAAATCATTAATTTTGCAAGGAATTATCTTAAGATCTTCTTTTTCAAATAAAGAAATAATATTTTTATGTATGGGTTGGTGAAATTTTTTCGCAAGTTCTTCCATCGCTTCTTTTTCATTAATACATTCTTTATCAAATAAAGCCTTGTACATACTTGGTGTAAATTTGCTCCATTGAGCTGTAGAGGTTATGAGAGTGGGTGTGTTTAAATTAAGCATTTTAAAACAAGTGCAAGTATGAGGATCTAAAAGGTGATCTTGATAGTCTCTTATATATTGCATACATTCTTCATCAGTGCAAAAATCGGCTTCAAAATCCTCTTTTAAGAGTTTTAATTCTTCTTGGGTAAGTTCATAAAATTTTTGATTTTTAAGCATTTGCATTAAGTTTTTTGTTCTTTCATCTTTAAATTTATCAAAAAGTAATCTTTCTATATTTGAAGATATTAAAATATCCATAGCTGGAGAAATGGTTTTTTGTAAAGTTTTATTTCTTAAATCATATTTTCCTGTATTGAAAAATTCGCTTAAAATATTATTAGAATTTGAAGCAATTTTTATTTTTGCAATATTTGCTCCCATTTTCTTGGCATAATAAGCTCCTAATGCATCTCCAAAATTTCCACTTGGAATGATAATATCTATTTTTTGATTTATTTTTACACTTGCATAGTAATGGTAAATAATTTGAAAAAGTATTCTTCCAAAATTTACCGAATTTGCTGCACTAAGATTAAATTTTTCTTGTTTTAGTGTATTTTTGAAATCATCATCTTGTAAAAGAGTTTTTAAAGCATTTTGAGCATCGTCAAAATTACCTTTGATTGCTATAGATTTTAAATTATCAGCCTTTGTATGAATCATTTGCAAAGCTTGAGTTTTACTCGTTCCATTATCTGGATATATACAAACTACTTTAATATTTTTTTTATTTTCAAAACTTTTTAATGTTGCAGGTCCTGTATCTCCGCTAGTAGCACACATAATTAAATAAGAATTATCTTTTTTTAAATATTCTAAAAGCACTCCAAAAGGTTGTAAGGCCATATCTTTAAAAGCTCTAGTTGGCCCATGATACAATTCATTTATATATAAGTTTTCATTAATTTTTTTAAGATTTATCGGACAACTTGCATCGTCAAAATTTTCATAAGTTTTTAAAGCTTTTTTAAATATTTCTAAATCTAAATCAAAATCAAAAGCTTCTATAATTTTTAAAGCAAATTCTGTATAGCTTAAATTTCGTAGTTGTTTAAAATCTAACCGTGGTAAATTTAAAGGAGCATATAATGCATTATTTTTAGCACTAGGATTTAATAAAGCGTCTGAGAAATTTGAAGTTTCATTAATATTTTGAGTAGAGTGTAATAACATTTTATCTCCTTAAATTAAAATTTTGTATGTAGTTTTTTAAAATTTGTTTAAAATTATCATCTAGGATGATTTCTAATTTTATCAATTCTATTTTAAAGCCAAAATCTTTCACTTTTACATAATCTTTAAAGGTAAGCATTAAAGTATCACAATTGTGTTTTTTTAAAAGTTTTTCTAATTCTTGTTTTTTAAAAGCGTAATGATCAGCAAAAAAATAACAAGCTCTAGCTTTTATAAAATGTTCATAAAGTCTAAAAGGCTTAGCAATAGAAGTTATTAAAATAGCTTTTTGGTTTTCTTTTACATAAGAATGTCTTAAAAAATCTTTTCCTTCATGTGCTATATAATCAGCTTGTTTTTCGTAAAATTTAGGCAAACGATAAGGTCCACTCGGTAGAGTAAAATTAAAAAATGGCTTGTCTTTACTTTGAAGTAAAATATCAAATTTATTTATATGAAATTTAGAAAAAGCATCGTCTAAAATTATGAGTTTTGCACCAAGTTCTATAGCTTTGTTAATACCAAAAATTCTATCTTCGCTGACTATGACTCCATAACATTCATGATTTAGCGCATATTCCATGGCCTCATCACCACTTTCATCGAGGTTGCATAATATTTGATAATTATGTTTTACTACAATTAAGCCTTTGCTTTTTCTTTTGTAACCTCTAAGTATAATAAAACTTTTTTCAAATTCAGCAGCTATAGCTTTGCAGATAGGGGTTTTACCGTTACCTCCTATAGTTAAATTTCCAACACTAATAATAGGAATATTAAAATGAATTTCTTTTTTGATTTTAGTATTTAAAATAGCTATAAGAGCATATAAGAAGCTAAAAGGTAGGAGTAATATGGCTAATAATTTCTGATAGAATTTAGGCTTATAAAAATATTTATCAATCCAAATCATCAAAATTCTCTAAAGTGGTAGGAAGTTTTCTTTTGAAAGTATTATTTTGCATACGCTCTAAAACATTTCTTTTTAGCTTTTCATCAAAATTTTCTAAGGTTTGATTGTTTTCTATAGCTTTTAAAACACTATCAAGCTCTTTGTAGGTATAACCTAAATCGTCTTCATCGCTTTGATTTGGCCAAAGATCTGCACTAGGAGGTTTTTTTATAAAATTTTCATGTAAATTCAAAAATTTCGCAAATTCAAAAATTTCACTTTTATAAAGTGTAGCGAGTGGATTAAAAGCACAAGCTAAATCTCCATATATTGTTCCATATCCAAGCATGAGTTCACTTTTATTAGAAGTTCCCACAACAAGAGCATTTTTTAATGCAGAATAATCATAAAGTAGCGACATGCGAATTCTTGCGGCAAGATTTCCTTTGCGAAGTTTATCCGGTTTTTCGCATAATAATTCAAAATTTTCTAAGATTGAGTCAATGTAAATGATTTTATACTTTATATTTAGGGTATTGCAAAGCATAATTGCATCGTTTAAATTATCTTTTTTAGAATATTTTGTAGGCATTAATAAAACATAAAGTTTATCTTTTATTGCTTGTTTGCAAAGGCAAGCTACTACTGCTGAGTCTATACCGCCACTTAGCCCTAAGATAAGATTTTTATCTTTTGCATTTTTTCTTATAAAATTTATTAATAATTCTTGTAATTTTGTATAATTCATAAAAAAGTCTTAGTAATTAAATTTCTTAATTATATTTTGATTTAGTTAAAAGGAAGTTTATATGCGTATTTTGAAATGTCCTTGTGGTCCTTATGAAACAAATTGTTATATTGTTGATTTTGAAAATAAACAAATTATCGTAGATCCAGGTCAAAATGCTTTGAAATTTATAAAAGAAAATGTTAGCAAACCTCTTGCTATTTTAAACACTCATGGTCATTATGATCATGTTTTTGATAATGCTAAAGTAAAAAAAGCATATCAAATTCCTATTTATATTCATAAAAATGATGAATTTATGTTAAAAGATCCTTTTAATTATGGTTTTGAACATAGTAATGCAGATTTTTTGATTAATGATGAGAGTGAGATTAAAATTGATAATTTTATTTTTAAATTTCATTTCTTTCCAGGACATACTCCAGGTTGCACCATGATAGAATTAGTGGGTGAAAATATAATGTTTAGTGGAGATTTTTTATTTCATAGAAGCATAGGTAGATGGGATTTTCCATATTCTAATGCAGATTTGATGAAAGAAAGTTTGTTAAAAATTTTAACTTATGAGAAAGATTTTGAACTTTTGCCAGGACATGGTGAAAAGACAACCTTAAAAGAAGAACAACAAGCAATACCTGCTTGGCTTAGGTATTTTAATTAATGGAAAAGATTTTATATATTTTAAGCTTTTTGCTTATTCTAAGTGCTATTTTAAGTTTTTTTAGACCTAAGGAACAAAAAAAGAAATTTTTTCATAAATGTCCTTGTTTTAGAGCCGTAGAGAATGGATTAATGAGTAAAATCTGTATTTATGCTGGAAGTTTTGGATTTATGTATTCTGTTCTTTATATGGGCTTTGATGTATATGATATAAAATTATTTGCTATTTTGATAGTTTCGTTTGGAATTTGGTATTTTGCTTGGGTTTTAAAAAAAGAGTAAAAATATACAATTAAAATGCTAAAATACTTTTTTAATTATCAAAAAAGGTATTAAAATGAGAAAGAGTATAGCTGAATGGCATGAGCAAGAACTACTTTTAATTTCCTTACCTCATAAAAATAGTGACTGGAAGTCATATTTAGAAGATATTTTAAAAGCTTATGAAGAATTTATTAAAGCAGTGGCTAGGTTTCAAAAAGTTTTGCTTATTGCTCCTAGTAAAGATGATTTTGAAAGATTTCAAAATATTAATAATGTAGATTTTTTTCAATGTCAAACTAATGATACTTGGATTAGAGATTTTGGTGCCATTGATGTTTATGAAGATAAAAAAATATTAGCGCTTGATTTTACTTTCAATGCTTGGGGGGATAAATTTCAAAGTTCTTTAGATAATGCTGTTAATTCTGAACTTTTTGAAAGGAAATTGCTAGGCAAGTTAGAAAAGATAGATTTTATTTTAGAAGGTGGAAGTGTTGATTTTAATGGCAAAGGAGTGATGCTTACAACTAGCGCTTGTTTGTTAAATGAAAATAGAAATTCTAAATTAAATAAAGATGAAATTGAAAAGAAAATAAAAGATATTTTTGGTTTAGAAAAAATTATATGGTTAAATTATGGATATATAAGAGGTGATGATACAGATTCTCACATAGATACTTTAGCTAGATTTATCAATGAAGAAACAATTGCATATTGTATATGTGAAGATGAAACAGATGAACATTATAAACCATTAAAAGCTATGGAAAATGAGCTTAGGAAAAGTGGCTATAAATTAGTAAGCTTACCTTTACCTAAGCCTATTTATTATGAAGGTAAGCGACTTGGGGCTACTTATGCAAATTTTGTATTTATAAATAATGCTTTAATAGTCCCAACTTATGATGATAAAAATGATCAAATTATTATAGATAAATTGCAAAAAATATGTAAAAATCACAAAGTTATTGGAGTTGATGCAAGAGTATTTTTAAGGCAAAATGGATCTTTGCATTGTTCGTGTCAAAATCGCTTTCAAGGTCTAAGATGAGTTTACAAAAAAAAGCAACAATAATTGCTAGTTTTTGTGCTATATTTTTAGCTATTATCAAATTTATAGTTGGATTTAGCTCAGGTTCTGTCGCTATACTTGCTAGTGCTATTGATTCTTTGGTAGATTTTGTAATTTCAATCTTAAATTTTTTAGCTTTGAAAAAAGCCTCACAAAAATCAAATGAAAAATATAATTTTGGATTTTCAAAAATAGAAGCTTTGATGGGCTTGTTTGAGAGTGCTGTAATTTTATTAATAGGTATTTATATTTTTTATGAAAGTGTGATGAAAATTTATAATCAAGAAAGTATAACAGATTTAAATTTAGGTATTTATATTATGGTTTTTGCCTTAGTTGTAACTTTTGTTTTGGTTTTATTTCTTTCTTATGTAGCTAAAAAAACACAAAGTTTGATTGTAAAATCTGATTGTTTGCACTATAAAAGTGATGTTTTGACAAATTTTCTTACTCTTTTAGCTTTAATAATTATTTATCTTACAGAATTTTATATTATTGATGCTATCTTTGGAATATTAGTAAGTTTTTATATAGCTTTTTCAGCATTTAAAATTATGAAAAAAAGTTTAGCTTTTTTAATGGATAAAGCTTTATCTGATGAAGTAGTAGCTTGGATACAAACTTGCATACAAAGACATCCTGAAATTATCAGTTTTCATCATTTAAAAACACGTCAAAGTCCTGATAAAAAATATCTTAGCGTGCATTTAGTGTTTTGTCCTATAATTTCCCTACTTAATGCACACAAAATTGCAGATGATATAGAAGATAAAATTAGACAAAATTATAAAGATGATAAGTGGGATATTCAAATTCATCTTGATCCTTATGATGATTCAGAAGAAGAGGGGAACTAAAAAAATGAAAGTAGCTTTGATACAACATAAATTTCAACAAAATAAAAAAAATACAATAGAAAAAACTTGTGAGCTTATAAAGCAAGCAAGTATGCAAAACGCTGAACTTGTTTGTTTACAAGAGCTTCATCAAACACAATATTTTTGTCAAAGCGAGAATGTTGATTTTTTTGATTTAGCAAATGAATATGAAAAAGATATTGAATTTTGGTCCAATGTAGCTAGAAAAAATAATGTGGTTTTAGTTAGTTCTTTATTTGAAAAAAGAAGTGCTGGACTTTATCATAATACTAGTGTGGTTTTTGAAAAAGATGGTAGTATTGCTGGTAAGTATCGTAAAATGCATATACCTGATGATCCTTGTTTTTATGAAAAATTTTATTTTACTCCTGGAGATTTAGGTTTTGAACCTATACATACGAGTGTTGGAAAACTTGGGGTTTTGATTTGTTGGGATCAGTGGTATCCTGAAGCTGCTAGAATAATGGCTTTAAAAGGAGCTCAAATTTTAATTTATCCAACAGCTATTGGTTGGTTTGATAAAGATAGTGAGGATGAAAAACAAAGGCAATTAGATGCTTGGATAGGGGTACAAAGAGGTCATGCTATAGCTAATGGTCTTCCAGTGGTAGCAATTAATAGAGTGGGTTTTGAAAAAGATGAAAGTGGAGTAGAAGAAGGTATAAGATTTTGGGGAAATTCCTTTGTTTTTGGAGCTCAAGGAGAAAAACTTTTTATGGCAAATTCAAGTGACGAAATTTGTCAAGTAGTTGAAATAGATATGAAAAGATGTGAAAATGTACGAAGATGGTGGCCATTTTTGCGTGATAGACGTATAGATTATTTTAATGATTTAAGTAAGAGATTTATTGATTAAAAAGGATAAAAAATGAGTAAAAAAGTGTTAGCACCTTTAGCTAAAGGTTTTGAAGAAGCTGAATTTATAGGTATAGTAGATGTTTTAAAAAGAGCAGGACAAATGAGTGGGAATTTAGAAGTTATTGTAGCTTCTTTAGATGATGAACTTTTGGTTAAAGGCGCAAATGGAATTTGTATTCAAGCTGAGAAAAAACTAGAAGAAATTGAAAGTATATCTTTAGACGCAATTGCTATGGCAGGTGGTTTTGAAGGTATGACAAATCTTAAAAATAATGAAAAAATTATTCAAATTATTAAAGATCTTTATACAAATAAAAAAATAGTGGCAGCAATTTGTGCTTCACCAATCGTATTGGCAAAAGCAGGAGTAATAAAAGGAGAATTTTCTTGTTATCCTGGTTGCGAAGTTGGCATTGATGGTACTAGAATTTCAAAAGCTGTTGTTGTGAATGAAAATGTAATTACTTCAGCAGGTCCAGCTACGGCTATACTATTTGGATTAGAGCTTGTTAAACACCTTTGTTCATTTGAAATTTACGAAAAACTTTATGAGGGAATGCTTGTACCTTTGACAAAATAAACCCTCAAAATGAGGGTTATGAAATTACATTGTTTTTATAAGTTTAACAATTTCTCCCTCATGAGGAAATCTGTCCACCTCGCAATTAAATAAATCTTTTTTTGAATAAATTACTGTGCCATTTATCTCAACGATAAAATGTCCGCCGCTTTTTTCTATTTGAGAAATTTGTGCATCTTTGAATTCATTTTGTATTTCTTCTGCAACCCTTGCAGCTTGTGGTCTGTAATTTCAAAGATTACAAAAATAAATTTTTACTTCCATAATGTCTCCTTTTTTAAAAAGTACTATATTATACATTTTTTATATTTTAAATTTATACATTTTTTTTATAATTACAAAAAAATATAAGGTAATTATATGAGCCAATTTACACATTTACATTTGCATACTGAATACTCTTTACTTGATGGGGCAAATAAGCTTAAAGAATTAGCTAAAACTTTAAAAGGTCAAGGAGCTACAAGTGTTGCTATGACTGACCATGGGAATATGTTTGGTGCTATTGATTTTTATAAAACTATGAAAGCTGAAGGTATTAAACCTATTATAGGGCTTGAAGCTTATTTACATAATCATGATGAACTAAATGATAAAAGCTCAAGACAGCGTTTCCACCTATGTTTGTATGCTAAAAATGAAATTGGTTATAAAAATTTGATGTTTTTGAGTTCTCAAAGTTATATACATGGTTTGTACTATTATCCAAGAATCAATAAAAAAATATTAGAAGAACATTGCGAAGGGTTGATTTGTTCTTCAGCTTGTTTGCAAGGAGAGATTAATTGGCATTTAAATACTAAAAATGAAAGAAATATTAAATTTGGTGCTAAGGGTTATGAAGGTGCTAAAGAAGCTGCTATGTGGTATAAGAAAGTTTTTGGAGATGATTTTTATCTTGAGATTATGCGTCATGGTATAGATGATCAAAAATTTATAGATGAATCTATTATTAAGCTTTCCAAAGAACTTGATATAAAAATTATAGCTACAAATGATACGCATTACACTTTTAAAGAAAGAGCTGCTGCGCACGAAGTTTTTATGTGTATTGCTATGGGAGTTAAGCTAGATGATCCTGGACGTTTAAGACACGAAGTTCATGAATTTTATGTTAAAACTCCTGAGCAAATGAGTGAGCTTTTTGCAGATATTCCTGAAGCTATTGAAAATACTCAAGAAATAGCTAATAAATGTAATTTAGAATTAAAATTAGGAGATCCAACTCCACCAAATTTTAAATTTACAAGAGAATATGCTAAAAAATATAGTTTAAATTTAGTAGAAGATAAAGAATTTAGCTTTGAAAATGATGATATAGTTTTTGAATACCTTTGTAAAAAAGGTTTAGAAGAAAGACTTCAATTTATAGATGAAAACAAGCATGAAGAGTATAAAGCTAGACTTGAATTAGAGATTAATATTATTAAAAATATGAAATTTTCAGGCTATATGCTCATAGTTCATGATTTTATCATCGCAGCTAAAGATAAAGATATACCCGTTGGACCAGGAAGAGGAAGTGCTGCTGGAAGTTTAGTTTCTTATTGTTTAAAAATTACAGATTTAGATCCTATACCTTATAATCTTCTTTTTGAAAGATTTTTAAATCCTGAGCGTGTTTCTATGCCAGATATTGATGTGGATTTTTGTCAAGATAGAAGAGGTGAGGTGATTGATTATGTCATTGATAAATATGGAGCTGAAAAAGTAGCTCAAGTTATCACTTTTGGTAAGCTTTTAGCAAAAGGAGTTATTCGTGATGTAGCAAGAGTTTGTGATATGAGTATTCCTGATGCTGATGCTTTGGCTAAATTAATACCTGAAGAACTTAAGATTACATTAGAAAAAGCCTATGAGCAAGAACCAAAAATAGCTGAATTTATTAATTCTCATCCAAAAGGACATCAAGTATGGGATTTTGCAAAAGCTTTAGAGGGGTTAAATAGAAATGCAGGTATGCATGCAGCTGGAGTGGTAATATCTAATGAGGCTTTGTGGAATAAAGCTCCACTTTTTAGACAAAGTAAAAATGATGAAAGACATCTAGTAACGCAGTATTCTAAAGAATATCTTGAAGATGTGGATTTGATAAAATTTGACTTTTTAGGACTTAAAACATTAACGGTTGTTGATAGTGCCATCAAACTTATAAAAAAAAGATATAACAAAGATGTTATTTGGGAAAAAATTGATGTAAATGATCCTAAAGTATATAAAACAATACAAAGTGGTAATACTTTAGGAATTTTTCAAATAGAATCAAGTGGTATGCAAAGTTTAAATTCTAGACTGAAACCTGAAAGATTTGAAGACTTAATAGCGGTTTTAGCTTTATTTAGACCAGGTCCTTTAGATAGTGGAATGGTAGATGATTTTATAGAAATTAAACACGGCAGAAAAGCTGCTACTTACGCATTTGATGACTTAAAACCTATACTTGAAAACACTTATGGAGTTATAGTTTATCAAGAACAAGTTATGCAAATAGTACAAAAAATCGGGGGTTTTTCTTTAGGTGGAGCTGATAATGTGCGCCGTGCTATGGGTAAGAAAAAAAGAGAAATTTTAGATAATCTTAAAGCAGAGTATTTAGAAGGTGCAAAAAAACAAGGCTATGACGAGAAAAAAGCTGATGATTTGTTTGAACTGATTTTGAAATTTGCTGAATATGGTTTTAATAAATCTCATTCTGCTGCTTATGCGCTTATTACCTTTCAAACAGCATATTTGAAGACTTATTATCCAAGTGAATTTATGGCTGCACTTTTGACAAGTGAGGAAAATAATGTAGATAAGGTTGCAAAATATATTGAAGAAATGAAAAGAATGAATATTAAGCTTTTGCCACCAAATATAAATAAAGCTCAAAGAGAATTTAGCGCTACTAAGCTCGAAGATGGTTCAGAGGCTATTATTTATGGACTTGGAGCTATTAAAAGTGTGGGAATTCCTGCGATTGAAAATATTATAGCTGTGCGTAGTGATAATGGATTTAGTGATTTTAATCATTTCGTGAGTTTGATTGATCCTAGTAAGATTAACAAAAAGACTATTGAAAGTTTAATAAAAGCTGGGGCTTTTGATGAATTTAAATATACTAGAAAATGTTTGATTGATAATCTTGAGCTTATAAGTGAAACGAGTAAAAAAATTGCAGAAATTAAAAGAAATTCTACTGCTTCATTGTTTGGAGAAGATGAAATTGCAGGAGACATTAAAGTAGAAATTCGTGAAACTAAAAATGAATTTGAACTTATGGAAAAACTTGGTTATGAAAAAGAAATGCTTGGAATTTATGTATCTGGTCATCCTTTAGATAAATTTGCTTCACAAATGCAAGGAATTGAATACTATAAGAGTGTTGATTTTGAAGAACTAAAAAATGAGGGTGAAATTTTATCTATAGGAAAAATTGAAGATTTTAAATCTATGATGAGTAGGGGTGGAAAAAGATATGCAAAAGCTATAATTTTAGATCTTTATTCTTCTTTTGAAGTTATCATTTTTGAAGCTCAAGTTGAAAAAATAGAGAATATATTTAAGGAGAATCAAGATGAGGTTTTTGCGTTTTTGCTTAGATATAAAAACAATGAAAGTGATTTAAGTTTCAATTTAAATGAGATTTATACTTTAGAAGAAGTCAAACAAAATGAAATTAAATCCATTACTAAAAGAAAAAAAATTGCTAATAAAAATTCTGATAAAGAATATACTCAAGAACCTATGAAATTTGAGGAAAATATCATAGAACTTGATATAAATAAGCTTAGCAAAGATATGGTGTATGAAATTTATTCTTTAGCTAATACAAGACATAATCCAAAAGATACTAATAACAAAAAACTTGTATTAAAAGTTCTTGATGTAGGAAGTTGCTTGCTTTATCATACAGGTTTTGTAATTTCTAATGCTGATATTAAAGAAATTGTACAAAAGTGCAAATTAAAGGAAAATAGTGTTAATCAATAAAACTTATTTCATAGATTCTTGTGATGATGTAGAACTTAATATAAAAAGAGAAAGTAAGCTTGAATTTAGATTAACTTATGATGATGAAAAAGAAATAGAAGCTGTGGTTTGTATGATAGCTGGAGGTGCGGCGGATATGAATTCTTATCTTTATGTCGATGATTATTGTGCAAAACAATATAAAGTTGCTGTTATTAATGTAAATTATCATTGTATAGGAAATCGTCCTCAACTTGGTTGTGATGTTGGTTTAGATGACATAGATAAATTAATTTTGGAAACAAATTTAAAAGCTATAAATTTAAACATACCTTATAATATTTATAATATTACTTCATTTGATGAGATGAATGAAGTATTTCTTTATATAGATAATCTATTAACTTATTTAAAAAATGAATCAAAAATTCAACAAAATTACAAATTACCGGCGCATGTAAGCTATAAACCTACAAAAAACGAATATCAAAATTTTGGAATCATGCAAGCAACAGATATATTAAATGCTCTTTTATATATTAATAAAAATCCACCTTTTAAGATTATGGGGGGGGGTATGAAGAATATTTTAATTGGAGATTCTTATGGAGGTTATTTAGCAAATTTATGTGCTAAAATAACTCCCTGGAATATTGATGTTGTGATAGATAACTCTTCTTTTATAAACTTTTTTGGAGATATTTGGAGATTAATAGGTTTTGGTAAAGAAATTGATTTTACTAGATATCATGGTACTTATGATAATATAATATTTAAAAATATTTTTTTATATTTAAGTGATAAAACTCATTGGACTTCCAATAAACAATCTCCGAGATATTTTTCACCAGCAAGAAAACTTATAAGAGAAATTTTAAATAAGGAGCATTTAAAAACTCAAAGTTTATATCCTAAACCAAAATATATTTCTTATCATAGTAAAATAGACAATCGTTCACCTTATCAAAATAAAGAATTATTTTATAATTTACTAACAAACATGAAATTTGATACTTGTTTATATGGTATTGATTATAAAGATGTTGATGGAAAATTTATTAAAAATTTAGAACATGGTATGGGTATTCCCATGAAATTACTCATTAAAAAGCATTTACCAGATATCTTAAAAGAAAAAGTTAAAGATAAAACTTGTAAAAAAGAAATTTCTTATAAAAGTGATGATTTAATTTATACTTTTAAAGAAAAAGATGACAAAATACTTTTAGAGGTAAATAAAATCAGCTAAAAATTTAGTACAAAAATATTTGCTTTATATAAATGATTCTCAAGATTATCATATGATTTATTAAGCAAACATATAATTGTATTTTATTGTTAAAATGTGTAAAAAAGCGATATTGTTTTTGATATTTGCCAAAAATTACTAAAGCTTCATAAAAGTATATTTGCAATCTTCTTAACTTTTTAATTTTATTTTTATAATTTTTAAGTTTTATCACATTCCTAGTAAAAAATATAAATAGGAATATCTTAGATATAATATTATAGTCGTTTTGATTAAGAATTAGTCTTGAGAACTATAAATTCAAAATCTTATTTGGCTTTAACTAGTATATAATTTACTAGATATCTATATAGATATTCTAGTGTCTATCATCATAATGAACATTTTGTGGCAAGTAAGAATAAGCCGCACTAGTATATTCATCGTGCGAATCATCATGCTTTTTTTAAGATATAAATTTTTTCTTTCGTAAAAGTAGAAATGTCATCTATATTCGTTGAATTTATACGCCCTCTAAAAAAATAAATTAAAAACGATAATGTTATACCGCCAGTTATAAATAATATAAATTCAACATTTTTATTATCTATTTTCATATTTTGTGAAATATCTACCATACTCAACAATAAAGACAAAGCTAAAACAATAGAAACTAACAATGCTATAATTATTTTTGCATTTAAGCTTAAACCTTTTTTTCTTACTACTTTTTCCATAATCTCAACTTCTTGTTTTTCATTTATTTCTAATTTTGCTATATGTATATTTATACTTCTTTTGATTCTAAATAAATCATACTTAATTACATTAGCAACAGCACTTAATCTAATTTCTTCATTATCGTGAGCTGCAAAATTTCTAGTATCATTTATTCTTTTTAAATCTTTTTTGTCAAATAAAGATAAGATTTCATCATCAGCACTTTCTTTAATTTTTTTAAAGCTTTCACTGATTTTAATTAGAGAAACAAAAATAAATCTTTGTGCATTTTCATCGTGCAATGTTTTTAATACATTTTCATCTTTGATTTGCTGATCAATTAAATCAATTTCATTTGCAATTTTTTGTAATCTTTTTATGTTCTCTAACCTAACTTCACTTGACATTTAAATTCCTTTATATTTAGTATTAAATTATACTAAAATTTGCAAAAAAATCAAGTTTTTTAATGCTTTTAAATGCCTATTTTATAGTATTTTGAAAGGGTTTTTATATTCTGCATTTTTGTCCTTTATAAAGTTTATTTTAAGTGCTTTTTAAGCGTATTTTTTACACATAAAAGTCCTTTATAAAGTCTTTTTTTCAAAAATAAAACTTTATAAATATTAATTATAGAATAACTTGCTATTAAATTAACAACTTTTAATCAGGATATAAAGATTGTTATTATTCATTTTGTAATATAAAGTTCATTTATAAACAATTCTATGCTGATTAATTTAATTGAGTTTAAGATTGTTTTTACAGGTGTTTTTATAAATAATGCTTTTAAAATTTTTATTTTAATTATTATCTTATAATAAAAAATAAAAACTAAAGGATATGAATTCTAATGATAAAGAATCAAAAATCAATTAATTTTTATTATTATCGATTTTTTTATCTTCATCAAAGTCATAAAAAGTAACAAATATAGCAACCACTATCGCAAAAGCTAATATAATGTATTGTCCCATTTTAGTTCCTTTTTTTGATTGTTATATAAATTATTAAATTAATATATTACTCAATCAACTTTAAAAATACAATATTATTTTTTTAATTATAATATTTCCAAAGATCTAGCTTTTATCACTTTCCATTATATTCATAGTTGTTTTGTTGATATTTTTGATACATTCTTTATATTGTTAGATTAAGAGTTTTAGTGAGTAAAAGCGAAACTACTTTTGAAATTATCTTAGAAAATTAAAACAAGCAAAATTAAACAATAAATCAAAAGGATAGATATGTTTAAAAACGAAGAATACATAAAACAGAGAAAAGCCTTATGGATAAAAAGTTTTGAAGCTTTTAAAGATGATGAAGAAATTAACAAAGAACAGTTAGAGCTTGCTGAGGCAGGAATAAATGATGGCTTTGAGGAAGATCAATTATATGAATTAAGCCAAAATTGTAAAAATAAGACAAAATAAAACTTACTCATAAATATTTAGATTGATTTAGCTAAAGAAAAAACTAATTTTAAATATTATTGATTAATCTACATATAATTACAATATAAAAGAAAGAAGTAGATATTTAATATATTTTAAGCACCATTATATTGTTCTAATAATTTTCTAAAATAATATAAATTACTTTGAATTTGATTATTTAGCGAATTTTATCAATCTCACACTGCTTATTGCAAAAAACAGCGATATTACAAAAATACTTTTCAGCATTTTCTATACATACACCTTTATTTAATATTTGAGAATATAAATCGTTAGTAGATGATTTAAAATTCTTATTATCGCTATATCCTAAATTTCTATAAAAATTTGTTTTGTTATTTTTACTATTATCTACAAAATGAAATCTAAGCCAATCTTCAAAATCATCAAGAGTAAGAAATAAATACTTGTCTTGTGATTTTTTTATATGTTTTATAAGTTTTTCTAAATTTTTCAACTCATTAGTATCGTGCTTTGCTCTATCTAGATCCATTACAATAATAAGCTTATCAATATAAAGTGCTTTTTCTATTCCATAAAGAATATTTTTATACGAATTATTATTTTTTAAATTTTTTACATCTATTTTAACATTATCATAATTTAGATATTTAAAAAGGGAATTAAAATAATCTTCTTCTGTTTTACCTTCGCACCAAATCTGTATACTGGGCTTTGTTTTTTTATTCATCATAAAGCCCTTTTAAATAATCAATATATGCTTTTTTCTTTTCGCTTCTAATATCGTAATCATAATATGTTCTTATCTTACTCTCTAGGTGTTGATCTTTTTGAATTAAAAATATTTGTTGTGAATTTAAAAAACTAACATCAAATAATAAAACATTATGAGATGAAACAATTAATTGTCCATTATGATTTTCCTCTGTATTAATAAGATTGTTAAATATAAGTATTAGCGCCAAAGTACTTATTGAAGAATCTAATTCATCAATAAAAACAATTTTTCCTTCCTTGATAATTTGAAAAATAACACTTGAGAGTAAAAAACAAATGGTGCCCGAGGTCAGCTACTAAAAAATCTCATTTAATATCTATTTTTAAATATATTTTATTTTATTAGTAACCCACTAATTAACCCATTACTTTACAATTTAATATATGTATAGCAATGGTTTCTTTTAATCCGATTAAAGTCAATATTAGTATATTTTTTATATTTCCGATTAAAATTAATACGACGTTAGCTAATGCTCCGATTAAAACCTCTGTGTTAAATAAGGACAATAGCTTTTATTTGGTTGTTTATTGCGGAGAAAAGATATAAGTACTTTTTGCTGTTTGGTATCTTAGTAAGAGCAAATAACATTCCAAACTTATGTATTTTTTATTTTTGTGTGAAAATATGATAAAATACAAAATAAGGAACTTCACTTATTTTTTTGCTTTAATTTTATAAGAGTAGAAAAATGTTTAAAAATGAAATAATTAACAATGCTGTACCTGCAAAGATTTTCATCAATAATCTTGGATTATATGATAATTTTCATAGAAATGTTAATGATATTAAAAGTGGTTTTAAAGTTAAAAGAGTTGGTGGAAATTTCTTTATTTTACTCCCTGATTGGTTTATGAAGATAATTGAAGCCGGCTATAGTTGTTATGCTATTAAGGCTTATGATGATTTTGAATATGAATTCAAAGTATCGCTTACAAAGAAAACTGAAATAGGTTTTTTATAAAAGATGAATACGTATAAATTTTGCAAATGTGGAAAGAAGATACTCTCTCATTTGAGTAAGTGTTCTGAGTGTAAGATAACAACCGTTAGAAATCAAAATAAACACTATGATGCTTTCAAAAGAGATAGAGATAGCTCTAGTTTTTATCATAGTGTAGAGTGGAAGAGATTGCGTTTTAGTTTTATTAATGATAATCCATTTTGTTTTAAATGTGGAAGATTTGCAAAGATTGTTGATCATGTTATCCCTATAAGACAAGGTGGAGAAAAACTAAATGTAACAAATTTACAAAGTTTATGTATGACTTGTCACAATAAAAAAACCAAAGAAGAATTAAAAGGGGTAGGGGGCCAAATCTCTATAAAGCCGATGTCCTAGTCACCGACCGGTTAGTCGTGAAAAAATGTGAGCTATTTTTTTATTGCGTGCGTAATTGACTAACTAATTAACCAATAAACACTGAGCTTAAAATATGAATAATTGGGGCTTATGTTTTAATTTCTTTTGTATGTTTCTTTATATTTAGTATCTAATTAACTAATACGCACTTTAACGCCTTATATTTTGTATAAAATCACTAAAAAGAAAGGTGTTAATGCAAAAAGAATTTTTGAGTTGTGATGAGGTTTTGCAAATACTAAATATTAATTCTAAAGAGTATTTGAGTAGATATTTAAAGAAAAATGGAGTCAAGGTTTTAAGAGGAAAAGCTAAACCTTATCCAAAAGAAGAAATATTAAAGTTAGCTAAAAAAAGACAAGATGACAATCACCATAACTCAAAGCAAAATGAAATAGCACTTTTTATAGACGAAAGCATTATAAAAGAAAAACCAAAAAACAAGCAAATGGTTAAAGATGAAGAAATAAGTAAAAGTAGCTTAAATTTTCAAGCAATAGAGCAAGAATTGGCTCAAAAAGTAAAAAATGACTTGATTAATTTAGGAATTTATGATGATCTTGAAGATGATATTATTAAAGTATATGCTAAAAATCTTATCTTATTGGAATGTTCAAGTAAAGAGGTGGAGAAAAAAGGTTTTTGCACCACAAGCGATAAAGGAACGCAGATTATCACTCCTGAGCTAGTTGCTTTTAACTCTTTAACTAAAAATGTAGTAGGCTTAGCAAAAATTTTAGGTATCGGTGCTCCAAGTAGAACAAGGGTAAATCCAAAAGAGCAAAAAGAAAGCTCTCCTTTTGACGTTTTATTGGGGAAAGAAGATGAATGATATTAAGTTAAGATCTAGGGAAGATATTTTAAATTATGCTAAAAAATATATAAAAGCAAAAAACGAAGAATTTCAAAATTCTCCATTTTATATAGATACAAAAATAGCTTTAAACGCAGTTGTTTTTGTGTCTTTATTAAAACATACCGATGGAGAATTAGCAGGAAAGCCATTTGTTCTTTTAAACTTTCAAATAGAATTTATAATAGATATTATCGCCACATATTCAAAAGAAAAAAATGCTAGGAGATATTCTTATGCCTTATTATTTATTCCGCGAAAAAATGGCAAAACAGAGCTTATAGGAGCTATTTTACTTTATTTTCTTTTTGTAGATAAAGAAAAAGGAAAGAAAATATATTGTGCGGCAAATGAAACTGAACAAGCAAAATTAGTTTTTAATGCAGCTTCATCTATGATAAGTCAAGAAAGGCACTTAAATGATATATGCTATCAATACAAGACTTATAGGGAAATCCGTAAAAAAAATACAAAATTTGAAGATTTTATAAAGGTTTTGACAGCCACTAGCGAAACTAAAGATGGATTAAGACCTTATGTTTTTATTTACGATGAGCTTCATGCTGCAAAAGATGGAAAATTATACAAGGTTTTAGAAGAAGGAACAGCAAGTCGTTCTAATTCTCTTTGCATAGTAATATCCACAGCAGGTTATAATCAAAATTCAGAGATGAAAAAACAATATGATTATTGTAAAAAGGTTGCTTGTGGTATTATAAATGATCCCTCTACATACTCTAAAATTTACGAACCAAGTGAAAATGATGATTGGCATGATGAAAAAGTGTGGGCAAAAGTAAATCCTGCTTTAGGGTATGGAGTTAAGATAGAAAAATTAAGAGAGTATTATGAAAAAGCAAAATCAAATGCAAATGATGAGGTTAGTTTTAAGACAAAGCATTTAAATATATGGACTTCAAATGCTGGTGCTTTTGTAAAAGATGATGATTTTATGAAGTGTAATCTTGGAAAAATAAATTTAACTTCTGATGTTTTTATGGGAATAGACCTTTCAGCTACGACAGATTTGACTGCACTAGCTATAATCTGCGAAATTGATAAAATTTTACATGTTGACTTTAAATTTTATGCTCCTAGACTATGTGCTGAGCAAAGAAGTAGAAGAGATAAGGTTCCATATTTAGAATGGGCTAGGCTTGGGTATTTGACTTTAACACCAGGTAATAGTGTAGATTATGATATGTTGATAGAAGATATTATTTGTTTTAGTAAAACACTTAATATCAAAATGATAGGTTATGATCCTTGGAATAGCACTGAAGTAGCCAAAAAACTTAGTGAAGAAAACTTAGAATGCGTACAAATTAGACAAGGTTTTGCAAGTATAAGCGAACCGCTAAAAGAGTATCAAATAAGAGTATTAAAACAAACTATAAACCATAATGCAAATCCTATTTTTAGATGGTGTAATAATAATTTGGTAATAGATAAAGATGCAAGGGAAAATATAAAACCTGATAAGAAAAAATCAAGCGAAAGAATAGATGCAATTTCAGCTTTAGTAACTGCTATAGCAACCAAAAATACCTTTGCAAAACCACAAGAAAGTATTTATGAAAAACGGGGTATTAGGAGCTTGTAAGGTTTAGGAAAGCCATAAGCTCTCCTTTCTAAAAACTAGCAAAAGCATTATAACCTTCTTTTTAGAAGCTAGCTAATTAAATTTTATTTTAAAAGGAATTTGTTATGAACACTATAAACAAATTTCTAAAAACTAGCCCATTAATTAAACCTACACAAACCAAACTAAAAGCTGCTTTTGCTTGGGTTGGTGGTAAAAACTATTTAGCTAAAGAAATCATTGCTTTAATGCCAGAGCATAAAACTTATATAGAAGTCTTTGGTGGAGCTTTAAGTGTTTTTTATCAAAAAAGCCCATCAAAAATAGAAGTTATTAATGATATAAATAACGAGCTTATCAATTTACACCTTTGCATAAGAAACAAACCTCAAAGTTTAAATAATGTATTAAATTCTTTATTTGTAAGTAGAAAGATATTTGCAATGATAAAAAATAAAGAATTAAAACCAAAAAATGATATAGAAAGAGCTGCTTTTTATTTTTATCTTATAAGCACTTCTTTTGGATCAAGTATGGGACAATTTGCTATGAGTAAGCAAAGAGCGCCAAAAAGATTACTTAGAGATTTTAGCTTACACACACAAAGGCTTAAGCATACTAGCATTGAAAATAAAAGCTTTGAATATATTTTAAAAGAATATGATTACAATGAGGCTTTATTTTATTTAGATCCACCTTATGTGGGAACTGAGAACTATTATAAAAACACTAATGGTTTTGGAATAAAAGAACATAAACTATTAAATGAATTGCTAAAAAATATCAAGGGTAAATTTATGCTTTCTTATAATGACTGTGAGCTTGTAAGAGAGCTTTATAAAGGCTTTAATATCAAAGAATTAAAGATAAGATATTCTTTAAATAACAATGTTTTAAAAAGAAAAGAAAGTAAGGAGGTTTTGATAATGAACTTTTAATTATTTTAGAGAATATTTATATTCTCTAAAATAATTTATTATTTAAGCAAAATGGTTAAAAATTCTAAAGCTTCTTTATTAGATTTTACCCCATACTCTAAATAATCTTTCTCTAAAGTAGCTCCGTATTTTAATAAGAGCAAAATAGCTCCAAAATTATTGTGATTAATAGCATAAATTATTGGTAGTGTTCCCATAGCTTCTTTTGTAGCACTCACACCATTTTGAAGATACTCTAATACAGCATCATTATCACTATTGCAAATTGCTCTTATAAAATCTCTTGTATAACCTTGTTTTATATTATTTTGTATTCTTGACATTTTATATCCTTTTGTTTTATTAAGACTACAATAGCTTGGTAATGCTGAATGTGTGCTGTTGTAAGCTATATTGTTTTAACCCAACTTGATACTACATTTAATAAATGATTATAGTCTTTACTTGTAGCTTCTTTAAAAAACTCATCTCTAATATTTTTGTGTATTTTAGCTTTTTTCAAAGCACTATCAACTCTAGCTAAAATTGAAAAAGCATTACCATCTTCTCCGATTAATTTAACTTTTATATTTGGATATTTTATACTCATTTTTAACCCCTTAAAATTCACAAAAAGTGCTTTTTAATTCATATCTTTGTTTTTTATCATTGTATTGAACTACAAATTTTCTACCAATTATGTATCTTTCAAATAAAGGCACTTGTATAATGGTTTTATCTTCATTCATTTTAAGTATTTTTGCAATAGAATAAGAGTTTATACCCATATTATAAATGCTCATAAGCTCTAAAATATTATCTCTTGCTAGATAATCTTTTTCTTTTGATAGTCTTTTATGTAAAATCTTAAATTCATCTTCTAAATCTTGCATAATTTTTTCTTTTAATTCTTTATCAGTATAGTTTTTAATCTCTTTCATTTTTTCTCCTTTTGTTGATTACACACACAATAGCTTGGCAAAGCTTATTGTGTGCTGTTAGATTTTAGAAAACTCTCCAACTACCACTCCAACTAATAAAAAATCTCCATTTTTATAAAATATGTCTTTATATAAATGGTTTAAAGAGTGTAAAATTACTCCATTATCTTGTTTTAAAACTTGTTTGATAAAAAGTCCATCTTTAGTATTAATTACACAAATACTTTTGTTTTTAAAAGTTTTATTTCTATCTATTACACAAATACTTTTATCTTTGATAATTGGTTCCATACTCTCACCATAGCAAGTAATAAGCTCACAATCTTTTGTTTTAAAAAAATCTAATATCTTTTGATCTATTAATATGTTTTCAAAATCTAAAATATCATTAATCCCACCTCCACCTAAACTAGCATTGGTTTTATATAGTTTTAAAATTTTATATTTGTATTCACATTCTAATTGATCTTTTGGAGAGCTTCCATAAAAGAAGTAATTAATACTAATGTTTCTTTTTTCTAAGAAGTTTAAAATGTGTGCATAGGGAATGGAGTTTCTAAATTTCATAGAATTAAAAGTGTCTGGGTGGATACCTAATTCTTTAGCTATATCTTTTGTTTTTAATTCACGCTTACCTTCACTTGCAAGTATATCTTTTAACTTCTCAATTACTTCTTGCATTTGCATATTAAATCCTTTTATTTTAATTTAAAAGAATTTAACAAAAAATTACAAAAAGCAATGAAAAGATTTTATTTTGAAAGCTATAAATTATTCTATTAGTAGCTTTCTTAATACACTATTTTGTGAATTTATATATTCTAAAACAACACTTTTTTTTATTTTATTTTCATCTAAATCTAAAAAATCTAAATAAGCTTGAAATAAATTATTATTTAAATCATCATCAAATTTATGACTTGCAACCATATTCATAGAAAAATGATTAAAAAATTTCTTACAAAAATCGTTATTATTTTTAAATAGCTGTACCAATTCTTCTCTTTTAAAAAAATTATATTGCTTAATCGCTTCAGGATAAAAACTACTTTCTATATTTTCATAGCTATTAATAAAAGCATTAATATTTTCATACTTGCCTGTTTTGTATTTTTCTTTGGTATCTTCATAATAACGCTTCCATTTTTCATCTTTTAATAATTTTAAAAGATCTTTATCTGATTTATAATCATCGCGAAAATCAAATTCTAATTCTTCCATAACAAGAGCTTTTATATAGTGTTTATTGATTTTTTCTTCTATGTTGCTTAATTTTTTATTTGTAATTTGTGTGTAGGTTGAAAGTAAAATTTGATAAAAACCATAAGGAAAGTGTGTCATTCCATTTTTTGAATAAAAATCTATTTTTAAAAGTGAATTTTCAATATCTTTTACGAATTGCTCATCGTTTAAATTACCTACTAAATATTCTATCTTGCAGTTTTGAAGTTTATAATAAAGATCAATTTTTAAAGTTTGATAAAAATCGCGTCTTAGTTGATATTTTTCTTCTTTACTTAAATAAAACATATTTTTTAGGTATTGTTCATAAAGATGGTAGTTTGAGGAAAATTCATTTTTTTCTATTGTAATAGAAAGATATTTTTTAGTTTTAGATATTAATGATTTATAACTTAATTTTAGAGCATCTGAAAATGTTTTTTTATTATCATACTTACAAAACAATAAAAAACATTGCGTGTTAAAATAATCTATATGCTCTAAGGCATGATATAATAATCTTAGATTTCCATTACATTGTTCTTTATATCTTTCGAAAATAATATTTTCAATAATATTTCTTATCTCATCTGTAATTTTAGTATATTTATTTACTTTATCTTTGATAATTGCCTTTGCTACTTCATCATTGTCTTTTATGGTTATTTCACAATCAATAACCTTCTCTTTGTATATTCGATACCAGTTTTTACTATTGTATTGTTTAGTCTGTTTTTCTTTATTGTTTTTAGCCAGATTGCTATCTTGTTCTTTTAATTCTTCCTCATGAAAAATCACAACAACATTGCATTCTTTTTCTTCTTTAAGTAAATTTACAAGTCCTAAAATTTCTTTCAAAGAAAGATTATCAGTTCTTCTTTCTATGTTATCAAAACATACAATAATATTATTAAAATCATCTTTTTTAGCAAAAGAAAAAATAGCATTAGGTTCTATTTTTATAAACTCACAACTTGCTTTTTCTATAAGCTTGCTTACAATATTGGAAGCTTTTTCTGTAATAGAATTATAAGTTCCATATAATTTAAAAACTATTTCTTCTAATATTTGCTTATAACTTTCTTTACCAAAAAGATCGATATAAACAACTTTTTTATCTGCATTTATTTTTTCTTCAACTTGTTTCCATAGATGAGTTTTACCTATACCCCAAGACCCATTTATAGCCAAACATTTTTTAGAGTTGCTATCTAAAAAATTTGCAATATTATCAATCTTATTCATTGTCTATTCCTATTAAATATTTACCATATATTATCAAAATTATTTTTTGCTTTTATACCAAATACGCATTCTAACGCCTCAAAGTTTTTTTAAAATACTTAGAAAAACGAGGTTTTGAATGTTAGATAAAATAAAATCATTTTTTAAAACACAAAAAAGAAATCAAGATTATCATGCCTTAGAGTTCCTTTCAGAAGAAAAGGTAAATTCTGATGAGCTTTCGGCTGTAATTGCAGCTATATCAAACATAAGCGAAACCATAGCTTCTTTACCACTAAATTTATACAAAAAAGAAAAAAATGGCTCTGTATTAGCCACTAATCATCCTTTGTTTGATCTTATAAAAATTGCACCAAATGAAACCATGACACCATTTACACTTATAGAGGCTTTTATGGTGCAAATGCTAATTTATGGAAATGGCTTTTTATATCCTATGCGAAGAAGAAATGGACAAATTTTCTCCATAGAACTTATACAAAACAAAGATATTTTGCTGTTTAAACAAAGTGGAAAATACTTTTATAGTGCATACTCTAGTAATGGCAGTGTTGTTTTAAGTTATGATGAAATGGTCAATGTTCCATATCATACAAAAGATGGTGTCAATGGAATAGCACCTTTAAGAAAAAGTAAAACCACAGCAAAGTTAGCTACAGCCATAGAGCAACATGGACTTAGCTTTTTTCAAAATGGTGCTTTTACAAGTGGTGTTATTACTGTTCCAAATGAGCTTAGTGATCAAGCATATGATAGATTGAAAAAATCATTTAAAGAAAATTATAGTCAAAAGAAAGCTTATAACATATCCATTTTAGAAAGTGGTTCTACATTTACTCAAACTACAAGTGCAAATAAAGATAGTCAATTTATAGAAAGCAAGCAATTTCAGATTATAGAAATTGCAAGATTATTTAATATACCACCGCATAAGCTAGGAGATCTTTCTAGAGCAACATTTTCTAATATAGAACAACAAGAAACAAACTACATGGTTCAAACAATCACGCCTCTTACTACAAAAATAGAACAAGCATTTAATCGCTTTTTGCTTACTAAAAGCGAATGGGGAAAATATTATTTTAAATTTAACATCAATGCTATTTTAAGAGCTGATAGCGCTTCAAGATGGGAAAGCTATACAAAAGCTTTAAATAATGGAGTTATGAGTATTAACGAGGTTAGAGCATTAGAGGAAATGAACCCAATTACCAATGGAAATGAGCATTTTGTAGCATTAAATTTAGGAAAATTAAATGAACTAAAGGATGAGGTTTGGAAAAAATAGAATTAGAAGGTCTCGTAGAATTAATGAAAGATTTAAACACGCTAAGTAATTCATCATTATCAAAAGCTGCTAGAAAAGGAGCTATGAGTGTAAGCAAGGAAATTACTAAGCTTTATAAAAAAACAGCACCTAAAGAAAGCGGTCTTTTAAGATCAAGTGTTAGATCTGTTACAAGTAGAAATTTAGAAAAAGGTGTTTATAGAGCAGCTGCTGTTGTATTTAAAAAGAAAAAAGTAAGTCAAAAAAGATATGAAAAACTAAAAGGTTTTAAAAAATGGACTTTAGAAAAAAAGAATGAAAGGAAAAACAAATTAGAATATTTTTCTAGCGCTTATTATGCACATTTTTTAGAGCATGGATTTTGGCATAGAGGAGGAAAAAACAAAAAAGGCAAAACAAGTTTTGTAAAAGGATATAAAACTATGGAAAATGCTATAAAAAAAATAGAACCAAAAGCAGACATTTTAGTCCAAAACGAATTAGAAAAAGAATTGAAAAAAATAGGGTTTTAAATGAAAATGCACAAAGAATTTTTAGTCCGCTTTTTGCAAAATTTAGAAAATGAATTAAAATTAGATATTTATCCTATAAAAGCTACTATAAATAACAAAGAAAATTTCATAGTTTATGAAATAAGCAATGAAGAAATTGTTTTAAGTATTGATAATAAATTATTAGTAAAAGAAATAGAAATATCCCTTATTATATATAGTAAAAAGTATCAAAAATTAAGAAACATAAAAGAAGATTTTGAAAGTTTATTATTTAGCATAGACAAAAAGCCATCAGATATACTCATAGCTGGAGAAGATGAAGAAGATGGATTTTATAAAAGTAGTATATTCTTGACTTTTAAAATTTAATACGCCTTTTAACGCCTCAAAGTTTTTTTAAAATCTCTTTGTATTTTATAACAAGGAGTAAAAATGCCAAAAGAAAAAATAATTTCAAATGCACCAGATGTTCAAGGACTTAGAGTATTGGTTTTATCAAGAGCTATGGAAGCTGCTGGTTCTACACCAATACAAGCAGGTTTTTTAACTAGCATTTCAGGGCTTAAAGGAGGAAGTAGAGAAAGTCAAAAACTAAGCCCAATTAATGATAGAGACTATGAAGAATTAAATGCAGTAGGTAAAAAAACAAGTGCTACTGTAAATATGTCTTTACTTTACAAATTTGCAAAAGATGGAAAAACACAAGATTTTGAAGGAGTAAATTATCTTGAAAAGGCTTTTGAAGAAAATGAAGAAGTTTTTATCATTGTTGAGGTTAATGATGAAAGAAAAACAACTTTAAAAATAAAAATGAAAATAACAGGCTTTGAAGTTACTAGTGAAGCTAACAATAAATTTAGTGCAAATATCACAGCAGAAAAAATAGGAGAAGCAAAAGACATCACTCCTTTTAGATTTGAAGATGGAGAAAATATAGAGCATACTAGCGATGCATTAGTAGTTGGTAATGTCTATTCAGATAAAAAATCAAAAATAGTTTATCACTATCCAAAAGCAAGCACCTTAAAAACACCACAAATTAATGATGAGAGATTTATATATATTTTTGATAGTGTTAGAGGGGTATGTCCACATGCTAAAAAGCAAGTTTTTGATAAGAGTAAAGAATTTATAGATAGTGAGCAAGAACAAGAAAACAAGTGGGAAAAAGAAAATGATGAAAATATCATTCATGAGACTGAAAATGAGCCAACCCAAGGACAATCTTATGAGGAATTAAAAGGTAAAACAATTTATTTTTACCCAAATCCTTTAACGCTAGCGTATCCAGCAAATAAAGATATAAGAAAAAAATATACTTGTGATGAAAGCAGTGGAGTAGCTTCATCTGCTACAGAGGAAGAATTTAATAACAATAATTTTGCACAAAAAGGAAGAAAAAGATGAATTTAAAAGATTTTTTACAAAATAATTCCCTTAAAACAAAAGAAATTAATGTTGATGGTATTGATGAAAAAATAACCATAAAGCAACTTTCCATGTTAGAACAATATGAGCTTATGAAAAATCATAAAATAGAGTTTAAAAAAGATAGTAAAGATGGGGATGATACTAATGAAATCAATATAGAAGCCATAAGTAATAATTCTAATTTTAGAACTGAAGTTGTTTTAAAAGGACTTGTAGAACCAAGATTAAGCAAAAAAGAAATCACGCAACTTAATCAAAATGCACTTATGATTATTTCTAAAATAGCTGATGAAATTTTAACCTTTAGTGTAGAAGTCCCAAAGCAAGAGAGCAAGGGCGATTAAAATATCGCCTAGCCCTTGCATTAGGAAAAACAATAGGCGAGTTAGAACAAAGCATCACACAAGCTGAATTTAACGAATGGATGGAATTTTTATCTAATGAGCCTTTAGCTTGTGATAGAAATGAAATACAAATAAGCATTTTGCTTAGTATGATTGCATCCTTTATGGGTGTTAAAAATAAATGTGAAGATTTTTTACTAAGTGAGCATTTAAAACCAATATCAATTAAGCAAAGTGCTAAGAAAAATCAAAACATAGATTTAGAAAAATTAAGTTTAGACTTTTTAGAGCTATTAGGATAATAAATTATGATTAAACTCTATAATAAATTCTTTCTCATTTGGATACTTTTGCAAAATCTGATAAAACTGCTTTTTTATAGAAACTGTAAAAAGATTATTTTTTATAGCAAATTGTATAGTTTGTCTACTAAGCAAAGTTTTTGTGGGCTTATTTTCTTTGAAAAAAATATCAATATTTTTAGCAAAATCAGCAAGCTCTTTATCAATAATCTTTTCTTTAAATTCTTTTTTACTCTTAGTTTTAGCCATAAAAAATACCACAAGCAAAAACAACAAAGTTGCAAAAGTAAGTGGCTCATAAGAGTAAAAAAACATCCTAATACCTTTTTTATTTTCATTCTAGCTAAATTAACATAAAAGGAAATTAAAGTGGCAAAAAATGTAAAAGTTGGCATAAGTGTTGATACAAACAAAGGAGTTGTCAGCGTTAATAAACTAAGTCAAAGCTTTGTTAATCTAAATCAAAAAACAAAAGATGTTAAAGAAAGTTTTTTGGGTTTATCTAAAGCTGTATTGAACATGAATGCACATTTTGTGCAAAGCTATCATGGTTATAAAGCTATGTTTGATAGCGTAAGCAATTATGCCAAATCTTTTATAGATTTAAATTCCCAATATGAAAAGACAAAGAAAAATATAGCTTCTTTAATCGCAGTAAATTCATCTAATGTTGCATCTTTTGGCAAGACATTAAATATACAAGAAAAATACCAATTATCATTAAAACAAAGTGCTAAAACACTAGAACAGTTTAATAATTTATCTTCTAAGTCAGGATATGCAGTATCAGATTTAGCGGATATTTTTTCTAGTTTTTATGCTGGTGTTTCAAAAAATATGAATTTTGATGAAAGCATAAAATCTTTTGAAAATTTAATGCAAACTCTTAAAATATCAGGTCTTGGAGTAGAACAGCTTAAAATGACAATAGATGGTCTTGGAAATGGAGTTGTATTATCAAGTTCTGATCTTGGTAGATTTTTAAAACAAATCGGACTTACCAATGAAGCTATTAAAGAAGCTAATGCAAATGGTAATTTATATAATTTAATTATTCAAAAAACAAGTGAAAATGTTAAGGTTGCTCAGCTAGCTCTTGGAGGTTATGAAGATAATATTAAACTTTTAAAATCAAATATAGATAAATTAAAAAGAGATTTAAGTAAGCCTATATTTGAAAGTGTAAATGAAAGCTTGTTAAAACTAAATATTTATATGGAAGAAAATAAAGATAGCATTTCTAGTTTTATTAAAACTTTTCAAAGCTTAACACCTATACTTATTAATGTTTCTTTGGCTTTTGCTAGTTTGAAGATATATTCTAAAATAGCTCCGATTTTATCCAAAGGATTTTTAGAGTTAAAAGCTTCAATACTAGATGCTAAAAATGCTTTATATTTACAAAGAGTTGGACTGCTTTCTAATGCTCAAAGTATAAGTGAAGTAAATAAAAGGACTATTGTTTTATCTCAAGGATTTAAAGCACTATCAAATGTTGCTAAGAACGCTATACCTTTAGTTTTAATAGAAAGATTATTTGCTATAGAAGATGCTTTGGATAAAGCATATGAGAAAACAGAAAAATTAAATTCTTCTTTTAAAAGAAAGATTGAAATTTTGGATATAGAGGATTTAAAAAAACAAAAAGATGAATTAGAAAAAGAATTAGAAAGTATATCAGATATTGGAAGATTTCAAAATACAATAGGTAATTTTTTAAAAGAATATTCATTTGATTTCATAGGCGAAGAATATAAAAACGCAGTTTCTTATTTGCAAAAAATAGATTTTTCTTTTATGGGAAATATTAGAAAACAAAGTGTCGAAGATGCAAGAGAGATTGCAAATGTAGCTCAAAAAATAGCATTTTTAGATGAAAAAATTAAGCAAAACGCAAAAGAGGAAGTAAAACTAAGGAGTGTAGAAAAACTTAATAAGGAATTAAATGATGCAGTTGAGTTAGTAACAAAAATTCAAATTCCAAAAATAGAAAGTCAGGAGTTGGAAAAAACAAACAAGGCTTTAGATGATTTAAATAAAAAATTATTAGAACTTGTTAGTATTAGCAATTGGGAGCAAAATAGTGCATTAGTAGAGCAAGTTGATATTATATCTAATGCATTAGCTCATGCTGTTAAAGCAGATGAGGTTAGAAAAATACTAGAGCAAGAAGAAAAAGCAAAACTTGCTCAAGAAAAGCATACACAAATCATAAAAGAGCAAAATCAAGCACTCAAAGAACTTTCACAAATCACTATGAGTGAGTATGAAAAAAGCTTAGAAGCTATCAATGAAAAATTGAAACATTTTAAAAAAATAGGTTTAGATGGCAAAACCATACAAAAAGCTAAAGAAGAAATGATTATAGATCTGGATTTAAAAGAAAGCCAAAAAGAATTTCAATCCTATAAGAGTTTAATGCTTGAATTTTATGAAAGTGTTGGTAAAAAACAAGAAGCTTGGGCATTAAAAGAAATAGAATTAAGAGAAAAATTTATAGATATTTTAGATGAAGAAGATCTTAAAAAACTCATAAAGACACAAAAAGAAGCTTTTTTAAATGTAGAAAAAAACGCATCAAAAACATTTAAAAATGTAGAAAATGATTATCTTAAGATGATAGCAAATATGCAAAGAACCATAGAAAGCCGTTTTTTTGATTTCATAGAAGGAAAAATAAAAAATTTAAAAGAATTATTCATAGGTTTAGGTAAATCTTTGGCTATGGATATGCTATCACCTGCCATTAGTTCTATTAGTGGTTCAATATCAGGCATTTTTACAAATTCATTAATGGGTGTGAACAATTCTTATCAAAATGTTAGTTTGATTTCTCAAGATTTGGGCTTAAAAAAAGATAATAATGGAAATTTTACAGGTGTTGTAGATGGTAAAGAAGTTGTTATATCTTCTAGTGGAGAGGTTGAAAAAGGACAAGATGTATTAAATGGTGTATCTAATGTACTAAGTGGATTTAATGCATTAGAAGGTATTTTAAGTGGTTCTACATTTGAAAAAATACAAAGTTTTACTAGTTTTGATTTTAGTGGTATTGGTGATAGCTTTACTTCTGTATTTCAAAATTTTTCTAATTTAATAAAGAATATAGGGACATTAGGAAGTAATATTTTAAGTTTAGGAAGTGCATATCTTGGTAATTTTTTTGGATCAACCGCTCTAACATCTTTTAGCTCTGGTGCTTTGTGGAGTTCTTTAGGTATTAGTGGAATGAATGGAGCTTTAAGTGGTGGTATTGGATCTACTTTGGGTTTTGTTGGTGGTTTAGCAACTAATGCATTAAGTGGTGGTCTTTTAGGTTATGGAATAGGAAAACTTGGGGATATGTTATTTAAAACTGATACTCATGCTGGAAATGGCGGTGCTATAGGTGGGATTTTAGGTTCTTTGATAGCTCCTGGCATAGGTACTTTAGTAGGAGGTCTTTTAGGCAGTGTTATAGGTGGAATTTTTGGAAAAACTAAAGCTACCGGAAGCGGTCTAAGACTTTGGCAAGATATAAATTTTAAAGATCATTTCTCACAAGGAAATTTACAAAGCTATATTGATTATCAAAAGAAAGGGTGGTTTAGCAAAAAAAGCTGGACTGAGTATCAAAATATAAATGATAGAAAGATAAAAGAGCTTAATTTATTCTTAGACAATCAATATGCATTATTAGAAAAGCTAGGGGCAAATTTAGACAAATATGAGATAAATGCTGGAAAATATAGCGGTAATTCTCTTATAGATACAGCCGTTCCAAATGCTTTATTAAAAAGTTTTTTAAACACTAATGATAAAGAATTAATCAACGAACAAATTAAATCCATACAGCAAGCTGCTAAAGAAGCAAATATATCTTATGCACAGCAACTTTCTAAGCAATTTGGTCAGTTTATGAGTATGCAAAGTAATATTTTAAGTCAAATATATAAAAATGATCCTGTAAAAGTAGCTAAAATTACTCTTGATGATACTATGTATGGATTAAAAACTGCCATTAGAAATATAAGTGGTGGTTTTGATATATTAGGGCTAAAAGAAAATGAATTTAAAAATATTTCACAAATTTCACTAGATAAACTTAATGAGGCTTATAATGAAAGCTTAAGAAATGATTTTTCAGCTGAAAATGTAGAAGCTTGGGAACAATTATTACAAGCCTTAGCAAATGCAAATGAGCAAGTAAATAATATCTTACAAACTATTATCAATAAAACAAGTGAGTTAATGCAGATAAATCAAAGCTTTGCTGGCGTTAATGGACTAGATACTAGTATTTTTAAAGTTAATGATTTACTCAATCAGTATGCTACTATAATGGGTGGTTTAAAAGATGATTTAAGCAAAGAAGAACAAGATATTTTCAAAGATATTTTTAATGCTAATGATAAGTTATTAAATCTTGGATATGATGGAATAAATGATTTTTTAAGCACTGGTAACACTGAGCTTAGAAAACAATTAATATCCATTATTACTTCCTTTGAGCAAATAATGAAAGAACAAGGTGGCTTGATTTTTTCATCAGAGCACTTAAATGAGTTAGCTAAGGTTGATGAACTTATAAAAGCGTATGAAGATGAAAATTCAAAAGAATATGCCAAAATTAAAATTAATGAAAATAACAAACTTTTAGAAAATTTAAATAACCAAAAAAATATTTTATCTTCTCTTACTAGCTTTAGTGATAATTTAATTAAACAAACTATTCAAACACCGCAAATGATAAATAAAAACTATGAGAAGTTACTAAAAAAGGCTAGTGAAGATTTTAAAAATAATAATTTTAATTCCTCTTCTTTTGAAGAATTAAAACAAGCAGCAAGTGCCAAAGCAAATGATTTAAGAAATTCCTCATCCTATGAAGAATATCAATTTCAAATGTTAAAAATGGCAAATGATATGAAAGATTTAGGAGGTGAAGCTGATTTAAATACCATACAAAATGAGATTAGTAAAATCATATTAGAAAATGAAAAAATAAACGAAAAACTTCAAGAAACTATAAAAGACACATCTTCTATGACATTAGAAGAATTAAAAAAATATAGAGAAACTCTTTTAGAGCAAAGTCAAAAAGAAGTTCAAGAAATGATTAAGTATCTTGGAGAAGATTCTCCTATAGCAAAATACTTAGATGGTATGATTAAAGAGTTGAAAAATGGCAGTTCTTTAAGTGTAGCTGCTATAGAAAATCTAAAATATGCTTTACTTGCGTATCAAAACAATTCTAATAAAGTAGATGATGCTTTAAATCAAGAAATAAAAAATCCAAATAAAAAAGCGGTCGCCTTTGCAGATGGTGGAATAATAACACAAAAAACAAATGCCATTATAGGAGAAAATGGATATCCTGAAGCTATTATTCCATTAAAAGATGGCAAAGGCTTAAAGGTTGATGTTTCTAATATGTTTGAAAAATTAGAATTAGCTCTTTTTAAAGGCATAGATAATGGTTTTAAGCAATTAAATTCTAAATTTGATGGACTAATTACAAAAATAGATAATGTAGATAAAGGCATTAAAAGACTTTGTATGGATATGTCAATACTCACAAAACAAACAAGAGAAATCGTAGAAAGGATTGAAGAATGATTATAGTTAGACCTTTAGAATTCATAATAGAACAAAACACCATAAGCAAAGATAAAACACCACTTTGGAGCAAAGAAAATACTTATAAAATTAATGATGAGGTTTCTTTTAAGGGTTATGTTTACAAAAGTGCAAATGATGAAGACAAACATGAAGAACCAGATATTTATTTTGACAAATGGGTAAAAATGCGACCAACAAATGAAAACGCATGTTTTGATGATGAAATAAATACTCAAAGCAAAGATAATAAAACTTGGAGTGTTATTATAGATACAAAAGAAAGTTTTGACGCTTTTGCTATTTTAAATGCAAATATATCTAAAATTAAAATTCAAACGTTAGATAAAAGAATTATTTATGAAAAATCTATGTTTTTTAAAAAATCACGCACTTGGTGGGAATATTTTTTTGGTAAATTTAAAATCAACAAAGATGATTTCATCTTTTTTGATTATCCAATTAATTCTAAGATAGAAATTACTTTTTACGCATTAAATGACATAGCTAATGTTGGACATATACTTTTGGGCAAAAAAGAAAAATTAGGTATTACTATACACCCTGCTAATCTTACTTATCTTAATTATTCTAAAACAAATACAAATGAATGGGGGCATACTACTGTAGTAGATGGTAAAAGGGCTAAATTTTTAGAATTCATAATTGCCTTAGAAAAAGTTCATTTTGATTATTATGATAATTTAATTGAAAGCATTTACAATAAAAAAACTTTATTTATAGCAGATGAAAGCGAAAATGGTTTTAAAAAATTAACTACATTTGGTATTTTAAAAGATTATTCAGCTCCTATTGAAGATTATGATTTTTTACAAATTAAATTAAATATACAAGGTCTAATTTAATCTAACACGCACTTTAACGCCTCAAAAAATTTATAAAATCTTTGCAAAATATATTTTTAAGGAAAAACATGAACCTTATAAGATCAGATACTGCAAAAATTAAAAGTGTAGATGAAACTGAAAGTATTTTAAGTTTTGTAATGATTTCAAATTCTAATGCTTGTATGCGTTGGGATTGGGAGTTAGGTGAATACATAGAAGAATTGGATGTTGGTGGTGCGAAATATAGCGAATTAAGAACACTTTTTAAAGATCATGAACCAAGTGTAGATAATGCTATAGCAAAAATTGAGAATATAAGAATTGAAAATGGTGAATTAGTTTGTGATTGTATTTTTGCTAAAGATGAAAAAAGTCAAAATATTTTTAAAAAATACAAAGATGGAATTTTAAGTGATGTATCTATAGGGTATAAAATCTTAAAAAAAACTACAGATAAAGACAGTATTCCTAAAAAAATTCTTGTAAATGAATTTGAAATTTTTGAACTCAGTGCTGTTTGGAAAGGTGCTGACAAAAATGCAAAAAAACGTTTTTTTGATGAACAATCTCAAAAAGAAGCTAAAGCTTTAGCTCAAGCTAGAGATCGTGAGCTAGAACTTATGATTAAAACACTTTAAAAGGAGAGAAAATGCAAAAAATAAGAGAAGATATAGGTGCTTTACATAAGCAGATGTCAGAACTTTCTAATAAAGCAAAAGATGAAAAAAGAACATTTAGCACAGAAGAAGAGCAAAAATATAACCAAATGGTTAAAGACTTTGAAAGCAAACGAAATGAGCTTTTAAGGCTTGAAGAAGAACAAAAAAGAGAGAGTTTTTTAAATGAAGTTGTAAGTGTAAGATTGGAACAAAATCCACATCCACAACGAGAAGATGAAAAAGACTCTATGAAATCTTTTGTTAAATACTTAAGAAGCGGAATTATCGATAAATCTTTGCAAAGAGATGCATTAAATGAAAGTGCAACAGATAAAGGTGGAGTTTTAGTTCCTACAACTTTGCAATCAAAAATTAGATCAAAATTAACAGATCTTAGTGTGATTAGAAAACTTGCGACGGTTCAAAAATCATCCACAAATCAAGACATACCAATACTTGAAGATATAAGCGGTTTTGGATGGATTGATGAAATGGCTAATTTTAATGAAGCCAACGCTTCTTTTTCAAAATTAACCATTGGAGCTCACAAACTCGGGGGTATTATTAAGATTAGTGAAGAATTACTAAATGACAATATCTCAAATTTAGAAAGCTTTTTAATTAGAAAAAGTGCTGAAAAAATCGCACAAACAGAGGAAGAAGCATTTATAAAAGGCGATGGAAATAAAAAACCAGCAGGTATTATAAATACAAAAACACAATACGAATTAGCAAGTAATAGCGGTATTACAAGTAATGATGTAATAGATGCGTTTTTTACTCTAAAGAGTGCGTATAGAACTAATGCTTCTTGGCTTGTAGGGGATGATTTTATGAAAGCACTTTATAAGTTAGTAGATGGTGATGGTAGGCCTTTGTGGATGCCAGCACTTAGTTCAGGTGGATATGACACTATTTTAGGTAAAAAAGTGACTTATTGTTCTTCTTTAGATGGTTTTGGTGCAAGTAAAACTCCTGCTATTTTTGGTGATTTTAGTTTTTATGAAATTTGGGATAGAGAAACTATGAGCTTTACAAGATTAAATGAGCTTTATGCTCAAAATGATTTAGTTGGGATTAAAGTTAGATCAAGACTTGATGCAAAACTAATTACAGATGAAGCAATTTGTAAAATTGTAACCCCATCTTAATTTCATTAAGGTCTAAGATATGAAAAAAGTAGAGTTTTTATTATGTTTAAGCGGAGATGTTTTTTATAAAAAAGGCGATGTTGTGGAGCTTGATGATAAAGAAGCTCTACACCTTAAAAATAAAAATATTGTAAAGATAATAGAAGAGCAAGTAGAAGAAGAGCAAGTAGAAGAAGAATTGCAAAACAAAAAAGGCAAAGGTAAAAAATGATTATCAAAGAATTAAATGTACCTGAAAAAACTCTTGTAGATATTAAAGAATTAAGAGAATTTCTAAGAATAGACAGTGATGTGTTTGATGAAAATTTAAATCAATCCTTGAAGGCTGCCATAACAGAATTTGAAAACAGAACTAATCGTATATTGGTTAAGAATAATTATGAAATATCTTTTTTTAATGAAAGAGTAGTGCTAGCTCCATTTAATTCTTTAGAAAATGCACAATTTAAAGCAGAATTTAAAACAAATTCTAATGTTTTATATTGTGAGGGTAGTGGAAGAATGATTGTAAGCTTAGGTTATGATATAGCACCTGAGGATATAAAACTTTGGCTAAAAAATTATTGTTTGCATGCTTTTGAAAATACAAATTTTCCTAATGTAAGTAAAGCTCTTATAAATAGATACAAAATAACATTTTTTTAAGGACTATTATGAATGCAAAAGCATTAAAACATCGTTTAAAAATATACAAAAAAGAGCAAATTAAGAATGAATTCCAAGAACTAGATCATGAAAAGGAAGTATTTGTTAAAGAAGTTTTTGCAAGTTGTAAAAATTTAATTATAGAAAACAAAGAGCACAATAATATATCTTGTAGGTTGTATCAATGCGAATTTGTAATTAGATTTTTAGAACTTGATATGTCTTATTTTTTTATATTTAAAAATGAAAAGTATGAAATTTTAAATATGCAAGATGAGGGCAATAATGGGCAGTTTTTAAAAATAAAGGCTAAGAAAATAAATGAAAACGATAACAACTAAAATAAACAAATTACCAAAAGCTCCAAATTTAGAAAATCCAATAGATTTTGACAAACATGCTGATATTTTTGTTAGATCTTTAAATCCTTTTGGCGATGAATTAAATGAATTAGCACAACAAATTAACGAGGTGAGTTTTTTTGTCGAGCAAAAATCAGATGAACTTGTGAATTTCATAAAGTTAAGATTAGAAGAAATTAAGTTAAAGTCTAACGAAGAAAAGCTAAATCTTTTAGAATATTCAAAAGAATTAGAAAATGTAATTTTAAAGCACACTCAAGATAAAACTAAAGAAGTCTTAAACATTATAGATGAAAAAGGATATGAAATTATAGAGCGATTAAATGATAATTGCTTGGGAGCTGATTATCTTGCTTTAAGCCAGTCTTTAGCACACAATATTTCTATCGAACGATTCTTATGGGAAAGCAATATAATAAAGCTTAGTCAAAAAGATATATCAAACAATGAACAACTAATCATAGAAACATTAATCAATAAAGATAATATTAAAAGTACAGCTAAAATTTTACAACAACTTCTAAGCCTTATCAATACACAAAATGAAATTAATCAAATTTTAAAAAAGGAGAATAATGATGAATCCAAGAGTTACTAATCTTATGTTGTATTCTACTTTAGAACAAGCAAGTAAAGATATAATAGCCATAAGAGAATATTTATACAATAGTAAAGACAAGATAGATGAATATATATTAGAGCATGTGAGCGATTTTGAAAAAAAAGTAAAAGATGCTTTATCTTCTTATGAAAATTTAAGTAAAGAAAAACTAAGAATTCTTGAAGAGCTTTATGAGCAAGTGGTATATCCTTTTGATTATGCAAGTAGTGACAATAAGCCAATTAATCCAAAAATAAATCAAATATGGTTTAAAAAATCTACATGTCAAATTTTACAATTTTTACAAAATCCTACTATTAATTTTATACAAAAAAATCCACCTAATCAAAAGAATGAAGGTGCTATTTGGTTTAAACCTCTTAACGAGGAAGACATCACAGAAGGAGAAATTTATGTTTGCGAGAAAGTTTTAAAAAATAAAACTTGGATAAATCCAGCCTTACCAAGAGAATTAAATCCTGCTTTTATTAGTGAAGAAGAGCCAAGCCAAGCTAATTTAGGTGACATTTGGAAAAAACAAAGCACTGGGGAGTATTTTGTATATGTAAGAACAACAGATGATAATACTTGGGTTTTAAAACAAGATTTAAAAATAGATCCATATATTTGGGTTGATCAAAAAGATGAAGATATTAAATATATACTTTCTTTGCTTGGTGATTTGCAAAGCAAAGATGAGGTTCAAGAAAAACATGAGAATGAAGTATTAGAAAAAGAACAAGAACTAAATAGCAAAAAAGATGAATTAGAAAATATAAAAAATCAAATTCAAGAAGAACTTAATAAAGTTCCATCAGGTGATGTTTCTTCCTTAGAAAAAGAAAAAACAAAACTTGAAGAAGAAATTAGCCAAATTCAAGAAGAGTTAAATGGTAAAAAAGAAGAGCTAGAAACTATTTTAGAAGAAAAAAGACTTGTAAATAAAAAAATGTTAGATGAGGCTTTGAAAACAAAAGTTTCTATAGAAGGAAACAAGACAATAAACGGAAATATAACTTTAAGTGGTGCTTTAACGGCAAATGGAACTACTAATTTAAATGGAAATACTACTTTTAAGCTTATTCCAAATTGTGCGGTTGATCCAACAGCTGATACACATTTGGTTAGAAAGTGGTATGTAGATTATGGTGGTGGGATTAAAAATCTAGGAGCAGTAGGATTAATAGACATGGACTTAAGCCAAGCTCAGCATTTTGAGCTAATTGCTAATGCTGGAACTCAATTAGGAGTAGCTAATTGGGGTGGGGCAGGCAAAAGCGGGACTATAACCATACACAATTGCCAAAATGTTACAGCCTTTAAAGCCCCATTTAATTTTAGAATACCTCAAAGTGGTTTTAGTGGAACTGAGACCTTTGCTTACTTTTGTATAGCAGCAAATAACATCAGATTAGTAAGGTCTTAACATGAATGCTCTAATGCTTGCAAATTCAATATTTCAAGTTGATTTACCTCCAGAACTTGGCGGAGGCGTGGCTAATTATAATTATATGTTTAGTTTAAATAATCTAGTAAGACCTAATGAATATGTGGTGCCTGCTAATTTAGCAAATAAAGAAGTTTTAGTTATAGGAGAGGTTTGGAGTGCTTATAATATGAATAATAGAACTTCAGCCAATTCCATAGCCTTAACTTGGAATAATTATTCTAATTCACATACTTTATATGGAACAGCAAGGAAGTATGAAGCTAATAAAAAAATACCTATAAAAATGAAAATTGTTTTTAGTTCTATAAACTCAAATAAAATTAAATTTTCTTCCTATCAAACTGGTAGTCATAATGCTAGTAGAGGATGGGATACTAGAGATTGTAATTTGCAATGTAGAGGAAATTTAACATTTTTTTATAATTAAAGGAGAGTAAATGTTTTATAAGATAGATGAAGAAGTTTTTTTTAACCAAAATGTATATATAAAAAAAGTTGATTTAGAGGGCTTAGAAGGAGAAGATACTTATTTTTTAGATAAATTAAATGATGATGAGCTTAAAGCTCTTGGTTTTGCTAGAGTGAGTGAGCAAGAATTGCCAAGTTTTGATGAAAAAACACAAGATCTTATAAGGGAAGAAGGGCTTGATGAGTCAAGTAATACCTTTCATATAAGATACAGAGTGCAAGAAAAAAGCTTAGATGCTCTTAAAGAAATCAAACTTGACGAAATAAGAGCTAAAAGAGATGAAGCTTTAGAAAGTGGAATTGTTTATAATGAACATACTTTCCAAACAAGCCAAAAAGACAAACTCAATATCAACGGAGCAGTAACTAATTTAATGCTTGATATGCAAAGTAGATCAGGAAGTATCAAAGAAATTGTTTGGATTGATATTGAAGATAAAAAAGTAATTTTTACACCGCAAGAGTTTTTACAATTTGCTGCAGCAGTGGCTTACAATACTCAAGAAATCACTTTTAAAGCTAATGCACTTAAAGAAAAAGTAGAGCAAGCAATTTCCAAAGAAGAGTTAGAGGGTGTAAAATGGGAGATATAAATCCAAGTCAAGAAGCCATAACTAATACTTTACTTTTTAGTGGTAGTGCGATAATGGCTTTTTTTTATCAATCTTTAGCATTTTTAGGTATTAATACCGCCCAAGTTATAACATTACTAGCTATATTTACTTTTAGTGCTATCGTTGGATTTTTTAAAACTCTAACTTTTAGTGATTCTTTAAGAGTTTATATGCTTGGAGATTTATTAGCTAAGACTTTATTACTTGGCGTTCCTTTTATATTTGCTTTGGGTGCAAAACAAATTAGTGCATTATATTATTTTGTAGATTATAGTTTTAGTTTTTTGATTTTAGGAGAAATTCTAACAATTGTTATCAATATACAAGCTATTAGAACAAGAAAAAAAATAGAAGAAGTGGATATTTATAATGTTTTTGTCGAAAAAATGAAAAGATTTACTTCAAAAATCATAGAAAGTAATGTTTATATCAAAGAAGATAAGCATTCAAAAAAGGATTAGCATGTTAAAAAAAGTCATAGTAAAGCCTTTTAATAAGGATAGATTTGAACTTCAAAAGGAATTTGAAGTTAGTTTGTGTAATTTAAAAATTACTATACCAAAAGGTTTTACAAGTAATGGAGCAAATATTCCTAGAATTTTTTGGAGTATTTTTCCACCTAATTCGCCTGAATATCTAAGTGCGGTTGTTGTACATGATTATTTGTGCCAAAAATCAAATTCAAGAGATGATTATAAAATAGCAGATTTGGCTTTAAAAGAAGCTATGCAAGAATTAGGATGTTCAAGATTTAAAACCTTTGTTTTTTATCATGCATGCAATAGTTTTCATCTTGTTAAATGTTTTTTAAAGGAGTTTAAATGAAATCCGTATTAGAAGAAATTAGCAAAAATGCAAAAGAATTAAATAAAGAATTTGATGAAAGTTTAGATATTTTAAAAGAACTTTATAAAAATGGAATAAAACTAGATGATGTACAAATTAAAAAAAATGTATTAGAAATTTTAGAAAGTAGTAAATATAAAGGTGAAAAAGGTGATGCAGGAGAAAAAGGAGATACTGGACAAAGTGCTTATGAGCTTTGGCTTAGCAAAGAAGGAAATGAAGGAAAAAGCGAAGATGATTTTTTAGCTTCCTTAAAAGGAGAAGCTGGCGAAAAAGGTGATACGGGAGAAAATGTTTCTAAAGAGGAATTACAACCTATAGTAGAAGAAATTATAAGTAATTTACCTCAAAAAAGTGGGAGTATAGTTACTTCTTTTGAATTACCAGATCCTGATATAAAAGCTGAAGTTGGAAGCTTGATAAATTATGTTAATGAGGAAAGCTCTACTATTTATTTATGTATAAGAAATCAAGGTAGAGGTTCAGTGTGGCTTGATTTGTTTTCTAAGAAAAAAATAGCTAACCAAGAATACACAAAAATAAAATTTAAAGTAAAAACTCTTTCAGGACAATATGGAGGATGTTTAAGTGATGTATTGTTTGCTTTTTCTAATGGATTTGCACATACTATAATGACTGATGAGTATAGAAATGATAATTTAGAAGAAGGTAACTTTATAATCAAAAAAAGTGGAATAGGAGGAACTTCATCTACTTCTCAACCTCAAAGAGGAGATTGTATCTCTCAGGTATTAGCTAAAGATGAAGTTTTAGGGAAAATTAAAACTACAGGAATATATCCAGCCTCAGGACATAATATTCATAATTCTTTAGCAAGGTATTTTAATTTTGATGATAGTGCTGCAAATGAGCAATCTTATTATACTTGTTGTTTATGGAATCAAAGTGGTGAATATGAAGTTGAAATCATACTTTTTAATGATGAAGTACCTAATAAATTTTTTGTAAGAGGGACTGGATATTACGGACAAGTATATATTCATAGTCTAAGTGTCGAAAAAATTGTTGCTAAGGGTGATGAGATTAAAGAAACCATACCTTTTAACACTCAAGTTTTACCACCTTTTGGCACCGCTAAAGAAGATGAAAATCACGCTGGATATATTTTTGATGATTATTATAAAGCTTATTATCAAAGTAATACTAGTGCCAATGATGAACAAAATAATTTATTTAGTGATTATGGACAATTTGCTAATTTATTTTTAATTACACAAAAGGAGAATGAATGAAAAAAAATGAATATTTTAAAGAAAATGAATTTAAGTGCAAATGTGGTAAGTGTGAATTGCCTGCTAATGTTCCAAGTGATGAGCTTATAGATATACTTTGTGAAATTAGAGAGCATTTTAACTCACCTTTGATTATAAATAGTGGATATAGATGCCCCAAGCATAATGCTAAAGTTGGAGGAGCTACTAAAAGTCAACATACCACAGGAAGTGCAGCGGACTTTATAATTAAAGGTGTTAAAACAGAAGATGTGCATGAGTATATTTTAAAAACATATGATGATAAACCTTTAGGAATTGCCATAAAGCATAATTTTGATAATCCTTACATGGGTTTTGTGCATATTGATACGCGTGGCAAAAAAGCACGATGGACTTATGCTTAAAAATTAAGAAAGGAGTAAATTTAAAGTAGGTTACCACATAATCCCCTTAAAAAAAGGGGAACAAGGTTAATAAGCCTTGACTATAATCATACTTAGTAGTATAATTGTAGAGATTATGTGGATTGTAAGCTTAAATTAATCACCTACTTTCTAGGGTTAGATTAAGCCATAGGGGGTCAGACCTACGGCTAACCCTTGAAAGTATTATACAAAAACCTACTTTAAACTACAAACAATATGTCATTTTTATTTGGAAATACAAAGCTTTATATTGCTTTAGCTTTAATGCTTGCACTTAATGTGTTTTTATATTTAAAACTAGATAGCACAAATGCAAGATTAGAAAAAAGTCAAAGTGATTTAAATTTAGCTTTAGGAATTAATAATGAACTCACGAGGATTACTCGGGAGTTGAAAATAAGACACGAGCAAGAATTAAAAGTACTTACTAATGCAAACATTCAAAAAAATCAAATCAAAACAAAGGTTGATGATGTTAAAAACTATATATCCAAAAGTAATGAAACCAACACTACTAAGCTTTTTAATACTATGCTTGATAGGTTGTTCGAATAAAACACAAGTTTTAACCAAGGTTCAAATTCAAAAGGTGCAAATACCAAATGAGCTTTTAAAGTTAGAACCTTTAAAAAAACCCATTGTTGAAAATGAATTAGATATATTAAAAGCTTATAATGAACTTTTTTATCACTACAAGCAATGTGAGATCAATATAGAAAAAATCAAGGAGTTGAATCAGTGAGAAGCGCAATGATATTTTATAAAATTAGTAGTAGTGTTCGGTTTTTGCTAAAAATAATCCAATTACATTTATATTTGGATCTAGTTTTTCTAATAAGATATTCTTACAAGCTTTAAAATGTCCTCCAGTTGTTAATACATCATCTATTAAAAATATGTTCTTATCAAAAAGAATTGGTGGATTAAATAATATTTCTTGTTTTAAATCATTAGGATTTCTACATCCATTATGATGTGCTGGTACTAAGTTATTTTGAACATCAAAACAATCAAATATTTTATAGCTACTATCTAATTTTAATAATTCTTCCATAGTTTGTATTAGTCTATTGTTAAATTCTGTTGAATTCTTTGGCTTTGATGTAGGCATTGGAATAATATTGAATATATTTTTATTTATATTTAAAAATGCATTGTTTATCATTTTTGCAAATTCTTTAATAGCATCATTTCTATAATACCAAGATGAATGATTTTTAAATGATAAATCTTTTTTAAAGTTAAATACCAACGAGTTAACATCGAAACCGGAATTTGGCTTATAGTCTAAAAAATAATAACAAGCGTCATCAAAATTTAGATAAGGGATGCTATCTATATTTAAATCAACTTTAATAGGTTTCATAGGTTATCCAAAATATCTTCAATTTTTTTAACTCTAATTGCACCTTTTTTTTCGTAAGTATATGGCCATTTTAAACCATTTTCAAAGCATGAATTTAATATAAAAAGCTTTCTTCCAATTTCAATACAAGCTCTAGCTTGTGTTAAAGTTCCACTCGTTTCACTTGCTTCTACAATGACTGTAGCATCCGATATTGCAGCCATAACCGCATTTCTTTCAGGAAAGTAAAATTTCTTAGTTGAAAATGGCTGTTTAGAGTATTTATAAAAAGGTACATGACTTACTAAAAGATGTTTATTTGCTATCTCATCTTGAAGTTCTTTGTTTTCAATAGGATAATATTCATTAATAGGTGTACCTATTACCCCAATAAGATTTCCATTGTTTTTAAGAGTAGATTTCATTGCCGCTGTATCAATTCCATGTGCCAATCCAGAAACAATTATAAAACCTTTGTTCGATAGTTCTTTTGATAATTTTATAGCTCTTTTTATTCCATCTTCTGTCGCATTTCTTGCTCCAACTATGGCGATTTTTCTAGGCTTACTAAGTAAATCTAAATTTCCTTTATAGTAAAGTGATTTTATATATGTATCTTTTAAATTTTTAGGAAATTGATAGTTATATTCAGTTAAAATAGAGAAGTCTTTTTTATCTAATTTCAATAGGAAATCTTGTATTTTTTCTTTTGTATCTTGAGAAGTAAAATCTTGCTGTATTATTTGTAAATCTTTAAACTTTTTTAGACTTGAATTTTTAATACTACTCCATACAAATTCGTATTTTAACATTTCCTCATATAAATTTATGGCATTTAAAGACAACATAATAAATCCTTTTTTATATAACAGAATTATATTTTATCACAATTAAACTTATATCTTTTTATAGTTAAATTTTCCATTTCATAATTTGGAACTTTATAACATTCTTTAAAATTATTACCTTTTACAATCTTAATATAAGAGATTGGAATAGCAATTTGATTTTTTATTCTTTGTGGGTTGCTATCATAATTAACTAAATTTAAAACTTCAATTTCTCCAAGCTTTAAAGCTGCTTGTCTTTCTCTTTTTTCAATCTTATTCCATACTTTTTGATTAATTTGTGGATTTTGTGGAGTAATATTACTCATTAAGAATGTACTTCTTTGGGCTTGAGTAGTTTTTCTCATAGAAGCATTGGAAAGAGTGTGTCCTCTATCATAACCACTATTTTTATAATCATTCCAAGTAGTGCGATATTTTTTAGGTATATTTGTATCATCTTCAAAGCGTGGGCGTTTTTTGATTTGTTCTCCTTTTAGATTATCTGCTTCTAATTTATAAGCTACTGCTTTAGTACCTTTATAGTTATAATCATAGCAATTAATATAATAAAATTTATCTAAAACTTGAGAGCAGTTTTGTTTAGTAAAATACTTCGCAAAATCTTCACTCGGTTCATATTGTGTGTACTTTGCAAAAGACAATGAGGTAAATAACGCTAATAAAAATATCTTTTTAAGCATTTTAAACCCTTTCTATTTGATTTAAGAATGTTTTAGTGTTACACGAACAAATTACTACACCTAAAAATACATAATCTTTTAATGCAGATTTTTTGATTTTTTTGTCTTCAAAACCTATATTGTCACTACTTATGATAATTTCATCATCAAGGACATTTTTTCTTATGCGTTTACAAAATAATTCACCATCGTATCTAAAAATAGCCACATCCGCATTTTTGATTTTATCGAGTGAATTTTTATTAGTATCAACTATAACAAAACTTCCATTTTGTATAAAAGGCTCCATGCTATCGCCAAATATTTTTATCATATCATATTGCGTCTTATAAGGAATACCTAATATTTCTACTAAAAAATTTTTATCAAGGTATATAGTTTGAAAGTTTTCATCACTATTATCATTGCCAAAACCTGCACTAGCGTAAACATTAGGAAAATATCTGATTTTAATTATATTTTCTATATTGCTTGTATTATTTATATTCATTTGAGTATATTTAAGTATATTTTTTTCTGGTATATAACCTCTTTGTTTCCAAATATCTATAGTATTTGCGGCAACACCTAGATAATTTGCTAGTTCTTTATAGGTTTTCAGGTTTTGTTCTAGCATCCATTTTTTCAATATTTCTTTTACTTCCATAATGTGAGTATTATTAGTTGGAAAATTAACAGAGTTGTTTTTGCCTTGCAATATGATATTTTCATTCTCTTTAGAATTAATATCCCAGTTGATAATTGTATCAATATTAACACCCAGTTTCTCTGAAAATTCTTTGATTCTTTTTAGGGGGATTTCCCCTCTAACCGCCCAAGTGTTAAATGTAGTATAATTTACATTAAGTATTTCGCTTAAATCTTTGATAGTATCAGCATTGGCAATTTTTTTTAGTATTCTAATAACTTCTTCATAATCCACGGCTATATCCTTAAAAAATAATTTAATATTACAAATCAAAAAGAATTGATTTTAAAATATTTTTATATTTTGACTTGACAATTAATTCAAAATGAATTATAATTCTACACATAATTAATTTTAAAACATAAAAATAATTATTTTTTAGCAAAAAGAATACCAACTTTTTGCTTAAGTATAAAAAAGGATACATAATGCAAGATTTGATTATAGCTGGTGTGATTATAGTTGTCTTATCAATTATACTCGTAGTTATAAATATAAAGGAAGCAAAATGATAAGTGCATACGCAAATACTATTATGAGTATAGTTAAAGATGAAAAATCTATAAAAAAAGACGCGCTTTTTAAACGAATGAATATGAAAGAAAGTGAATTTAATGAGAGTTTAGGCTTTTTACATGAGCATGCATTTATAAGGCTTGAAGCTATCAGTGATGGTTTATTTGAAGCTATCATAGTTCATTATGAGGGTAATTAAATGTGTATTAATGAAAAAATTAAAGAAAAATTAGGACTAAAAACTTTTGATGAAGTAGAAAGAAAACTCAATTTAAAAAATCAAACATTAAAAGTTTGGCTTAGTGATAAAAGTGTAACAAATTCTAAAGTAGAAAAAGCACTTTTAAGACTTGGTTTTTTAAATGAGGATTTAAGATTGTCTAAGAGATTAAAAGATTTAAAGCTAAAGCATAAAAAAATAATAGCTTTAGTAGAAGAAAAAACAAAAACCATACAAGAAATATCAGATATTTTAAAAGAAATTGATGAGGTAGCTTAAAAACCTCATTAAGCACATTTTTTAAGTGTGTTTAAATGGTTTTTAAAAGCTTGAAACTAGGTTTTAAGTGAATTTCCTTATAGCTAGCTTGATTACAGCTAGCTTGTTCTTTATTTATCACACTCCATGGCGACAGGTGGGAAAGTGGGCTTTTTAAAAAAGCTTTGTTGATAGTCAAAATACTAAAAGTTTAAATAACTTTGAATGCAGGCCCTATGTTTTGGCATAAGTAGTGTTTAAATGGGAGTTAAACTCCATTTTAGTCAATTAGACACTTTTTATTTTTGAATAAGCCACATATAGTGGCTTTTTTAACTTTCATTTAAGCACTATAAAGAAGGAAAAAAATGTCTTTTAAAGAAAAACTAAATACAGCCATAGAACATGTAAGAGCTTTGGCTTTAATTAACAAAGAATGCTTAGAGTTGGTTGATTATATGGAAGAGTGTGATGAAGAAGAAATAAGATCTAATCTAGATGATTTAAAAAAACTCTTGATAAAAGCAAAAGAATTGCTAAAAGGATAAAAATGAATTTCAAACCTATACAAAAAAACAATAAAGCTTTAGAAAAAGCAAGGAAAATAGAATGCTTGATTAGTGAACTTAGTTCAAAAGGTTTTGAACTTACAAAAGCAAATTCAAAATCTTTAGTTATGAAAAAAGGTTTTGATGAGGTAGCAAAATAACAAAAAAAAGAAAGGAATAAAATGCAAAACATAGGTTTTGATAGTATTAAATTTGTAATCCCGAAATTTGCATTTTACAAATTTCTTAAAAAACATGACTTATACACAAAGCTTAGAAAAACAAACCGCAATAAAGCTATAGAAAAATACACAAAAGAAAAATTCAAAAGTATAAAAACTAAAGATAAGTATTACGAATTTAAAGTTAGATATATAAATATAAAACCTAGAAATAAAAGTCTTTCAAATACCATAATAATAATAGAAAATTCAAAAGATACTCATGAGCTTGCTAGAAAAAATAAAAAGAAAAAAGACTATTATGTAGAAGTGCAATTCAATGGACTTTTTCAACCTAGCAAAAGTGTGATGGGTGATGTGTATAAAATTTTAAGCAAAATGGTTAAAAGATTTAAAGCTTATAGTTTTGATATATCTTGTGATTTTTTTGATGAAAATACTTCTTTAAGAAAATATGAAGATGCTTTACGTGAATTTTCATATGAAAAAGAACTTAATGGAGAAATGATTTTTTACAAAAAGTCTCTTTATGTAAATAAAGTACATAGTAAGTTTTTTAACCTTGATAGAATTTTGATTTATGATAAATATGAAAAGCAGACTAGTTATCATAAAGAAAAAATTAAAGAAGAATTTAAAGGCTGGAAAAGATTAGAATTAACTTTCAAACTAAGAGATAAATTTTTAAAATACATTCAACATAAACATATTTATGATGCTTTAGATTTTATATATGACTTTATAGCTTTGCTTGATAAAACTGACAATTTTACAAAAGAAGTGCTACTTATTAAACAAACAAAATATTTAATAAATCCAAGATGGGCAAAAGATATAAAACCATATGCATTAAAGGAGGCTGTATGAGTAAGCCAACACATATAATTGAAGCGAATGAATTAGCTCGTGCATGTTTAAAAACAGATTTAAAACATAGTTTAAAAGAAGCAAGGATTATTTATAGTGCAGAAGAAAGGATGTTGTGTTTTTACTTTGACAATCCTTTTGCTATAGCTTTGTTTGAAAAAAATAAAGAAGTCATTAAAAATGATCTAAGAATTGAATATAAGAAAAAAATAGAATTTTACAAGCGTATTGACTTTGTGTTTTATGATATTTGTTCTAAAAATACTAAAGAGCTTAGTTCAAGAACAACAGAAGAAAGACAAAGGCTTCAAAAGGGATTGGATATGCTAGAGGATATTATAAAAAGGAGTAAAAATGGAAAATATGAATGATCAAAGTGAGTTGAAAGAACTATCTATGAAGATTATATCTTTATATAAAGCTATAGAACATGCAGAGTATGAAAGAAGTTCTTTAAATTCAACTATTAAAGAATATAAGGAAAGTTTAAAAACAGCTATAAGAGAGCTTGAACAAATGAAAGAGCCAAATCCTTTTAATCAAGAAAACAAAGAGGAATGAAATGCAAAATATTAAAGGTTGTGATTTGAAATTAAAAAAAAGATTTTTTTAAAAGTGCAAATAAGATTATGTTTAAGTATTATATAAAGAAGTTTATTTGTCTCAGTAAAGTTTTGGTAAAATTAAAAAACTTAAATTATGGAGAGAAAAATGGGCTTATCAATAAATTCAATTGATGATTTGCTTACGATTTTTGAAAAACTTTCAAATGGAGAAAATGTTAAAATAACAGAAGTTGGCACAATACAACATACTATTAAGTTGCAGGGTGGGAGATTTGAGGATTATAATATAGGATATATAGATGCAGAAATTGCAAGAGTAATTGCTTCTTACCAAGATAGTTTTTATAGAGTTGCTGATATATTAAAAAAGGATTTTGGAATTGATGGTATTGATAAAAATAAATTAATTCGTTTTTATTTAGGAGAAGGTAGCTTAGAAATCAAAACAGACGAGCTTTTAACAAATTTATTAGGAGTGATTAAAGATATGGAAAGTCAAGATCAGCTTATTCTCTTAACTATAATAGCATTAATTATTGGAGGTTGTTGGGCATTTGGAAAATTTTTAACTCATAATGAAAAAATAGAAGAGATAAAAAGTAGAAATGAAGGTGGAAGAATTATAGCCGAAATCGCCAAAAATAAAGAATTACAAAATGCTTGCAATGCTCCAAAGACAACATTGGTTAAAATACTAAAAGATGATGAAAAAGCTAGCTTTAGTTTAGGAAATGATGTTATTACTAATCAAAATAAAGAAGATTACAACTTTAAAGAAATAGAAGACACCACACAAACAGAAGATGTTGAAGGAAATTTTAAAATTTTAGGTTTTGAAAAAACAAATGACAAGAAAAAATTTAAAATAATTTTAGACGGTAAAACTCATTGGGCTAATGCAGATATAATAGATGTTAACGCTAGAATGAAACTTGCCAAATCTAGCATACAAGAACAAGAAGCAAAACTAAAACTAAGAATAGTAAAAGAATATAATAAAATCAAAGAAATTGTTATATTAAATGTAGAATAAGTTTTATATAAAGGAGAAAAATGACAAGTGAAGAATTAAAACAATTTTGCAAGGAAAGAAACTTAACTTATAAAGAACTTGGCGAATTAAAAAATTAAAAAATATAAAAAAAGGAGTGTTATGATAGAACAAACCTATGAGTTAAAATTTGAATATCTTGACGAAGAAAACGCTACATTATTTTTCCAAAAAATTACAGATTTTTTATTAAGTATTGATAAGTTAAATAATTCTTTAGTGTCTATTTTTAGTGTAGAAGTTGATGTAAATATTCAAATTAAATCCATAGATAAAGGTTCTATAAAAATATGGATTGTTGAAAAACTTAGCAAAATAAGTGATGAAGATATCAAACACTATGTAAATAATCCAAAAGAATTATTTGCTGATCTACTTATAAAATCTAAAAAGATGATTTTAGAGAAGATACAAGCAAAGCAATGTTCAGATATTCCAAAAAAATACAAAGACATTATAGAAGAAAGTGATTTAAAAAATTTTGGATATAACAATAATGAAGCCGATTTATTAAGTTGTGTATCAGATTTAACATATAAAGCAAAGGAGTTTAAACATAAACCTATGATAATTTTTGAAGAAAAAGTATATGGTATAAATGAGACATTTGATTATAACCTAAAAACAGCTGATGGAGTTAAAGAGCAAATAAGTAGAATGCAAGGTGCCTTTATAATAAAAAAACCAGACTTAACTGGAGAGAGTAAATGGGAGATTGTTAACGACAAGATTATAAAAGTCAAAATTAATGATGAAAATTTTAAGAAGAAATTGAAAAATAGAAAAATAAAGCTATCTTATGGAGATATGATAGAAGGTAATTTAATTTGTAAAACTTATATTAGTAAAAATTTGGAAGTTTTAGAAAATGAGTATTTTTTAGAAGATATTAAAGGTGTTGTTGAGCCTAATTGTGTACAAGAGCAAAGTTTGTTTAAAGACAAGGAGAAATAATGGGATTAGATGTTTATAAATTAGATAGCATAACAAACGAAAGAATAGTCATAAATGGAACGCTTAAAGATAAAATTTTACTAAACACCAAAATAAAAAGAGGTAGTGAAAAAGAAATCATTGGTGAGATTTTACCACAAATAACAAATATATTAGGTTTTAAACCCTTTTATCATAATGGAGGAAATCATATAATTTTTAAAAACCCTAAAACAGATGAAAATCTTTATTGTATAGAATGGCATTTTGCGATGAATACAAAAGAAAACATTGTTAAAAAAGTTTGTAAAGAATTGGATATCACGCAAGCTGAGTTAGGAAGACAATTAGATGTCCCTGCTTCCACAATAAATACTTGGGCTAGTGGTAAAATTCCAAAAATGGCTGAAGTAGCATTAACTCTTATGTTAGAAAATAAACAGCAAAAAGAGATACTAGAAACAATTAAAAAAGCAAGAGATTTTATAGGTAGGATTTAAAATCCGTCCTATAATCGAACTTTTTTTAAAATAATATTCAAAAAATCGTTTATTATTATTGACTTTTATCTTAAAATCGTTTATTATTATAATAAAAAAACGAAAATAAGACAAAAGGACGATTTTATGAACGATTTAGTTACAAACCATAATGGAGCATTAGTTACTACACAAAATGATATTTCAACATTAACCAACAACAACGAAAACTCTATCCAAAAGTTAATTAGAATTTATAAGGCAGATTTGGAAGAATTTGGAATATTAGAGTTTGAAAACCAACTTATTATAAATTCAAAAAATGTTAAAAACTATAAAAAGATTTATTTCTTAAACGAACAACAGGCAACGCTACTTTTAACTTACATGAAAAATAGTGAAAGTGTAAGAAATGCTAAAAAAATTTTAGTTTTTGCTTTTTATCAAATGAAAGAAAAACTTAAAAACTTAGAACAAGAGCAAATGCAAAAGTTAGCTTTTCATCAAAGCTTAGGTTATAAATCTCAATTAAAACAACAAAAAACTAATTTCAAAAATCAAATTAAAGCTTTAAAATATGATTTAATCCAAACAAAAGATGAGTTAGATATTTGTAAAGGTGCATTAGAGGTTTTAAAAAGAAGAAAGGATTTTAGCAATGAAGAAAATTTAAGACTTTTACAAAAAGAACTAGCTAAATACGGCTTAGTAGTTTTTAATGAATTAGATTTTGCTTTATGGAGTGAAAATCTTACAAAAAACATCATAGGTGAAACAAAACGAAGGCTTGATGATTTAACAAAATATAATTATCAACTTTTGAAAGATAAATTCAATAAAAGATTACATATAAAGGATACAAAATGCTAAAAATGATGAAAGAATTTTCAAAACAAAGAAAATTGATAGAAGAACATTTAGAAGAAACAAAAAATCAATTAATGATAATGCTTAAAGAATTTCTTTCTGTACAAGATGATCTTTCTTTTTCTTATGGAAACAACTCTTTGAAAAAAGAAATAGAATGTTATTGGAAGATAGAAGCTTGGCTTGATTTTGAGCTTAAAAAAATATGTATAAAGGTTGTAGATACAAGGGTTTCTTATAATCGCTTTGAATTTGAAAATATTAAATTTTAATATCCCATTCTTTGAGCTATGAAGAACAAATAGCTATTATAAAATCATTAAATTTAGAAACAAATATAAAAAAGGATTAATATGAAATTATTAAGTACAAAAGAAGTTGCACAATATTTGGGTTTTAGTGTTGATAGGATAAGAAAAATGAGAATGAGAAAAAATCAAGCCATTTATAACTTTCCAAAGGGTGTTAGAGTAGGAAAAGTTTTAATGTATGAAAAGAAAGAAATCGATGATTGGATAAAATATTGCAAGGTTAGCTAAGCTTTCCTGCAAGTTTTTCTATATAATCTCCCCACCACTGCATTAATCTTCTTTTTAATTCTATATTTTTACTTCTATTATAAGCTTTTAATATTGCATTTTTTTGCTCATGAGCTAAGCATTGCTCTGCTATATCCATACTTACTCCATGTTCTAATTGCTTTTCGTTTGCAATGCTTCTAAACATAGCACGAAATCCATGTGCGCTTTGAATTCCTTTATATCCTAAGCGTTTATTGGTATTGCATGTGATATTTTCACTATTACATCCTTTTTAGAAGTACCAGCAAAAACATAATCATTGACTTTAATCGCATATTGATTTTTTAATATACTTATAGCTTGTTTGCTTAATGCTATATTATGCTCTTTACGCATTTTCATTTTTTGAGCTGATATAGTCCAAATTTCATTTTTAAAATCTATCTCATCCCAAGTAGCTTTTATAACATTGCCAGGTCTTTGAGCTGTTAAAAGTATAAAAAGCATTAAATTTTTATGACTTTGCTTGATATCTGAGTGAATTAGAGTGTTTATATATTCTTTAATATCAGATTCATCTAATAGGGTAGGTTGGTGTATAACCTGATTTGGTTTTTTAAATACAATATTATTTTTGATAGAAGCTACAGGATTGTTTTCTATGAGCTCAAGTTGCAAAGCATATTCAAATACTTTATTTATCCATATCTTTGCTTTTTGAAGCGTAGCGCTTTTATGCTCTATGGTCTTTAAAATATTAACAATATCTACTCTTTTTATATCATTAATATTTTTATATTCTAAAGATTTAAAAATACCTTCTTTATAGCTTAGTCCTCTTTGGATTGTTTTCGCTGCTAAATTACTCTTTCTTGCATTTTCTAATACTTCATCATATAATATGCCAAATTTCAATCTTTTCGCATTGCTTATGTTTTGACCCTTGGCTTTTAGTTTGTGCGAATTTATAGCTATTTCTCTAAGCTCTGCTAGGGAAAGCAAGGGGTATTCCCCAAGTGTTATATAAGTATCATTAGCTTGTCTTGTTTTAAATAGTTTTCTACCACTAGGATAAACAAAAACATATAATCCTTTTATGCTAGGATCACTAAATTTTATAAATTTTTTACCATTATCACATTTTACGCTTTTTAAGAAACTATCTGTAAGTTTATTAATTTTTGCCATTTTTATTCTTTGTATTATTGTAAAAAGTAACCCATTTAGTAGCCCACTTTTTTAAAAGTAACCCACTTTTTTTGTAATATTTTAACACAAAAAATAACAAAATAGAATAAAAAAGAATGCTTATATAAGTCCTTAACTATAAGACTTTAAAGACAATTTATTAAAAAATAACACTTGAGAGTAAAAAACAAATGGTGCCCGAGGTCGGACTCGAACCGACACAAGGTTGCCCTTACCAGATTTTGAGTCTGGCGCGTCTACCAGTTTCACCACTCGGGCTTCTTTGAAGAAAGAATTGAAATTATATTAATTTATTTTTAAAATAATATAAAATACAATAATAGCAAAAAAATATCAAATTATTGTCCTAGTTTGGAACTTTTTTTGCTTATATTTTTAATAAAAATTTGCACGGAGTTTAATATGAGAATAAGTAATCAATACAACTTCTACACATCGATACAAGGTTATACAGATGGTCAGGCTATGCTAAACAAATATAATCTTCAGCTTCAAACAGGACAACAAATACAGCACTCTTTTGAAAATGCAAATACTTACATAAATGGTTCGAGGTTAGAATACGAATTAGCAAATATTAATCAAATCATTCAAGGAACTCAATCAGCACAAGAAATTGCGAAAAATACAGATACTGCTTTAAAAAATATTACTGAGCTTTTGGAAAAATTTAAAGTACTTTTAACTAAAGCAGCAAGTGATGGTAATGATCAAACATCAAGAGAAGCTATAGCAAAAGAATTAAAACTTGTAAAAGAATCTATAGTTAATATCGCAAATACTAGTGTTAATGGGCAGTATCTTTTTGCAGGTTCAAACACGGCTATAAGACCTTTTGATAAAAATGGAAATTATAGCGGAAATAAAGATAATATCTTTGTCGTAAGCGGTTCAGGGACTGAAATACCTTATAATGTACCTGGTTGGGATTTGTTTTTTAAACCAGATAGCAATATAAAAAAAGTTATTTCTACTAATGTTTCTTTGATAGATAATAGATATGATGTAAAAAATAGTCCTAGCGATAAGAAGTATTTAAATGGAGATTCTAAATTTTCTCATCTTATAGGTCAAAATTATGTCGCAGGTGGTAAGCTTGATATAGACAAGGATTTTGAATACGAGAGCACCAAACTTCCTTTTCCAAAATCTTCTATGTATGTTCAAGGTGTAAAACCTGATGGAACAAGTTTTAAAGCTACTCTAAACATAGGTCCTGAAGATAAAATCGGTGATGTTTTAGAAAATATAGGTAAACTTTATGGTAATACAGATGCAAATAAACTTGTAGATGTTACTATAAATGATAGCGGTCAGATCGAGATTAAGAATTTAAAAGAAGGAAATAGTTCTTTAGATTTTCACGCTGTTGCTTTAACCCCGCAAGTGACAGACAAAGCACAACTTCAACAGTTACAAGATGCGGCTAGAGCAGCTGGATGGGATCAAGATCGACTTGCTAATGAGATAATGCGACAAGCTGCTCCTAATGGAAATTTGAATAATATCACTAATCCCGTAAATATAACTATTGGTAATCAAAATTTTCAATTAAATATCCATCAAACAGATTTTATAAAAAGTGATGTTAATGGTAATAAAACTAATGGAAAAGATTTTGATGTAGCTTTTGAAAAAGATGGCAATAAAGTCTTTGGAAATGTTTCTCAAGTTATTAGAGGAACAAGCCAATATGCAAGCGATGAGACAAAATTAAGCGAAGTAATAGCTAATGCTAATGGAAGCATGGCAGGACAAGAGCTTCAAATGAATATTACTTCTAAAAGTGGCAGGACTTATAATGTAAATATAAATTTGGAAACTTCTACAGTAAGTTATACTAATAATGCTGGTCAAACTATAAACTTTCCTATAACTCATTCCCAATACAATGAAGCAAATGGGACTACCACAGGTGTTGTTACTAATCCTCAAGATATTACTTATAAACAATTAAATGATATTTTAGGTATGTTTGCAAGTGATAATGTGCCAAATGCGACTATTAATGCAAATGCCAATGGCACCTTAAATAATAACGATTTTCAAACTATTCAACAAAACATATCCAATTCAAAAGATTTTGTTGAAGTAAGTATGGATTACAAAGGAAGAATCAGTATCAGTGATAAATTTTCAACCAATACAAACATTGGTTTAACTATGAAAGATACTAATTCAAATGCTAATTTTCCACCTTCAAATCCTCCTGGACAAGTAAGACCTGGATCAAGTTTTACCTTTAGTGCTAATAATTCTTTGACTATTGATGATCCTAATGTAGATTTAGTTAAAGATTTAGATGAGATGATAGATGCAGTTTTAAATGGCACTATGAGAGCAGATTCTGAAGGTAAAGATCCTAGAAATACTGGATTACAAGGTGCACTAGCAAGAATTGATCATTTACAAGAACATGTGAGAAAAACACATACAACCATAGGAGCATATACGAATTCTATAGAAGAAACTAACAAAAGAATGACTTTTTTAAATGTAAATGTATCTACTATTAAAAGCGGTGTAACTGATGCTGATTATGGAGAAACTTATATGCAATTTATGCAATCAATGGTGTCTTATCAAGCAATGCTTTCGGCAACAGCTAAAATTTCTCAAATGAGTTTGTTAAACTATATGTAATTGTAATTTTGATATAATAGCCTTTTTATTTTAAAGGATTTGCTATAAAAAAAGAGGCTATTTTTGTAATTTCTAATCTTTTGATTTTGTATTTTTGTTTTAGTGCCTTGATACCTGAGAAGTCTTTGGTAAGTATGCTAGGGTATTTTGTAGCACGACTTAGTTATTTTTTGTTTGGATCTTTAACCAAATTTTATCCCTTTACTTTATTTTGGTTTAATTACTTGTTTTATAAAAATGATTATAAGTTAGATTTCATAAAACGTAGACATAGTATTGCTGTGATTTCTTGTGTTATTGCTTTATTGATATTTGGTGCAATGTTTTTACAAGATAAAGGTTATATAGCTTCTGCAATGTTTTTGATACTCAATGGACTTTTTGGAAAAGTAGGTTCAGTTATTTTGATAATACTGCTTTTGTCTTTTGCTTTTAGTATAACTTACCCGCAAATTTTAAAAGAATTTTTTAAGATAGAAATTGATTTTGATTTTTATGTAAAACTTGAAACATTGATTAAAAATAAGATTTTTGGATTTTTTGGTGGTGATAAATACCAAGATGAAACCAAAGAAGAGCAAGAAAAACTTAAACAAGAATTGCTGATAAAAGAAAGAGAAGTTGAAATAAATTTAAAAAAAGAAAATGTGGTGAAAGAAGATCCGTTAGAAGAAAAGAAATTTAGTTTAGAGGAATTAAAAAATCAAAATTTAGATGAATTTGTGATAAATGATGATGAAAAAAATATGAGTTCTAGTTTTATACATGAACTTTCTGAGCCTGTGGCAAATTTCATGCAAAAGGCTAGTAAAATAAATACAAAGGAAGAAGAAATGACGCCTGAAGAATATTTATCGAAGTATAAAAATAAAAGCGAAGATATATATACTCAAATTTTAAAAAGTAAAAATTTAGATGAGCCAAGTTATAAAAGACGGAATATAGATGTAGAAGATGAGAAAGAAGTTCAAGAAGATTCTTTTTTTGCAAAAGAATTAAAACAAAGAGAAGAAATGCTTAAAAAGACTAGATTGCTTGAAGAGTATAAAGCCTTACAAAAAGAAAAAATCTTAGAAGAATTAAGTGAGGATTTTAAAAGAATAGAAGAGTTAAATGCAATCGAAGCACAAAAAGAAATTGAATTTAATAAAATCAAAGGTAAAACAAATTTTTTAGGCAGTGAAGAAACAAAAGAAATAAAAGAATTTAAAGATGAATATTTTTTTCCACAAAGTGAAGTTAAAGAGCTTGATTTTAGCGAAGAAGCTTTTGCAAAACCTATAAGTATCGATGAACTTAGAGCTAAAAAAGAGAAAGATGATTTTTTCTCTGAAGAAAAAGAAGAAATTATGATTTCTGAAGAATATTTTGTTATGGAAAAACAAGAAAAAGAAAAAGAGAACTTACGTCACCATTCTATAATAGATGGATTAAGTGAAAATAAAGCTCTATTAAAAGAACTTGAATTTGGAGTTTGTGAAAAACCACAAGATTTTATCTTGCCACCTTTAGATTTTTTATCTATGCCAAGTGAAGGTAAAAATGAAATTAATGAAGAAGAAATTGATAGAAAAATATATGATTTATTAGAAAAATTAAGACGATTTAAAATTGGTGGAGATGTTGTTAGAACCTACACTGGTCCTGTTGTAACAACTTTTGAATTTAGACCAGCTGCTGATGTAAAAGTAAGTAAAATTTTATCTTTGCAAGATGATTTAGCAATGGCTTTAAAAGCACAAACTATAAGAATTCAAGCGCCTATCCCTGGTAAAGATGTAGTTGGTATAGAAGTTCCAAATGAAAGAATAGAAACTATTTACTTAAGAGAAGTTTTAGAAAGTAATGTTTTTAAAAATTCAAACTCTCCTTTAACTATAGCTTTAGGAAAAGATATAGTAGGAGATCCTTTCGTTACGGATCTTAAAAAACTTCCCCATCTTTTAATAGCAGGAACTACAGGAAGTGGTAAAAGTGTAGGAATAAACTCTATGCTTTTGTCTTTACTTTATAGAAATTCTCCAAAAACTTTAAGACTTATGATGATTGATCCTAAAATGCTTGAATTTAGTATTTATAATGATATACCGCATTTGCTTACTCCTGTAATTACTGATCCTAAGAAAGCGGTAAATGCTTTGTCTAATATGGTAGCTGAAATGGAAAGAAGATATCGTTTAATGGCAGAAGCAAAAACTAAAAATATCGAAAATTACAATGAAAAAATTAAAGATCAAGGTGGAGAAATTTTACCTTTTATCGTCGTGATTATTGATGAACTTGCTGATTTAATGATGACAGCTGGCAAAGATGTAGAATTTTACATAGGACGTTTAGCGCAAATGGCAAGAGCAAGTGGTATTCATCTTATTGTTGCTACTCAAAGACCTTCTGTTGATGTGGTTACTGGTGTTGTTAAAGCAAATTTGCCAAGTAGAATTTCATACAAAGTAGGGCAAAAAATAGATTCCAAAGTTATACTTGATAGTATGGGTGCTGAAAGTCTCTTGGGTAGAGGAGATTGCTTATTTACTCCACCAGGAATAAGTTCTCTTGTGCGTTTGCATGCTCCATTTGCAAGTGAAAATGAGATAGAGAACATAGTGGAATTTTTAAAACAACAACAAATTGTAGAATATGATGAAAGTTTTTTAAAAGATGATAATTCCGAATTAAATAATAGAAGAAGTGATTTTAATGATGAAAATCTAGATGAGCTTTATGAAGAAGCTAAAGCTATAGTTATAGAAGATAGAAAAACTAGCATTTCCTATGTTCAAAGACGTTTAAAAATAGGTTATAATCGCGCTGCTAATATCATAGAACAACTCACTCAAATGGGTGTTTTAAGTGAGCCTGATTCTAAAGGACAAAGGGAAATTTTATAATTAATTTTTTATGGCTTTATTGTGATCTTTGAGATTAGTTGAAAAAATGTGTTTATTTGTTTTTTTATCTCTTACAAAGTATAAATAATCACTTTTAGCTGGGAAAATAGCAGCTTTTATCGCATCAATAGAAACATTACAAACAGCTTCTTTAGGGATTCCATTAAATTTATAGGTATTGTAAGAAGTATCATCTTGTCGAATTCTTTGAGGAGTTATTTTTTCATGGGAATATTTTCCATAGTTTAATGTCCCATCCATTTGTAATTTCATATCTTTTTTTAAGCGATTTCTAATAACTGAAGAAACTATTGGCATTTCTTGATTATTAGCGGCTTCTTTTTGTATGATCGATGCTATAATGATATAGTTATGCCATTTATTTTCATTATACTCTCTAAAAATTTTATAAGATATCTTTTTAAATTCGTTAGTAGAATAACTCAATAAATATTTGATTAAAAGTTCTTCAGTGATTCCTTTTGGAAATTTATAAGTCTCTGGAAAAAGCATTCCTTCTTTAAATGGACTTTGCTTTTGAAATTCTTGCATTAAAATCTTAGCATCTAAATCAAGTTTTGGTGCTAATTGTTCGAAAAATATTTCGGTTGTTTCACCAGGTATTAGTGTGATAGTTTCAAGTGCAGCTTTCGCAATGGTTAATTTGTATAAAAATTCAACCCTGTTTAAAGGTGCCAAGCCTATGTTTATCCAACCTGATTGAGGATGACCTAAAAAATATAAAATATATTTATCAATACTACTCATTTTATAATTATTTTTATTTAATTGAGTTATAATTTTAGCAACAGAACCTTGTGGGATAAATACTACAGAGTTTGTTTTAATAGGTAAGAGTAAGTAAAAGAAAATGGATAAAATAAAAATTAAAATCAAATCACAACTAATCAAAAAAATTCTTAAATTTTTAACTTTGCCTATAATATTATTCATTGCTTTGTTTATTTACCTTAAAATTGGAATTCATATCGAGAAATTAGAATTTTATTCTTATAATTTAGAGAAATTATATATTAAATTAGATAAAAAACTTATTTTAAATGTAAAAAAAGTAGATATTCATTCTAAAGAAAATAATTATAATGATGATGAAAAAACTTTAGTAAAGGCTATTGATCTCATTAAAGAATTAAAATATATTTATTGGTTTTTTGAAGAAATAGATATCAAAGAATTTTATATCAATAACTATCCTATAAAATTTTTATATAAAAATAATTTCTTTTTTGTTGATGGAAAAGATTTATTGGTAAAAGTTGATGTTAAAATAGAACATAATAATATCCAAGCAAACATCAATAATTTTTTGTTTAAAGATTATAACCTTAGTATGAATGGAGCTTTAATCATCAATCCTAATACTAAATTTTATAATTTTAAAGGAAAAATTATTAGCGATTTTCTAAAAGGTAATGTTAATTTATCTTCCAAAAGAGAAGAGCTTTTTTACGAATTAAGTAATGTTAGTTCTAATGATATTTCAAAAATTTTTAAAATTTTAAAAGAAAATAAAATTACATTACCAACAAATTTAGATATTTGGGTTGGTCAAAAAGTTAAAGCAGATTATTATTTTATAGAGAAACTTAGCGGTTTTATAGATTTTAATAAAAATAGATTCTATCTTGATAAAATTAATGCCAATGGTTATGTAAATAATTTAAAAATAGTTCTGGATGAAGGTGTTGATCCTATAACTAGTCCTTTTGTAAAACTTGATTTTAATAAGCAAAGATTAGATTTTAAGTTTGATGAACTTAAATTTAATAATTATAATTTAGCTCAAAGTCAAGTTTATATTTATGATATGCTTAACAATAAAGCAGGAATTTATATCAACATCAAAAGTGATGATGTTAGGGTTGATTATAGGGTAAATAAAATTTTACTTTTGTATCATATATATGTTCCTTTTTTGCAAGATAGTGGTAAAACTAAAACAAACTTAGTATTAAAATTTCCTTTTGAATACCCTGAAAAAATTGATTACAATGGACAATTTAACATAACAAATTCTAATATTAATATAAAAGATTTTAAAATTTTAAAAGCTAATATAGATCTTAAAAAAGATAAGCTTGAAATAAAAAATGCAAATATAGAAGGTGAACTTGCCAGTGGAGATCTTAATGCAAGTTTAAATTTAAAACAAAAAAAAGGATATGTTAATGCTTATGCTTCTTATGTAAAATTGCCATATGAAAGTTTGAATTTAATCAATAAAAATTTAGATATAGAATTAAACTTTGATCAAAATATTACTTTAGTCAATGATGAATTAGGAATTTTTGTTGATTTAAATCAAGGTTTAAAAACCTATATTGCACACCTATCAAAACTTAAACAATATTCTAATTTTATGCAAAAAAATAATATTTATGATGGAGAGTTAAGCATAAATACAAATGATTTTAAAAATTTTAAAATTGATTTAAACAATGCAAGTTTTGATTCTTTTTTGTTGCATAAAAATCACAATCCTTATGAATATGATAATTTTAGTATGGATATTAAAAATGGTGATTTTAATCTTACTAGTAAAAGTGGTGTCGTTTTAGTTCAAAGTGAAAATAATGAAACAAATATTACTTTAAATAATATCGATTTGTTAATTTCGCAAAAAGGTGCTAAAAATACCTTAGAAGATACTGACGAATATAATATTTATGCAAAAAATATTGATATTTTACTTAAAGATTATAATAAAACTTTAGCTTTTGATAATTTTAAAACAAAAATTAAAAAAAATTATTTAAAAGTAGATGCTAATAAAAATAATGCGAAATTTGATTTGTTATTAGATAAAGATAAAATTAAATTTCAAGTTTTGAAAATGGATGACAATTTTTTAAATACATTCATGGGAGAAGATATTTTCGAAAATGGTGAATTTGATTTGTATGTTGATGGTGATAATATAGATTTTTTTAAGGGAAAATTTTTGTTTAAAAATACCTATCTAAAGAATTTAAAATTTCATCAACAACTTTTAAGTTTTATTGATACTATTCCTAGCTTGTTGCTTTTTAAAGCTCCAACCTTTAATGAAAAAGGTTTTAATATAGAAAATGCTGGTATAAGTTTTAGCAGAAAAAAAGATTTATTTGATATTGACGCATTAAGTTTTAATGGGGATAGTGCTGATGTATTTGGAAAAATTAAGATAAATTTGCGAAATTTTGAACTTGATGGATTGTTAGAATTAAGAACTCTAAAATCCGCAACTTCGGTTATTTCAGCGGTTCCAATTATTAATCAAATTATTTTAGGTAAAGATAGACAAATTAGTACTTTGGTTAAACTTTCAGGAACCATAGATAATCCAAAATTTCAAACTCAGCTATTAAGTCAAGGTATACAACTGCCTTATAATTTGATCAAAAATATTTTTGAATTACCAGCAAATTTAATTAAATAAAAATTTTGTTAAATTATGAAATTTTAATTGTAAATGCTTATTTTTCTATATTTTTGTCTTTAGATGTTACTTTGCGTTATAAATTTCCTTTACTTTATATTTATCTTTTAAATATTATTTCATAAGAACCTAATTTAGATATAATGTGGGCTTTGATTAATATAAAAATTGTTAATATACCGATAAAATATTGAAAGGAAAGTAAATGGTTGCTCCAAAAGATACACCAGTGTGGGTAGATGAAACAAGATGCAAGGCCTGTAATATTTGTGTGAGTTATTGTCCTGCTGGTGTTTTGGCTATGAGAGATGAGATTAGTTCTGTGTTGGGACAGATGATTGAAGTTGTTCATCCGCAATCTTGTATAGGTTGTAGTGAGTGTGAAAGTCATTGTCCTGACTTTGCTATTTTTGTTGCTAAAAGAGATGAGTTTAAATTTGCAAAACTAACTCCAGAGGCTAAAGAAAGAGCACAAGCTGTCAAAGAAAATAAATATAAAAAACTAAATGCTTAGGAAAGAGTAATGAGAGAAGTAGTATCAACTGGTAATAATTTAGTAGCAAAAGCAGCCATTGATTGTGGTTGTAAATTTTTTGGTGGTTATCCTATTACCCCAAGTTCTGAAATAGCACATGAATTAAGTCATATGTTGCCAAAAAATGACGGTACTTTTATACAAATGGAAGATGAAATTTCAGGTATCAGTGTGGCTCTTGGTGCTAGTATGAGTGGTGTTAAATCAATGACTGCAAGTAGCGGTCCTGGTATTTCTTTAAAAGCTGAGCAAATTGGTTTAGGTTTTATTGCTGAAATTCCACTTGTTATTGTTAATGTTATGAGAGGTGGTCCTTCAACTGGTTTGCCAACTAGGGTTGCACAAGGAGATTTGTTTCAAGCAAAAAGTCCAACTCATGGAGATTATGCTAGTATAGCTTTAGCTCCAGCTTCACTAGAAGAAGCTTATACTGAAACTATTAGAGCGTTTAATTTAGCTGAAAAATATATGACCCCTGTTTTTTTGCTTTTAGACGAAACGGTTGGTCATATGAATGGTAAAGCTATTTTACCTGAATTAAGCGAACTTGAAATCATTAATCGTAAAAAATTTAGTGGTGATAAAAAAGATTATAAGCCTTATGCAGCAGGTGAAAATGAAGCAGCAACATTAAATCCATTTTTTCAAGGATATCGTTATCATATAACAGGTCTTCATCATGGTGATATAGGATTTCCAACCGAAGATGGTGTTATAGTCGATAAAAATATAAAAAGATTATTTGGTAAGATAAAAAATAATACAAATGAAATTTGCACTTGGGAAGAGTATATGATCGACGATGCAGAATTCTTAATTATTGCCTATGGAAGTGTAGCAAGATCGGCTAAAGAGGCTATTATGAGACTTAGAGAAGAAGGTTTAAAAGTAGGATTATTTAGACCTATTACACTTTATCCTGTTGCAGAGCAAAAGATAGCACAAGTTGTTAGCAAATTTAAGAAAGTTATGGTTAGTGAATTAAATATGGGTCAATATTTGGAAGAAATTCAAAGAGTAAGTAAAAGAGATGATTTTATTAGTTTACATCGTGCTAATGGTCGTCCTATAACTCCAAGCGAGATTATTGTTAAAGTAAAGGAGAATATATAAATGGCTTTTAATTATGATGAATATTTAAGGGTAGATAAACTTCCTACACAATGGTGCTGGGGATGCGGTGACGGTGTTGTTTTAAAAGCTATTATTAGAGCTATACAAAAATTAGGCTGGAATATGGATGATGTGTGTTTAGTTTCTGGTATAGGCTGTAGTGGCAGGATGAGTTCTTATGTTAATTGCAATACTGTGCATACAACTCATGGAAGAGCTATTGCTTATGCTACAGGAATTAAGCTTGCAAATCCTAATAAGCATGTTATTGTAGTAAGTGGTGATGGCGATACTTTAGCAATCGGAGGTAATCATACTATTCATGGCTGTAGAAGAAATATTGACTTAACTCATATTTTAATTAATAATTTTATTTATGGACTTACTAATTCTCAAACTTCTCCAACTACTCCACAAGGTTTTTATACAGTAACTGCTCAAGCTGGTAATATCGATCCGAACTTTGATGCATGCGAGTTAACAAAAGCAGCTGGAGCTTCTTTTATCGCAAGAACAAACGTTATAGAATCAAGCAAACTTGAAAATATTATATTTAAAGCCTTATCGCATAAAGGTTATAGTTTTGTAGATGTTTTTTCAAATTGTCATATTAATTTAGGTAGAAAAAATAAAATGGGCGAAGCTGTCACTATGCTTGATTGGATTAAAGATCGTTGTGTTGAAAAAAATAAATTTGAACAATTAGATGCCGAGCAAAGAAAAGATAAATTTCCTACAGGAATTTTACATCAAGATGAAAACAAAGCTGAATATTGTGATGCTTATGAAGAAGTTAGACGAGCATTAAAAGAAAAAAGAATGATTGACTTAGGAGCTCTAAAATGAAATACCAATTAAGATTTTGTGGCGAAGGTGGTCAAGGAGTTATTACTGCTGGAGAAATTTTAGCTAAAGCAGCTATTAAAGAAGGTCGAAATGCTTTTAAGGCTTCTACTTATACTTCTCAAGTAAGAGGTGGTCCTACTAAAGTAGATATCATTATTGATGATAATGAAATCTTTTTTCCATATGCTGTTGAAGGTGAAGTTAGTTTTATGTTATCAACTGCAGATAAAGGCTATCAAAGCTTTAAAGAAGGTGTTTCTAATGGTGGTATTATGGTAATAGAACCAAATTTAGTTCATCCTAGTAAAGAAGATTACGCAAGATGGAAAATTTTTGAAATTCCAATTATTACTATTGCTAAGGAAAAAGTAGGCAATGTAGCAACTCAATCAGTCGTAGCTTTAGCTATTGCTGCTTATATGAGTAAATGTATTGATATTCAAGCTTTAAAGACTATTATGTTGGATATGGTTCCATCTAAAACTAGAGATGCTAATGCTAAAGCATTTGATTTAGGATTAGAATACGCAAGTAATACTCAAGCAAATTCTTAATTTTAAGAATTTGCTTTCTAATTTCATATTTATTAAACTATAGTTATAATACTTCCCATTTTAATTAAAGGCAAAAAATGATAGAACTAAGTGGCTCGCAAATGATTTGCGAAGCACTAAAAGAGGAAAAAGTTAAAGTTGTTTTTGGCTATCCTGGTGGTGCTGCCTTAAACATTTATGATGAAATTTTTAAACAAAAATATTTTCGACATATCTTAGTAAGACATGAACAAGCTGCTTTGCATAGTGCTGATGCTTATGCTAGAATAAGTGGAGAGGTTGGTGTAGCTGTAGTAACTAGTGGTCCAGGTTTTACTAATACCGTAACAGGTTTAGCAACAGCCTATAGTGACTCAATTCCTCTTGTTTTGATTTCTGCTCAAGTTGCAAATTCTTTAATTGGAACAGATGCTTTTCAAGAAATTGACGCAATAGGTATTTCAAGACCTTGTGTAAAACATAATTATTTAGTGAAAAATATTGAAGAGTTGCCAAAAATTTTAAAAGAAGCTTTTTATATAGCAACAACTGGAAGAAAAGGTCCTGTGCATATTGATATTCCTAAAGATGTTACAGCTGATTTTGGTGTATGGGAATATCCAAAAGAAATTACTATGAAGACATATAAGCCAACTTATAAAGGTAATATTAAGCAAATTAAAAAATTAATCGAACTTCTTAAAAATTCGACTAAACCTTTATTTTATCTTGGTGGTGGTTGTATTGCATCAAATGCAAGTGAAGAAGTAAGATCATTAATTACTGTAACTCAAATTCCTGCCGTTGAAACACTTATGGCTTTAGGTACCTTAAAAAATGATGATAAATTAAATTTGAAAATGGCAGGTATGCACGGAAGTTATTGTGCTAATATAGCTTTAAGTGAATGTGATTTGTTAATAGCTGTTGGTGCAAGATTTGATGATAGAATTACAGGAAAAACAAGCGAATTTGCCAAACATGCAAAAATAGTTCATATTGATATAGATCCAAGTTCTATTTCTAAGATTATCGAAGCACATTTTCCTATAGTTGGAGATATAAAAAGTGTTATTGCTGATATTTTGAAAGAATTAAATAAAGAACATTTTGATTTTAAAAAGCATCAAGAATGGCTAAAAACTTTGGAAAATTATCAACAACTTTATCCTTTAACCTATGAAGATAGTGATGAATTTTTAAAACCTCAATGGGTTATACAAGAATGTGCAAAACTAGCACCTGATGCGAGAATTATCACTGACGTTGGACAACATCAAATGTGGGTAGCACAATTTTATCCTTTTAATTACCCAAGACAATTAGCAACTAGTGGAGGTCAAGGAACTATGGGATATTCTTTGCCTGCTGCTTTAGGGGCTAAATTGGCAGCTAAAAACGAAGAAATCGTGATAAATTTTGCCGGAGATGGATCTTTTTTGATGAATATTCAAGAATTGATGACTGCTAGCTCTCATAATATAAAAGTAATTAATATTATTTTGAATAATTCTTTTTTGGGCATGGTAAGACAATGGCAAAGTATGTTTTATAAAGAAAGATTTTCAAATACAGATTTAAGTGATCAACCAGATTTTATTAGTATAGCTAAGGGTTTTAAATGTGAAGCTTATGATGTATTTACAAAACAAGAATTTAAAGATGCTTTTGATAAAGCTTTAAAATCTCCTAAAACTTCTATTTTAAATGTGGCTATTGATAGATTTGAAGATGTATTACCTATGGTTCCAGCAGGTGGAGCTATTTATAATATGATTTTACCGAATTATAAAAACAAGGATAGAAAATGAAAAGAAGGGTAATTTCTGTTATTGTTTTAAATGAACATGGGGTTTTATCACGAGTTGTAGGCTTATTTTCTGGAAGAGGATACAATATAGAATCTCTCACAGTAGCACCTCTTGATAATAAGGAATTTTCTAGAATTAATATAGTGACTTTAGGAGATGAAAGAGTTTTTGAACAAATTATCAAGCAGCTTCATAAACTTATTCCAACTTATAGAGTAATAGATTCTAGTGATTTTATAGAAAAAGAAACAACTCTAGTTAAAATTCCTTTAAATGAAAATTTTGCAGGATTAGATGCGATTTTAAAAGCATATAATGGTAATGTTACTTATAGTGATAATGAAGGCATTATAGTTATGGCTAGCGATGATGCTTTGAAGATTGATAACTTTTTAAAAACAATAAAAAAATATAATCCTATTAGTATTGTAAGAAGTGGTTCTATTTTAATGGAGGTAAAATGAAAATTAGTGAAATAACAAAATTTTTAGGTATACAATATAATGGAAATGATATAGAAATAACAGCTTTAAATTCTTTAGATAATGCATCTTTTACAGAATTAAGTTATTGTGATGGAGAAAAAAATTCTAAAAAAATTTCAACTACAGGAGCTGGAGCTGTATTAATTTCAAAGGAATTTGAAAATTTAGTACCCGAAGATAGTATCAAGCTTGTAGTAGATAATCCTCATTTATCTTTTGCTTTATTGAGTAAATTATTTGCTAAGCCATTAAGTTTTCAAAATCAAGAAAAAAAAACAAAAATAGCAAAAAGTGCCAAGATTATGCCAAATGTATATATAGGAGATAATGTTGAAATAGGCGAAAATGTTGTTATTATGGCTGGAGCTTATATAGGAGACAATGTAAGTATAGGAGAATATACTATCATACATCCCAATGTTGTTATTTATAATGATACTAAGATAGGAAAAAAATGTCATTTGTTGGCAAATTGTGTCATAGGAAGCGATGGTTTTGGATATGCTCACACTAAAAATGGTGAACATTATAAAATTTATCATAATGGCAATGTAATTTTAGAAGATTTTGTAGAAATAGGAGCTTGCACAACTATTGATAGAGCAGTTTTTGAAAGTACAATTATAAAACAAGGGACTAAAATAGACAATTTGGTACAAGTAGGACATAATTGCGAAATAGGAGAAAATTGTATCATAGTTGCACAAAGTGGAATTTCTGGTTCAAGTATTTTAGGAAAAAATGTTACTATGGGGGGACAAAGTGCCACAAGTGGACATTTACAAATTGGAGATTTTGCTACCATTGCCGCAAGAGGTGGGGTAACTAAAAATTTGGAAGGCGCTAGGGTTTATGGAGGTTTTCCTATCATGCTTCAAAAAGATTGGTTAAAATTTCAAGCAAAAATTATTACAACATTTAAGGATAAGCATGAGTAAAAAAATTCTTAAAACAATTGAACTAAATGGTAGTAAAAGTGGAGAAATTAGCATATGTAATCTTTCTAGTCCTTACGGAGTAGGAAGTAATGATGTTTTAAGCATAGGAATTGCTTTAAAAAAAGAGAATGGGATGGATTGGAAAATTCATATTCCATATGAAAATTTAAAAGAATTAATCACAGCACTTCAAGAAATAGAAAAAATGAAATTTAATTCAAAAAATTAAATTTCATAAGATTTATATAGAATTATTATTCTTTTAAAAGAGTGGTGATTTTTTCTACAATCTCCAATTCATTCAAATTTTGCACTTCGTCTTTATTTAGAAAGTTCATTATAATATTTAGTTGTTTTGCACTAATAAAGCCAGGATAATTAAACATAGTCTTGGCTTTTTTATTTAAAATTACAATTGTTGGGGTTGCATTAATATTATATAAATTAGAAAGTTCTGTAGTACTTAGATCACTAGTATGATTTCTTTTAATAGTATGAATTTTTTTATAGCTAATATTGATGTAGTAAGAACTAAAATCATTTTTAATTTGATCTTGTAAATTTTGATCTTGTAAAATTTCTTTTTTTAATTTTTCACAGTATATACAATCATTAGCACCAAAAATAATTAAAATATTTTTATCATCATTTTGTATTTGAGTATTATCTTTAAATAAGTAGGCAACATCTTTATAAGATTGTACATCGACATTTGATTGCTTTATATCGTTCCCTTTATTATCAAAACATGCTATGAAACATAAATTAATAGCAGCCAATAAAAGTATTTTTATCATTTTTATTCCTTAAAATTACATTTTACTTATGGTACCTACAACTTTGCCTACGATTAAAAAATCACCATTTTGATAATGTACATCAGCATAGCTGAGATTAAAAGAGTGCAAATATACTCCCTTTGCACTTTTGAAAATTTGTTTGATAAATAAGCCATCTCTAGTATTTACTGCAAAAATTCCACCATCTTTGAAATTTTTATTTTTATCTATTAAACATAGAGAATCATCTTTTATTTCAGGTTCCATGCTATCGCCTATACACGGAATAATATCGCACTGATTAGAGCCAAAAAAATCACTAAGTTTGTTATCTATAATCACCTCAGAAAAACTAATATTATCATTTAAAGCTCCACCACCCATAGAAGCATTAACATCATAATACTTTAAAACTTTATATTCATTAATGGTATTTTCACTCAAAACATTTTCATAAAAGAATGTATTGATATTAATATTTTGTGTATGTAAAAATTGGAGTATTTGTTTATACGGAATAGAATTTCTAAATTTCATACTATAAAAAGTATCAGGATTTATATTTAATGCTTTAGCAACATCTATGTCTTTAGCATTAGGTAGTCCATTTTGCTGAAGAAGTATTTTTATTTTTTCTACAATTTCATTCATTTGCATATAAATTTCCTTTTTAAATGAAAAATTATAACAAATATGATTTTATTTTGCAAGATATCTTTTAAAATAAAAGATATCTATGATATTAAAAATTAATTTTTCATTAAGCTTTTAATGTATTGATCTGCCATATATAGACCATTACCATTGTCGCTTATTAATTTTATTTTATCCACAATGCCTCTAAAAAGAGCTTCTTCCTCGTGTTGTTCACTAACATACCATTGTAAGAAATTAAATGTTGAATAATCTTTACTAGAAAGCATGAAATCAACAAGATTATTTATAGAAGCAGTAATGCTTTGTTCATGTTGGAAAGTTTTTTCAAAAACATCTAATAAAGAATTATAATCACTACTAGGATTTTTAACTTCTTTTAATTCTACTTTAGAATCTGTCTCATTTAAGTATGTGATTAACTTTCTAGCGTGATCACTTTCTTCTTTAGCGTGTTCAAATAAAAACGCTCCAGCACCATCAAAACTATGTTCATAGCACCAAGAACTCATACTTAAGTATAAATTTGCTGCATACATTTCTTTGTTGATTTGCTCGTTTAATAAAGCTACTACTTCTTTTGAAAGCATTTTTTCTCCTTTTTTAATAATGATTTTATAATGATATATTTTAAAGTTTAAAATATACTAAATTTATATTTTATATATAATTACACTAAAAAATAAAGAGTAAAAAATGCAAACAAATACTTTTAAAGTTGATAAAGCTATAACAAGCAAAAATGAAGATTTATTTAACAGAAAAGAAAATGCTGCTACACTAGCGAAAATTATAAAAAGTTATCAAGATGAGGATAGTATTTCTATAGGTATTATAGGGGATTGGGGTAGCGGGAAAACTTCATTTATAAATATGGTTTTAGAAGATTTTAAAGATGATGAAAAATTCATTATAATAAATTTCAATCCTTGGAATATTTCCACTAGAAAACAACTCATTAGTGATTTTTTTACAATGCTTTCTAAAGAAATTTGTAAAGTCCCATTTCCTGAATTTAAATGTAGAAATTTAAAAAAAATATATTCTCATTTTAAATTTAAATTTTTTTCTGAAGTATCCCAAAATTTAGAAGACTTAGCATTATTGTTTAAAATGTCATCTTATGTGATCGCAGATCCGGTTACTTCATTGGCAATATCTAAAACTTCAAATGCTATCAGTGATTTTAATAAATTATTAAATGCAGAGAAAAAAGGTTTAGATGAAATTAAAAATAAAATCAACACTGCTTTATCAAATATAGATACAAAAATCATTATAGTCATAGATGATCTTGATAGATTAGCCGATACAGATATACGAGAAATTTTTCAACTTGTTAGATCTATAGCAGATTTTAAAAATACTATGTATATTCTTGCTTATGATAATGAAATAGTCGCTAAAGCTTTAGACAAAATCCAAAAAGATAAAGGTGAAAGATATATAGAAAAAATAGTGCAAGTTCCTATAGTGCTACCTAAATTAAATAAAGCTAATTTAATAGCGATTTTTATGCAAAAAATTGAACAATTTGGCTTTGTTTATGAAAAAATCGATAAAAATGAATTTATAGAGAACTTAAATACAAATAATTTTGCAGGTGCTTTTGAAAATATAAGAGATATTAATAGATACTTGAATGTTTTAAAATTTGAAATGAGCGCTATAAAACAAGAGTTATATTTATATGATTTTGCTGTGATTACTTTGTTTAAAGTTTTTGAACCAAAATTTTATGAGTTTATTTATAATCATTTTGAGATTTTTGCTGGAACTGCTTTAGCTAGTTATGAGATTGATGAAGAAGAGCAAAAATCCATATATACTAAAATGATTGACGAGCAAATAGAAAATTTAAATAAACTAAATAAAGAAGTGATCAAAAAATTGTTGATTTCTATTTTTCCTAAAATATATGATTTATATAATAGATATTTTTCTGATTTAAAAGATAGAAGAAAATATAAGCATAAATACAGGATAGCTTCTTTAGAATATTTTCAAGATTATTTTGTGTTAAATTTTGCAGAAAATGTTATCAGAAAAGAAACTATAGATAAAATTATAAAGGCAAATTCACACCAAGAGTATGATGATATTTTTAATGAGTATGATTTAAAAGAACTTGAAATATTTAAACAATTAGCTTTTAAAATGAGTGTTTACGCTAATGATTTTAAAAGCAGTGAATTTATTTATTATCTTTGGGGTATTTTTGATGAAATTTATGGAGAAAAAGATTTTTATTGCTTTAACAAATGCAGAGCTTATTTGGAAATATTTTCCAATCTAAAAGAAAAGGAAAGTGTAGTTAGCGATAAATTGCTTGATGATACCTACTCACTAGATGTAAGAATGTTATTTATATATAGTTGCAATTATTCTATGAGAGAAAAAGGGTGTTTTTATGAGAAAGAATTAAAAATACTATTAGACAAATTACTTCAAGAAGATAGTGAAAAAGTAAAAGAGAAAATAAAAGCACATATTTATGCTCTTATAACAAATAATTTTCATTACCTAGAAAACACTTTTAAAATTTTTGCACAAAATTCAAAAATATTTTTCTTGGTTTTAGAAATTTTTATAGAAAAAGATGAAAATAATCAAAAACACATTAATCAAAATTTATTAAATCATATTAAACCTTATAAATTAAAAACTATGGTTGAAGAAACTTTTAAAAATCCTACTGATGAACAAAAAGAACTTATAGAATTTTATAAAAATGACTTACAAAAAAAATCTTCGTGGTATTAATCCAAGAGGATATGTTGAAAAATAATTTTATTTTGCTTAAAATTGTAAGTTTATTTATTATCAAAGGTTGAAAATGCAAAAATGGTTAAAAATAGATGAAGAAACTTTAAAAAACAAAGTGCGTGAGGCGTATTTTTCAAAATTTTCTATAGTTGGTTCTAAGATAGATTTTATCATCACACAAAAGCACAAAGACTTAGGTGAGATTAATTTATTTTGGGCTGAAGCTAAGCAAGGCATAAGTGATGTTAAAAAATCATTCATTCAACTTATTTTAACCATAGGAAAACATAAATTTCACACCGAGCAAACACCTGCTTTAATAGGTGCATTTGATGCTGAAAAAATCGCATTTTTACCTTTTTCTAAAATTCAAGAAGTTTTTTATAAAAACGACATAGACTGGAGTGTAACGCCAAGTGATCACACAAGCGAGCAGTTTTTAAAGCTTTTGAAAGAATTAGATGAAATTTTAAATGAAGCTTTGATTTTTTACTATGAAAAAAATGACAAAGAATTAACAAATTTCATAAAAGAAAATTTAACAAACGAAAATATAAGCAAATTTAAAATCGACAAAAACAACTTTGTAAGTATATATCACAAATGGAATAAAAGCGTAAAAGAAAGCATAAGTATAGACTGGGATTTAGCAAAGAAAAATGGTATTATCGATGCGGATTTTTACCTAGCTGATTTACTTTCAAACGAAAATCAAACCATAGTAGAAAAGCTTTTTGCTATCTTGAAAAAAGATCATTATGAATTTAATGCCAAAAAGACAGATCTAGGCTCTATCGCTACGGAAAAAACGGGCTTTAAAGATGATCAAAAAGCACATAAAGAATTTTGGGCTATTTATGAGCGTCCGCCTTTGGAGGAATTTTGGGATTATATGATAGAGCGTAGGGATTTGCTTGTAGATCAAGACATTAGAGAAAGAAAGGGAGCGTTTTTTACTCCAAGAATTTGGGTAGATAAGGCTTGTGAGTATTTATCAAAGGCTTTAGGCAAAGACTATGAAAGTGAATACTATACATGGGACCTTGCTGGTGGGACAGGAAATTTGTTAGCAAATTTCACAAATGCAAAAAATGTTTTTTGCTCTACCATAGATAAAGCAGATGTTGATGTGATACATGAGCGTATAAAAAATGGTGCAAATTTATATGAAAAACATATTTTTCAATTTGACTTTTTAAATGATGATTTTTTTGATAAAGTAGATGATAAAGGCAATATAATCCAAAAATCAAAACTACCTTCAAATTTACAAGAAATTTTAAAAGATGAAAATAAACGCAAAAAACTCATCATCTTTATAAACCCACCTTATGCAGAAGCTGGGACTGCTGCTGCTATGTCTGGAACTGGAAAACACAAAAAAGGTGTTAGTCTTGATAATTATGTTTATGAAAAATATAAAGATATTTTAAGCAATGCTAGAAATGAACTTTTTGCTCAATTTTTTATTAGAATATATTGTGAGATCGATGGAGCTATACTAGCTTGTTTTTCTAAATTAAAGTATATAAATTCTGCAAATTTTATAAAATTTAGAGAAACTTTTAAATCTAAATTTTTAAAAGGCTTCATAGCGCCTTCTTATACTTTTGATAATGTAAAAGGAAATTTTCCCATAGGTTTTTTAATATGGGATACTAGTCAAAAAGATGAGCTTAAAAAGGTAAAGCTTGATATTTTTAATGAAAATGGAAATTTTTTAGGTAAGAAAAATTTTTATAATGATGAAAAAGAAAGCATAAATAAATGGCTTAGAAAATTTAATATTGAAGATAATGAAATAGGTGTATTAATGGCTGATGCACCAGATTTTCAAACCCAAAATTTAGTAGCATTGCTAAATAAAAAAACAAATAGACATGGTATTTTTCAAAATATAAATCAAAACAACCTTATTGACACCGCAGTTTATTTTTCTGTGCGACATGTTATAAAAGCTAATTGGTTAAATGATAGAGATCAGTTTTTATACCCAAACAAAGCATATCAAAACGATAAAGAATTTCAAAGTGATTGTTTAGCTTTTATGCTTTTTCACGGACAAAATCGCATAAGTGCAAAAGAAGGTGTAAATCACTTCATACCTTTTAGTGAGAAAGAATTAGGCATTACTCAAGAAGCATTTAAGAGTGATTTTATGTATAAATTTATAAATGGCAAGATAAAAAATGATGATGTTTTGTTTGATGATGAATTAGGTAAGGTGGAATTTTCTAATGAAGCAAAAGAACTTTTAAAAGCAGGTAAAGAATTTTTTAAGTATTATCACACGCATAAAGAAAAGGCAGGATATTTAGTCAATGCTTCTTTGTATGATATAAAAGAATTTTTTCAAGGTAGAGATGAAAAAGGCAAGATGAATATACCTAGCAAAACAAAAGATGAACATTATAAAATTTTACTTAGTGATTTGAATTTAGCTTTGGGTGTTTTGGCTAAAAAAATCGAGCCAAAAATTTATGAATACGGATTTTTGAGAGAATGATTAATTAATACTAAAAGAAAAAATACTTCCTTTGTATGGAGTAGATTGAATTTTTAAAGCACTATTATGCAAAGAAAGTATTTTTTTAACTAAAAATAATCCTAAACCAAAGGAATTACTTTGACTTGGATTGATTTTATAGAATTTTTTGGTGATTAATTTTAAATGCTTTTCTTCTATGCCTATACCTTCATCTTTTATAATAAATTCGCAATTTTTAATTTGTATATATATGTCTTTAGAACTATATTTTAAAGCATTGTTAATCAAATTAATGATTACATGTTCGATTAAAAAAATATCTGCAAAAACTTCACTTTTTTCGCCATCTATATGAATTCGTGTTTCATTAAATGAATTAACAATTTCCTGACTTAATTTAAAAAGATCAAATTTTTCTTTATTTATAGAATTTAAATTAAAGGCAAAATTTAGTTTATGAGTTAATTGATTGATTTTAAAACTTTGTTTTTGAATTTTATCAATTAAATAAGTTTGAGTAGGGCTATTTTGATTATTTTTAAGTGATTCTAAACTTAAATTAATCACACTTAAAGGATTTTTTAACTCATGAGAAATTACGCTGATTAAATTAGAAAGTTGTTCGTTTTTTGTCTTAATCTTTTTAGCTTGTTTTTTATTTTGAGAATTTTGCTTATGGATATGGTTTTTAATTTTGAGTAAAAAAGTATTGATTAAATTTAAATCTTTAAAAAAAATTTTTTTAAAAATAAAAGTTGATTCTAAATTTATATTTTTAATGAAATTGAGTAATTCTTGAAAATATTCTTTAAAAGTTTTATAAATAAATATAAAAGTAAAACTTAAAACAAGTAAAAATATAACAAATATAAAAGCATTTTGTATCCAAAATTCTGTTTTTACATCTTTGGGGTAGACTATGATAATATATCGAAAATCTTCATAAGTGTAAGATTGATAATAAATTATTTTTTTATTAAAATGTGTGTTGCTTAATTGCGTATTAAATTTATCTATGAAAAAAGAATAATCTTTTAATGATGAAATAATCTTATTTTCTTTTTTAATGATAAAATCTGCTCTTGTTTGTAATGCGAAGTCTAAAATATTATCTTGATTAATTTCTTTAAGTAGGCCAAAATTTAGTGTATCATGCAAGGTTTTTAATTTTTGTTCGTAGGTGCTTTTTGTGATATTATCAATGTACTCTTCGTTTATAATAAAAAATAAAATCATAAAGAAAATACAAAGAAAGCTAAACAAAAGCAAAAAGAAAGTTTTAATTTTTAGCAAAATTTATATCCTACAGATCTTACTGCTATAATTTTTTCTTTTATTTGAGGTATTTTTTGTTTTAATCTTACTATGGCAGTATTGATAGTCTTATCGCTAGTATTGTCGTTTTTCCATACTTGTTCGCTTAAAAATTGTCTATTTAAAAGTTGATTTTTATGAATAAAAAAGCATTTTAAAAGCTCAACATCTAATGTGCTTAAATTTATATTTTCATTTTTATAAGAAAGTATTCTCTCTTCAAAATATAAAATAAAATCACCACAAATTATTTCTTCTTTTTGAAGTTTATTTCTTTTAGTAACAGCTTTAATTCTAAATAGTAATTCGTTAAAATCAAAAGGTTTACAAATATAATCATCACATCCTTGCTCAAAACCATCTAAAATATCTTTTTGTAAAGTTTTAGCACTGAGAAAAATAACATTTTCATCATAACCTTTTTTTCTCATTTTTTTAATCATTTCAATACTATCTCCACTTGGAAGATTTCTATCCATAATGATTAAATCAATATCATTCTTATCTAAAAAGTTTTCCAAATTTAAAAAATCAAAAAAACTAAAGACGTTAATATTTTCTTGCTTTAATCTAAAACATAAAAGCTCATTTAAATCTTTATCATCTTCTATCAGAACTAAATTTAACATTCAAAAATTATATCAAAAAATATTTGTATCCAAAATGTTTCCATTTTATTTTAAATTTTCATTACTTTTTTAATATTAAGGAGAAAATCTATGAAAAAAGTTTTAGCTTTAAGTTTGATGGCTTTTATGAGTTTAAGTGCAGCAGACCTTAAAATAGCTGGTTCATCTACAGTGTATCCTTTCACTTCTTTTGTTGCAGAAGAATATGCTTTGATAAAAAATGTAAAAACTCCTATAGTGGAAAGTTTAGGAACTGGAGGTGGTTTTAAAGTTTTTTGCGAAGGTATAACTAGCATATCTAATGCTTCAAGAGCTATAAAACCTAGTGAATTTGAAGTTTGTCAAAATTCAGGAGTTAAAGATATTCTTGGAGTAATGATAGGTTATGATGGTATTGTTTTAGCTCAAAATAAAATCAATGCTCCTTTAAATATTACAACTGAGGAATTGTTTTTAGCATTAGCCAAAGAAATACCACAAAATGGAAAATTAGTTCCAAATCCTTATAAAAACTGGAACGAAATCAATCCAAAATTACCTAATAGAAAAATTACTATTTACGGACCTCCTTCTAGTTCTGGTACAAGAGATACTATAGAAGAATTAATTATGATACATAGTGCTAAAAAGTTTTCAGAATATGAAGATAAATATAAAGCAATACGTCAAGATGGAATGTATATACCAAGTGGAGAAAATGATAATTTAATTGTTTCAAAATTAAATGTAGACAAAGAAGCTTTTGGGCTTTTTGGTTATGGATTTTTAGTTAGTAATGAAGATAAGATTAATGCTGTGAGTATAGATAATATTCAAGCAAATAATGAAAATATTTCCAATGGATCTTATAAATTATCAAGATCTTTGTTTATTTATGTTAACGCTAAAAATCAAGATGCACTTGAATTTGCAAAAATTTATATTAGCGATGATTTGGCTAAATCAGGAGCAGAATTAGAAAAAATAGGTCTCGTTCCTTTAAATGATGATATGTTAAAACAAATGCAAAAACATGTTGATGAAAAAGAATTATTAAATTCTGAGCTTGTAAAAGCTGGAAAAGTTTTTTAGTATATAGGGATAGAAATTGGCAAAAGAAAAAATAGTTAAATTTATACTCTTTCTTTGTGCTTTTGTTAGCGTAGTGGTAAGCTTTGCCATTATGCTAACTATTTTAGTTGAAGCTTTGAAATTTTTTCAAAAAGAAAGCGTTTTTACTTTTTTATTTTCTAGTCAGTGGGCTGCTGATACAGCTTTTGTTGGAGCTGATGGAGTAAGAAAAGAAGGAATTTTTGGTGCTTTGTCTTTATTTTGGGGAACTTTTTATATATCTTTAATTGCTATGATAACTGCTTTGCCTCTTGGAATTATGTGCGCAGTTTATTTAGGCGTTTTTGCAGGTAAAAAATCTAAAAATTATTTAAAACCAATTCTAGAAATTATAGCTGGAATTCCAACCGTGGTTTTTGGATTTTTTGCAGCGATAGTTGTGGCTCCTTTTATAGTGTGGTTTTTCTCTCTTTTTGGTATTAATGCTAGTTTTCAAAGTGCTCTTGGGGCAGGATTTATTATGGGGATAATGATAGTTCCTATTATAGCTTCTTTATCTCAAGATTGTATTGAAGCTGTTAGTCAAAAAAGAATAAATGGCGCTTATGCTTTAGGTATGACAAAAAAAGAAGTAGTTTTTGCAGTAATTTTACCAGAGGCTTTGCCTGGTATGGTAGCTGCTTGTCTTTTAGGGCTTTCAAGAGCACTTGGTGAAACTATGATAGTGGTTATGGCTGCTAGCTTAAGACCGAATTTGAGTATGAATTTTTTAGAAGATATGACAACAGTTACTGTTAAAATAGTAGAAGCTTTAAGCGGAGATCAAGCTTTTGATAGTTCTTTAGCATTAAGTGCATTTTCTTTAGGATTTGTATTGTTTATTATTACTTTAATTATTAATATTTTTAGCGTTTATTTAATCAATCGCTTTCATAAAAGGAAAAATTTATGAAAAAATTGTTTAGACAGAGAAAAAAAGCCTCAAAATCTTTTAAAAGATTTTGCAAAATGGGTCTTTATATAAATCTTGTTTTTCTTGGTATTTTTTTATCAAGTATTTTTTATTTAGGGCTTGGAGCTTTTAAGCAAACTTATATTTATACATATGCAGAGAGAAATTCTCCAGTTTATGAATTATTATCTCGAGTAGAACAAAGAAAAATTCGATCTTCTCAAGTAAGCGGAGAGGCTTGGTTTTTAGCAAATGCTGAAGTAGATCAATATATGAAAAAAAATTATAATAAACTTGATGATGCGCAAATACAACTTATAAATGAGTTGATGCAAAAAGAACAAATACAATTAAAATTTAATGCAAATTTTTTTCTAAATGGAGATTCAAAATCACCTGAAAATTCAGGTATTTTATCTTCTGTTGTGGGAACTTTACTTGTGATGGTTGTTTGTATGGTTGTAAGTATTCCAATTGGGGTTGGTGCGGCAATTTATTTAGAAGAATTTGCTCCACAGAATTTATTTACTCATTTTATAGAAGTTTGTATAAATAATCTTGCGAGTATTCCTAGTATCTTATTTGGACTTTTGGGACTTGGTGTGTTTATAAATTTATTTGGTATGCCTAGATCCTCAGCTATCGCAGGAGGTCTTACACTAGCTATAATGAGTTTGCCAATTATTATAGTTTCTACAAAAGCTGCATTAAAAAGTGTAGATGTTAATATGAAAAATGCAGCTTATGCTTTAGGTATGAGTAAATTTCAAATGATTAAAGGTATAATGCTTCCTTTGGCAATGCCTATGATACTCACAGGTTCTATTTTAACTTTAGCACAAGCTATAGGAGAAACAGCACCTTTAATGATAATAGGTATGATAGCTTTTATTCCTGATGTAGCTAGTAGTATCTTTTCACCAACTAGTGTTTTACCAGCTCAAATTTTCACATGGTCTGCTATGCCAGAACGAGCATTTTTAGAAAGAACTGCTGCTGGAATTTTAATTTTATTAGGACTTTTAGTTATATTAAATTTAAGTGCTGTATTACTTAGAAAATATTTTCAAGGAAAAAATTCATGATTATTGCAAAAACTGTTGATTTAAATTTATTCTATGGAAAAAAACAAGCTTTATTTGATATCAATATGCAAATACAAAAAAATAAAATAACAGCTTTAATAGGTGCTTCAGGTTGTGGAAAATCAACATTTCTACGCTGTTTTAATCGTATGAATGACAAAATCGCTACAATCGATGGGCTTGTAGAAGTAAATAAAAAAGATGTAAAAAATCAAGATGTTGTTGTTCTTAGAAAAAATGTTGGTATGGTTTTTCAGCAACCTAATGTTTTTGTAAAAAGTATATATGAAAATATAGCTTATGCTCCAAGACTTCATGGAATGATACAAGATAAAGCTCAAGAAGAACAATTGGTTTTAAGTTGTTTAGAAAAAGTTGGTTTATTAGAAGAAGTTAAAGATAAGCTTCGTCAAAGTGCTTTAGCGCTTTCTGGTGGTCAACAACAAAGACTTTGTATAGCAAGAGCTTTGGCAATTAAACCTAAGCTTTTACTTTTAGATGAGCCAACTTCAGCTCTTGATCCTATATCATCTAGTGTGATCGAAGAGCTAATTAAAGAACTTAGTCATGATTTATCTATGATTATGGTGACTCATAATATGCAACAAGGTAAAAGAGTGGCTGATTATACTGCATTTTTTCATTTAGGTAAATTGGTTGAATTTAATGAAAGTAATGAATTTTTTAACAATCCAAAAGAAGAAAAAACAAAAGCTTATTTAAGTGGTGCTTTTGGATAAGTAATTTTTATTTTTGTAATTTTTAGGTATAGTTTTACTAAATCTTAAAAGGATGCGTATGCTTATAAATAAAACTTATTTCATAGATTCTTGTGATGATGTAGAACTTAATATAAAAAGAGAAAGTAAACTTGAATATAGAATAACTTATGATGATGAAAAAGAGATGAAAGCTGTGGTATTTGTAATAGGTGGATATGGTGCAAATGCTAATATGACTTTTGTTGATTTTAATCGACAATTTGTAGCTAAAAAATACAATGTTGCTGCAGTAAGTGTTTTGTATCATTGTTTTTGTCAAAGAAAAAGTGATGTGGAAAGATATAGTGCATTACTAGCGTTTATTGAAGAGGATTTGCCAAATTTAAAATTAGTTTTAGAAAATTTTAATCTTCAAACTAGTAAATTAGATACATCTACGGCCTTTATCCATTATGAATTTTTGAACAAGACTATTAGCAATCTAAAAGAAAATAATCTTTTGTCTCAAGATTATCGAGCACATTTTAGTGCAACCTTTATTCCACCAAATAACGAATATCAAAACTATGGCATAATGGCAGCAATTGATCATATCAATGCTTTAAAAGATATTTTAAATAAATATCCTCAATTTAAAACTCTACCTAAAATTTACGGAGGTGGATCTTATGGAGGTTATTTAGCTTTAATGTGTGCAAAGATAGCTCCTTGGTATGTTGATGGAGTTATAGAAAATTCAGCTGCAATCTTGCCACCATTTGAGTATTTTTTAGGAAAGGAATTTCAAAAAGAAGATAGCGTAGTTTATGGTTCTAATATAATGATGCATTGTCAAGTTAAAACTCATTGGACTAGAAAAAACCCAAACTCTCCTTATTATTTTGCAGATGAAAATTATCTAATAAGAGCTTTATTAAATCAAACTCATTTAATATTACAAACTCAAAAAAGTAAAGATATAGTTTATATAAGTTATCATGGCTCAAAAGATACACTCACCCCAACTAACTACAAGATTCAAATAGTACAAATACTTAAAGCATTGGGCTATGAAATAAATTTTCATTTAATAGAAGAAAAAGATATAGATGGTAAATACATTAAAGATTTAGAACATGGATGTGGAATTCCTGATAAAGCATTATTCAATAAAGAATTACCAAACATGTTAGAAAAATTAAAAGGTAAAGAATTTAATATAAGAGAAGATAGTATTTCTTATCCTTGCAAGGATAAAGTTTTTACTTTTAAGGATAAAGATGATAAATTTTGTCTTTCAATTATATAAAAATTATTACAGAGGGTGAAATATGACAGCTTATTTACATATAGGAACTACAAATACGGGCAACCAAGAAAAACAAGGTTTTTTAATGCAAAATGAAGACAAGCTTTTAGAACAAGGTTATATATATCCAAAAAGCTTAAGAATGGCAAATAGACATTGGGTGTTAGTTGATATAGTTTTAGAATTAGTTAAAAAAGAAAATTTAAGTTCTAATGTCTTAGATGATTTAGATGATGAGCGTTTGATTAAAGCTGTTGAAAATTTTAGAGTGGAAGCAAAATTACATCAAGATAAAAAGTTTATTTTTTCTGCTGAAGGTATAGTTTGGGACTTTTCTACTAAAAAACATATAGAAATTTTGAAAAAAGTGATGGATAATCTAGGATTTACAAAAATTTACGAGATAGTTTATTTTAGATCGACACTAGATTATTTAAATTCTCATTGCTCTCAAGATATTAAAAATAATATGGGGTTTTATTCGGCTGATTTTAAACCAGATGAACATCCTAGAAAATATATTTTTGACTACAAATGGATTTGTCAAAGTCATAGTGAAATTTTTGGTGAAGAAAATTTAATAGTTAGATTACTTAGGGAAGAATATGTTGGTGGAACTTTACTAAAAGATTTTGTATATCACTTAGGTTTAGAATGGGATGATGATTTTGTATTAAAACAAAATAAAAACGAAAGCTTTAATCTTTTAGGTATGGAACTTCAATCAAGACTTATTAAAAAAGATCTGCAAGGTCAAAATATTAATTCCTTACTTTATATTGCTAGAAAAACTTTTGAAGGCACAAGCGATAATAGATTAAAATTTAAAGTTGCAAAAGATATTGCAAAGTCTTATGTTGATTACTATGAAAGTTCTAACGAATGGATTAGATCTAAATATTTTCCGCATAGAAAAACTCTGTTTGAACCTGTAAATTGGAATGAATATAAAGAAAATCCAACCTTAACTCAAATAAATGAGAAAGATTGGGATCAAGTAGCTGAATTTATAGCTCAAATTATAATATCTAAAAATAAGATTATAAATTCTTTAAAAAAATAATTAATTATATGCTTTTAGGAGCATATTCTTAATATTTTCGAAATTTTCGAAATTTTCAGGATTGATGAATTCGGCTTTAAGTGGTGCCCCGCAAAATTTTTCTATCTCTGCTACTAAAGCCATGATATCTATACTATCAATTATATCTTCGCTTACTAAATTTTGAGTGTTTTCATCTACATCTGCTCTTTCTATATTCAAGAAAAATTGTTGAACGTCTTTTAAATTTATTTGCATACCAACTCCTTTAAATTGTTATTATATCAAAAATTTAATTGATTTACTCTGTCTTGATCGCTATCTCCTTTGAAAATGGCGTAGTTTTTATTTTTACTTTTTAATGGCGAAATAAATATCAATATTTTCTTTAATAAAAAGTTCGTAATATACAGGTATTATCTCTTTTTTAGTTTTTAAATTAGTCCCATATTAATAAAAAAATGCTTATTGGGTATGTAGCAAATCAAGCTTACAAATTTACAATTTTTTTATTTAATAAACTTTGAAATTCATAATACAAATAGCATGCATTTTGATTTATTATGTTTGATAGTTCTAGTAAAAATACTGCTTTTATTCTTCATTTTTAAATACCCCAAAAGCCTCATATTTATATATAGGATGCCTCAATTATCGATTTATAAAATAACTTAAGCTTTCTTAGGAAAAAATATAAATTTAAGTTTGCTTTTTTTAAGTTCACCGATGGTAAGTTTTTTATATTTATAGAATTATTTTTTTGTATTTATTTATATTATTACTAAAATTAGCAAGTTCAAAATTTTTCTTTTTATCATTTTTTATATAAAAATTATATAGTTTATCTATTTTTGTTATATCCAAATAAAGATACAATTTTTTGTGAGAATTCTGATATTCCAGTAGATGAAGTATGTTTTATATTTAAAACATCTACTAAATGTTTGTAAAGTTTTAAACCTAAAGATGGATATTGTTTTTTGGCACTCCACAAGGAAGTCCAAACATTAATATCTTTAAAATTTATATCATATTGACTTTGCAATATAAAACCTAAAATTCCATCAAATTCTTTAGTATTTGTATTATAAGCTACTAAAAAATTATATCTTTGATGATTTGTATCAAAATGCTGAAAATCCAATACAGTTTTTGATTTTACAAAAATATGATCTTGCTTCCATTGAGTTTTTATATAATTTTTTAAAAGTTCATATTCATTATCTTTATAAAATCTTATTTCATGATTCATCCTAAATTTATCTTCTAGAAAATCTAGTTGTTTTTTAAAATTTTCCAAAGATAAATATCTAAAATATGGTAATTTGTTTGAAGAATTTCTAACATAATGATACATTATTATTATTTTCATTTGCTAAGTTTTTGTAAAACCTTTCTATCTATTTTTCCATTTTGATTGAGTTGAAAATTATCAACTATAATGAATTTCTTAGGAATCATATAAGATGGTAATTTCTCTTTTAAAAAGAATTTAAAATCTATTTCTTGATTACTCTCGTAAAAGCAGATTATTTCATCATTAAATATACAAGCATTGTTTTTTACCTCATTATGAGAATTGATAATAGCTTCTATTTCTCCAAGTTCTATGCGATGACCCATGTATTTTATTTGACTATCTATTCTGCCATAGCATATAAGCTCACCAAATTCATTATAAGCTACTATATCTCCACTTTTGTATAATAAATCTAAATAATTATTATGCAATGGATTTTGTATAAAAGCTTGTTTTGTTTTTTCTTTATCGTTGTAATAACCTAAAGAAAGACAAGTTCCTCTTATGTAAAGTTCCCCTTTGATATTTATTTGATTTTCTTTAATCAAATTTAAGTTCTCATCAAAAACTAAAAGCTCTGTGTTTTTACAAGCTTTACCTATAGGTAAAAGCTCTTCATCTTTAAATTGTCTATTTATTATATAATAAGAACATACGTCAGTAATTTCAGTAGGTCCATATAAATTTGCAAAAAGTGCTTGTGGTAAATAAGTCCGCCATATGTTTAATTGTTTATTTGGCATAAGTTCGCCACAAAATAAAATTTTGTTTAATTTTAAATTTGTATCATGTAGAGCATTTGTATTTGCAAAATATATTAAAACCGAAGGAACCCAAAAAATAGTGCTAACTTTTTCTTGCTCTAAATAAGCTAATATTTTTTTAGGAAAAGCAAATAAATGATTTGGAAGTAAATGTAGTGTCGCTCCTGTTTTAATAGTGCTGAAAATATCTAATACACTATTATCAAAATACAACGGTGCTTGATTTGCTATAATTTCTTTATCATCAATATTAAAAGTTTCACAAATCCAAAAAGCATAGTCAACAACACTTTTGTGAGATATAGAAACACCTTTAGGCACTCCTGTGCTTCCACTTGTAAATAATACATAAAGCAAATTTGTATCTATGTGTTTATTTTTAATATTTTCTAATTCTTTGGTATTTATTTTATCATCGTCAAATTCATCTATAAATAATGTTTCTAGCTCTAAATCACAATTTAAATCTTTTGAAGTGATTAAAAGTTTAGGTTTTAAAACTGAAATTATTTTTTCAATTCTTTCTAGTGGAGTCTTTTCATCTATTATAGTATAAAAATTTCCACTTCTTACAACAGAAAAAAATGATATTAAAGCATTAATTCCTTTTGGAAGTATTATTAAAATAGGATTTTTATATATATTTTTTTCTATTATGGCACTAGCTAGTTTTTTTGTAATTTGGTCAAATTCTTTGTAAGTTATATGATTGCCATTAAATTCAACAAATAATTTTTTATCTGGATATTTACTAACACTTTTTTCTAAAAAGTCACATACATTAGTAATCATTTTTTAGCCTTTGAGAATATTTATGATATTATAAGATAAATTTTCTAGGAAAATATAATGCTTATAAATAAAACTTATTTCATAGATTCTTGTGATGATGTAGAACTTAATATAAAAAGAGAAAGTAAACTTGAATATAGAATAACTTATGATGATGAAAAAGAGATGAAAGCTGTGGTATTTGTAATAGGTGGTTTTGGAGTAAATTCTAATATATCTTTTTTAGATTTTGATAGAAAATTTTTATGTAAAAAATTTGATGTGATAGTTGTGAATGTTTTTTATCATTGTTTTTGTGCTAGAGAAAGTATAAATGAAAAATATAATCCCTCGATGATACCAAATCAAGAAGATTTATCTAATATACAAAGGATATTGAATGCTTTAAGTATCAATATAAAAGCTAATGAAAATAATTTTTTAGATTTAATAAGCTATATAAATGAAAATGTTAAGGTTTTAAAAGATAAAGGCTTAATCGATATTGATCAAAAAGCTATTTTATCTTGTGGTATTATTCCACCAAATAATGAATATCAAAACTATGGCATAATGGCAGCAATTGATCATATTAATGCTTTAAAAGATATTTTAAATAAATATCCTCAATTTAAAACTCTACCTAAAATTTACGGGGGGGGGTCTTATGGAGGTTATTTAGCTTTAATGTGTGCAAAGATAGCTCCTTGGTATGTTGATGGAGTTATAGATAATTCAGGTGTGGTTTTACCTCATTTACCACATATTATCGGTAGAGATATGAACGCGGGTGAATTTATTTTTAAAAATGTAAATTATGAATTGATTTGTTATGTTAAAAGATATTGGACTAGTAATGAAAATTCTTTATATTTTTTTGGTAAGGAAAATTATTTAATCCGAGCTATTTTAAATTCTAAACATTTATACGAACAAAGTAAAATGAATAATAAAACTATAATTGTTAGTTATCATAGTTGTGAAGATCAAGGTGCTCCTGTGCAAAATAAAATAGATTTAATTGATGCTTGTAAGCACTTAGGATTTAATACCACTTTACACTTGATAAAAGATGAAAAAGATATAGATGGCAGATTTATTAAAAGTTTAGAGCATGGCCTTAGAATGAGTGATAAAGCATTATTCAATAAAGAATTGCCAAACATGTTAGAAAAATTAAAAGGTAAAGAATTTAGTATAAGAGAAGATAGTATTTCTTATCCTTGTAAAGATAAAGATGATAAATTTGTTTTAGAATTAAATTAAAGGAAAATAGTGTTAATCAATAAAACTTATTTCATAGATTCTTGTGATGATGTAGAACTTAATATAAAAAGAGAAAGTAAACTTGAATATAGAATAACTTATGATGATGAAAAAGAGATGAAAGCTGTGGTATTTGTAATAGGTGGATATGGTGCAAATGCTAATATACATTTTTTAGATAGTTATAGAAAATTTATAGCTAAGAAATTTGATGTCGTGACTATTAATGTATTTTATCATTGTTTTTGTCAAAGAAAAAGTGATGTAGAAAGATATAGTGCTGAGATGACATTTTTGCTAGATGATATTAGAAAATTTGAAAAAGCTTTTAAGGATTTTGAAATAGATTTTGAGATTTTAGACAATACTATAAATATAGAAAAATATTATCAAATACTTGATAAAAAATTGACCCTACTTAAAGATAACAAATTATTAGAAACAAATTATAAAATTGATTTATCTTGCACTTTTGTCCCACCAAATAACGAATATCAAAATTTTGGCATAATGGCAGCAATTGATCATATTAATGCTTTAAAAGATATTTTAAATAAATATCCTCAATTTAACACTCTACCTAAAATTTACGGGGGGGGGTCTTATGGAGGTTATTTAGCTTTAATGTGTGCAAAGATAGCTCCTTGGTATGTTGATGGAGTTATAGATAATTCAGGTGCTGCTTTACCGCCGTTAAAATATATAATTGGTAGAGATTTAAATGAAGGGGATGCTATACTAAATCACGATGAGTTAAATAGCAGAGTTTATTGCTATGTGGAAACCTATTGGCAAAGAAAAAACCCAAACTCTCCTTATTATTTTGCAGATGAAAATTATCTAATAAGAGCTTTATTAAATCAAACTCATTTAATATTACAAGCTCAAAAAAATAAAGATATAGTTTATATAAGTTATCATTCTAAAAAAGATCCCGCTACGCCAGCTGATTACAAAATTTCTATGGTAGAAATACTAAAAGCATTAAATTATGAAGTAGATTTTCATTTAATAGAAGAAAAAGACATAGATGGTAAATACATTAAAGATTTAGAACATGGATGTGGAATCTCTGATAAAGCATTATTCAATAAAGAATTGCCAAATATGTTAGAAAAATTAAAAGGTAAAGAATTTAATATAAGAGAAAATAGCATTTCTTATCCTTGTAAAGATAAAGTTTTTACTTTTAAAGATAAAGATGATAAATTTGTTTTAGAATTAAATTAAAGGAAAATAGTGTTAATCAATAAAACTTATTTCATAGATTCTTGTGATGATGTAGAACTTAATATAAAAAGAGAAAGTAAACTTGAATTTAGATTAACTTATGATGATGAAAAAGAAATAAAAGCTATAATTTGTCTTGTAAATGGTTTAGGCGATGATATTAACGATGATTTATATCTTAGCGAGTTTTGTTCTAAAAATTTTGATGTTGCAGTTTTAAATGTAAATTATCATTGTATAGGAAATCGTTTAAAAACTGGGGCAGAATTTTATATAGATGAGATAGATAAATTAATTTTAAAAACAAGTTTAGAAGCTATAGGATTTAATCTTCCTATAGATATTCAAAATATCAATACATATGATGAATTTTATGATGTTGCGGATATTGTTAATAAGCTGATAGAAAAACTAAAAAAAGAACAATATTTTGATGAACATTATAGGATGTGTTTAAGTCTGGGATTTAAACCTGCAAAAAACGAATATCAAAATTTTGGAATCATGCAAGCAACAGATATATTAAATGCTCTTTTATATATTAATAAAAATCCACCTTTTAAGATTATGGGGGGGGGTATGAAGAATATTTTAATTGGAGCTTCTCATGGAGGTTATTTAGCAAATTTATGTGCAAAAATAGCTCCTTGGAATATTGATTGTATTATTGATAATTCTTCACAATCAACTCTTAATGAATTGTGGCGTTTAATAGGTTTTGGTAAAGAAATTGACTATACTACATACCATTGTGTTGGAACCACTCAAATATTTAAAAATATCAGTCTAGCTGTTAATGATAAAACTCATTGGACTTCCAATAAACAATCTCCGAGATATTTTTCACCAGCAAGAAAACTTATAAGAGAAATTTTAAATAAGGAACACTTAAAAACTCAAAGTTTATATCCTAAACCAAAATATATTTCTTATCATTCTAACTTTGATCAGTTTGTACCTTTACAAGATAAAGAGCAAATGTATAATTATTTAAAAGAATTAGGATTTGATATAGAATTTACTAAAATTATGAATCAAAATGAAGTTGATGGAAAATTTATTAAAAATCTAGAACATGGTATGGGTATTCCCATGAAATTACTCATTAAAAAGCATTTACCAGATATCTTAAAAGAAAAAGTTAAAGATAAAACTTGTAAAAAAGAAATTTCTTATAAAAGTGATGATTTAATTTATACTTTTAAAGAAAAAGATGACAAAATACTTTTAGAGGTCAATGAAATATAATTTTAACTTAAAGAAAGTATTTTTATTTTAAAATTGTCATCTTATTTTTTCTAAAAAAGAGTAATTATGGCCTCAAAGCAACTTTCACTCAAGCATCTTAGCATGCCTATATTGCTTGAAATGTTTTTAAGATATTTTTCTTTGATTATTAACACTATAATGGTTTCT